>CAZXSK010000051.1:0-22087 GCA_964642855.1 uncultured Planctomycetaceae bacterium | reverse complement strand
GATTCGGTCTGGCTGGAAGGGCTGGCAGAACACTACCGCAACGCGTTCGACGTCGCTGGTGAAGGATGGCGTCCGACCTGGCCGACGGTCGTCCCTGTCCTGGACCTTGACCAGTTCTGGGTCAGCCAAGGCATAAACGTGATATCGTGTCGGGGCAGGTGGAGCGCTCACTCCGACCACAGGCCCGTGGTGCTCACCTTCCAACCGCCAACGTCCGGGCATGAAAGGCCCGTAAACCGAGCGAGTACTGCAGAAGTCGAGGCGAAGGACGAAACGCCGCCGAGGCGACGAGGTAGCTTGATCAGGTCACAGGAGGGTCGTGCCGGCGGATCGGCGCGTTGTCGCTGAAGTAGATGCCCTCCGATTCCGGACCCGCCGACCGGAGCAGCGAGACGCTCTCCCGCTGCGCCAGGCCGCAGCCTTTCTCGTGCCAGAACGCCACCCGCTGCTCGCCGTGACGCCAGCACAGGTACACCTCCCTGCCGTCTGCCAGGGACGGGAAGTGTACGATCCCGCGCAGCCAGTCCTTGAGCTCGACGCCGATCTCACGGAGTTCGTCGCGACAATCTTCCAGCCTTCCGAACGTATCCCGCAGTTGATCGCGTGCCTCCGATGCCCCCAGATGATTCCCCAACTGCTCGGCTGTTTCGACCATCTCCTGCAGATCCAGAAGCCGGCGGAACTCCACGACGATCTCGGCTACCACCCGCCGAACCAGCACGAGCGAAGCGTTGGCCTTCTCGATCGTGAACAGCCGTCGTTCCGCACCGACCGGTGCAGCTGCCCGGTGCGATCTGCTGTGCGTCTTGCCCACCTGAAATCTCCTGTCTGGCACTCGTGGAGCTTCGGATCACGGGGCCTGTCCAGGCCCGGTGCCCGACGGGACTTGTCACCGTATCGGCCAATCGGGGCGGAAAACATGAACCTCCCCCCCCGCCCATTTCGCACGAACCGGCTGCCAGAACGGCAAGCTCACATCCGGTCTGCCTGCTGCAGTGGCAGTTATCGGGCGGTGACACATTGCAGCGTGTAGCCACAACCCTCCGTATGACGGTCTCTTGCGTGTTTCGCCTGGGGATCGGCATGGGCGCTGCATAACGTACCTGTGGAGTCCGTGGGGCGGAGGCGGTCTCCGCCCGGAAAACCTTTCACAGAAAGGAGTTTCCCATGCTCCCTGCACCGATACGCAGATCCCGCCGGGGCCTCAGCCGTCTTCATGACAGCCTCGACGAAATGTTCGAGAGCTTCCTGGGCAGCGCGCCGATGTCAACCGAAGGCTTTGCCCCGGCATTGGACATCGCCGAGAAGGACGACGCCATCGTCGTTCGGGCCGATGTGCCCGGCGTCAAGAGCGAAGACATTGACATCTCCGTGCAGGGCAACACCCTGACCCTCAGCGGCCAGACCTCGGAAGAGAAAGAAGACCGCGGGGAAGGTTACTACCACGTCGAACGCCGTAGCGGGTCGTTCAAACGGAGCGTGTCGCTGCCTTCGGACATCGATCCCGACCGGATCGAGGCGAGCGCCCGCGACGGGGTGCTGACGATCACCTGCCCGAAGTCCGAGAAGTCCAAGGCCAGGAAGATTGAAGTCAAACCGGAATAGCGCCTGTCGCTGGACAACAGTGACCACCTGCGGCGGAGGGCATGTCGCAACGAACGCTCTGGGGCCCCCTGCCGCAGGGACTTGCCTTCCCGGCGCCCGACGATATGCTCTTGGCATGTTCGGGTTCTACAACGTCAACAAGCCCCCCGGGCCCACGAGCCATGATATCGTCGCGGGCATACGTCGCATGCTGCCCCGGCGGACCAAGGTAGGCCACGCCGGTACGCTCGATCCGTTCGCCGGCGGCGTGCTGGTGATCGGCGTTGGTCCGGCGACCCGGCTGACGACGTACGTCCAGGCCTCGCCCAAGCGGTATCGCGCGGGTCTGGTGCTGGGTGAAGTATCCGATTCCCATGATCCCGAAGGAGTAATCACCCCGGTCGAAGGCGCCAAGCCGGTTTCCGCCGGGGTCGTGGATCGCGCAGTCCGTGCCATGGTCGGGGAGATCCGACAGGTCCCGCCCTCGCATTCTGCCGTCCACGTCGACGGGCGACGGGCCTACGAGTTCGCCCGCAGCGGCCGGGCTGTCAAGTTAGAGGCCCGTCCGGTAACCATCCACGCGATGGACGTCGTCCGGTACGACTGGCCTGCCCTGACGCTCGACATTCGCTGCTCCAGCGGCACGTATATCCGCTCGATCGCCCGGGATCTGGGCGATGCCCTGGGTGTGGGGGCCTACTGCAAGGCTCTCGTCCGGACCGCCGTCGGCGAATTCACGCTCGAAGACGCCATCAATCTGCCGGACCTGGACGCCGAGGGAAGCCTTCTCCCGCCACGCGTCGCCGTCGGTCACCTGCCGGAGATTTCAGTCGACGACCAACAGCGCGATCGCGTGGTCCACGGGCTGGCCGTCACATCTGCCGACGCAGCTTGCCTGTCCGGCGACGTGGTGCTTGTGTCCCCCTCGGGAGATCTGCTCGCCCTGGCCGATGCCCGGGCGGGCAAGCTGCACCCTCGCCGGGTGTTTGTCAGTCAGTAGTCATGCCCGCCCGCACCGCGACGTCTGCCCTCCTGCCAGCTGCCCACTTCGTTGCATCGTTGCCCGACACGGGGCGATGTGGTACACACTCCGGACATGGAGATGACTTACTTCCTACTTGGTGTCGGGCTCTCCGGGCCGTTCTGGATCGCCGGCACGTGGCTGATTGCCCGCCGGATCCTGCGCGGCGCCAAACGGATCGCCCGCCGTGCACGAGGCCGGGAGCATTACGCACAGATCGGCGAACTGGTCGGCGGCCTGGCCCACGAGATGAAGAACCCCCTCTCGACGATCAATCTCAACCTTCGCCTGCTGGCTGAGGACCTCGAACGGTACCACGACGAGCAGCACCAGCGATTGCTTCGAAGGCTGACGCATGTCCGCCAGGAGGCCGACCGCGTCCGCGAGACGCTCGATGATTTCCTCCGGTTCGCAGGCAAGTACGAACTCCAACCGACGGCGACCGATCTGAACACCCTCGTCGGGGAGCTTGCGGATTTCTTCTCCCCCCAGGCCGATGCCGCCGGAGTGGTCATGCGGACAAGCTTGTCACCCGAGCCGGTCCGCTGCGAACTGGACCCCAAGCTCATCAAGCAGGCGGTTCTGAACCTGCTGATCAATGCGGTCCAAGCCATGACCGAGGGTGGCGAATTGCTGCTGTCCGTGCGGAGCGAGCGGTCCCGTGGCGTGATCGAGGTGACCGACACGGGCAAGGGCATGGACGAGCAGACCCGCGAGAGGATGTTCGACATTTACTACTCCACGAAGTCCGGTGGGAGCGGTCTTGGCCTGCCTACGACGCGGCGGATCATCCAGGAGCACCACGGCAGCATCCAGGTAGACTCCGAGCCCGGCCGGGGCACGCGGTTCACCATCCGCCTGCCAGACTGCACCAACTAGGCCTCTGAATCGAGAATCCCCTCAGTGGCGGGTGTTCATCCGGGTGATCTCCTGCTAAAATCGCCTGCCATGTCGGAAGAGTACCGCGTCAATATCGACATCTACAACGGGCCGCTGGACCTGTTGCTCTATCTCATCCGTCGCGATGAGGTGGATATCTGCGATATCCCCATTGCGCACATCACCGAGCAGTACTGCCGGCACGTGGAGATCCTCCAGCAGGTGGATCCGAACCTTGCGGGCGATTTCCTGGTGATGGCTGCTACGCTGATGGAGATCAAGACGCGGATGCTCCTGCCGGCTCCGGAGGTCGACGAGCAGACGGAAGCCGACGAGAGCTTCGACCCCCGCGCCGACCTCGTTCGCCAACTGCTGGAGTACAAGGCGTTCAAGGACGCAGCGGACGATCTTGGCGAGGCTGCCGAGCGTAGGCAGCTGCGCTTCGCCCGCCACCCCGTGCTGCCCGAAACCGACGACGAAGATCAGCTCGAACTCGAAGACGTGGGCATCTGGGACCTGGTGGAGGCGTTCGGCGGGCTCCTGGAGCAGATCGGCCACGAGCCGGGCCGTCACGAGGTGATCTACGACGACACGCCCATCGAGCTTCATGCCGAGGATATCCGCGACCGCCTCGTCCGCGAAGGTCCGCTGACGCTCTCGAAGGTCTTCGAGGGCAGAACCACGCGCGGCGAACTGGTCGGGCTGTTCATCGCGGTACTCGAGTTGATGAGGCAACGATTCGTTGTCGCCAGGCAGGGACGCGTCTTTGGCGATATCCTTCTCCAACTCCGCCCGGGCGAGGAACCCGATGCAGAACTGGATCCCGAGCAACGGGAATCCGATGTGCAGAACACGCGGGACGAATCAACGGACCGCGACCAGCCTGCCGGGGAATATGTCATCGATCCGGCCGGCGATCTAGACGGAAGGGAGTTCGTGGATGAACATCGAAGAGAGACTCCAGGCACTGGGGACTGAGGTACCACCCCCGCCGGAGCCCGTCGGAATCTACATGCCCGCCGTTCGAGCGGGCAATCTTGTTTTCACGGCCGGTCAGTTGCCCATCAAGGACGGCAACCTGCTGGTGACGGGCAAGGTTTCCGGGGACCTGACGGTCAAGCAGGCCCAGGCGTGTGCGCTGCAGGCGACGGTCAACGCCCTCGCGGCGATCAAGAGCGAAGTCGAATCGCTGGAGCAGATCGTCCGCATCGTACGGGTTACGGTGTACGTCAACTCCTCGCCGGGCTTTACCGAGCAGGCCAACGTCGCCAACGGTGCGAGCATGCTGCTGGCCGAAGCCTTTGGGGACAAGGGCAAGCACACCCGCTGCGCCGTGGGCGTCAGCGAACTGCCCCTCAACGCCCCCGTTGAGCTCGACATGATCGTCGAAGTGGAGTAGCCCCAGCCCGGCCGGGGTAACTGTTCAGGGAGTCGACGCGGTGACTTCTGCCGGCGGCTGACAGCGCATGCCGATCGCGATGTCATCCGCCTGGCCTCGGAGAATCTCCGCCGCTGCGTATTTCGGCTGGACGTCCACGATCCGTACGCGAGCGATGGTTCTGCCCTCGGTCCGGCCGAGCACGTCCCCGCTGTCGGGGTCGATGATCGCCTCGCCCCGCTGGATGATTTCCAGCTCGGCTCCGACCCGCATCTTTCGCTGGGACCCGCCGGTGAGCAACACCCGTCCGTCTGGAAGCACTTTCGCGACCTTCGGCACCCAGGGTTGGGCGACAACCCGCCGGGTGATCCGACCGACCGCCTTCTCGATGACCCGGGCGGTGGCCCGACCGAGGGGCGTCTGGTGGAACACCTGGCCGCGGAAGGCGACGTCTTTGTACAGCGCCTGGACCGAAACGTCCTTGGATCGCACCGATTCCTCGATCCGCTCCGAGCAGATGATCTCGCCGCTCTCGACGTCCACGACGTAAAGCGTCATGCCCATTACCGCCCGCGAGCCGCCCCCGAACACGCCCAACCCGCCAATCCCCAACTCGCGGGAATCGCTGGACACGTGCCCGAAATCAGTGATCGTGCCCTTGATGAGATACTGCACATTTTTCCACCGGCCGGGCGTGGCCTTGCCATGGTCTCTCGTCAGCCCGGAAGACTGGAGCTTGAGTTCGGCGAGAACGGCCTGCAGTTCTCCGCGTTCGAGCACGTGATAGCAGCCGGTGTCCACCAAGCGGTCGACCAGGATGTCGCGCATGCCGTCGCCCAGGTTCCATTTCAGCGGGAACGGGGCGTTGTTCTCGAATTTCATCACGGCGATGGTAGGCTTGACGTATCCTTCGGGCAGCCCGCGCCCGAATCCCTGGCCGCAGCCGCCGGCGCACACAGCCGTGGCGATCAGTCCTGCCAAAAACAGCAGCCGGCTCGCTGCCGCTACTCCATTGCTTCGCATCCGTCCTGTCCTTTCCGCCCGTCGTCGCGGACCCGGGCCTATGGTGGTATCGACCATGCCGGCGCGATATATTGAGTCACAACGCATGGCTGCCGTCCCTCACCTAACGCGATTGGCCCCCTCACCCACCGGCGCACTGCACCTGGGCAACTTCCGCACGTTCCTGGTCAACGCCCTGCTCGCCCGGCAGCGCGGGTGGCGGATCATTATGCGCATCGAGGATCTCGACGGGCCACGCGTCAAGCCCGGGTCCTGCAGGCAGACCATCGACCTGATGCACTGGCTGGGGCTCTCGTGGGATGGCGACATCGTCTACCAGTCCGACCGCCACGACGTCTACGAACAGGTTCTCCAGCAACTCGTGCGGGCAGGGATGGCCTATCCGTGCATCTGCAGCCGGAAGGATATCGAACTCGCCGCCAGCGCCCCGCACCGCGAAGACGGCTTGACGGTATACCCGGGCACCTGTCGCAAGCGGTTCGCGACCAGCGGCGAGGCAGAGGAGTCATCCGGTCGCCCTCCGGCATGGCGGGTGGTCGTCCCCGACGAGCCGATCGCGTTCGACGACGCCTGCGCGGGCAGTCAGCAGTTCAACCTCGCCCGGGAAGGCGGGGATTTTGTGATCTTCCGCAAACAGGGACTGGCTGCCTATCAACTGGCCGTGGTCGTCGACGACGCCCACGCCGGCGTCGACGCCATTGTCCGCGGCGACGATCTGCTGGACTCAGCCGCCCGGCAGATCTATCTCCGCCGGCTGCTCGACCTGGCCCCCGAGCCGACCTACTGGCACCTGCCGCTGGTGATCGGCGAGGACGGCCGACGGCTCGCGAAGCGCCATGGCGACACTCGACTGATCACCTATCGAAGCCAGGGCACACCCCCCGAGCGCGTGCTGGGCCTGCTGGGCATGTGGTGCAACCTGCTGGATTCCCGCCGGGAAGTGACCTTCGACGAACTGCTGGAACGGTTCGACCTCGACCGTCTGCCCCGAGAGCCCGTGGTCTTCACTGCGGAAGACGACGCCTTCCTCCGCGGCCGATAGCCGCCCGAAGACGGTTCACGCCGCCCGGGTTACCGGCCTGGGTTGCTCGCGCGTCAGCCACTGCCATCCCGCCACTGCCGCGAAGACCGCCACCCCAGCCGCGTACCAGATGAACCGGTTGCCTGCGACCTCGAACCCGCCCGGCCAGACGCCCCTGCCCCACTCGCTACGGAGCAACTCTCCGACCATCCGAGGCCGGAGTATCAGCCCGCAGGACAGCGCAAGCAGCGGGACCTCGTAGAAGCGGTTCCGGCGGATCATGTAGTGCTGCGTCAGTGCGGCGAAGGCGCAGATCGCGACCGTCGAGCACGCGAAGATCACGGCCATGGTCAGCCAGCTGTCGATGCCCCACAGCAGCAGGTCGGTGTTGAATATGAACATAAACGGCAGGATCGCGGTTCGCAGGTCGTAGACGAATCCCTGCACGCCGGTCTTGATCGGATTGGATTTCGCAATCGCAGCCCCGGCGTAGGCAGCCAGGCCCACCGGGGGCGTGTCATCTGCGAGGATGCCGAAGAAGAAGCAGAACAGGTGCGCCCCGATAACCATGCCCGCCAGGTTGCTCTCGTAATCGGGATCGGTCGGCAGGCCCGCCAGGCCGGCGTCTCTGCCGAGCTCAACGATGATCCTCGCTGTCAGCGAAGCCATCACGATGTACGTCGCCGTGGTCGGCAGGCCCATGCCGATAATCAGCGACGCCAGCGCCGTGAGAAGCAGGATCAGAACGATGCTGCCCCCCGAAAGCGTCGCGACGATTTCCGTGAGCTTCTGCCCCAACCCGAGCGTAACCATGCCGACGATGATCCCCGCCGCTGCACATGCAACCCCCACGCTCATCATACTGTGACCGCCGGATGCGAGGCTCTCGTAGATGGTCCGGACGGCCCGACGGAGACCCCACCACGCCCCCCGACTGGACCGCACGCCCTGAATCACGTCCCGCACGATCACCAACCCCGCCAGCGTGACGATCGCCCAGAACGCAGCCAGGGGTGGCGTGAACCCCGAGAGCAACATGTACAGCAGCGCAGCAAGCGGAATCAGGAAGTGGATCCCGCCCAGAAAGGTCTGCCAGAACTTCGGCAGTTCCTCCTTCGGCAGGCCCCGCAGGCCAAGCTTCGATGCCTCCAGATGGGTGATGTAGATCAGCCCCAGGTACGAAACCACGGCCGGGACAAAAGCAGCCCGCACCACGTCCAGGTAGGGCAGGTTGCAGTACTCAGCAATGATAAACGCAGCGGCTCCCATGATGGGGGGCATGAGCTGGCCGTTCGTGCTGGCCGCCACCTCGACGGCCGCTGCCTTTTCGCCCGGGTACCCGCATCGCTTCATCAGCGGAATGGTGAACGTGCCCGTGGTCACGGTGTTGGCGATGCTTGACCCCGAGACCATGCCCGTCAGACCTGACGCGCAGACGGCTGCCTTCGCGGGCCCACCCTTGTAGCGGCCCAGGAGGCTGAAGGCGAGTTGAACGAAGTACCGCCCGCCCCCGGTCTTTTCCAGCATCGAGCCGAACAGTACGAACAGGAAGACCGTGCTCGCCGAGACCCGCAGCGGAATGCCGTAGATACCCGCCTGGGACATCGTCAACTGGTTGAGCATCCGCCGCAGCGAGACTGCCTTGAACGCGAACATCTCCGGCATGTATGGGGCGAAGAAACCGTACAGAATGAACGCCAGCGCCACGCACGACAGCGCCGGGCCAAACGCCCGACGCGCCGCCTCCAGGAGAAGCACGATCAGCACGATCCCCACCACCAGGTCCCGCGGAATCGGAAGCCCCTGCCTGGCTGCCATGCCCACGTAGTCCAGCGCGTAGTAGCTCGCCGCCCCGGCAGCCAGAACCGCAAGCAGTACGTCGATCCACGGCAGACGGTGACGGGCGGAAAGGAACCCAAGCCGGCCACGCGTCTTGAGCTTCCGCAGCGCGGGGAAGCTGAGATACACCAGCGAGATCGCGAAGCACAGGTGAATGGCCCGAACGTAGTCGCTGCTGATCGTCAGGAAACTCGGCAGCGTAAGCTGGAACAACGACCACCCGGCCGCGATCGCCATGACCACCTTCCTGGCCGCCCCCGTCAGATGTCGCGCGCCAAGCTCCGCCTCCTCGGCCATCTCCAGCGCACGGGATGCTCCGCCATCTTCGTCCTCGTCGGCCGAGGGAGCATGGCGGAGGTCCGTGGTGTGCGGGGCGGGGATGTCCTCCCGCGGATCGTCTTCGGTGTGCGGTGATTCGTCGTCGGGCGACATGGCGGCCGGTCGGGGGCTACTCCTTCAGCAGTCCCGCTTCCTTGAGATAGCGCTTTGCTCCGGGGTGCAGTTCAGCCGAGAGCCCGTCGAGCATCTCCTCCTTGCGGAGGTTCGCGAGAGCCTGGTGCTGCTGGCGAAGGTAATCGACATTCTCGAACACGGCCTTGGTCAGCGCGTAGACCATATCCTCCGGCACACTGGCAGCGGTTACGATCGTGGTCTTCATGCCGATAGTGGGCACGTCCTGGTCGTTCACGGCCGAGGGATACATGGCGATGGGAATCGTCGTCTCCACGTAATACGGCGTTTTCTCGCGCATCTCGTCGGTCAGGCGAATCGGAACCAGGCGAACCTTCCGTCGAGTTCCCGCGGTGGCTTCCTTGATGGCTGCATTCGGATGCCCCACCGTGTAGAAAAACGCGTCGATCCTGCCGTCCTGCAACAAAGCCGCCGCCTCGGAAGGCTTGACGCCCTCGGCCTGGATGTCGTTCTCCACGTCGATGCCCGCCGCGGCAAGGATGTCCAGCGCATTGCCTCTCTGACCCGACCCCGGGTTGCCAATGTTCACCGTCAGGCCTTTGAGATCCTGGACGGTGGAGACATTCTTATCCGCCGCAGCCACCAGCGTGACCGCCTCGATATACAGGCTGCACACCGATCGCAGGTTCTCCTGCGGCCCGCGATCTTTCCACTCGGCCAGGCCGTTGACCGCCTGGTACTGCTTGTCGGACTGGGCAATGCCGAACTCGTTGTCGCCGATGAAAACCGCGTTGATGTTGAATACGGAGCCCTTGGTCACCTCGGCAGTGAAACTGATGCCCGTCTGGTCCTTGCGATCGTTGAGGATCTCGGCGATCTTCCCGCCGACCGGGTAGTACACCCCGCTTGTCCCGCCCGTGCCGATCTTGGCCTGCCGTGACTTCCTGCAACCGCCGGCCGTCGCGAGCCCTGCTGCCAGAACTGCAATCATCAGACCGGTAATCAGCCTCGTATGGATCGTGCGATGCATGGATGGCCTTTCTCTTCGTTGGGTCCAGCAGCCGTCGCTGGCTGCCGAGGGCCAGTATACGAAGCGGAGGTAGGGTGTCAAATCCTGTGCGGCCCCGGCTACCGGGCAGCGACCCCCAGAAGCAGGACCCAGTCGCGATCGTCCGGTGCGTGGAGACGACAGCCCCCAGCTACCTCGGCACGCTGGATCTCGCCCGTTCGCGGATCGGCCCAACAGGCAAGTTGCATCGCCCCGCCGGCGTGGTCGGAAAGGACAATCTCCCCGCCACAGGGAAGGTAGGCGATCCCGCCGTCGCCGGCGCGATTGGCTGCGACGGCGATAAAGGCCTGCAGGTCGCTTTCGCCCGGCTGATGGGCCAGCCAGTCGTCCGCCGGCGTGAGCGTCCACCAGTCGATGCGCTGCAGGATCGATCCCACCCGGCCGAACTGTTCGCCACCAGGGAGCTCTGCGCCCTGCGACCAGGGCGGGACCGGCCCGAAAGCGTCCAGATATTCATGCCCGATCGCCGGGCCCGGCTTGCCGCCCTCCGGCCAGATCCACACCGGATTGCAGCCGTAGGTTACGCCGGCCGTGGGAATCCGCAGCAGCGACCACCACGTCGCCCGACGAACCGCGAACGCATCGTGCACCGTCTCGGTGCCGTAGATCGGATGTCCCTCGTAGTTCGGCTCGAGGTCCAGATGGGGCATTGCCCGGCCGCTTTGCCATTCGCCGGCCATCGGACCGGTCAGTTGGAATCGCAGATCGTCTTCGCCCGCGCCATGCCCGCTCTGATAGCCGATGAAGTCCAGCCAGGGCTCGTCGCCAAGCTCTTGTGCATAGCTCGCCAGACCGACCGGATGAATCCCCACCGGGCGGTCGCCGCCCTGATCGAACACGCCACGCCCGATCCGGCGGTACCGCTCGATGCGCTCGGGAGAGTCCAGTTGCGCATCGCCCAGCAGCAGCCAGATCACCGGCCAGGCGCTCCAGCGAGCGACCAACCAACGCCCGAGACGAATGCACTCCTGTTCGCCAAGCGCCAGGCCCGGGTCGCTGTCGGTATGGGCCCAAAGCATCACGGGAACCGGAACAAGCCCCGCCTGTACGGTCTGCCCGATGCGCGTGTCCAGCCGCTGGAAGAAGGGAGGGTTCACGATCAGCTTTCCCTCGCGAACGTCGAACGCCCATCGCCCGCCCGCGTGTTCCGGCTGACAGCCCCGCCAGGGCGTGACCACGAACTGCACGGCAGAGAATCCCTGGTCTGCGCGGGTCCGCAGGTATGCGTCCCACTCGGCGTACTCCGACCGCATCGCACCATTCCAGGCCGTGTCGGCCAGGTACAGCCAGGGCGTACCATCGGCGTGGGTGAAGTGGCGAAGCCCCCCCGTGGCGACGATCGGCCCGTGGACGGCCAGATCGTCTTCCCGCTGGTGAGGAATGCATTCGAAATCGCCCGACTGCCCCGCCAGGCCGGGGTCGAGTGTGTCCGACGAATCGCATCGCCACCGCCAGCTGCCGACGGAATCGGGGCTGAATGCCACGCGCCAGGTCTGGCCGCCGTCCCAGTAGGCTTCTACGATCCGCTCGCGGTCTTCCGGACCCGTAAACACGAACCGGACATCGTCGCCCAGCGGGTCGGCGTGACTCTTGCCCGACTGCAATGCCCACGTGAAAGGGGTGTGGATCGGGATATCGAGCCGGCCGGACATTTCAGGCGTGCAACGCCTCCTGGCGCTTGTAGTGGTCTTCCAGCACGATCGCCGTCATCGCCTCGACAACAGGCACAATCCGCGGACAGATGCACGGATCGTGCCGGCCATGCGTTTCGATCGTCTCGGTTTGCCCGTCGATGCTGACCGTCTGCTGCGGCTGGGAGATCGACGAGGTCGGCTTGACGGCAACCCGGAAAACGATCTCCTCGCCGGTGGAAATCCCGCCGAGAACACCGCCTGCGTGATTGGTCAGGAACCCGTCGGGGCCCATGGCGTCGTTGTGCTCGCTGCCTGACATGTCCGCCGCTGCAAATCCCTCGCCGAATTCGATGCCCTTGACCGCGCCGAGGGACACCATGGCGCGGGCGAGTTCGGCATCGAGCTTGTCGAAGACCGGCTCGCCGAGACCGGCGTCGACTCCCGAGACGCGACACTCGACGATTCCGCCAAAACTGTCTCCGACGTCGCGTGCCTGGCGGACTTTCTCGATCATCCTCTTGGCTGCGTCGGGGTCGCAGGCGCGCATCAGGTTCTGCTCGATCTGTGTCACGTCGATCGTCTCGCACGCAACGCCCGCCGCGCGTTTGGTGTACGCGATGGCCTCCACGCCCCGCCGGGCCAGCAGCTTGCGTGCGATGGCACCGGCTGCCACCCGGCCGGCTGTCTCGCGTCCCGACGCCCTGCCGCTGCCTCGGTAGTCACGCAGGCCGTACTTGCGGTGATAGGTGTAGTCCGCGTGCCCGGGGCGAAACAGGTGCTTGATGTCGTCGTAGGCGCTGGGGCGGGCGTCCTTGTTGTAGAGGATCAGCAGGATCGGCGTGCCGGTGGTCTGGCCCTCGAACACGCCCGAGAGAATGTGAACCGTATCGGGCTCCGATCGCGGCGTGGTGACGTCCGACTGGCCGGGCTTGCGGCGGTCGAGCTGCTGCTGGATCTCCGCTTCGGAGATCTCGAGCCCCGGCGTGGCACCGTCGACCACCACGCCAACCGCTCCGCCGTGCGATTCGCCGAATGTTGTGATGCGAAACAGGTGTCCGAATGAACTGCCGGGCATCGATGGCTCCTTATTGAGGCCGGATCATACCGCGCGGGCAGGCAACACTCAATTGCTCACCTGCGTCACTGTTTCCTGCTGGCGTTTCTCGGATGTCCTGCGCGTAATAGCCCCCATGAGAAATCGCATCGTATTCGGTTCGTTGATGATCGCCGCGTTGGTCGGTCTGTTCGCCCTGGACTGGTGGCTGGAATCGGCCGGGCTGCCGATGGTTACGCCCATCAGCGGACGCGCCGCCGCGCCGCTGGTAGGCCTGCCTCTGGCGATCCTGGCAATGGGGCTGCTGAGCATCGGCATCGCCGAGTTGTCCCGCTTTGCCGACCGGGCGGGGGTGAACATGCTCCGCCGCGGCGCGCTGGTGGGGGCTGCCCTGATCGGCACGAGCCCGCTGTGGTGGCAGTTCGTCTCGCCGGTCGCCATGCGGGGCTATGATCTGCTGCTGATGCTCTCGCTGGTCACGCTGGCGATCTTCGCCGAGCAGATGATCCGCGACCGCACGCACGATGCCCTGCGACAGATCGCCGTGAGCATCCTGGCCGTCGCCTATCTCGGACTCGGGACGGGCATGATCCTCGCAATGCGAATCAGCTTCTCCATGGAAGCGCTGATCCTGTTTCTGGCGGCCTGCAAATTCACGGACATCGGCGCGTTCTTCACGGGCACCGCAATCGGCAGACACAAGATGATCCCCTGGCTGTCGCCGGGCAAGAGCTGGGAAGGCCTCGCAGGCGGCCTGGCTGCGGGGGCGGGGATCACCGTTCTGCTGGTCTTCGCCCTGGGCGTCGAGCAGATCACCGTCGTCGAGGCGATCGTGTTCGGCGCGGTCGTCGGGGTGGCGGGACAGTTCGCCGATCTCTGCGAAAGCCTCCTCAAACGGTCTGCGGGGGTCAAGGATTCCGGCGCCCTGATCCCCAACTTCGGGGGCGTGCTGGACCTGGTGGATTCTCCCCTGCTGGCCGCACCGATCGGCTTCCTGGCCTACGGGATCGTCGGCTGATGGATCCGGACACTCACGCCAGCCAGCACTCGTAGATCACCGTGAAGACAGCAGCGCCTGCCGCCGTGAGGACCGCCCACACCCCGGACCACTTCAGGCAGTGGCGGATCGGACCCGGGCCGACGCGAGTCCGATACGGATCCACGCCCTCGGGAGCGCTGCTGTCCACGCCCCGTTCAGCAACAGGGCGTTTGAAGCGCAGGCAGGCGTCGTTGAGCTTCTCGAGCAGCTCCCACCCGAACCGCGATTCCTCCTCGACCACCTGCCGCAGTTTGTCCAGCCTTGAGTGCGGGCCCCGGCAAGCGAAGCCTCGGGGCCTTTCTCTGTTGAAGACGTTCGCGAAGAACGAACCTTCGTCGGGAATCCGCGCCGAATCCTACGTGAGGGTCACGACCAGCCGCTTGACCCTGCGCTGGCGGACCGCGCAGGCGTCCTCACCGCGCAGCGCGTCGCCGCGGATGGTCTTGCTGCCGCCATCTGAATCGACCCGCTCGATCTCCGATACCCTCGCGGCGTCGGGCCCGAAGGTGTCCTTGCGGGACGGGTTGACATACGTCACCAGCACCTCGCCGTGCAGCATCGCCGAGAAGGAATCCGGGGGCAGGTCGACCCGCTGGACCGATCCGTCGATGCCGACGATCTCGCGCGTTTCCGCCTGCTCCGTGAACAGCCAGCCTGCCAGGGCGGGCTGGAACCTCAACACCAACTCTCCGTCTTCGACCCGGTAAGGCGTCTCGCCGAAGCTCGCGATCAGCAGCGTCTGGAGCACCTCGGCGGTGGTGCCCGACGAACGCGGCAGGAATCCCCTGCCGTGATATGCCGGCCTGGGATGCCGGCTGGAGACCATGAACGAGATGTTCTCGATGGGGCTTCGGGCGAACCGCTCGACCGGCTGGAACGGAACGAACGCGGCGCGGAAGTCCTCGTAGAACTCCTCGACCAGCCCGGCCTGAAGAGTTGCGAGCATGTACTTATGGGCCATGTGCGTGAAGACGTTCTCGTTCTCGAACCACCCCGGGGGCCAGGCCCAGATGCGTCCGGTCTCGGTGGACTCTTCCTGCACGCTGTCGCCCACGATGTACATGCCCAGCTTGCGATCGTAGAGCGGGCCTTCACGCATCGCCTGCCAGATCTTCCTGCCCTCGGCCGGATCGCGACGGATGCGCATGCTGTGGGTAGGCGCTTCCAGGAACAGCGGATACTTGTGCGGCTGGAATTCCTCGACGCGCACGAGGGGAAGCCCGCGCGGCGTCCGGCGCGGCTCGCCCTGCTCATCGGCGAGTTGTTCCCAGCGCTTCGCCTCGTGGCTGAGATAGGTCACGGGCAGGCCGGTCCGGTCGTCGACCGCGCCGGCCAGCGAGACTTCGATGCGCTCCTCGCCCCGCGCGAGCAACTTGCGGATCTCCCCCCAGCTGAGGTTCTCCCTGTCCCCCGAGAAGCCCAGGCGCACCTGCATGCGATAGTGCTCCTTGGCGTCGTTGGTCGCCCGCCAGTAGCCCATGTCGCGGTCGGTCTTGTCCTCGCCGGCCGACAGATAATCACTCAGCGCCGCATCCACCGCCCGCGCCAGGCTGGTGATTTCCAGCGGCATGGGCTGGGCGTACTCGTCGGACAGGTCGATGCGTTTGGCGCAGCTTCGCAGCAGGCGGATCGCACGCAGCAGGTGATAGCACTCCGACGTGCTCGCCCCGAACAGTCCGGGCAGGCCGTTGATGGAATCGTGCCAGCCCGGCCGGCCTCCGTCCATCTCCACGCCCATGCCCGAGGCAGACAGGCTCGCGAGCTTGTTGAGCAGCAGGCAGGTGATCTTCTCCAGCAGGTTGGTCCGGTACACCTCGCCCCGACCGTGCGCGTCGCGGACGCATCGGGGAAGTTCGTCGCGGCTGGCGATCAGGGCGGATTTGTCTTCGTCAAGGGTCAGCGAGTCGATCTGGCGTACCTTGCCCTCGTCGTAGAGCACGTGCTTCTCGCTGCGCGGCCTGACGCGTACGTCCGGGTCCCAGTACGTCAGGCTGCGGTCGTCGATCAGCAGCTCCCGCAGGCGGTCGGGATAGATCGCCAGGAAGGTCTCCAACTGGTCGAAGTTGTAATACCAGTGGTCGCACCAGTAGCCGGCTTCGAACTCCGCCTCGGCGACCTTCTCGCTGATGGCCAGCAGGTCGGTAAGCAGCCCCATGGGCTCTTGAGGCAGGGGGATGTTGCGCTCGTCGAGGAAGGCGAACAGGTCGCCCGGCGTGTACGGGCGGCCGAGACGGTCGAGGACGGCGGGGACGTGCTTTTCGTGGAAGGCCCGGCCGATCACGACTGCGAGCTCCTCGGGCTGATCGATACGGAAACTCGCGCCCTTCACGAGCATCGGGTTGAACCCGTCGGGCTGGATCAGGTTGAAGAAGAACCGCACGTTCTCGCCGCCGACGTCGGGGTTGAACCACACGTCGCAACGGCGGTTCTGGTTGACGTCGCGGAACGCCCCGTTGCCCTGCGAGAAGAACGTCGGCTCGATGCGGAAGAAATTGTAGTCCCGCTCCAGGTCGCCGTGCCGCCGCGAGTAAACGTGGTACACCACCGCCCTGCCCCCCGCCTTCAGAGAGATCGGCCAGCCGCCGCGGAGGGAGTTGTCCAGGTACGTCTGAGGGGCGTACTCACTGAGTTCGCGGTGGCTGCAGTGCAGGAAGAACCGATGCCGGACCTTCTGGACCTCGCTGCGCGAATCGCTCGCCTTCCGCGCGACGAACTGCCGATCGCCGAACCTCGCCGCAAGGTCGGCTACGTCCTTGCGTCTTCTCGCCCAGCCGATCGGCAGGTGCAGCGTGCGGGCGTCCCCTGCCTCGAGCGACAACGGCCAGGCAACCATCGCCGAAGGGGTAGTGCAGTGGGTGGCCTGGAACTGGCCCGCATCCATCCGCTGCCCGTGGGGCAACTGCTCCAGGGCATACGGGCGGTGCAGGTCGACCAGGTCGCCGAAGACGACTTCCGGGTCCACGATCGCCGGCAGCAGGCCATGGCGACCTTCCTCCACCCCGAAGAAGAAGTGCCCGCCGTCGACGAACTGCGTCTCGGGCGTATCGGACGGAAGCGCCTTCTGCTGCAGAAACGGCCGGCGTTCGTCGAGCCCCTCGACCTTGAGATACGCCTCGGTGATGTAGGGCAGGATCTTCTGCTGGTCGAGCTCGATGTAGTACGGCAGCACGCGCGGAGCACCGTCGATGACCTCCAGCTCGCGCGCCCTGGGGCCTGTGTTGCGGATCGTCACCGTGCGAACCAGGGCCGCCGACCGCTCGCCCGGCAGCGGAACGTAGCGGACGTGGACCTCCAGCCCCAGCGTGTGGTTGGTCTCCACGACCTCCAGGCCGTCAAAGGTGATGCGCATCTCGTTGCGGACGTCGAACTCCGCCTGGGTTGCCCGGAAGGGTTCGTACACCCCCAACCCGCCGGTATCGCCCAGCAGGCGAATAAAGGTGCGGAAGCCTTCGTCCGCGACGCGGCGGTGGTGGAGATTGGCCGAAGCGAACGGCATGATCGCGTGGCTCTTGTCCTCGGTGCCGAAGCACGCGACGCCCTGCCCGCGGTTGACGGTATACGCCCAGATCGGAATCCCCCAAAGCCCAGCCAGCCCGGGCAGAAAGCTGGAGAACGGCTTGGCGTGGTGGTAGTTGGCGATCACGAATGTCCCGTCGTCACGGAATTCGTAGCTGTGCTCGGGGCCGGCGCCGTACCTGCGGTCTTTGTCGGTCATGGAATCCTCCGGATGATCTGTGCAGAATGGGTATCATCGTCAGCGGCCGGGCCGATGCAAGACGCGTTCGGCAAAAACCGCCTCGCACTGCTGCCGTTCCCCGCACAGGCAGGATCGGTCGAGTTCTGGAATCGCCGGTATACGTTGAGTCACGAACAGGAAAGGCCTCATGAACCGTCCGGCCATTTGCATTTTGCTCATCTCCGCGATGGTCGCGCCCCTGGCCTGCCGCAGGGTGCCCCCAAAAACAGCCTCGCTCACCTGCCCTGCAGGATGGGAAGAGAAACCCCCTCCCCGGGGTGCGGACCTGGCCTACTTCGCGCCGTTCGAGGGGCAGGAGGACGGTCTCCGGGAGTTCGTGAGCCTGCTGACCCGGCACGTGGGGCCCGTGCAGAACCCGGCGGAGATGGTGGACGGGTACGCCCACGATCTCGAGAACACCGCCAAGGATTTCCACCTGATCCGGCGCGATGAGCGCGAACTCAACGGCCACGTTGCCCAGCTTCTGGTTTTCCGAACGGGCGACAAGACGGATGGGCTGATCACGCGTGCATACTACGTCTACCACGATGGCTGGGAGTACACGATCATGTGCGGCGCCGAAGTAGACTCGTATCCCAGGTACAAGGAGAGATTCGAGGCCTGCGCGCAGAGCTTTCGCATCGAACAGCCCTGAAGCACGCAGGAGTACGCCGGTCACCGGAACGGCCCCGTCCGGTCAGAAGCTCTCCGCCCCGGCGATCACGTCGCGATACCAGTAGTAGCTGTCCTTCGGCACGCGCCGCTGGTCGACGTAATCGCAGTACACAATGCCGAACCGCTTGCTGTACCCGTAGGCCCATTCGAAGTTGTCGATGAAACTCCAGACGAAGTAGCCGCGCAGGTCCACGCCGCTCTCGATGGCATCGAGGCAGGCTGACATGTGCCGGCGAATGTAATCGATCCGCTGGGGGTCGTGGCAGCGGTCGCCCTCGTCATTGAGCATGTCATCCCACGCGCAGCCGTTCTCGGTGATGTACAACGGGGGCTTGTCGTACTCTTCGGTGATCTCCGTCAGCAGCCGGTACAGCCCGTCCGGGCAGATCGGCCAGCCCATCACCGTTTCCTGCTGGTAACAGGGCTCGATCCGCCACTTCTGGGGCTCGCTGTCGTCCCAGGCGACCGGGTACTCGTGATACATGTTCACGCCGATGAAATCGATCGGCTGGGCCATGATCTCCGCGTCGCCGTCCTTCACGGGCATGGTCACCTCGCGAGCATCGAGGTGCCGCTGCGGATAATCCCGGCCGTAGATCGGATTCAGGAACATGCGCGTCTTGAGGTCCTTGGCGCGATCGGCGGCCTCGATGTCTTCGGGCGTGTTGGTCGCAGGCCGCCAGGTCGCCAGGTCGATCGTCGTGCCGATCCGTCCATCCCCACCGCCCTGCCGGTAGGCCTGCACCGCCAGCCCGTGGCCGAGGTTCAGGTGATGGATCGCGCTGTAGCCGTCCTGCATGTTGCAACGCCCCGGCGCATGCCACCCCTGTCCGTAGCCTCCCATCGCCGAACAGTGCGGCTCGTTGAGCGTGATCCAGAACTTGACCTTGTCGCCCAGCTCGTCGAAGACCACCTTGGCGTAGTCTGCATACCGATACGCCATGTCGCGCACCGGCCAGCCGCCCTCATCCTCGAGCTTCTGGGGCAGATCCCAGTGATACAGCGTCACCGCCGGCTGAATGCCCGCCTCCAGCAACGCGTCGGTGAGCTTGTGGTAATAGTCGAAGCCCTTGGGGTTCTGCGACCCGCAGCCTTCCGGGAACACACGAGGCCAGGCGATCGAAAACCGGTACATCTGCACGCCCAGCTTCTTCATCAGCCCGACGTCCTCGGCGTAGCGGTGGTACTGGTCACAGGCGATGTCGCCGTTGTGCCCGTGAAACACCTTGCCCGGCGTCCGCGCGAAGGTGTCCCAGATGCAGGGACCGCGGCCGTCCTCCCAGGCAGCACCTTCCACCTGGTAGCTCGCCGTCGCCGTGCCCCAGAGAAAATCGACCGGAAACTTTCGTCCTGGCATGCGTCTTACTCCTTGCTGAGTGCTTGTGGCAGGCGGGCAGAATGGCCTGTGGCGAAGCGTCTGTCAAGCGGATAACATCGTAGCGGGCACCGCAACCCCCGACCCGGTCACCTGAGGAAGACAACCATGAACCCGCCAACCGCCACCCGACGAACCGAACTCGCCCTCGTCCTGGCCAGTCTGATTCTCACCGGTCTGCCATCCATGGCGCCCTGCGAGGAGGACAAGGTCGCCGTCACCCTTCTTGCACGCGACGCCGAGGATTGGTTCGTCCCCGAAGGCGGATCGGTCGTCTGCATCCGCGACGACGGCGGGCTGGCGATCTATCGCCCCGGCGACAGCAAGCTCCAACCCGTCACCGACGCAGACACCCCCGTCCGCAGCGTGCGCCAGATCTCGCCGCGCACCATCGCCTGCTTGCTGGGCAAGCCCATACGGGGCTATGGCATGTCCAGCCGTACGGCGGCCGAAGGCGTCCTGCTCTACGACGTGCCCACCGGCAGGAAGACCGCCATCGCCGACGCCAACGGCCTGTACGTGCTGATCCCCGCACCCGATGCCAATGCCCCCGCTCTCATGCTGACAGCACGCAACGGCGACGCGTACTCCGTGAGCGTCATGAAGATCGACCCGAAAACGCACAAGACCCGCAGCGCCGACCTGGTGAAAGGCCAGTATTTCGACGCCTGGAAGCTGTCCGAAGATGGCAAGACGCTCGATGTGTGGACCAAGTCCACGCCGGCCGAAGAAGAGTCCGACAGCACCCAGGCCCCGACCGCCTGCACACAATGGACCGTGAACGTGGCCTCACTGAAGACCGCCGGCAAGGAGGTCCCCGAAAGCGAAGTCCCCAACACCTGGACGTCGCCCCGACGGCCCAACCGCGCCAGACAGCGAAACGAGTTCGACCTGATCGGCAGAATGGGCAAGATCACCCGCACCAACCAAGGTCGGCTGATTCTCACCCGCGACCGCCAGTTCTGGGACCTCTTCGGAAAGGGCGAGTACTCCGCCAGGGTCTATCCCGACCGCGCCGAGAACCCCCGCCGGCTGGCCGTGATGCGCGAGTACAAGAGCGGCAGCGACACGCGGCACGAGATCGTCCTGGTGGACCTCGCCGACAAGGCCAGCCTGTCACGCTTCGGCGACGCCTCGGACATGGACATCATCCGCGGCTGGTCGCCCAAGGGCAAACGCCTGGTGATCGAACGCTTCAGCCGGGACAAGAAAGACCCCGCCTATCACGGGCTGTTGACGATCTACGAGCCCGACAGCCGAAAGCGGATGACCCTGCTGCCGCCCAAGGGCAGGCGGTACGTCAACTACCTGGGCTTCCTGCGGGAAGGCTGGATGGTTACGGGCATGGACCGCTACCACGACGAAGCGATCCGCAGCACGCTCCTGATGCTCGTTGACGTTCGCGGCAAGCAGCCGGCCTTCGCGCCGCTGTGCGAGGGCAAGCTGTTCAAATGGGCACGTCTGGGCGACCGGATGGTGTTCTCCGACTTCGACGGCGAGGAGCAGTCCTACAAGGTGATGGTGGCTACGCTGCCGGATTCCGCCGACGACAACAAGGAGGAATGACGCCCTGCCCGACCTGCTCCTGGAACTCTCCAATGGTCAGCGGCTGGCGGACCCCGATGCCGCCGTCATCGCCGAATCATTGGCCGTACTGGCCGATGAACGCGCCGGATTCGCCGTTCTCTCACGCGGCGAGGGCGAGTTTCTGCAGGCAGCCATCGAACCCGACGGCACCCTGCTGGTCGAAGCCCGCGCCGGCCGCGTGCTCGCCCACCACGCCGACCCCGACGCGGACCTCCAATCGGTAACCATCGCGTTCCTCGCCTTCGCATCGGGCGACCCGAGATGGAAGTCGCGCCTGCCCTTCCGGCAGGTCAGCGAGATCCGGCGGCGCCAGCCCGCCGATCACCCGCCGCAGATAGCCCGGCCCCGATCAACGCCCCAACAGCGCGCCCGCCGGAAGCTCCGGGCGATCCGAGACGAGTTCCGCCAGACCCGCCGGGCTCACTGGATTCCCTTCACCTTGCTGGTCAACGCTGGGGGGGCAGCCTACGTCGCCGCCACCGAACCGGGCCCCGCACGCGTGGCCTTCACTGCAGCCGCCCTGACGCTGCTGACCACCGCCTGGGCGGTTCATCGCCTCAACTACCGCTGCCCCGCCTGCCGGGGGCATCTGGGCTACCGCCCGCGAACCATCTGCCCGCATTGCAGGACCAGGCTGCGCGAGCCTGACTGACCGGCGAATCCACCCGCGGCGTTGCTTCCGCCGCGGCCACTGGTATAATCCCAGCATCGATGCCCGATGAAACTCGGGGCGTAGCTCAGTCCCAACGGGACTGTTTGGGC
>CAZXSK010000050.1:0-32883 GCA_964642855.1 uncultured Planctomycetaceae bacterium | reverse complement strand
CCCGCGTATGGAGCGAACGAGTGAAAGAGGGCCGGGAGGACCTTCGGGATCTAGCTTTTTCCGCGCGTGGGGCGAACGGGTCGTCGCGATCTTCGTAGGCTGAGCCCGTCCACCGACGCTTTTCCCGCGCGTGGGGCGAACGGGTTTCCGGGGCGGAGAACGCGTTCTCGGGTTACCGAGCGCGTTTCCCGGGGGATCTGCAAGGCCCTGCACGAACCTGTCCCGTTCTTGCCGGCCCTTGCCGGTTCTTGCCGGCTGTGTACGGCCACGGCCGGCCATGGCCAGCCTTGGCTGATTTCTGCCGGCCGATGCCGATGCTTGCCGGCCCTGAACACATCGCACCGGGCGGATATGTCGGCAACGCGATATGCGCGAATGTGTTATCGTTCGATCGTGGCCGTCGGGCGGTGCAGAGCGTTACGGCGGCGGCAGTCAGGTTCGCGACGGCTTGGGCTTCAGAACACTGCGGATGGCCGCGAGCAGAGGGTTGATCTCGACGGGCTTGGGTACGTAGGCATCCATTCCAGCCTGAATGCAGATTTGTCCGGAAAGGGTTGCAGGGAGACCCCGGCCAGTCGGAGCCTCCCCGCGAAAATCATGATGTCCGCGATTCTCGGCCCCGGGCAGGGTCGTCGGCTGGCGGAGGCGTCTCAGCAGGCGGCGCCGCGGACCTTTTCGCAGTGTCGCACGGCCGACTCGATCCAGTCCTTGGTCTTCAGCAGCAGATCGGTCGATTGGCTGACGTCCCTGCCTTCGTCACGGAAGAGTGACTCGACGTCGTGACAAACCTGCTGGACGGCCAGCAGGCCGATCATGCCTGCCTCGCCCTTGAGTGAATGAAGTGTCCGCATGACCTCGCGGCTGGAGCTTTCGATTTCCTCGCCGCGTTCAAGGGCCATCGCAGCGGCTTCAAGTTCTTCGAGCTTGGCGACGGTGGAGCTTTCGTATTCGCCCCAGAATTCCATGTCCACGTCGCTGCAGTCGACGGTGTTGGGATCGGGCATGGCGACCAGGGGCGACTCGGCGTCGGCTGCAACGCCGCCATCGGCGGCCGGTTCAGCGGGCCTGGGGGCCTGGGAGAACGGTCCGGGCGTGACATCGAGCTTCTTCATCGCCTCGACGACCTTGTCGGGCGTCACCGGCTTGACGAGGTACCACTCGGCGCCTTCGCGGAAGGAGGACATGATCTCTTTCGAATCGTCGCTGGCGGTAATCATGAGGATCTTGCTTTCGATTCGCCGGCCCGTGTCGGCCTGTTTGTCTTCCAGCTCGCGGATGTTGCGGACCACCTCCTGGCCGGACATGCCGGGCATGTTGATGTCCATCGTCACCAGGTCGTAGGGCATGCCCTCCTGGTACGACCTGGCCAGCAGCCGCAGGGCGATGTCCCCGTCGGGGGCTGCGTCGCAGTCGCCGTACTTGGTCAGCAGCACTTTGAGTTTTGTCCGGCTGACGTATTCGTCGTCCACCACCAGGATACGCATGGTTTCATCCTCTCACTGGGGTAATGCCCAGGGCGTCGAGGTACTCCCGCAAACGCCCGTATTGCGTTTCGAACTCGTCGAAGGCTTCGTCGGCCTGGTCGGTCTTCTGCTCGCGGGCGATCATCTCCAGGGCCCGGGCGGCCTGGCTGAGTGCCTCGGCGGTCAGGTTGCCCGCGGCGCCCTTGATCTTGTGCGACTCTGCCCGCAGCGTCTCGTGGTCGCCGTCGTCGATGGCCTGCCTGAGCACCGGAAGCTGCGCCTGCACCTGCTCGATGAACCCTCCGGCCACCGAGCAGAGCAGTCCCTCGTTGCCGCCGAACTCCTCGATCGCCAGGTCCAGGTCCATCGGGTCGCTTCCGGGCTCGACGTCCTTTGGCGGTGGCTGGAGGGACGGAACGTCTTCCAGCTCGTCGGCGATGGCCTGTTCCTCGGGCGACTCGTCGGGGTAGTCGTACTGCGGAGGCCCGGCTTCGGACGGATGCTCCTCGCCCGCGACGGGGGCGTCGAGGGTCGACAGCCAGGCCGAGACTGCCGTCAGCAGCGGCTGGCGCCGGACGGGCTTGGTGATCAGGTCGTTCATGCCCGAGGCGAGGCACTCGACGTGCATGTCCATCTCGCTGTTTGCCGTCAGCGCGACGATGGGCACGTCGGCGTAGTCGTCGACCTCCGAGCGGATCCGCCGGGCGGCTTCGAACCCGTCCATCTCGGGCATCTGGATGTCCATGAAGATCAGGTCGAAGCGATCGTGCCGGCAGGCTTCCAGCGCCTCGACGCCGTTCTCTGCCACCTGGATGGTATGCCCGGCTGCTTCGAGGTGCATCTTGACGACCTGCTGGTTGGTGGGGTAGTCCTCGGCGATGAGGATGTGTCCCGTGCGCGAGGCCTGGTCTACCTGCGCGGGGTGGTCGTCCTTTCGCAGGCCCCAGAGATCCATGTCGGAATCCGGCGGCGGGGAGACGGCGACTTCCACCTCGAACCAGAAGGTGCTTCCCTTGCCCGGCTGGCTTTCCAGGCCCATGTCTCCGTCCATCAGCGTGACAATCTGCCGGGCGATGGACGTACCCAGCCCCGTGCCCCCGAACTTGCGGGAGACCGTTCCGTCGGCCTGGGTGAAGCTGTCGAAGATCGCGTCCTGCTTGTCCTCGGGAATGCCGATGCCCGTATCGGTAACGCTGAACCGCAGGCGGGCCCACGCCTCCTGGACCTCCAGCGTCTCCACGCGCACCGTTACCGACCCGACACCCGTGAACTTCAGGGCGTTGTTGGTCAGGTTCAGCAGGATCTGCCGCAATCGCAGCGGATCGCCGAGGATGTAATCCGGCACACGGTCGTCCACGACGGTCCGCAGCTGCAGGCCTTTGCGCTTGGCCTGGACCTGGCAGGTAGACACGAGGCTCTCCAGCAGCTCGCGCGGCGAGAGGGGCAGGTATTCCAGCTCCAGCTTGCCGGCTTCGATCTTGGCGTGGTCGAGCAGTTGGTTGATCAGCGCCAGCAGGTGTTCGGACTCCACAAGGATCGTCCGGGCCTGTTCCTGGGCGTCGCCGAGGTCGGTGGCGCTGAGGATGGTTTCGGAGAACCCGATGATGCCGTTCAGCGGCGTACGGATCTCGTGGGAGACATTCGCCAGGAAAGCGCTCTTGGCGCGGGTGGCCTGTTCGGCGGCTTCCTTCTGGCTGCGGATTTCCTCATTGGTGGTGGCTACGAGGTGCGACTCAGCCTGGAGCAGCACGAAGGTATCCAGCAGCAGATGCTTGCCGTTTTCGGTGCGGACCACGACCGGGTCGTAGACCTGGGAATGGTCGCGCTGGAGGGCAAGCTGGGTGGCTTCGTGGATGTCGCACCGGCCCGAGAGGATCAGGGGCTCGGGGTGGCCTGTGCGTACAAACTCCACCACCGGGCCGGTCAGCAGCGCCGGACCCCGCCGGGTATCGCAGGTCTTCTCGTAGAACTCCTGTCGCGAGAGCATGTCGCAGGGCCTGGGCCCGCCGACGATGACCACGCCGGGCAGTTCAGGCCGGCTTCGCAGCAGTTCGCCGAGATCGGCTCCGAGCATGTCTCGGGGGACCTGGCAGTCGTGGAGGGGCATTTCGCCGATGACCGACTCGCGGTTCAGCGAGTTCAGTTCGACCGTCAGAACGGTCGGCTCGTGACTTCGGGCGACCCCCGCCAGCGACGCGTTCGTGCTGGTAACTCCGTTCATGGCGTCTCATGCTATGGTAGAATAAACACTTATCGCTCAGGAGCGTGTTGCTTCCCCGGACGACCCCCGCCAGGACGGACTTTCATCCTGCCTGGCAGCCGATTTTTCATCGTCAAATCGGCCCGCGCACTTTGTCAGGAAACCCCTTTGGCGCCATCGGAAAACAGAACCCAGCCTTCAGGCTCTGTTTGATAACCCAATGACGGGCTTCAAGCGGGTCTTCACCGTGCCGGCTTCGTCCGGCTTCATCGACAGATCCAGTGGATCTGCCTGCTTGACCGTCCTTGCCCGCCCGACGAACTCCGCGCTTTCGGGCCAAGCCAGCATTTTCAAACAGAGCCTAGTAAACCGTGTGGGGTGATTATCCGATGTTGGTCGCGGGGCCTGCGCCACCATGACGTCGGCCTGCCCTGCCAGCGGGGGTCGCAAGACCGGGAACCACGCAGCGCCGATTCGGCCTGCCCTGACGTAATCTTCTACCGTACATGCGAGGTACTGTCGTGGCGCGAAAACTCAACGTCCTGATCATCGACGACTCTGTGATGACCCGGAAGATGGTCATGAAGGCCGTCCACGATACCAAGCTGGCCGAGTTCCACTTCACCGAGGCGGACGACGGCCTGGACGCGATGGAGAAGTTCAAGCCCGACGACACCGACCTGATCCTGGTCGACATGAAAATGCCCCGCATGGACGGGGTGTCCTTCCTCAAGGAACTCCATGAGAACTTCGTGGAGTATCCCCCGGCCATCATGATCACCGCCGAGTCGGCTGAAGACCGCGTCAAGAGCGCCATCGAGGAAGGCCGCGTCGACGGCTTCCTGCTCAAGCCCGTCGACAAGGAACGCATGACCAAGGGCCTCAAGAAGCTCGTCGACTCCATCCCCGACCGCTCGGGCCCGTCCCAGGTGCCCCACGGAGAGGTCGTCCCCGAAGCGATGGTCGAAATGCTCAAGCAGACAGCCGGCCTGGAGCTCAACCCAACCGAACCCGACGAAGACGTCCGCCACGGGGACGTGGCCTTCGGAACGATCGCCATTCTCGGCGGCCTGCAGTGGTCGGTGGTGCTGGGGTTCCAGAAGAACACCGCCGCCGCCATCGCCAGCCGCTTCGCCGGCTTCGAGATCCCCGCCGACAGCGCCGATATGGGCGACGCCATCAGCGAGCTGACCAACATCACAGCCGGGCAGATCAAGCGCCTGCTGGTCGCCCAGGGTCTCGACGTGGAAATCTCCCTGCCGATCGTCACCACCGCCAGCAACATCCGCACGCTCGCCCAGCGGTCGACCACGTGCGACCACCGGCATTTCGACAGCGAACTCGGCAAGATGTGGTGCTCGGTAACGGTGGGAATGAACCCCGGCCTGATCCTCTAACCCTCGGCCGGCGGCAGACCCTGCAGTCCTGACCGTTTGCACTCATCCGACCGACCCGGTATACCGGACGTCTGCAGTCGCGGTCCAGACTTCCGGAGGCAGCCGTGTCCGACCAGCCCGCCAACATCGTCATCATCCAGACCGACCAACTCTCCGCCGGCGCCGTGGGCGCGTGGGGCAACGAGCACGTCCGGACGCCCCACATCGACTCTCTCGCCGCCCGTGGAATGCGGCTGGCCAATACCTACACCCCCTGCCCGCTGTGCAGGCCGGCGCGGGCGTCGACCTGGACCGGGCTCCTGCCGCATGCCACCCGCGCGTTGTCCAACCGGATGGCCTTTCACGACCACGATGTCGACCCGAAGCTGCCCACCCTCGGGGAGCTGTTCTCCGCCGCGGGGTACCGATGCATGCATTTCGGCAAGACCCACGACGCCGGCTCGCTGCGCGGCTTCGAAGTCGCCGACCCGGCGCTGACGGCGGAGGTTGAGCAGGTCGACCCCTGGCCGGCGAGGTACAACATCCGCAAAGACGCCGCCACCGCCGCCCAGGCCGAACGCTTCCTCGCCGAAGATCACGACCAGCCCTTCCTGCTGATCGCCGATTTCCACCAGCCTCACGATATCTGCGAGTGGATCGGCCTGCACCAGGGCGCCCACGACGACGAGCCGATTCCCACCGAACTGCCCCCCCTGCCCGAGAACTTCATCACCCACGACTTCACCAGCAGGCCGCTGCCGGTACAGTACACCTGCTGCTCGCACCGGCGGCTGGCCATGGCCACGCCATGGACCGAGGAAAACTACCGGCACTACCTCGCCGCCTACTACCACTACGTCCGGCGGGCCGATGAATTCACCGGGAGGGTGCTCCAGGCCATCGACGCCCGATCCGACGCGGGCAATACGCTGATCGTATTCATGGCTGACCACGGCGAAGGCATGGCTGCCCACCGGATGGTCACCAAGCAGGTGAGCTTCTACGAAGGTCCCACCCACGTGCCGATGATCGTCGCCGGGCCACGCGTCGCCACGCCCGGGGAGGCGATCGACAAGCCGACGTCCTTGGTGGATCTGCTGCCGACGCTGTGCGATTACGCCGGCATCGACCCGCCCGGCCGGCTGCACGGGGTAAGCCTGCTGCCCGAGCTGACCGGCCGATCGGGCCCGGCGTCGGAGCGGAAGTATGTCGTCAGCCAGTGGCACACCGAGTGGGGCCTGACCGTCGAGCCCGGGCGGATGATCCGCACCGACCGCTACAAGTACACGCGGTACCTCGAAGGCGACGGCGAGGAGCTGTTCGACATGGTCGAGGACCCCGGCGAGACGCGCACGCTCATCGATGACCCCGACCGCCGCGACGCCCTCGAGCACCATCGAGGGCTGCTGGAGCAGTATCTCCGCGAGACGGGCGATCCGTTCCTGGAGTTCTATCCCGTGGTGCATCCGATGTTCCGCAGCCACGAGCCCGGCTACGCCAACCACCGCGGCGCCAACGCGCGCGAGGTCTTCGACCGCGCCGGAAGCTGACCGCCAGCCGAAACGTGCCCCCATGGGCCTTGCGCATGGTCGCGCCAGGCGATTGCGTCCCCGGGGTTCTCCCTCCGCTGTCTCCCGGTTTCACGCTCCGACTCGCCACGCGTGCATTCGGCGGGCGCCGGCTTGGCCTGGCGCGGGGACCAACCCTTGGCGCGAACGTTCATACCTGGCCGCGCTGCCGGGTGAATCTTGCCCGGCGACCTGCCGGTACGTACACTGGTGGCCATGCGAGCGTTCGTAGCCTACATGAAGGCCCATCCCTGGCAGAGACGGGCCTTTACCGCCCTTCTTTCCCTGGTGATCGGGCTGGGGGCAGCGTTGCTGCTGCTGCCGGTGATTCGCGATCAACTCCTGCTGAGGCAACTGGGCGACGGCGATCCCGACGTCCGCGCCCATGCCATCGAGCGGGCCGTGCAGATGGCCAGGCGGTCCCCGGGCACGCTCGAAACGCTGAAGAACCATCTCGATACCGACAGCGACCGGCAGTTCTATTCCATCAGCAGTGCACTGATCCGGCTGGGGAAATTCTACGGGCAGGTCGACGCCCGGTGGGTGGACCGCCGGCGGCTGATGGAGTTGCGGGGCAACTTCGCCAGGCCCCCGAGCATCCAGAGGCTTCGCCACAGCCTGGAAGTGGTTACGCTGATGATCTTCGACCGTCGGGACAACGAGTACGTCCGGCAGGCGGTGGAGGAGTGCGTGCGGCATCGGGGGCGCGCCGAGCCCAACAGCCTGATCGGTCAGAACGTTGCCGTTCTGGCGGGGGTCATCGGCGACGACCGTTCACTGGCGGCGCTGCTGTCGACGCCGGTGCAGACATGGGACAGCCGGTCCGATCCACGTGCGGAACGGTTCGTCGGGGCTGACTACCACGACCCCAACGCCGACGTGCCTGCCGCGGCCGCGCTGGTGGTCGGGCTGGCGGGAAGGCGGTCGCAGATCGAACGTGTCGAGTCGTTGCTCTCCGCCGTAGACTGGCGGGCCCGCAGCAGCGCGTGCTGGGCGCTTGCGATGCTCGACCCGCAGCGGTATTCACCGCGCATCTGCAGGGAACTGATCGACCATCGGTACAACTGGCAGTTGCGGGACCGGCTGCTGCACGTGATGACCTTGTTGGGAGACGACCGCGCCCGCCGAGCGGTACGGGAGATCCTGGCTGAAGCCCGCAGGCAGGGCGAAACGCCCCCGGCGATGGCGATTCTCGCCGCCGGGCGTCTGGGTATGGACGACGGGGCATTCCGTAACGACGTCCGCAGCACGATCCGCGGGGCGATCGATCCGGGCAGGAAGATCGCCTACGACCAGTTGATGGCTGCCTTGCTCGTCTCGCGCGAGCAGGACATTCCCGTCTACCGCGAGGTCGTCGGACTGGTCGAGAAGCTCTGGTCGCCGTCGTTCGAGCTGGCGATGGTGGAGGCCGCCCGGCTGCTGGGGACCACCGAACGCCCCGACCCCAACGCCCCTGCCGACGCGGAGCTTCTACAGCGTGAGGCCCGGCGAATCCAGCTGTTGCGACGGGCGATGGCATACGAAGTCTGGCCGGAGGGGGTCGACCCCAACGACCCGAACGCTACCCTTGCCGACGGTCCCCTGCTGACGCCGCAGGCATCGGCTGCTGCTGCGGTGAGCCTGTGGCTGCTTGATGAGGGGGGCGATTTCACGCGCGAGGTACGCGATGTCACACACATCGACCGGCCGACTGCAGCGGACTATCTGACGTGGCACCTGGCCCGGCTGGATCCCAACCGCGCGATGGCGATGGGCACGGAGATGCTGCCGGTCCCGTCGATCCATGTCGCCTCGGACGCCAACGGTCCGCCGCCGGTCTACAACGAGAACGAGCGCGGCGCGGGCGCGATGCTGATGGCGTTGGCTGCTGACTCCGAGGCGGATCGGCAGGAAGCGACCCGACGGATCCTGCCGCGCGTCGACGGCGACTATCGGCTGGAGGAGTTCGACCAGGCGATCACGGAGACCTACCGCTGCGCCCTGCTGCTGCTCGGACAACAGGAATACCGCCGGCGGGTGCGGGAACTGCTGTACGTCCACGAATTCCCGCAGCGTCGGGCGTTCACCGCGGCCCTGGCCAGCGGCGATGCCCGAGCACTTCGCTGGCTGCTGTGGACGACGCTTTCGCCCACCAACGATATCGCAACGCTCCTGGTGGATCGCCACTTTGACGAAGTGATCGCCGTCTGCGCCCCGTCGCTGCAGCGGGTCACGCCCTGCGGCCGGGAGGATCTGAAAACGTGGCAGGTTCAGATCCTGCGATTTGACTTCGCGCTTCGGGCTGGGTCTCTCTCCACGGAGTTTCCCCGGCCATGAGAACCGGCGCGGTGGCAGGCACGTGGCGAGGACTGCGACTGGCCGGAAGTGCCTTCACCGGCCTGCTGTTTCCGGAGAGCTGCCAGTGCTGCGGGTCGTCGGATGATATTTCCGGCGGCCTGTGCAGCCGGTGCAACGTCCGGCTGCTGTCGCTGGTGGCGTTGCCTTACTGCACGCGTTGCGGGTCGACCCTGCCACCGAACATTTCCCAAAGGACGGACGGTTGCGGCGACTGTCCGTCCACGCTCCCGCGATTCGAGGTGACCCACCGGCTGGGCCCGTATTCCGACCCGCTCCGAACCGTCGTTCGCGACGTGAAATACCGCGGGCGAACGGGCATGCTCCGGCGGGCGACGGTCTTGTTGGGCGGGCGCGTGGCGGCGGCAGCGGGCGAGTATCCGCCCGAGGTCGTAACGTGGGTGCCCTCGCACTGGCGGCGGAGATTGCTGCGGGGTACGGATCACGCCCAGGTCATCGCGGAGCGGCTGGCGGGTGAACTGTCTCTGGGGTTGGAGGGGCTGCTCCGCCGGGTGCGCAACACCCCGCCGCAGGTCAGGCTGTCGCGGACGGCGAGGATCGAGAACGTCCGGGGCGCGTTCGAGCCCACCTGCGCCCTGGCCGGCGAGACGGTGCTGCTGGTCGACGATGTGACCACCACCGGCGCGACCGCCAACGAAGCCGCGAGGCAACTCCTGGGCTCAGGGGCCGGCCACGTGCAACTGGCGGTACTGGCGAAGTCCGAGCCCGGGGAGGCATGGCGGGCCCACATCGAGCCGCCCGGTCCGGACACCGTCGACGGTCAGCAGCCGGACTGACGCCGGGCCCTGTGGAGAGCGAGGATCTCATCTTCCCTGGCGTGCATCCGGGCAGCCCCGCGGACGGACTGGTCCTCGTAACCAAGCTGGTGAAGCAACCCGTGGACGACGTATCGCAGCAGCTCTCGGGTTTTCGTTTCGCCGTGGAGGGGGCCCTGGCGGGCGGCCTCCGGGCCCGAAATGACCAACTGCACCGACAGGCCCGGACGAGCTGAATCGGAGAGGTCGAAACTCAGCACGTCGGTGGTTCCCCGGTGCGACAGGTGGCGTGCGTTGAGTTCGGCCATCTGATCGTCGTCGACGATCGCGACGTCGACATCCGCGATCCGGGCTGACTCCTCGCCGGCCAGCAGATCGATGATCTGGCGGATCTGCCTGCGGGGTACGCGCATGGCTGACTGGGTGGAGCTGATCGTCACGTCGGGTTGGCAGTTGGCGGAACGCACGGCAGGAGGATAGCCAGCCGGTGGGGATCTTGCAACGTCTCGATACGAACCGTGGACGGAACAGTCTGGGATTTGTAGAGTAATTCGACCATGGGAACCAACCTTCGAGAACGTGGAAGACGGGGTCCGATTTCGATCGACCTTCCCACCGATCCCAAGGCGCGGCGGAAGGCTCGCGTGCTTCGCGGGATCTGCTACTTCCTGGTGTTTGCAGCCTTGGTCACGCCGCTGGTACAGTTCACCTTGCTGACGCGGAGGAATGTCCGCAAAGGCCAGAAGTATGACCAGAAGGTGGTCGCCGGGGAGATCTCACCGGACGCGGAGGAGCCCAAACGTCACAAGGGCGCCATTGGCCGGTGGAGCAGGCACGTGGACGCGTTCTGGCGCGGGGAGAACATCTACCATCGTCCGGTCGACCCGGATGCCAATGAACCCCGCCCCGAGCCCGATGAGGACGACCTGGAGCGGGCCCAGGGGGTACACCTGCATCCGAATATGCCCCTGGTCGTGATCCTGCTGACACCGTTCTCCTGGCTGCCACCCACGGCGGCGGCGCTGGTATTCACGATTCTCAAGGTGCTGGTGATCGCGCTTGCGTTCTGGATGATCGCCGACGTTGCCCGCCACCACGATGCGAAGCTGCCCGACTGGGTACTCGGCCTGGGAATCGCATGGAGCCTGCCGTTTATCATCGGTGACATTCAGCACGGCAACACCAACGGGTTCGTGCTGGCTGCGGTGGTCTGCCATCTGTGGCTGTATCGCAAAGGGCGGGACTGGCTGGCCGGCGTGCCGCTTGCCCTGGCGATCTGCATCAAGATGACCCCCGCTCTGTTCGTGCTGTACTGGCTGTACCAGCGGAACTGGAAGCTGCTGGGCGGGACGGTAATCGCGGGGCTGGTGCTGGCGGTAGGGTTTCCGACAGCGATCCTCGGCCCGGAGCGGTTCCTTGCCTTCGGGGAAAGCTGGATGGAGAACCTGATTCTGCCCGGTCTGGTGGAAGGCGCCTGGTATCCGATCCACGTGAACCAGTCGATTTCGGGCGTGTTCAGCCGGCTGTTCCTGGATGGGCAGTTCGGCGACATCTTCTGGAACGCCGACGACGATCCGCACTATACCGGCCTGCGCAAGCCCGGGTGGATCACGCTGATCTCGCTGTCGCCCGCGACGGTCAAGATGATGGTTCGCGTTGTCCAGGTGGCGGTGGTGGGCCTGATGGCTTGGGCGATCGGCTGGCGGAAACTGCCCCGGACCGACGGGCGACGCACCATGCACTACGGGCTGGTGACGCTGGGGATCCTGCTGCTGAACCAGCGCACCTGGAGCCACCATTCCGGGATCCTGCTGGTCGCTGCAACGGGGGTCTGGACGGCGTTGGCGTTTGGGAGGATGGGCAAACGGGTCCGGCAGGTCGCCCTGGCGATGGTGATCGCGGCCGGGGTGCTGGAGTGGGCAAATGGCGGGGCGTTCTTCAAGCTGATTGCCAAGATCGGCGGGCACAGCTCGAAGGTTGGCGAACACTGGGCAGATTACGCATCGGCCTACGGGATCACCTTCTGGCACTATGTGCTGATGTTCGCTGCGTCGGTGCTGTTGCTGGTGTCGCTGAAGGGCAAGGAAGATCCCTACGCACCCACGCGGCAGAAGGTCTTCAGCGACAACCGGGAGTAGTCATTGGGGAGTAGGCCCTCCCCCCTCGCTGGCGAGGATGCGTGGTTCCGGGGCCTCGTCAGGCGATGGGGAGTTCTCGGCTTCTGTCTCCTCCGGCTGCTTTTTCGGATTGCGTTCGGCGGCGGAGGGTTTCTGGCCGGGCGGAGTGGGGTAGGCGATCCGCGAATGGTAGATGCTGCAGAGGCTTTTGATGATCGACGCTTCGATCTGGTGAACTTCCCGGAGGGTCAGGCTGCACTCGTCGAGTTGTCCGTCGGTCAGGCGGCGCGAGATCATCGTGTGGACCTGGCTCTCGATGCGCCCCGGGGTGGGTTCGTTCATGGCGCGGACGGAAGACTCCGACGCATCGGAGAGCATCAGGATTGCTGTTTCCTTGCGATTGGGCTTGGGGCCCGGGTAGCGGAACTCAACTTCGTCCGGCGCCCGGTCGGTTGCGTTCCTCCGTTGCTCAGCCGCCGCCTTGTAGAAATACTGCACGAGGGTCGTTCCGTGATGGGTCGCAATGAACTCGTGGAGCATCTCCGGAAGGCCGTATTCCCGCGCCATCTCCAAGCCGTCCTTCACGTGCCCGATGATGATCAGCAGGCTCATGGCGGGCGAGAGCTTGGCATGCTTGGAGGCTTCCGAGCCCTGGTTCTCGACGAAGTACCTGGGCTTGTTGATCTTGCCGATGTCGTGATAGTACGCGCCCACGCGGGCGAGCAGACCGTTGGCTCCGATGCTCTCGGCGGCTGCTTCGCAGATGGCGCCCAGCTGCAGGGAGTGGTTGTAGGTGCCCGGGGCTTCCATCGCCAGGCGTTTCATCAGGGGCTTGGATGCGTCGCACCATTCCAGCAGGGTCATGCTGGTCACCACGCGGAAGACGCGTTCGACGATCGGCAGGATTCCCTGGACAAGGAACCCAGCCAGGAGGGCGAAGCCCATGCCCCACAGCCCGTCGAGCAGGGAGAACTTCCACGGGATCGACATCGAGAGGCCCCAGGCGACATCGACCACGAACACGCTGAGGGCAGCGACCGCCGATACGCGGATCAGCTTGGTCCTCGTGCGGATTTCGTTGAGCTGATAGATGCAGACGACAGCCCCGACGGTGAGGACCACGAGCATCGACAGCGTGGCCTGCATCTGCAGGGAAACCAGGATCGCGATGACGGCCGACAGACCCAGGGCAAACCGCCGGCCGTAGGCGATAACTGCCACCATGGACATCATCAATACCGGCAGCAGCGACGCGTGGCGATTCCATCCCGGGGCGACAAGCATGGCCCGGGAGATTCCCAGCATGACAATCAGCGTGGTGGTAAGCACGGCCCCGCGGCTGAGTTCCCGGGCAAGCTCGGGTCTGTAGCGGGCCACGTAGATGCAGAGCATGATCACGAGGATCAGCAGCAGCGCGGCGCGTCCGGCAATCCTGCCCGTTCTGGCAAGCGGCGAGACGCGTCCCTCGTCTCGGAGATACTGGAGGTGCTCGGCCTGCAGACGTGCGTACTCGGCTTCGGAGAGTCCTTCGGCGGACCACGAGCTGTCCTGGTCATCTCGTGTGGCGCTGGCGATGATCTCGCCGCGCTCGAACCGCTCGAACACGCCATCCGGTCCGGCGGGGGGATTGGCTTCCAGGTCGGCCAGTGCCGTGGCGATATCCCGCTGGGTGGCCTGGCTGTCATAGAGGTACATCGGCTGGTCGCCGGTCAGTGCCGAAAGCAGGTACGCCTTCATGTACGGCCTGATGGAAGCATCGAAGGGTACGGACAGCCGATCGACTTCAGACCGGATTCGCTCCGTCTTCCTCAGGCTGATGAGGTCCTGGATGTCCACGACCCGCCTCGCTGTATCGGAGACGAGAATCACTTCCCCGGCACTGCGGCGGACCTGCTCGGTTGCCTGCTCGTCGGCTACGATGTAGGTCTCTGCCAGCCGGTTCTGGAGTTCCTGGATCGCCTGGGCGTAGGCGTCGGTATCGAGGACCTTCAGGCGGTCCCAGAATTCCTGGACGGCCTGGTCGTCGGCGAGTCCGAATCGCTTGCGGAGTTCTTGGTCCTGGGTGGCAGGCTGGGTGGCAGCGCGCAGCCTCTCGGGCAGGTTCCGAAGGACGGGCATGAGCTGGTCGTACACGAGGCTGGTATTCAGGCGGAACGTGGCCCGGGTGGCCTCGCGGATATGCCGTCGGCGGGCTTCCATCCGCTGGGGCGAGGGCATCTGGAAAGATGTCCTTGCGTGGATATCCTGCGGGACGAACTGGCCGCGCCTGTAGGGGATCTGCTCAAGGGGGAACAGGTCCATCGCGAGGACAGCAAGGTAGAAGATAACGGCCAGGCCTACGGCGCGCAAGCCTCCCGCTTCCCGGAACTTCTGCCAGCTTCGGGTAAGCCACTCGGCGGTGGTCTCGCGCCCCTCGACGCGCCTGCGGGATTTGCGTTTAAAAGGCCACATAAGCCCTATCGGTATCGGAATGGATGGAGCGAGGCTTAGTGTCTCTGTCGACACGTTGGGGCGGAAACTTTATCGCAGGTTCCTGCCCTGCAGGCGGGGTCCCTTCCGCCCGGTGCCTACTGGGGTTCCCAGCCGGTTTCCTTCCCGGCTTTCGAGGGGTCTCCGACCGGTCCGGCCAACTGTCCTGAAGGCCCGGCCGACGGACGAATGCCGCCTCCGTAAGCGTCCACGATGCTCTGTACCAGTCGATGCCGGACGATATCGCCTTTCTCCAGGCGGACCATCGACACGCCCTTGATGCCCGTCAGGCGCTGTTTGGCGTCCAGCAGGCCGCTCCGTACACCGGACTCGAGGTCCACCTGACTGTCGTCTCCGGTGACCACCATCTTCGAGCCGTGACCCATCCGGGTCAAGAACATCATCATCTGCGAGGCGGTGGTGTTCTGGGCCTCGTCGAGGATGATGAACGAATCATTGAGCGTTCGGCCACGCATGAACGCCAGCGGAATCACCTCGATCAGGTCATTGACCATGAACCGCCGGATCTGATCGTAGTCCATCATATCGTGCAGTGCGTCGAAAAGCGGCCTGAGGTACGGGTTGACCTTTGCCTGCATGTCGCCGGGCAGGAAGCCGAGCTTTTCGCCGGCTTCGACGGCCGGCCTGACCAGAATCAGCCGCTTGGCCTGGCGGTGCTTGAGCATGTGCACCGCGATGGCGACCGCGAGATACGTTTTGCCCGTGCCGGCCGGGCCTGTGCAGAAGACGAGATCATGCGTTCGGACAGCTTCGATGTACCGCGTCTGGCCCGGGGTTTTGGGTTTGACCAGCTGGCCGGACACATACACATCCAGCACGCTGGAGGCTTCCTTCTTCTCGTCGCGGGCGGCGCGGGAGATCGCCTCAGCGACCGAAGCGGGGGTGACGCTTTGTTTCTGCCGTGCGGTTCGCTGGAGGTGCTCGAGGACGGACGCAGCCCGGGTGACCTCTCTGGGCGCGCCGGTGAGTTTGACCTTGCCGTCCCGCGCGAAGACCTGCACGCCCAAAGCTTCGCGGATCATGCGCAGATGCTGATCGCCCGGGCCGAACAGCGTCCGGGCTTTCTGCGGGTCATCCAGCGTGATGCTCAATTCCACGTCATCAACCTCTGGTCCGGGGTCGGAAACAATTCGTCGGCCGGCAGGGCATTCTACCATATACCGGGCCCAGGCGAAGGGCTTCTTGCGAGGAACAGTGCGGGCGTAAACAGAAGCCGGAACGGATCCGTGAGAGGATCCGTCCCGGCGGGTTCTGCACGTCACGCAGCCACTGGGGATGCATGATCAGCATGGGTTACGGATTGGGCGTCTCCTGGTCGGTCCAGAACAGGACGCTGTCGCTTTCGTGCTCGGGCAGACTCGCATTCAGGCCGCCCAAGTCGCTCTTGCTGTCAACGTTGTCCGGATCGATCTCAAGCTCGCCGGCGTCGTCGCCGGAAGCGATCACGTCCTTCAGGTACGCGTGGTTTCGGTTCCAGCCTACGAAGTTCCACCGGTCGTCGCGGAATGCGACACTGTAACCAGCCGTGAGGAAGTTGCCCCCGTTGGCATGGTTCATGTTGTACTCTTCGGATGGTTCTCCCTGCTTGTCGCCGGCAACAACGGTGGCGGAATCCTGGCCGGACGCTCCCGGATAGCCCTCGTTGTCGCTGTGGTGCGTCATGGGCTGGAACGCATACGAGTTGTTCCGCCACGAGTCGAAGCCCTTGGAGTTGTTGCTGTGATCCGGCTTGCGGTAATCGCCGTCCGAGGGGCACTCGAAGAGGTTCTCTCCGGCTTCGCCGGACTCGACGAGCAGCCAGAGCGCCTGGTTGTTCGAGTCGTACTCGTTGTTCCAGAACGCATCGATGTCGCTCTGCATACTGCAGGCGCCGGAGATGGATGACGACGGCTGTTTGGTACTCGGATCGACCATGCAGGGGAACGTGTCCCGGTTTGCAGCCGAGTAGATACCAAACGCCTTGCCGATACCGCTGAGTCGGGTTCCGCAGACCGTCTGCCGGGCCATCTCTCGGGCCTTGGACAGACTGGGCAGCAGAATCGACACCAGCAATGCGATGATCGCGATGACCACCAGAAGCTCAATCAGTGTGAATCCTTTTCTTCGCATGATTGCGAACTCCTTCCTTCGCTACGGATGAGGCTGGGTCCTTGCGATCATAGACCAATGATAGCTTGTTGCGTCAAGGCCCAACCGTTCTTGCCGACCCGTCAGAGCCGGCTACTGCGGATGTTCTCTCAGCTGGCGGAACTCGTGCAACATGCAAGTAGATGCCCGGTTCCTCAGCCTACACTACTGGATATATCGGATGCCACGTGGGCATCACGGAGCCGCATGGTTGCGGCATACGTCGCCTGCTGCGGTCGAACGGTCGTCCACCTCTGGTGGCCAATCGCAGGGCCGGGCTACGCAGAAAAGCAGCTTCTACGGACTTCGCGAAGTCAGCCAATGCAGGCCAGCAGTGGAAGGAAGGCGTGGCGAGAAAAGGATTGGATGAAGATGAAAATAGCTGAATAATAGGGCCTTCGCCCATCTTCCACAACTTCATGATACCCATTCGGCGGGGAGGGTGTCAAGAGGTGGCGCGCACAAAAAACGCACCCCACACCCCCTGAATACCGCAATGGAGAGGCAGGATCGGCGAAGCGCGCCTTTACCGGGTTCAATGCATTGCGCGGGAGAGAGTTTCGCCCGGGAACAACATCCATACCGGAATCTCCGCGCAGGCGGGTTTTCCTGCGGATACCGCTCCGGTCGGGCCTTGACTCGTTCCCGCCGCTTGCCTAGTGTCTTGGGGGCAGAATTCCTGAACTCCCGGCCGATCCTGTCGGACCGGACGGAGAACCACTCATGGACGTAGCTGACATCCGAAAGACGCTGGAGAAGTACGGTCAGGCACATCTGTTGAGGTTCTACGATCAACTGGACGAGCCCGGGCAGAAGCTGCTGCTCCAGCAACTCGAGGCCATCGACTTCGATCAGCTCTCCGAACTGATCGAACGGTACGTCCTCAACGTGCCCGAGGTAACGGTACCCGACAACCTGCTGCCCCCCGAAATCGTCAGCAGCAAACCCTCCGACGAACAGGAGAGCAGGCAGCTCGAGGAGGCGAGAGCCCGAGGGGAACAGTTGCTCGTCGAAGGCAAGGTAGCCGCTTTCGTCGTGGCCGGAGGCCAGGGAACGCGCCTGGGCTACGAAGGCCCGAAGGGGTGCTTTGAGAGTACGCCGATTGCGCGCAAGAGTCTGTTCCAGGTCTTCGCCGAGCAAATCCGCGCCGCAGCCAGCCGGGCTCGCAGGCCTATTCCCTGGTACATCATGACCTCGCCCGCCAACGACGTGGCAACCCGGGCGTTTTTCAGGCAGCAGGATTTCTTCGGCTTCAATCCCGATGATGTGTTCTTCTTCGTGCAGGGAACCATGCCCGCCATCGGCATGGACGGCAAGCTGCTTCTGGAGAGTCCCGGTTCGCTGGCGTTGAGTCCGGACGGCCACGGCGGGAGCCTGCTGGCGTTGCACCGAAGCGGCGCCCTGGAAGACATGGCCAGGCGAGGCATCGAGCACATCAGCTACTTCCAGGTGGACAATCCCCTGGTGCATTGTATTGACCCCGTCTTCCTGGGGCTCCATGACCTGCAGAACGCCGAGATGAGCGCCAAGTGCCTGCCCAAGCGGGACCCGTTTGAGAAACTCGGGAACCTCTGCGTTGCAGATGGCAAGGTCACGGTCATCGAATACTCCGACATGCCCGACGAGCTGGCCACGGCCACCCGCGACGACGGGCGCCTGCTGTTCTCGGCAGGATCGATCGCCATTCACGTGCTTTCCCGCAGTTTCGTGGAGCGTCTGAGCGAGGGTGGCCGGTTGGACCTGCCCTTCCACCGGGCGGAAAAGAAGGTCCCCTGTGTCAACGAGACAGGCGAAACCGTCAAGCCCAGCGAGCCCAACGCCGTGAAGCTCGAGATGTTCGTCTTTGACGCCATGCCCAAAGCCCGGGAAACCGCGATCTACGAAACCGACCGGGCGGAGGAATTCAGCCCGATCAAGAACGCCGAAGGTGCCGACAGCCCCGCTACCAGTTTGCACGACCAGGTCCGACGCGCGGCAACCTGGCTGGAAGACGCCGGGATCACCGTCCCCCGCGATGCAGACGGACAGGTAGCTGCGGCGATCGAGATCTCGCCGCTGTTTGCCGACTCGGCCGGGGAACTGGCGAGGCGGATCGACAAGGACATGGAGATTCCGGCCGGCGGGAAGGTCTACATCGGCTCGCGAGGACAGATGGGAGACATCCGCCACTGAATCCGGGCCGGCGGATCGATCACCAGGGAGTCTCCACGACGGGAGTGTGATGCCATGGCCAGGCCGGCTATCATCATTCTGGCCAATCCGGACAAACCCGGGGTGCCCGAACAGATCGAAGTCCTTCGCCCCTGGCTTCAGGAGCGGGTGGATATTCTCGCCGTCGCTGCCGCCCGGGGTCCGCTGCCCGATTCAGCCGTCGACGCCGACCTCTGTATTGTTTTCGGCGGAGACGGTACCCTGCTCGCAGCGGCCAGGCTGCTTGTGCCCACCGGCATTCCGATGCTCGGGGTGAACATGGGCAAACTGGGGTTCCTGGCTGAGTACGACGTACCCCATCTCAAGAAACACTTCGGCCAGGTTCTGGAAGGCCGGATCCAGCCCACCGAAAGACTTGTCCTCGACGTCGAGATCGACTGCAACGGCAAGGAGAAGCTGCATTCACTGGCTGCCAACGACGTAGCCATCTCGGCAGGCCACCCGTTCCGTATGGTCGATCTGCTGGTGACCCAGGGAGAGGAAGAGATCGCCCGGTATCTCGGCGACGGACTGGTTATCGCCTCGCCTTCGGGCTCGACGGGCTACAACATGTCCGCCGGCGGGCCGATCATGGCCCCCTGCCTCGACGCCGTCGCGATTACTCCCATCGCGCCACACACCTTGTCGCTTCGTCCGATCGTGGTGGCTGCCGACCGGACGGTGCAGATCATCGCCACCCGGGTCAACGAGGGAACCACGGTGAGCATCGACGGGCAGATCAATACTCCCCTGTGCGACGGAAACGCCGTGCGGGTCCGCCGGTCGGATCGACCCGCCAAAGTGATTCCCCATCCGGGAAGGGCGTTCTTCTCCACCCTGAGCAACAAACTCCAGTGGGGACAGAGCCCCCACCACGAAATGCGATCGCGAAGAACTTCCGCCCAACCTGGAAGCGATTCATCCGTCTGATATAGTACAGAGTACGTTGTCCTGTGTGCCGGCCGGGCGAACAATGCCCGTGGAGGCGACCATGAGCAAGCGAAACGAAATCACCAATCACCGCGACCTTTTCGCCTGGCGTCGTGCGATGGACCTCGCCGCAGCCACCTACCGCTTGAGCAGGCGGTTCCCCCCGAGCGAGCGGTTCGGCATGATCCAGGAAATCCGCAAGGCTTCGGTGAACGTGGCTGCGAGCATCGCCGACAGCTTCGACCGCCAGGAGTCCGGGGAATTCCTGCATTTCCTGCAGGACGCCCGCGCCAGCGTGTACGAGGTCGAAACCATCGCCGAGGTCGCCTATCTCACCGACATCGTGGAGAAAGACGAGATCCAGGACGTGTTGACCCTTGCCGACGAAACCAACCGCCTGATCGTCGGACTCGGACGCAAGTGGAGCACCCATCGCGGCGGCGAGTAGGCCGGGCATCCCCCACGTGAAGACGGTCAACTCGTAACCTTCCAGTACCTGACGACCGAAATCCTGTTGTACATCCCATGAGATTCGATAGCCCCCTTTATCGTCCCCTGTCTGTCGTCGCAGTACTCTCCTGCCTGCTGGGGGCAGCCATAGGCTGCAATGACCGCAGCGAGTCGCAGCCGAACGACGGCAACGGCTCGGAACCCACCGCGCGAGTGCCCAACTCGCAGCGATCGGATCAGATGCCGGTAAGCAAGCAGCCGGAAGATGCCAACGACACCGGCCCGGTGTCCAGCCAGGATCACGAGGACCCCAACGAGCCCCAACCCGACCCGCGCGCCTTCGACCGTCGCCTCCGAAAGGTGCTTGCTCTTGAGGAGGATGCAAGGTTCTCTCACGCTCTGCGGGCTGCTTTCGAGATGCAGGAGGACTTCCGGGGACACCCGAGGGAGGGCGAGCTTCGGGAGCTCGTCTACCGGCTGCGGGAGGAACGAGACGCCAGTGGCCTGCTGGGATTCGCCATGGCGAAGCTTCTCTCCGAGGATCCTTCGGAAGCGGGAACGGCCCGGCGGGAGTTTCTGCAAGCAGGACGCGCGGGGGTGATCTACCTCCGGAAGGTCTTCCGGGAGGACGACGGACGACAAGCCGCCGCTGCGGTCGCTGTACTTCGCGATGCCCGCGACGCCAACGCCCTGCCCGGCATCGTCGACAAGCTTGAAAACGACCCCAACGCCCTTCTGCGTGCCGCAATCACCGATGCCCTGGCAAACTGGCCCGGTGACATGCCCGCCCCGGTCGTTGCGGAGGTCTACCGTCTGGTGGATCTGGAGGACGAAGACTTCGGTGACCGCGACCTGGTGGCCGTGCTGGCTTCGATTGTGCGAAAGCACGCCGACGGCAACGGTGCGGCTCTTGACGAATGGATTGGCGACGACGGAGCATTCGAAAGCCTGCGGGACTACGCTCAGCGGGCGGCGCGGTCGTCCGACGACGACGTCGTCGCCTGGGCGGCTGGCCATGCCGCGACGCTGGGCAGTTACCTGCCCGGCCTGAAGGGCGAGTACTACAAGGACAAGAGCTTCGACAAGCTCGCTTTCCGCCGGATCGATCGAAAGCTGGAATTCGACAAGGAAAGCTACGGCTACCCGAATGGGCGCAACGAGGATATCTCCATCCGCTGGACGGGCTTTCTTCGGATTACCGAGTCCGGGACGTACGTGCTGCATTCGGAGTCGGACGATGGCCAGCGGGTGTGGGTGGACGGCGAGCAGGTGATCGACAACTGGACCGATCAGGGCCCGACCGAGAAGTCGGCGAAGCTGGAGCTTTCAGCCGGTCTGCACCCGATCAGGATTGAGTACTACCAGGCGTCCGGTGGCGGGTCGTACCGCCTCTCCTGGACGACGCCGGACGGCAGGAAGACGCTGACACCCCCCGAAGCGATGGCTTCCCTGCCGGTTTCGGCAAGTGAGTAGGCGCTTCGGCACGGCACTGGGGGAGGGAAAGCTGGCCGGTTCAAGCTGCCATGTCCGATAACAGCGACAGGCGATCCACGCGAACGGGGATACCAGACTCCCCGACCGACGGCTGCGGGAGATGACCCGCAAGGGCGAAAAAGCCTTTGGCCCCGGGGCCGACGGTTCTACAATAGCTCGAACTATGAAGGTCGACCCGAGATTCCTTACCGAGAACGGGCCGGAAATCTTCACCGGCAACGAGCTGCTGCTCAAGGGCGCGCTGGAAACCGAAGGCGGCGTCCACTTGCTGGCGGGGTACCCGGGAAGTCCCGTAGCTGCCTTTTTCGATTCGATGTCCCTCATCAAGGACCTCCTGAACGAAAATGGCATCCGTGCGGTAATCAATAACAACGAAGCCCTCGCAGCCGCTGCGCTCAACGGATCGCAGGTAGCGGGCTGCCGGGGCATGATCGTGATGAAATCGGTGGGCGTGCACGTCGCCGCCGACGCCCTGGCACTGGGCTCGCTCGCCGGCGCCCATCCGGAGGGCGGAGCGGTCGTCGTATACGGTGACGACCCGTGGTCGGATTCCACCCAGGTTCCCTCCGACAGCCGGTACATCTCCAGGCACCTGTTCATCCCGGTCATCGAGCCCAGCAACGCCCAGGAGGTCAAGGACTGGGTAGACCTGTCCTTCAAGCTCTCCCGACGAAGCGAGCTCTACACCGGCTTCATCTTGCCGACGAACCTGGCCGATGGCGGGGGAACCGTTGACTGCCGGGACAATCAGTTCCCAGAGCATTCGATGAAAGCCCCTCACGAACTGGAGACAGCCGGCATCGACGTCAACAAGTTCGTCCTCCTGCCTCCCAAGACCTGGTGGCAGGAAGAGAAGTATCCCCAGCGGCTTGAGCGGGCCAAGCAGGTCGCAAGGGAACTGGGCCTCAACCGCATCGAGTGCCCGTCTTCTGTGCGCAAGCCGGTCGGCTTTGTCACCAGCGGGATGGCGTACGGATATCTCCGGCAGGCGCTGTGGGAGATGGACGTTCTCGGCGAGGCGCCGATCCTCAAGCTCGGCATGACCTATCCGGTCGACGACCAGTTGGTGCGCGAGCTGGCTGACCAGTGCGAGCGCATCGTGGTGGTCGAGGAGCGTCGCGGCTTCATCGAGGAGCAGATCGCCGACATCATTCTCAAGGACCGACAGCTCAAAGAGCGGGACATCCAGGTCTGGGGCAAGCAGTTCCCCGAAGGCCTCGATGGCATCCCGCAGACCCGCGGGCTGCACCCGTCGGTCATCATGGCCCGGCTGGCTCCGCTGCTCAAGAAGCTTTACGGCGGGGAGTCGTCGGTGAGCGTGCCCCCCCTGCTGGAATCGCTGGACAAGGAGCTGGAGACCATCGACGTGACCGGCCAGACCGACGTCGGCCAGCTTCCGGCCCGCGTGCCGAGCTTCTGCGCAGGCTGCCCCCACCGCGATTCAGCCAGCCTCTGCCTCGAAATCAAGCGCAACTTCCGTGATCCCGCCTATATGCGGAAACAGCATCACCGAACGCCGGTGGACCTGCTGTTCCACGGGGATATCGGCTGCTATACCATGCTGATGTTCCCCCCCAACACCGACCTGATGCACGATCTGTCGGGCATGGGGCTTGGCGGCGGGACCGGCGTGGGCATGGATCCCTTCATCACGAACAAACAGGTCGTGTTCATGGGCGACTCGACCTTCTTCCACTCCGGCCAGCTCGCCATCTCCCAGGCGATCAAGGTCGGCCAGGACATCACGTTCATCATCCTGGACAACAGTACCACGGCCATGACAGGCCACCAGACGACGCCCGAGCTGGAGTACGACGTTCTCGGCAACGAGACCGACACCCAGAACATCGGTGACGTGGTACGGGGCCTGGGCACCGAGTCCGACCTGTCGGTTGTCGAGGTCGACCCGTCGGACCGTTCGGCCTACGGGCCGTTGCTTGAAGATACCTTCCTCGCCGACGGCGTGAAGGTGATCATCGCGCGGAAAGAATGTGCCATCACCGAAGGCCGGAGGAAGCGCCGCGCCCAGCGCGAGATCCGCAAGAAGCTCGGCTACCTGCCGTATTCCGAGCACGTCAACGTCAACACGGACGTCTGCCGGTTCTGCCTGCGATGTGCGGAGATGACCGGCTGCCCCGGTCTGCGTCACGTGGAGACAGACTACGGCCGGAAGATGGACACCGATTTCTCCGCCTGTGTCGGCGACGGAGCCTGCGAACAGATCGGGGCGTGCAGCTCCTTCGAGCGCGTGATCGTTACGCGCAAGCAGAAGCCACGCACCCGCATCCCGGAGCTCGGGCTCGACAGCATTCCCGAGCCGGCCAAACGCGCGGTCGATGAAGTCTGGCGAGGGTGCATCGTCGGCGTAGGGGGCATGGGCATCGGCATGGCGACGCAGATCCTTGTCCGCGCCGGCCATAAGGAAGGCCACGAGGTGATCTTCCTGGACAAGAAAGGCCTGGCCGTTCGCAACGGCGGGGTCCTGAGCCAGGTGGTCTACAACATCTCCCGCGAGCCGATCACCGCGGTGATTCCCTACGGCAAGGCCGACCTCCTGCTGGGCGTGGATATCCTGGAAGCAGCCCGTGCGCTGGACCCCACCGGCCGGGGTCGGGTCGCCAGCAGCGACCGCACCGCAGCCGTCATCAACACCTTCAAAGCCCCGACGATCAAGGGCGTGATGGGTCAGGACGACTTCGACCCGGCCGACTTGGAGCGACTCGTTCGCGAGCATACCCGCAGCGATGACTTCCTTGCCCGCAACATTTCGGACGTCTGCGAGAAGTACCTCGGATCGCGCCAGTACGTGAACATCATGATGCTGGGCTTCGCCTTCCAGAAAGGCTTGATCCCGGTGTCCATGCACTCGATGGCCTGGGCGATCAAGGACACCATCCGGGCTGACTTCCGCAAGAACCTCTACGCGTTCAATATCGGCAGGAAGCTCTGCGAGCGGATGGACATCTTCCAGGGCGCCCCCAAGCGCACCGGCTGGAAGGAAACACTCGACGAGAAATGCCGCAACACCATCCGCCGCTTCGGCCGGCGAGGCCAGAAACTGGCCGAACGGCTTCGCAGGCTGGCATCGGGCGCGGTGGTCACCGCAGCCAATCTCGACGACACAACCAAGCGCGACCTCATCGTCCGCATCTACGACTGCATGCGCTGGGGAGGCATCGACTACGCCCAGCAGTACACCGACCAGGTGCTGGCGATCTACGCCAAAGACCGTAGCGAGTTCGGCTACGCAGCCAGCCGCGCTGTCACGCACAACCTCGCCGACGCCATGCTCATCAAGGACGGCGTGTTCGTAGCGGAGCTCTCCACGAGCCCCGAGAAGTATCATCGCGATCGCGAAAAATACAACGTCAACCCCGCCCAGGGAGACCGCATCCGCTACCGGCAGATGTGGCACTGGGACCTGAACATCGGCCCGTGGAATCATCACTTCCGCCACGTCGTCTACCCCTGGATGCTCCGGACGATCCGCAGCATGAAGTTCGTCCGCAAGCTTATCCCGGGTTGGCATCGGCGGGAGAAACGCTACCTGGAGCGCTACCAGAACCTGCTGGCGAGCTTCGATTACGGCTCGTACGACGAATACCTGCGCAGAACGGCAAGGCTCTCCTCGCCGCGCTGCATGCACTGCCAACAGCCCCTGTGTTCCGAAAGCGGCTGTCCGCTGGAGAACCGCGTGCCGGTCTGGGTGGACCTGGCCTACCAGGACAAGTGGCGCGAGGCAGCCGACGCCCTGCAGGAAACCAATAATTTCCCCGAGTTCACCGCGCACATCTGCCCCGCCCCCTGCCAGGACGCCTGCAAGAAGGCGCTGGCTGGCTACCCGGTGCAGATCCGAGAACTCGAACTGGAAGTCATCAACAAGGCCTTCGACGAGGGATGGATCTCCCCCCAGAAACCTTCGGAGCAGACAGGCCGGCGGGTGGCCATTGTCGGCTCGGGACCGGCCGGTCTCGCCGCCGCCCAGCGGCTTGCGCGAGAAGGACACGAGGTCGTCGTCATGGACCGCGAGCAGCGCGTCGGGGGACTCATGCGGTACGGCATTCCCGAACCCCGTCTGGCCAAGCGCCTCATCGACCGCCGCGTCGAGCAGCTCAAGGCCGAGGGCGTGAAGTTCCGTACGGGCGTGGAGGTCGGCAAGGATATCTCAGCCGCGGAGCTTCGCGAGCAGTACGACGCGGTCATTCTTGCTGTCGGCGCACCCAGGCCCCGCGACCTGGCCGTTCCGGGCAGGCAGAACGACAACGTGCATTTCGCGATGGATTTCCTCCGTCAGCAGAACCCCGCCTGCCAGGATGACTACGTTACCGAATCCATTGACATCCGCGGCAAGACGGTCACGGTCATCGGCGGCGGGCTGACCGGCGAAGACTGTGTCGAAGCAGCCCTCAGCCAGGGCGCCCGGGAAGTGCACCAGCTTGAGATCATGCCCAAGCAAGGACAGCGCACGCGCCTGACCGATTCGGAAATCGCGGAAGATCTCGACGGCGTCGACCGCAGATGGTGCGTAGCCACCAAGGCGTTCCAGGCCCAGGGAACCAGGCTCGAAGGAATCAAAGCCGTTCGCGTCGAATGGATGCCCTCCCCCCAGGGGCCGGTGATGAAAGAAGTCACCGGCAGCGAGTTCGACGTCCGCACCGACGTCGCCGTGCTCGCCCTGGGATTCGAGCCAATTCCCGATGAGTCGCTCGTCGGCCAGTTGGGCCTCGAAACCACCGAAGATGGCCGGCTGGTGGTTCGACAGTGCGCGACCAGCGAGCGGGGCGTCTTCGCTGCCGGCGACATCGTCACCGGAGCGGCCTATGTGGTAACCGCGATCGATTCGGGCCGGCGGGCAGCCGAGAAGGTCGACGAATACCTCGCCAGCAAGACCGTTAGGCCCAGCTCCACTTCCGAGCCCGTGGAAGTCGGCTGAGGAAGACCGTGCCGCGCGAATCGAAGAAAGCCCGCAGACAGCGGGCGGGCGAAATCCTCGATATCCTCCGGCAGGAGTATCCCGACGCCTGGTGCTCCCTCGATTACGACAACCCCCTGCAACTGCTCGTGGCTACCATTCTCGCAGCCCAGTGTACCGACCGGCGGGTGAACATCGTCACCGAAGATCTCTTCCGGAAGTACAAGACCGCCGAGGATTTCGCCCGGGCAGACCCATCCGAACTCCAGGACGAGATCCGCTCGACCGGCTTCTTCCGCAACAAGAGCAAGAGCATCATCGGATCGGCCAGGAAGATGGTCGATGAGCACGACGGCGAAGTGCCCGACGAAATGGACGATCTGCTGGAACTGCCCGGCGTGGCCCGCAAGACCGCCAACGTCGTCCTGGGCAGCGCGTTCCACAAGAACGCGGGAATCGTTGTCGACACGCACGTGACCCGCCTGGCGAATCGGCTGAAGCTTACTACCCACAAGACCAACTCAGGCGACAAGATCGAGAAGGACCTGATGGACCTGATCCCGCAGGAAGACTGGACGTTCTTCGCCCACGCGCTGGTCCACCACGGCCGGGCGATCTGCACCGCCCGCAGGCCCGACTGCCCCGACTGCCCCCTCCGCGACCTTTGCCCCTCGGCGGGAAAGGTCTGAGCGCCGCCAATCCGGGCTCTTTCCGGCGAAGACCCTTGCCGTTTGCCGTCGGGTCGGTAGGCTGTAGTCTTTCCTGGAGTACCGGAGAATTCTCATGAGCTACGATCCATACCTGCAGGAGCTGCAGCTTCAGCAGGCCAGACAGAGCGACGAGAAAGTCGTCGTCGAGCCCACCGAGGCTCAGCGACGCTGGCTGGACCTGAAGTTCGGCCTGTTCGTGCATTTCGGCATCAATACCTTCAATGACGCCGAATGGTCCGACGGAACGCTGGACCCAGCCACTTTCAACCCCGCCGACTTCGACCCCGATCAGTGGTGCAAAGCTGCCCGGGCTGCCGGCGCGGGCTACGTGATGCTCACCACGAAGCATCACGACGGGTTCTGCCTCTGGCCCAGCCGGTGGACCGAGTACTCGGTGGCGAGTTCACCCTTCGATGGGGACGTGGTCGGCGAGGTAGCCAACGCCTGCCGGGAAAACGGGCTGAAGCTCGCGTTCTACTACTCGCTGTGGGACCGCAATGCGCCCTTCTACGAGAACGATCACGCCTACGCGATCTACATGAAGCGCCAGCTGGCCGAACTGCTTACCCGATACGGGCCCATCGTCGAGATCTGGTTCGATGGCGGCTGGAAAAAGGGCGGCGTCGACTACCAGGACCCGAATCGCTGGTACTGGCGGGAGATCTACGAGCACATCAAGACCATCCAGCCGGATTGCCTGGTGGGTAACAACGGAACGAGCAACCGCAAAGGTGAGATCATCACCTGGCCGAGCGACCTGCGTTTCTTCGAGAAGGGCGTCCCGCCCGAGGACGACAAGAAGGTGTACTACTGCGGGGGCATCGGCGACTACCTTCCCGCTGAGTGCGAGTTCACCCTGTCCAAGGGAGGAACGGGCACGGGCATGTTCGCCAAGGGCAAGTGGTTCTGGCATGCCGACGATGACACCGTTCAGAATCCGCAGTGGGTGGTCGATACCCTCGAGCTGTGCAATCAGCGCGGCGCGAATTTCGTGATCAACGCGGGCCCTACCGACCGGGGCCTGCTCCGCCAGGTCGATGTCGACTGCCTTCAGGAAGTGGGCAAGTTGCGCGGGATCGCAGGACATGGCTGATATTCTCAGGCCGGGGCCGGAGAAGGCGCAGTGAGCTTCGTGGCCTATAAAGGCATACACGGAAAGGACCTATCGTGACCGATGCAGCAGTGAATCGACTGACGGAAGAACAGAAGCAGCAGGGCTGGCAGTTGTTGTTCGACGGACAAAGCCCGGAGCTCTGGCGAGGCTTCAAGAGCGAAGAGTTCCCCGCCGGCTGGCAGGTCGTGGAGGGCACGCTCCACCGGGCGGACAAGGCTGGGGACATCATCACCAAGGAGACGTTCGAGAATTTCGAGCTGAGTCTCGACTGGAAGGTCGCCGGACCGGGCAACAGCGGCGTGTTTTTCGGCGTAAGCGAGGAGGAAGACGCAGTCTGGAAGACCGGCCCGGAATACCAGATCCTTAACAACGACGTCCACAAGGACGGGCAGAATCCGCTGACACGGGCAGGCTCGAATTACGCCCTCTACCCGCCCAGCAAAGACATGACCAAGCCCGTCGGCGAGTGGAACCAGACCCGAATCGTCAAGAACGGCAACCAGGTCGAGCACTGGCTCAACGGCGAGAAGATCGTCGAATACGAACTCTACAGCGACGACTGGGAGAAACGCGTCGCCGAGAGTAAGTTCTCGAAGTTCGCGAACTTCGGCCGGGTGAAGAAAGGTCATATCGCCCTGCAGGATCACAATGATCCCGTCTGGTACCGGAACATCATGATCAAGCCGTTGTGATCTCAGCCTTCAGCGGCAACAGACATCAGCGCAGAGAAATGGCCCTTGTTCCACGTGAGCAAGGGCCGATTTGTGTTATGTAAGTGCTATATGGGTTTATGTGTACAGACACATTCTGCCGACAGGGTCTTCCCACGCCCGGTCGTCAGACGACCGTGCGATTCTCGCCTTCGTACTCGCCGTGCTCAGCCTGGCTGCGGTTTTCGTCCTGTCTTTTGTGGTTGATCCCCAGCTTGGTGGCATAAAGGCGGTAAATGTCCTCGGGCAGCAGGCCCAGAAGTTGGCAGATACTCGTCCAGAAGAACAGCATGTCGGTGGCCTCGACACGGGCATTCTGAATGTCCTGCAATTCGTACTGCCTTCCTTCCTTGGCCTCCCGGTACCAGTGTTTCCAGGAGAGGCAGTCCTGCAGTTCGTAGCACTCGTTGACGATCGCGTCGAGATAGTTCTTCACTGCCCTGCCGATCGTCGCCCGTAACCCGCCTTCATCCGGAAGGTTATCTTCCCATTCCGCCCTGGCAAGGGCCGCGCCCATCCCGAGGGTGTCAAAGCCTGCCCGCTTGTTCAGTTCCGCCTGAAGAGGCCAGATGTCCTCAAGGCTTCGGATCTCCTGATCGTCCATGGTTTCGCTCCCTTGGAATTGTTTCGCGCGATTGTACCGCACGCGCAGGCGACGTACAATCCGGACATGTGCGGATTCGCCGGAGAGATGCTCTATTCTACTACCGGAACCAGCCGGGCCGATCTTGAGCTTGCGGTGAGAATGGCTTCCAAGCTGCGTCACCGAGGCCCGGACGAAACCGGGCGGTACGCCTCCGGCGACGGCCGATGTGCGATCGGCTTTCAGAGACTCGCCGTGATCGACCGCTCCGGCTCCCACCAGCCGATGACCAGCGAGGACGGCCAGTTCTGTCTGGCGTTCAATGGCGAAATCTACAACTATCGCGACCTGCGGTCGGATCTCCAGCATGAAGGCGAACTCTTTGCCAGCCAAGGGGATACAGAGGTGCTTCTGAAGGCGTGTCTGCGGTGGGGAGTCCGGCAGGCCCTCAGCCGCCTGGAGGGGATGTTCGCCTTCGTCCTCTACGACGAGGTGTCTCACACCCTCCACCTCGTGCGCGACCGCCTGGGCCAGAAGCCTCTCTGGTACGCCCCCCTGCCTGACCGTCTTCTGTTCGCCTCCGAAGCCAAGGCCCTGCTTGCCCATCCAGCTCTGGGGGCCACTCCGATGCACACATCGGTATATGCGTATCTGACGATGGGTTACATCCCGGCTCCGGCATCGGCGTGGCGGGACATCCGCAAGCTCATGCCGGCCACCCATGCAGCCGTGACGGGCGGAGAATGGTCCGAGGACAGATACTGGACGATATCGCCAGAAGTCTCTACTGAACAAGTAGATACAGACGCGATACTGCTGCAGAGACTCGAGCGTGCGGTGAGACTTCGCATGAATGCCGACGTTCCCGTCGGGACCTTGCTCAGCGGCGGCCTGGATTCCGGAATCATCACTGCCCTTGCCTGCGAGGCCGCTGGCGATCCCGCGAGCGTGCGGACCTTCAGCGCCCGGCTTGACGACCCGGAGTACGATGAGTCCGCCCTCGCCGCGCAGACCGCAGCCACATTGGGCACGAGCCATCAGACGCTCGATATAGCCGCCCCATCGGCGACCGATTTCGAGACGGTAGTAGACGCCTTCGACGAACCTTTTGGCGACTCCAGTGCCCTGCCGACGTGGCAGGTCTGCAGGGCATCTCGCAGAGAAGTCACCGTTGCCCTCACCGGAGATGGGGGGGACGAGGTCTTTGGCGGGTATGACCGGTATCGGGCGATGCACCTGGCCGAAACGATGGGCCCGGGCAAGTACATGCTCACGAAGATTGCAGCTGCGCTGCTCGAGCCTTTTGCACCCAGCCGGGAGCGAAGCCGGCTTCGCAGGTTTGTCCGGTTTGCAGAAGGTCTGGGGGCTCCGTTCGCTGCACAGTATCTCCAGTATCGGTCGATCTGCAGGCCCGGCTTGCTCGAGCAGCTTCTCCAGCCACATTTCCTGTCCGCTGCCGAGTCGGACGTCGGCGACTGGTTCGTAAACCTTTATGAGTCCTGCGAGTGGCAGGATGAGGTAACCATGGCCCAGCATCACGATATGTCAACCTATCTGCCGGACGATCTGCTTGTGAAGGCCGATATTGCGTCGATGGCAAGCTCTCTGGAGTTGCGATCGCCTCTGTTGGACCATCATCTGGTCGCGTTGGGGCTCGGCTTGCCGTTGGGAGAGAAACTTTCGCGGGGGGCGGGAAAGGCGATGCTACGACGGCTTTTTGCTGGCAGGCTGCCGAAATCGGTCTTGAAAGGGCCGAAGAGGGGATTTGGGGTCCCGCTGAGAAGGTGGCTGGGCAGCCGGTTTGGTGAGCTTGCCCGCGATCTGCTGCTTGGGAATCAACCCCTGCGGGTTGTGGCCCGGGAAGATGCATGCAAGGCCCTCCTGCAACGACAGGAAGCCGGCCAGGGCGACTACTCCCATCCAATCTGGCTGCTGATGGTCCTTTCCCGGTGGCTTTCACGGAATCCGCTCTAGACGCGGGGCGTTCCACGTGGAACATTCGGGGTGGGATGGACACGGCCGGACCGTTGGGCACACTTCGGACAGAGTCCAGCGGCTGGACCCCGCCGAGGAATCCAGAACTTGCGGAGGAGCTGTCCGGAAGTCCTGCATTTCCGCTTGAAGTCGCCCGAGCCATGCGATCTAATAAAGCTTGTTCCACGTGGAACATCTATCCAGTGAAGGTAAGGAGACCTTTTCATGGCAAAGCAAGGAAGCAAAAAGGCCCGCTTGGGCAGGGGGCTTTCGAGCCTCATCTCGACCCAAGCCGCCGCGGATGCGTCATCGGGCCAGTACCAAACCCAGGATAGCGCGAACGAAGCTGCTTCGCCATCCCAGAATCCTCCCGGCGAACACGTTCGTACGATCACTCTCAGCAAGATTGACCCGAATCCGTACCAGCCACGGACAGACTTCTCCGAAAAGGAACTCCAGGAACTCGCCGAGAGCATCAAGCAACAGGGGATTCTCCAGCCCCTCGTTGTGACAACGTCCGATAACGATGGCCGTTACGTCGTGATCGCTGGGGAACGCCGCCTCCGAGCAGCCAGGCTGGCAGGGCGGGAGAGCGTCCCCTGCCTCGTCAGGGAAGCCCGTACCGAGGACATGGCCGCTTGGGCGCTGATCGAAAACCTTCAGCGATCGGACCTCAACCCCATCGAACGCGCGGAAGGATACAAACAGTACATCGAGCGATTCGAGCTCACCCAGGCCCAGGCGGCCGAGAAGCTTGGCCAGCCCCGTACGACCATCGCTAACCATCTGCGAATAGCAGCGTTACAGCCCGAGGTCCGGGCCATGATCCGCGAAGGACAACTCTCGTTCGGCCATGGCAAGGTCCTTGCAGGCCTGATCGAATCGCCCGACAGGCAGAAGACACTGGCCGTCGAGGCCGTGGAGAAGGGCTGGTCGGTCCGGCAGCTGGAAGAAGCGGTCCTGTCCGATCACCGGGAGGGAGAGGAACCCTCCGCTTCGCACGGGCACGCGAGGCGAACCAAGCCGGCGTATGTTCGGGATCTCGAAGAGAGACTCACCGGATGCGTGGGAACCCGCGTCGCGATCCGGCCTGGGCGAGGGAAGAACCGGGGCAGGATCGTGATCGACTACTACAACCTCGAGGACTTCGAGCGAATCGCCCAATCCCTGGGCCTGCGTATCGACGACGAGGGATAGCCGCAAGGAAGGGACGGGTACATGGCATGGCGAGATACAGATATGCGAATGCCAACATACATAGAGGCTGATGCAATTAGGCTCTGTTTGAAAACCGAATGACAGGCTTCAAACGGGTCTTCACCGTGCCGGCTTTATCCAGCTGCATCGACAGATCCAGTGGATCTG
>CAZXSK010000049.1:15321-33475 GCA_964642855.1 uncultured Planctomycetaceae bacterium | reverse complement strand
CGCGGGCCAATGGTATACCCACACCTATACGGTCGAAGTAAGCGACGGCAAGCTGACGTTCTCGGTCTACACGCCCCTGGCGGACGAAGACGTTCCGGTGTGCGGACTGAGCATCGTGGACGTGGACGGCCCGCGCGTGAGCGACGTGTCACCCGGCCCGTTCAGTACCGGAAACCTCAGTTCACTGAACGTCACGTTCAACGAATCGGTCGAGGACGGAACGTTCACAGTGGATGATATCGTGTCGCTGACCGGCCCGGACGGGGCGATCACCCCAACCGGTGTCAGCAAGGTCGACAGCTCCAACTACACCGTCAGCTTCGCCGAGCAGACCGGGCGGGGCACGTACACGCTGACGCTCGGGCCCGACATCGCCGATGCGTCGGGCAACTCAATGAACCAGGACGACGATGCAACCAACGGCGAAGCGACCGAAGATCGGTACTCGGGCAGCGTCGAATTGATGTCCGGCTACCTGTACGACATGGGTACCGGTGCGTCCCCTGTGCGCAACGGCTACACCCGGGTGGCCGGTGATACCGACTACTCCAGCGTCGCCGGGTACGGCTGGCTGAGCGGGACCCTCGCCGACCGCGACCGCGCTATCGGCGCGGATCATGTGCGCGATCTGTGCTTCACTGCCGACGGTACATTCGCAGTCGACGTGGCCAACGGCACATATGACGTGACGGTAACGGTAGGCGATGCACTGTTCGAGCACCAGCAACAGCGTGTGTACATGGAGGGGGTACTGATCGACACGGTAACGACCTCCGCGGGTACGTTCACCGACGTCTCCAGCGAGGTCACCGTCTCCGACGGCCAGTTGACGCTTACCTTCGACTCGGCTGCCGGGGGAGGACAAAGCGCCGCGATCGCGGCCATCGCGGTCGCTGACATCAACCCCCCTGTCGTCGTGGAAGTCGGGCCCGATACCATCGCGACCGGTTCGGTGGACCGGATCACGCTGGAATTCAGCAAGGCGATCGATGCGTCCACCTTCACTACCGGAGACATCGTGGCGCTCACCGGCCCGGGGGGAGCCATCACGCCCACAGGAGTTACGCAACTCTCCGGCACCCGGTTTGAGGTCAACTTTGCCACACAGTCAACGGTCGGAGACTACACCCTCACGATCGGGCCGGACATCACAGACCTCGCAGGCAACCAGATGGACCAGGACGGTGACGGAACCGCCGGAGAAGCAACCGAGGACCGCTACTCCACGACGTTCACTCTTGGAGGCGGGAGCCTGTTCGATTTCGGCCCCGGTTCCCAGACCGTCAAGGAGGGATACACCGGCATCAGCAGGGCTACGATCTACTCCGCAGATGCCGGGTACGGCTGGCTAAGCGGATCGGTTTCCGATCGGGACCGGCAGACCGGAACCGACCTGACGCGCGATTTCTGCTTCACCACCAACGCCACCTTCGCCGTCGACGTCGACCCCGGCGTCTACGACGTTACTGTTACGCTGGGAGACCCGTTCTACGACCACAGCGATCAGCGCGTCACGCTGGAAGGTGCGCTGCAGGAGACGGTCTCCACCACCGCCGGTACGCCGTACACGCAGACCTATCAGGTCACCGTCACCGACGGTCAGCTCACCTTGCTGCTTGATTACCAGGCCGGCGGATCGTCCGACGTAGCCATCAACGCCCTGGTCGTGAAGGAGGCCAGCGTAGCCGATACGCTCGGCCCGCGGGTGGTCGAGGTATCGCCGCTGGGATCGGTAACCAGTTCCCTCGATTCCATCACGTTGACGTTCGACCAGGATATCCAGGATGGCACGTTCACGACCGACGACGTTGCAAGCCTGTCCGGTCCGGGCGGAAGCATCACGCCTACGGGAGTCTCCAAGGTCAACGCGAGACAGTACACGGTGGAGTTCGCCGAGCAGACGAGTCCGGGCGATTACACGCTGACCATCGGCCCGGACATTCTCGACGATGCGGGCAACGGCATGAACCAGGACGCTGACGCAACCAGTGGGGAGGCGGGAGAGGATCAGTACTCCACCACCATCTCGCTGCTGAACGGCTGGCTGTTCGATTTCGGCTCGTCGAGTTCCCCGCTGGCGCCGGGCTATACGCGGATCAGCGAACGAAGCCTCTACGGCAGCGCGGTCGGCTATGGCTGGACCGGCGGAACGGTTGCGTCGCGTGACCGCAGGTTGGGCACCGACCTGACGCGGGATCTCTGCTTCACCGAGAGCGCCACGTTCGTTGTCGACGCCGATCCGGGAGTCTACGACGTGACCGTCACCCTCGGGGACCCCTTCTACGACCACAGCGACCAGCGCATCTCGCTGGAAGGTTCGCTCCAGGAGACGGTCTCCACCACCGCCGGTACACCATACACGCAGACCTACCAGGTCACCGTAACCGACGGCCAGCTTACCTTGCTGCTGGATTACCAGGCCGGGGGCTCTTCCGACGTGGCCATCAATGCCCTGGTCGTGGAGGAGGCCAGCGTGGCCGATACCTTCGGCCCCAAGGTTACCACCGCCCTGCCCGGCGAGATGACGACCTCCAGCTTCGACCGCGTTACCCTGACGTTCAACGAAGCCCTCAACGCGGCGGAGTTCACTTCCGCCGACGTGGTCTCTCTGACCGGTCCCGGCGGAGCGATAGCTGTGGACTCGGTTACGAATACGGGGGGCAACACCTGGGAAATCGCTTTTGCATCGCAGTCGACAGCCGGTGACTACTCGCTGACGCTGGGTGTAAACGTTCCCGATTCGGCGGGTAACCTGCTCAACCAGGATGGAGATGGCACCAACGGGGAAGACCCCGACGATCGCTACACGATGAGTTGGACCCTTGTGGACGGGTATGTCTTCGACATGGGCACGAGCAGTTCTCCGGTCGCCACCGGCTACACAAAGGTGAGCAACAGCACCACGATCTACCAGGGCTTGGGATACGGCTGGTTCGACGGCGCGGTCCACTCGCGTGATCGCGGACTCAGCGACAGCCTGAACCGCGATTTGTGCTTCACCACCGGTGCGCAGTTCCTGGTCAACGTCGATAATGGCACGTACGACGTGTCGGTTACCCTCGGCGACGACCTGTTCGCCCACAACGACCAGCGCATTTCCCTGGAAGGATCGCTGAAGGGAACCGTCAGCACCTCAGCGGGGCAGCATACCACCGTGACCTATCAGACGACCGTTTCCGACGGCTGGCTGAACATCCTGCTGGACTACCAGGGCTCGGAAGGGCATGACGTAGCTGTCAATCGCATCGTAGTCTCCTCGGCGGGAGGTACCTGGCTGCCGCCCGAGTCTACGTCTGTGTTCGTTGAGCAACCCCTGACCGCCGACGCCACGCTGGACGGCAAGGTCTCGGAGGGCGACCTGGCCATTCTCGCCAGTCACTGGGGAAACTCCAGCGGCGAGCTCACGTGGAAGGAAGGCGACTTCAACGGCGATGGCCGGGTCAGCGCTGCCGACCTGGGCATTCTCGCAGCCAACTGGGGCAAATCGGTTTCGTCGGACGACAACACAGGACCCCTGACCCCGAGCGAAAACGGGGCTCATCCCTCGCAGGAGGCCGGGGCGCCCGAGGTGTCTGCAAGCCCAAGCCCGGCGTTCGGTCGGCAGGTCGCTGCAGAAGCCTTCTCGCTACCCCAGCCAATCGACCGGGCGCGAAGCGATCGGGCGAGAGGTCCTGCTTTGAGAACCGCCCCCGTACGTGCGAACGTCCTGCCGGATCCGGCGGGCGACCCCGGCCGGCACAGCTCGTCGACGGGGTGTCCCGTCCTGACGGGGGCGCAATCGGACGCGGTGCATCCGGCGAGGCATGCGAGCGTGAGTGAGATTCTGAATGAGGCGGAGGAGATCGACGTGTTAAGGCTGCTGGAAGTCAAGCTCGCGGCCTGAGGGGCGAGCTGTCAGATGCCTCAGGAGTGGGCGGTCTGGGGGAAATCCAGCACGTCGCGAACGCGCCCAAGCAGTTGATCCGGGCTGAACGGCTTGGGGAGTTCCAGGTCGTGGACGAGCTCATCGTCCTGACAGCTGTATCCGTAGCCTGACATATACACCACAGGCAGGTCGGGATGGTGTTCGCGAATCCAGGCGCCCAGTTCCCTGCCTCCCATGCCGGGCATGACCATGTCGCTGAGGACCATGTCCACCTCGTCTGCCTGGCGGTCCAGGATTTCTCGGGCCTGGTGGCCGTTGCGCGCGGTCAGCACCCGATACCCTCCGCTCTCCAACGTGTCAGCGATCACTTCGCGGACCTCGTCCTCGTCTTCCGCTACAAGCAGCGTCTCGCTGCCGCCCCGCACATCGTGAACAGAGGCATACTCGTCGCGATCGGTCTGGATAGACCGGTCGATCGGCAGGTACATCCTGAACGTCGTACCCTCCCCCGGCGTGCTATGCAAATCGATGTGCCCGTGACAGTTCCGGACGGCTCCCAGAACAGCAGAAAGCCCCAGGCCCGTGCCCTTTCCCGCTTCCTTCGTTGTAAAGAAGGGCTCAAACGCCTGCATCTGGAGTTCCTCGCTCATGCCGCAACCATTGTCGCTTACCTCAACGCAGGCGTAATCACCGACCTCTACGGTCGAAAGCGGAAGCTTGAGGCGCTCATGGAGAATCACCTCGCGGGTTGAAATCTCCAGCCTCCCGCCGGCAGACATCGAATCCCGTGCGTTCACAACCAGGTTCACAAGGGCCATCTCCAACTGGACCCGATCGGCTACAACCACCCCCGTAACCGGCCCCTGGTTCAGCTTCAGTTCCATATCTTCCCCGAGCAGACGGCATAGGGTCCGCCCCATCTTGGTGATCACTTCATTGATCTCGAGGCTCTCTCTCTCGGCCGGCTGTCGGCGGCCAAACGTCAGCAGTTGCCTGGAAAGGCCGATCGCCCGACCCGCGGCGCACTCGACCTCCCGCAGGCGGCGTGCGCCCGCCGAACCGCGCGGCAGATCGTGCTCGATCAACTTGGTGAACCCCACGATCACGGTCATGAGGTTGTTGAATTCGTGAGCTACCCCACTGACAAGCTGACCCATCGCCTCCATCTTCTGAGCCTGGAACAGCTGTTCCTGGGTGCGACTCAGCGTGCGGGCGATCTTCGACTTCTCCACCGCATGCCGCACCGCTCTGGACAGAGAGCAAGTCGTCACCTCTTCGGGCCCAAGCACATCGCCGACCCCGCGATCCAGAAGCTGATCGGCAAGAGGCCGGGTCTCCGGCGTCGCGAGGACAACCACCTCCACCCCTCTGGCTCGGCAGTCGCAGGAGTCCACGAAACTGCAGGCCACTTCGGCAGTGATCCCCTCCAGCGACAGGAACACGAGCAGGACCTCCTCCCCAGCCAACTCCCCCAGGCCCTGAGCAGGCGACGGGGCGGTTACGATCTCCACGAGTCCCGGACAGGCCGCCTCCAGCAGCTGCTGGATCTCCCCCAAGGCTTCGGGATCCGAATGTATGACAAGCACGCGATTCTTCACGTAGCTACTCGCTTACTCCTGCAGGCGAGCTCCCCGCCCGACACCGACGGATGAGCATACCCAGAACACTGACATGGCCGAATGTACACGGATACGCAGGACCTGATCTCAGAAAGCCCGGCCTCCCGCGGGCATTCACAGCCTCTCCATGCCTTCACTCACACTGCACTATTCGGAGCGAGAGTCCTCCGGCCTCAAGAACTTCGCGATTTTCACGCCGGAAGCCCTGCATCCCACAGGTCCTGCCGCATCGGCGGACCTCTCGCCCCGTACGCGAACTGCCCCGACTTCTTCGGGCTCAGCTCTTTCTGGCCATTCTCAGCCACAGACCCGACTCAGCCGGCAGCGTAACCACGCCGGTCTCAGCCACGTCCACGGGCCTGTCCTCGACCACGTCGACCCCACCGGAGTATTCGGCGTCGCAGGCCTCCAGGAACGCGAGCTTCTCGGGCCCGTCGTTGAGCAGGAAGTAATGGTCCGCCCCGGGGCAACGCAGCCGGAATGCCATCTCCGCTGTGCATCGCCACCCCGGCCGATGGTTTCGGGTAACCAGCCCCGCGAGCATGGCTTCGACGTCCGCCCGGCCTGGCTTCCAGCACATCCTTGCCGCATCGGTCGCCAGGAGCACCGCCTTTCCCGAGCCAAGATCACGCTCCGTGATACCGGGCCGGCCGTTGCTGAGACACGCCGCAACACGCGCGTCGGTCACCTCGATATCTCCGAAGAACCCCTCGACGGGCAGGTCTGCAAGGGATACCGTCGCCGTTCGGGCATCGTGGATGACATCGACATACGCCCCGAACAGACGGTCCTGCCAGCCGCCGGGGCCCGTCGGGCGAACCTTTCCCCACGGGTCCTGGAACGCCATTTGCACATCGGCGATCAACACGCCGCCCTCGCGGACGTAAGCCTCGAGCACTTCCAGCACCTCGTCGGAAACCGCCCGCATGTGGGGGGCATAGATCACCGGGTAACACGCCGCAATCCCCTCCAGCAGTTCCCGATCGGTGACATACTCGAAAGGCACGTGATGATTGATCATCGCCCTGGCCAGGCCGATCCTCGCTCGCTGGGCCTGCATCGCCGTTCCCCGGCCCAGCTTGCCCACACCCTCCCTCAAATCGTGTCGTTCAGGCTCCAGCGTGAGAATGGCATCGGTATCCCAGGCTTCCAGCAAGCCCACGTGTGTCTGCGGATCGCCCTGCCAAAGCTCGTCGATGTACTTGCCCATTCCTCGCCCGATGGCCCCCGCCTCGCTCGCCCAGTCGGTAATCGCCCCGGATAGCGACGTCATGCCGTACTCGCCCGACTCCCACCCCCCGGGCCTGTGGTTCCACGTCCAGTAGGCCACGTTCACGTTCCCCGCAGCAAGGTAGCTCAGCGTAAGCCGGCGCATCAGCCCGGGCGTCATCGCGTTGCCATACCCCCCGCTGTACTGGACAGCCCCGCCGGTGGTCTCGTAGGCGCTGGTCCAACCCTCCTTGAAGTAGTCGCGCGTCTGTCGGGCCTGCATGTAGACCGGCCGGTCGACCTCGCCGGCGGTCAGCTCGAAATGCCAGCTCAGATGAATGGACGTGAAATGAAGGTCAGCCACCCTCGCCCGGTCGGCGGTGTCCCACCGCAGCGAGGCAGGATTGACGAACAACTGGTGCGACCCCACCGAAACCGGGTGGTTCGGATCGTACTTGCTCACAAGCTCCGCCACCAGGCGGGTCCGATCGACGGACTTGTCAGTCAGATAACGCAGGATGTCTCGCCCGGCTCCGTAGTTCCGCTTGGCCATGTGAACGCCGCTGACCTGCCAGTCGGCGCGGAAACCCGCAACGGCCTTCCACGCCTCCGCGAACGAATCCGCCACCGGCTTGCCCTTCTCCGGGTAGAGCGTCCACGCCTCGTCAAGCGCGTCCAGCGTGCCGTATTTGTCTTCCAGCCACCGCCCGAACCGCTGGCGATCGTAGTCGTTCTCGATATCGCCCTGCTGGGCGTTTGGCTCGCCGAGACCGCCCCAGCCCATCAAGGCAGGATGGTCCGCGAAATGGCTCGCTACGGGGCGGATGACATCTTCCAGGGCGGCCTGCACGCCGGGCTCCTCCGCCCCGAAACGCTCGAACTGCTCGCGCGTCAGGCCGTGACGGGTCAGGATTCCATCGGAAGGGTTTGCCAGAGGTACATGTAGGAAGACCCCCAGGCCGACTTCCTCGGCGATGGCCATCCACTCGTCGGGTCGACTGAAATCGTACTCGCCAGGAGCGGTTTCTACCGGGTCGGCCGTATGAAACCGCACCATGTTGAACCCCAGATCCCGAATCCGCGTCAGTTCCCGCTCGACCTCGGCCGGTTCGTAATCGCCCGGCTTCCAGTACACCGGCCCGATGAACCACGCTCTCTCCTGCCGAAGGCGCTGCTGCATCGGGGAATCGTTCATGGCCATTCTGGCTTGGCGTGCCTTTCTGGCCGCCTGCGAAGAAATCGGCATCTTCATTCTCCTCTTGCGTGATGACTGTGATCTGCTCCCCCGGCTGGAGGATGAGCCTACTGCCCTTCTCCACGGATTTCGAGGGGGAAACAGCTCCCGGTCAGACAGAGACAAAATCAGAGGAACAAATGGTCCTGTTTCGTGATGAGCACAGCAAAGTCTCCCCTGCATCATGCCGATAGCACCGCCAGACGGGCAGTGGGACGCCTCCCCCCGGCGTTCCCGCAACAACAATCAGGCTCTTGCGAGCAACCTTGTCAGGCGAGGTGTCTGCGCTCACAGCCCGGCCACCCGGCCACGTCGAGTCACCAGACCCGCCGCCGCTCAGGAAGGGAAAAAGGAATGACAAAGCGAAAACTTTCACTTCGTGCGAAGCTGATTTCCATCTGTGCCGTTCTGGTCGTTCTCCCCGTGCTGATCGTCGGGGGCTTCAGCCTCTACTCGCTGGATTCATTCGGCACGCAGACATCCGATGACGCCTACGCCGCGCTGCGCGGGCAGGCGGAAAAGATCCTCCAAACCGGAGTGCAGGCCGACTATGAACGCGTGGACGGCTTGGTCCGGGCCGGTCAGAGAGGGGCCAAACGCCTGGCCAATTCCGCCAACATGCGCGGTTACGTTACTGCAAGTCAGGGACGCAACGACCTGTTCAACAGCTTCTCGCGGCGCGAGCTGAACCGGATCGCCAGGGGGCTGGTCACCACGTGCGAATCGCTGATCGAAGCCGGTGCCCCGGCCCAGCCGACGGGTACGGAGCTCACCGCGGCCCAGAAGGTCGCCGCGGAGAAGATCCTGGACATCCAGATCGGCAAGAGCGGCTACGTGTTCGTCCTGGACTCCAAGGGAACCATGCTCGTGCACCCCAAGGACGTCTACATCGGCAAACACATCGTCAGGGACATGAACCTTCCGCTCTTCGGGCCCGTGCTGGTCAATCGCAGCGCCGACGAGGTCAAGACCCTCAGCTACACCTTCGAAGGCAGGGACAAGATGATCGCCTACGTCCACATGCCAAAATGGGACTGGATCGTCTGCGCCAGCGCCTACTGGGACGACCTCTCTGCAGAGGCAGCCACGGCTTCGCTGGAACTGCTCAAGGGAGAGACGCTCTCCTCCGTAGAGACTTCCCACGTGGAGGTCGACGGGCACAACCAACCGATCTACTCGAGGATCTCCTACGTCGATCGGACCGGTCGGGAGGTATTCAGCGCACAGTACGGGAAGCTTGCGGAGAAACAGCAGGATTGGTCGAACACGTCCTGGTTCCGCCAAGCAGCGTCCTCGGGTGAAAGGACCGTGATCAACACCGGAGTCGTGAACTCGGTACAGGCGGACCGGCCCGAGATGCGGATCGTCGCGCCGGTTCGCATTGGCGGCTCGTTCGAGGGTGCGATCGTAGCCTATCTCGACTGGCAGGTAGCCTGGGAATTGCTCAAGAACGAAACCTACGGCAAGACGGGCTATGCGTACATCGTCAACGACGAGGGCGTACTGATCAGCCATCCGGAGTACACCTTCTCTGACGGCGAGAATCTCACGGGAAGCCGATGGGGCGAACTGGCGACGATGACCCGGGACCAGATGCTCCAAGGCCAGCCCGGCAAGGGCGAGTACCAGGACGACGGGCAGAGGAAGCTCACCGCATGGTTGCCCTTGGAGGTCGGGGACAAGACCTACGCAATCGCTGCCTGTGGCCCGAAAGCAGAATTCATGGCATTGGCTGACCAGATCCGCACCAGGGTTGGTAGTGAGCAGGCGTCCACCGTTTGGACCATCAGTATCGTAGCGGTCATCCTGGCCGCCCTGGGTGTGGGCGTGGGGATCCTCCTGGCTGGAAGCGTAGCCAGACCGATCCGAGGGATCATCGAGAGCCTCAATGTCGGCGGCGAGCAGGTCACCTCGGCCGCCGAGGAACTCTCGGGCAGCAGCCAGTCCCTGGCTGAAGGTGCTTCCGAGCAGGCGGCATCTCTGGAGGAAACCTCCGCCAGCATCGAGGAGATGTCCTCGGCCGTGAAATCCAGCGCCGACAACGCCCGCGCAGCCAATGAGACCGCCAGCGAGAACTCCCGCAACGCCCGCAAGGCGCAGGATCTCTCGGGTAACGCCGCCGAGGCTGCCACCGACGGCGAACAGGCAGTCTCGCGGATGAACGAGGCGATCGAGGGCATCAAGAAGTCGTCCGAGGAAACCGCCAAGATCATCAAGACGATTGACGAGATCGCCTTCCAGACGAACCTCCTTGCTCTCAACGCCGCCGTGGAAGCCGCCCGCGCAGGCGAGGCAGGCAAGGGATTCGCCGTGGTAGCCGAGGAAGTCCGCAATCTCGCCCAGCGGTCGGCCCAGGCAGCGAAGAACACCACCGAGATGATCGAACAGTCGCTGCAGAACGCAGAGAACGGCGTGGCGGTTTCCGGCGAGGTCACCGACGCCCTCTCGCGTATCAGCCAGGCTGTCGCAGACGTCAGATCCGTCACGACCGAGGTCGTCTCGGCCAGCGAGAATCAGTCGGAGATCATCGCCCAGGTGGCCGGCCATGCCGACGAGCAGGCCAAGAGCATCGAGCAGATCGCCGCGGCCGTCGCCCAGATGGACGAGGTCACCCAGCGGAACGCCGCCAATGCAGAGGAATCCGCCTCGGCTTCGGAAGAACTGAGCGGCCAGGCTGAACAGCTCAGGCGCACCGTCCTGGAGTTGGTCGCACTGGTCGAAGGTTCAGGCAGCCGGAAGGAATCATCCGCCGGGCGGCAGAAGAATCCGCAAGGCTTCCGAGTGGCTTCCAGCCAAACCCCATCTGACAAGTCCCGATCACCTCAGCGGGCCCGTCCAAACCGGCAGGCCGGTGCAGACCCAAGCGATCCGCCCCGCCAGGACCGGGAAGCGAAAGCGATGTTCCCTCTCGATCAGGACGAGGAGGAGAACAGCAAGCTCAGCCGCTTCTAGATGAAACCGACAAACTGAATGCTCTCTCCCGCCCGGGGCGCCTTCACCGGCGCCTCGGGCGTCTCTTTTCGACGGAGCTCAACCGGCGTATATGCCCTGTAAGCGATGATGAATCAAAGTACTTTTGTCCGCCGGAGAAGCCTTGAGCCCCCCCGAGACCCGGTATACACTACTTTTTGGGTTACGATTCTCTCAGGCGCCGGGCGTCGCCCCGCAGGAAAGGGGTATTGGGCCACTTCGGAGCCAAAAAGGAACGGGACGAGCAAAATGAAGAACATCCGTGTCGCGATCGTCGGGGTGGGCAACTGCACATCCTCCCTTGTTCAGGGGATCCACTTTTACCGCAAGCAGGCAGAAGCCGGAGGCGATACCTCGATCGGCCTGGCACATCCCGTTCTCGGAGGCTACCAGGCCGGGGACATCGACATCGTCGCCGCGATCGACGTCGACAAACGCAAGGTGGGCAAGCCACTTCACGAAGCGATCTTCGCCAAACCCAACAACACCACCCGGTTCTTCGACGACTTCACGTCCGACGTGACCGTCTCGATGGGCAACGTCCTCGACGGCGTCGCCGACCACATGACAGAATACCCCGAAGACCAACGCTTCGTCGTGGGCGACCAGCCCTCCGCCAGCCAGGATGACATCGAAAAGCTCCTGCGGGACAGCGGCGCCGAAATCCTCATGAACTACCTGCCCGTCGGCAGCCAGCAGGCCACCGAGTTCTACGCCCGCTGCTGCCTGAACACGGGCGTCAGCCTGATCAACTGCATCCCGGTGTTCATCGTCTCCGACGCCGAATGGGCCCGGAAATTCGCCGACGCAGGCATCCCCTGCGTGGGCGACGACATCAAAGCCCAGGTCGGCGCGACGATCACCCACCGTGTGCTCGCGCACATGATGGAACAGCGAGGTGCCAAGGTCGATGCGACCTACCAGCTGAACACAGCGGGAAATACCGACTTCCTGAATATGCTCGAACGTAAGCGTCTCGGCTGCAAGAAGATCTCCAAGACCGAGGCCGTCCAGTCTCAACTGGCGACGCCCCTGCCCGACGACCAGGTCCACATCGGTCCGGCTGACTTCGTCCCCTGGCAGAAGGACAACAAGGTCTGCTTCCTGCGGATCGAGGCGCGAGGCTTCGGCGGCGTGCCGCTGCACGTCGAAGCGAGACTGAGCGTGGAGGATTCGCCCAATTCAGCCGGCGAGACCATCGACGCCATCCGCGTGTGCAAGCTCGCTCGCGACGCCGGGCTCGCAGGCCCGCTCGAGGACATCAGCGCGTTCACCATGAAACACCCGCCCAGGCAGTTCACAGACGACGTCGCACGCCAGCGGCTCGATGCATTCATCGAGCGGCATGCAGGCAAGGAAGCAGCAGGCCAGTACACCCCATCCAGCCAGCAGTCCGTGCCCGCCGAATGACGACAGGAAGCCACACACATCATGCCCGTCGGCCTGTTCCGGCGGGCATGTTCGTGCGCGGGCGCTTCTGTCCGACGCCTGTTCCGCCACCGACCCTCAAGCTATAATCCGTCCATGGATTCCAGCCAGACCATCGTCACCGTCAGCCTCAACCCTGCCATCGACCGCACGCTGGAAGTCGAGGAGTTCACCCTCGGCGCTCACCAGGTGGGGCGGGAGATCGTCCGCACCCCGGGGGGCAAGGGCGTGAACGTCTCGCGCGTGCTGGCCACGCTGGGCGTGCGGAACATCGCCACGGGCTTCCTGGGAGCCGACAACCGCGAGGAGTTCGCCCCCGCCCTGGAGAACCCACTGCTGGGCGACGAGTTCTTCACCATCCGCGGGCGGACGCGAGAGAATATCACCATCGTCGACCGCGCCACCAGCACCGAAACCCACATCCGAAACCCCGGTCTGGAGGTCCCCCAGCGCGACCTCCAGCGGCTGGGCACCAAGCTCGGACTTCTTTCCCGCAAGGCGGCGATCGTTGCCTTCTGCGGCTCGCTTCCGCCCGGCGTGTCGGTCGAGGCGTTCTGCGAACTGGTCGATACCTGCCTCACCGGCTTCGCGCGCGTGGTCGTCGACACCAACGGGCCCGCCCTGCAGGCCATGCGCAAACGCAGGCTCTGGCTGCTCAAGCCCAACGTGCGGGAACTGGCCGAACTGGTAGGCCGGGACCTGCCCGATCTTCCGTCGCAGCAGGCGGCCGCCCGGGAACTGGCCGAGACCGTCGAAATCGTCATCGTCACCCGGGGTGAGCACGGCGCGATGCTCTTCACCGGCGACCTCGCCCTGACCGCGTCGGTCGATATCGGCGCCCAGCGCGTGCAGAACACGGTAGGCTGTGGGGACACCCTCCTGGCTGCCTTCATCGCAGGCCACGCCGACGACGTATCGCTCTCCGAAGCGTTCGCATCGGCCGTGGCCACGGCAACCGCGGCCGCCTGTCACCCCGCCACGGCACGGTTCGACCCCGAACTGCTCGCCGAACTCCGCGAGCGCGTCACTGTCGAATCGCTGACCTGACCGCCTCAAACGGCCGCATCGATAGCCCTCGCCCTTGCCTGCGCAGCGTGCCCCGACTATTCTGGCCGGTTCGGGAGGCGATCTTGAACCCAGGAGCAGGAATGACCGACAAACGAATCCGCGGCGTGATCTTCGACATGGACGGCGTTCTCGTCGATTCCGAACCGTTCATCTGCGAGGCGGCGCGAACCATGTTCCGCGAAACCTACGACGTCGACCTGCCACCCGAAGACTTCCTGCCCTTCGTGGGAGCGGGAGAAGACCGCTACATCGGCGGGCCCGGCGAGAAGCATGGCCTCTCGATGGACCTGCCCCGCGACAAGGCCAGGACCTACGAGATCTACCTGCAGATCATCCAGGACCGCCTCGACCCCTTGCCCGGCGTGGTCGAATTCGTGGAGTATCTGCGAAACCGCGGGATCCGATGCGCCGTAGCCACCGCGGCCGACCACGTGAAGATGGTCGGCAACCTGCGGGAGATCGGCCTGGGCGAGGACACCTTCGACGCGATCGTCACCGGCAGCGACGTGAAGAGAAAGAAGCCCCACCCCGACGGGTTCCTGCTGGCCGCGGAGCGACTGGAGCTGGCTGCGGAGCTGTGCATGGTCGTCGAGGATGCCCCCAACGGCGTGAAGGCAGCCGTCGCAGCCGACAGCAGATGTCTCGGCCTGACGACCAGCTTCTCCACCGAACAGCTCGAACAGGCAGGAGCCGACTGGACCGCCCCCCACCTCGGCGCCGTACCGCCGGAAGTCTACGGCAGCCTGGCCAGCGACCTCGCGGCAGAGTAGCGCACAGGCAAGCCCGGCCACCTTCCGATGACCGGGCCTGGTAAAATGTCTGTCTTCTGCGCTCTGCGGCTCGCGCCGACTGGTGTATCGTTACACGCCCTCTTTGTACCGCCGGAGGATGTCCGCCGTCGAGCAGTCCCGCAGCGGAGTATACCCAGCCAGGGGCAGGATGTGCTCGTGCACGGCGTCGATGATGTCCGCCGGGAACGGGAAGAACGCGTCCTCCAGCTCATCCGGCGGGGTGATCCAGTTGCGAGCCCCCACTACCACCGGCGGCGCGTCGAGCTCATCAAATGCCAGCTGCGAAATCTTGCTGCCGAACGTGTGCAGCACGCTGCCCCGCTCGCAGGCATCCGAAGCCAGCAGGATCTTCCGCGTCTTGCGGATGCTCTCGATCACCGGCTCGAAGTTGAATGGCACGATCGACCGTGCATCGATGACCTCGCACGACAGGCCATGCTCGTCTTCCAGTTGCCTGGCTGCATCCATCGCGCGATACAGCGTCGCGCCGATGGTGAGAATCGTCAGGTCCTTGCCTTCCTTGCGGATCGCCGGCTCACCGAGGGGAATCTCGTAGTCGCCTTCCGGCACGCCCCCCTCAACGAACAGCTCGGGCTGATCGTAAATCCGCTGGCTCTCGAAGAAGATCACCGGATCCGTACCCCGAAGCGCCGAGTACATCATGCCCTTGGCGTCGTACGGCGTAGCCGGAAAGCAGACCTTCAGGCCGGGAATGTGTGCGACAAGAGCACACCAGTCCTGCGAGTGCTGCGCCCCGTACTTGCTGCCCACCGAAATCCGCAGCACCACGGGCATCTTGAGCAACCCGCCGGACATCGACTGCCATTTGGCGAGCTGGTTGAACACTTCATCACCCGCCCGGCCGAGGAAGTCCGTGTACATCAGCTCCACCAGCGCCCGGCCTCCTTCCAGGGCATAGCCCACCGCCGAGCCGACAATCGCGCCCTCGCTGATCGGCGAGTTGAACAGCCTGTGATAGGGCAGCGCCTCGGTGAGTCCGCGGTACACCGCGAACGCTCCACCCCAGTCGCGGTTCTCTTCGCCATACGCCACCAGCGAAGGATCCGTGTAGAACTGGTCGAGAACCGCTTCGAACAGCGCGTCGCGGATGCCCACGCAACGGCTCTTGGGCAGTATTTTTCCCTCGGCGTCGACACCGGACCGGCTGCGCTTGGCGAGCATCTTCACGCGCGGGTTGTCCTCCTTCGGCAGGAGCACTTCCACCTCGCCGTCGTCCAGCGCGGGAATGCTCTCGTCGGAGAACATCGTCCGGTCCAGCAGGCAGCGTGACTTCCTGAGGTCCACCCGCGGCGAGACCTCATCGTCGATCGCCTTGCGGTAGGCCTTCATGACGACCGCCTCGATCTTCTCCAGCGATTCCTCGACCTGCTGGCTGGTGCACACCCCCGCTTCGACGATCGACTCGGCGTAGTTGACCAGCGGATCGTGCTCGCGCCACGCGTCGATCTCTTCCTTCGTGCGATACGCACTCGCGTCGGACGGCGAATGGCCGCTGTAGCGGTAGGTCAGCGTGTCCAGCAGCACCGGGCCGTCGCCGTTTTCGATGATCTCCTTCTTCCGGCCGATGGCGTCGACCACGGCCAGCGGGTTGTAGCCGTCGATGCGCTCGGCGTGCATCTGCTCGGGGTTGACCCCCGCACCGAGACGGGCGAGGACCTTGAAGCCCATCGTCTCGCCCACAGGCTGACCGCCCATGCCGTAGAAGTTGTTCTGGAAGTTCAGGATCAGCGGCAGCCCCCCGCGATGCTTCTCGTCCCAGAGCGTCTTGAACTGGTCCATGGTGGCAAAGCAGATGCCCTCCCACACGGGTCCGCACCCGGCCGAGGCGTCGCCGATGTTCCCGATGACGATGCCCTTCCTGTGACGGACGCGCTTGTACAGCGCAGCCCCCACGGAAATGTCGCCCGAGCCGCCGACGATGGCGTTGTTGGGGTAAATCCCGAACGGCGGGAAGAACGCGTGCATCGAGCCGCCCATGCCCTTGTTGAAGCCGGCCTGGCGGGCGAAGATCTCCGCCAGCGCCCCATACACCAGGAAATCGACCGCCAGGTCCTGCACCGATCCCTCGGCGTCCTTCTCCACCACACGCAGAATCGCACCGTCCCAGTAACTCTCCATGATCTCCATCAAGCGATCGTCGTCGAGCTTCGCGATGGCAGAGAGGCCCTTGGCGAGAATCTCGCCGTGGCTGCGATGGCTGCCGTAAATGTGGTCGTCCACGTCCAGCAGGAACGCCTGGCCGACCGCAGCGGCCTCCTGCCCGATCGACAGGTGCGCAGGGCCACGGTGCGTGTACTCGATGCCTTCCCACCCGCCGCGGAGCTTGACGTCGTTGAGCATGCTCTCGAACGTCCGGATGACCTGCATGTCCCGCTGAATGCGGAACAGGTCGTCCTTGCTGAAACGGTCAAGCTCCTCCTTGATCGTCCGATCGTACCGGTTGATCGGAATCGGCTGGAACTCGACCTGGCCGGACTGACGCACCTCGTTCGGATCGACAAACTGACTCTTAGGCATCTTCCTGCTCCTGTTGATTCTCGCCCGCGGGCGCGGGCTCGTGGCCGGAGAGCCCATCGGCCTCCGGGAAAATCACCTCGATGTTGCGGCTTTCGAAAAAGTCCATCCACTCCCTCGGCGGCAGGCGGTCGGTCACCACCGTGGAGATCACGTCAAACTCGACAATCTTGAACAGCGAAGGCGAGGCGAACTTGCTTGAATCGGCAAGCAGCACCGCATCGCGTGCGTTCCGCACCGCACGCTGGTAGATGTCCGCGCTCTCGATGTCACTGGCTGTCAGCCCGAAGTCCATCGAAAGTCCGTCGGCGCCAATGAACGCCAGGTACCCGCGAAGCTGGTCCAGCGTATGGTTCGCCAGCGGGCCGATCGTGTCCATCCGCTCCGGGCGGTACTGCCCGCCCAGGAGGATCACGCTCAACTGCGGCGTGTCCAGTTCCAGCGCCAGCCTGGCGCTGTTGACGATCACCGACACCCCTCGCTTGGTCTTGAGGTGCGGGATCATCTGAAAACATGTGGTGCCCGAATCAATGAACACCTGGTCGCGATCGGCAACCAGTTCTGCAGCCAGCCGACCGATCACACGCTTGGCCTGGATGTTCCGAACCGCCTTGGAACGGAACGAGAAGTCAGCCACCCGGGGCAGCGTCGCCCCGCCATGGACGAGTTCCAGCTTGCCTTCCCCGGCCAGTTGGCGGAGGTCACGACGGACGGTCGCTTCGGACACGTCCAGCCTTCCGGCCAGATCATGCACCGTAACTCTCTGGTTCTCATATAAATGCGTGAGAACCCTCTCGCGTCGCTGCTGCGTGGTTGCGCTCATGATCGCCTCAGCCCTCTGCGGGCATCCTACCACCAATCCTCTCCAGTGAACACGAAGATTGTGCAAATATCAACAGAAACTTGCAGGAATCCTGCTTGACTGATGCAAATTTGTGTCATAATCTTGCAGACGACATGGGGCGGGCGATTTGCGCGCAGCCCCTTCCGACGCACGACCTCGCAGGTGAACGCATGACCGATATCCAGATGCCCCAGGCAAATAAGAGCATGACCAGCGGGACCGTTGCTCGCTGGCTGCTTGCCGAGGGAGATTCCTTCGACCAAGGCCAGCTGCTCGCGCAGATCGAGACCGAATCCGCCCTCGTCGAGCTCCAGGCCGCAAAGCCAGGGACGCTCGAGAAGATACTCGTAGCCCGGGGACAGACCGCCGCTCCCGGAGAAACCCTTGCGACCATCGCTCCCGCCGGCCAGACGTCAACCGCAAAGCCGGCCGCAAAACCCGAGACCACCCAGCCCGCGGAACCTGCCATGAACACCAAGGCCTCCTCGTCCGGATCCTCCGAGAACGTCACCCCCCTCCTGCTTCCCCAGGCGGGCAACACCATGGAAGAGGGAACCATCCTCGCCTGGAAGGTCAGCGAGGGAGACACCA
>CAZXSK010000049.1:0-15221 GCA_964642855.1 uncultured Planctomycetaceae bacterium | reverse complement strand
AAGCCGAACAGACAGGCCGCCTTGCGAAGATCGTAGCCACCGAAGGCGACATCGTACCCGTGAAGGAACCGGTGGCCTACCTGGCTGACAACGACGACGACGTCGAGGCGTATCTCGCCGAGCACGGTGGAGAGTCGTCACAGGCCGCCCGGCCCGAGGCACCCGACGCCAAGCCTGTCCAGCCCGCCGCGAGCGATACCTCCTCGCAGCCTTCCGCCAAGGAGAGCACACCCGCCGCCCCTGCCGAAGGTGCAGTCACTCCCGTCCTGCTTCCCCAGGCGGGAAACACCATGGAAGAGGGAACCATCCTCGCCTGGAAGGTCAGCGAGGGAGACACCATCGAGCCCGGCCAGGTCCTCTACGAAATGGAGACAGACAAAGCCACCGTCGAAGTCGAAGCCGAACAGACAGGCCGCCTTGCGAAGATCGTAGCCACCGAAGGCGACATCGTGCCCGTCAAGGAACCGGTCGCCTACCTGGCTGACAACGACGACGACGTCGAGGCGTACCTCGCCCACCACGCCGCACCGGCAGAATCCGGCAAGGCCGAAGCTGCCAGCACCGACCAGCCCGCCGAGGCCGGTTCGTTCGCACCGACGCGCCAGGCCTCTGCCCCCGGGCCTTCCGCCAAGCCGGCTACGACGTCCGCAGGCCGGGTAAAGGCCTCCCCCGCCGCGAGGAAGATCGCCCGCAAACGCGGCATCGACATCGCAGCCGTCGGCGCGGGTCGGGGCCCGGATGGGCGGATCCTTTCCGACGACGTCCTGGAGGCGACGCTGACTTCGACCGAGCCCGTTCGCCGGACGATGTCCAAGATGCGCCGGGCGATCGCGCGGAACCTGCAGGTTTCCAAGCAGCAGGTGCCCCACTTCTACATGAAGCTCACCGTCCAGGCCGATGCGCTGATGACCTTCTACAGGCAGAACAAGGCGGAGTTCCCCTGCTCGGTCAACGACGTGGTCACCCTCGCGGTATCCCGGGCGGTGGGGCAGTTCCCCGCGTTTCGCACCAGGCTGGACGGCGAGGACCTCGTCGAGATGCCCACCGCGAACCTCGGGCTGGCCGTGGCGGTCGACGCCGGGCTGGTCGTGCCCGTCCTCGTCGGCGCCGACCGGATGGACCTCCGGAAACTCGCCGGAGAAACGCGCCGGATCGTCGAAGCCGCACGCAAGGGCAACCTCGAAGGCCTCGGCCAGGGTGTGCTGACCATCACCAACCTCGGGATGTACGGCGTCGAGGAGTTCTCGGCGATCATCAACCCGCCCGAAAGCGGCATCCTGGCCATTGGCGCAGCGAAGGAAGACGTCGTCGTCGAGAACGGCGCGATCCGCCCGGCTCGAACGATGACACTGACCCTCTCGGCCGATCACCGTATCGTCGACGGGGCGGTAGCTGCCCAGTTCATGGCCCGGCTGAAGGAACTGCTGGAAGCCCCGCAGGACATCTGACCGCCCCCTCCGCCGGGCGGAACCACGACCCCCACCAACCCAACGCGCCGGAGACAGCATGGAACCCTACGACATCGCGATACTCGGAACGGGACCGGGCGGATACGTTGCCGCCCTCAAGGCCGGGCAGATGGGCGCCCGCGTAGCCGTGGTCGAGAAATCCCACCTCGGCGGCACGTGCCTCAACAACGGGTGCATTCCGTCCAAGGCGCTGCTCGCCTCGGCCGAACTGCTCCACGAAATCGCCCACGCCAGGGACTTCGGCGTCAAGGTCGGCGAGGCGTCTCCCGACTGGCCTGCAATCCAGAAACGCAAGGACAAGATCATCAAGACCCTCCGCGGGGGGATCGGCAACCTGTTCAAGGGTCGAAGCGTCGACGTCTATCAAGGCGTCGGCAAGCTCGACGGGCCCGGCAAGCTGGCCGTTACCGACGGCAAGGGCAAGACCCAGACCCTCCCGGCCAGGAACATCATCGTCGCGTCCGGATCCACCCCTGCCCGCATCCCGGGCTGGCCCGACGACGCTGAGATCGTCTGCACGTCCGACGAAGCCCTCCACTGGAAAACGCTCCCGGAGAAGCTGCTGATCGTCGGCGGCGGGGTGATCGGCTGCGAGTTCGCCTGCATGATGAAGCCCCTCGGCGTGGACGTCACCGTCGTGGAGATGCTTCCGTCCCTCCTTCCGGAAATGGACGAGCAGCTCGGTGCGGAGCTTGCGAAAATCTTCAAGCGTCGCAAGATCGCCTGCCACACGGACACAAAAGTCGAGGAACTCGTCGTCGACGAGAACGGTGCGAAGGCGACGCTCTCGGGCGGAAAGACCCTCCAGGTCGATCGCGTGCTGATCGCGACCGGCCGCAGGCCGGCGACGACGGACATCGGCCTCGAATCGGCCGGGCTGGAGACCGACCGCGGGTTCCTGCGCGTCGACGACCACATGCGCACCGGCGTTGACGGCGTGTACTGCATCGGCGACGCCAACGGCCGGTGCCTGCTCGCCCACGCAGCCAGCGCCCAGGGCGTGGTTGCGGTGGAGAACGCGCTCGGCCACGACAGGCCGATGACCGCCCCGGTCCCGCTGGCGGTCTACACCTTCCCGGAAATCGCCGGCGTGGGGCTGACCGCCCAGCAGGCACGCCGGCAGGAGCTGCCCCTGTCGATCGGCAACTTCCCGATCGGCTACCTGGGCAAGGCGATGGCTGCCGGCGATACGTCCGGCTTCGTGAAGGTCATCCGCCACCGCGAGACCGACGAAATCCTCGGCGTGCACATGCTCGGACACAACGTCACCGAGGTCATCGCATCGGCCGTCGGGCTCGTGGGAACCGGCGCGACGGTCACCGACCTTGCCGAGGAGGTCTTCGCCCACCCGACGATCAGCGAAGCGGTCAAGGAAGCCGCCGAGGACGCCCTCGGTCAGGCGTTGCACCTGCCACCCCGCAAGGTGGTCACCGTGACGGTAGGCGGCTGAATCGGACCGCGGCGAGCTTCATCGCGACGGATCCCCGGCCACCCACTCCGCGGCGCGGGCCCGCATCAGCGGCCGGGCAGGCCGATCTGACGCGAAACGTTGAAACCGGCCGGGCTTTCGTGTCTCCTGTTCTCTGCCGACGCACCCGAACACCGTGAGGAACCCGATGCCTGAACCAACCCAATCACTGACCGACGCCCTGGCGAGCCTCCGGGCCGTTGCCGACCCCGACGAGCTGCGCACCCACGCCGAAGCCAGCCTGTCGCCGGATCCCCGCCCGGGCGTGAATGCACACATTCACCTTCCCCCCAATTTCTCGGCGTTCCAGAGCGTCGGCGAGGCGATTGACCTGGCCGGCAAACAGGGCGTGCGAGTCCTGGGTGCAAGCAACTACTACGACTTCAGCGTCTACGCCGACTTCATCCGTCTGGCGCGGGAGAAGGGGATCTTCCCCCTGCTGGGGCTGGAAGTCATCGCCCTGCTGGACGACCTCGTCCGCGACGGCGTAAAGATCAACGACCCGGGCAACCCGGGCAAGATGTACCTCTGCGGCAAAGGCATCACGAAGATCGCCCCGATGAGCCCCCGCGCCGCCGAGCTGATGGACACCGTTCGCAGCAACGACACCGCCCGTATGACGGAGATGATCGAAAAGCTCGTGGCACACTTCGCCGCCCACGGCGTGGCGATCGACATGAACCACGAGGTGGTCCTCGCCGGGCTCTCCGCCCATCATCGCACCGCCGCCGGCGAGGCGATCCCGGTCGAAACGATCACCCTCCAGGAGCGCCACGTCGCCCAGGCAGCCCAGCGTGCCCTCGCCGAGGAGGTCCCACCCGGAAAACTCCCCGAGACGCTGGCGTCCCTGCTGGGCACCCAACCGGCCAGCAGGCCCGGCGACGCAGTCGGCATGCAGGGCGAGATCCGCTCGCACCTGATGAAAGCAGGCAAGCCCTGCTTCGTGCCCGAGAGTTTCATCTCGTTCGAGCAGGCCCGTGAGCTGATCCTTCAGCTCGGAGGGATTCCGTGCTACCCCACCCTCGTCGACGGCACGGACCCGATCTGTCCCTTCGAGCAGACGCCCGAGACGCTGGTCGGACACCTGCAGGAGCGCAACATCCACGCAGCCGAACTGATCCCCACGCGCAACACGCCCGAGGTGCTCGAGCAGTACGCCACGGCGCTTCGCGAGGCGGGCATCGTCGTGGTCGGCGGCACGGAGCACAACACCCAGTCCCTCGGGCCGATCGAACCGGCCTGCAAGGGAGGCGTGCCCCTGCCCGACGAGGTCGCGGAGATCTTCTGGGAAGGCGCCTGCGTGGTAGCGGGCCACCAGATGCTCCAGTTGCACGGACTGGCCGGCTACGTGGATGCCCAGGGCAATCCCGCCGGAGCGTATCCCTCCGCTGAATCGCGCATCAGCGATCTGGCCGCCATCGGGTCGGCAGCAATCGAACTGTACTTCCAGACCACCGGAGACCGTCCATGACAGCCCCGAGCGACTTCAGGTCCGCCGACGCCGACCTGCTGGAGCAAATCGCCGCCCTCTCGCGTCACGTCGGAAGCGATCCGCAACTGGTGCTCGCGGGGGGAGGCAACACCTCAGCCAAGACCGACGACGTGGTCTACGTCAAAATGTCGGGCGTTGCGCTGGCGAACATCCAACCGGAGGGCTTTGTCGCGCTCGACCGCGCCCAGCTTGACGCGCTGCTGGATACCCCCCTGCCCAAAGATGTCGACGCGCGCGAGGAGTTGTTTCTCCGCAGGACGCTCCGCGCCCGCCTGGAGCCCGAGCGCAACCAGCGGCCGAGCGTGGAATGCCTGATCCATCACCTGATCCGCGCCCCGCTGGTGGTTCACACACACCCAACGCTGGTCAACGCCCTGACCTGCTCCAGCGGCGGCCAGCAGCTTGCCGACCGTCTCTTCGGCGACGACATCGTCTGGATGCCGTTCGTGGACCCCGGCCTGCGGCTGGCGCATGAACTCGCCGCCCGCCTGGCCGACTACACCCACCGTACCGGCCGGGCGATGCCCGAGGGGATTCTCATGCAGAACCACGGACTGATCGTCGCGGGTGAGTCCGCCGACGAAGTCCGGACCCGCTCGGAGAAAATCCTCTCGAAAATCGCCGGGGAAATCTCCCCCGCCCGATGGACCGAATCGCCCGAACTCCACGACAACCGCAACGAACTCGTGCGACGCGTCGCGCCCGCACTCCGCGGACTGCTGGGCACCGCCGACGCCCTGCCCGTGGTCACCTTCGAGACGTCGCAAGCCGTCGAGGACCTCGTCGGCAGCGACCGGCTGGAGGAGATCGCATCGGCCGGTCCGCTGACGCCCGACCAGATCGTGTACTGCAAGAGCTTTCCGATGGTAGCCGACATCGACCCCGACGCCGACACGCAGACCGTTGTCGATTCGCTGCGACAGACCGTTGACGCCTACCGAAGCCGCTGCGGGTTCAACCCCGTCATCACGCTGATCCGCGGGCTGGGGCTTTTCGCAGCGGCCGATAGCTGCAAATCCGCCCGGACCGCCGCCGACGTCTACGTCGATGCAATCGGGGTGATGGCCCGGGCCGACGCAGCCGGGGGAATCCTGCCGATGTCCACCCGCGACCGGGAGTTCATCGAGAACTGGGAGATCGAGGCGTATCGCCGCAAGGTTTCACGCGGCAGCGACGTGGGGCGTGCGCGAGGCAAGGTGGCGCTGGTCACCGGCGCCGCACAGGGCTTCGGGCTGGAAATCGCCCAGGACCTGTTCGCCCAAGGCGCCCACGTGGTGCTGACCGACATCAATGCCGACGGAGCGAAACAGGCTGCCCGCAAACTCGCCACCGAAGACCCCACCCGCACCGTCGGCCTGGCGATCAACGTCACCGACGCAGCCAGCATCCGCGATGCGGTCACCGAGACGGTCCTGCGGTTCGGCGGCCTGGACGTGCTGATCTCCAACGCCGGCGTGCTCAAGGCCGAGAGCGTCAAGACCCAGCCGGAGGAAGACTTCGACTTCGTCACCGCCGTGAACTACAAGGGGTACTTCCTCTGCGTGCAGAACAGCGTCGACGTGCTGGCCACCCAGCACCTGGCCAATCCCGACTGCTGGAGCGACATCATCCAGATCAACTCCAAGAGCGGCCTGGCGGGGTCCAACAAGAACTTCGCCTACGCGGGGGGCAAGTTCGGGGGCATCGGCCTGACCCAGTCGTTCGCCCTGGAACTCGTCGACGACGGGGTGAAGGTCAACTCCGTCTGCCCGGGCAACTTCTACGACGGACCCCTGTGGAGCGACCCGGACAACGGCCTGTTCGTGCAGTACCTCCAGGCCGGCAAGGTCCCCGGCGCGAAGACCATCGACGACGTCCGCAAGGCCTATGAAGCCAAAACGCCCATCCACCGAGGCTGCACCACGCCCGACGTGATGAAGGCGATCTACTATGTGATGGAGCAGCGGTTCGAGACCGGCCAGGCGGTCCCCGTCACCGGCGGACAGGAAATGCTCAACTGACTTCCACGCCGGCGCGCTCCCCAGACGCCCGGCCTGAAACCAAGGACGACACCATGACCACACCCGATACCCAGACAGCCGTACAGCTCACCGGCCCGGAAACGCTCGAACTCAACGAAGCGAAGGAGGTTCACGCACCCACGGGCGCCCAGATCCTCGCGAAAGTCCAGGCCGTCGGGCTGTGCTTCTCCGACCTCAAGCTGCTCAAGCAGTTCGACAAGCATCCGCGAAAAGGCCCGGTGGTCTCCGGCATCGACCCGCAGGTGCTGGATTCGCTGCCCTCGTATGTTCCCGGCGACAAGCCCACCGTGCCCGGCCACGAGGTCGTCGCCGAGATCGTCGCCGTCGGCCCCGAGGCGACCCAACACAAGGTCGGCGAGCGGGTGATGGTGCAGGCCGACTACAGGCCGCTGAAGACGGCCGGTTCCAACGGGGCGTTCGGGTACAACTTCGAGGGCGGCCTGCAGGAGTACATCCTGCTGGACGAGCGTATCGTCTATGAGCAGGACACCGGCCAGCGGTACCTGATTCCGGTGGAAGGCTCGGGCATGAGCGCCTCGTCGGTGGCGCTGGTCGAGCCGTGGGCGTGCGTGGAGAATTCCTACGCCACGTCTGAGCGGAGCAGCATCCGCGAAGGCGGTCGATTGCTGGTCGTAGCCGAGGACGGACATAACGTGCGCGACCTCGACCGATGTCTTTCCGGGAAGGGCAAACCCGGCGAGGTCGTCGCGGTGGTGGCCACCGAAGAGCAGGCCAATGCGATATCCAGCCAGGTGGGCGTCGACGTAAACCGCGCCGACGACATCGACGCCCTGCCCGACGAGGGCTTCGACGACATCGTCTGTTTCGGGGCGACCAAGCAGACGCTCGACGCGCTGAACGACAAGATCGCCAAGGGCGGAATCCTGGCCGTGGTAACCGGCGGCAAGACCATCGGCGAGAAGGTCTCCGTCGGCGTCGGGCGGGTGCATTACGGCCCGACACGCTGGGTGGGCACGTCGTCTGCCTCGGCAGCCGAGGCGTACGCCACCATCCCGCAGACCGGCGAAGTCCGCAAGGGCGATACCGTGGTGGTCGTCGGAGCGGGCGGACCGATGGGCCAGATGCACACCATCCGCACGATCTGCAGCGGCATCGAGGGCGTGAGCGTGATCGCCACCGATCTCGATGACGAGCGTCTTGCCTCGCTGGAAAAGAAGGCCGGTCCGCTCGCGAAAGACCGCGGCGTGGACCTGCAACTGGTGAATACGAAGACCACCGCCCTCTCCGGCGGGCAGACATACTTCGCCTTGATGGCCCCGATCGGCGCGCTGGTCGAGCAGGCGATCGACCAGGCCGGCCCGGGCGCGCTGATCAACATCTTCGCGGGAATTCCCGCCCCGACGCGCCACGACCTGGATCTCGATGCCTACATCGAGAAGGGCTGCTTCATGTTCGGCACGAGCGGATCGACCATCGAGGACATGCACACCGTGCTGGGCAAGGTCGTCTCCGGCCAGTTGGACACCGACACGTCCGTCGACGCGGTCAGCGGCATGGCCGGTGCGGTCGAAGGCATCGCCGCGGTCGAAAACCGCACCATGGCGGGCAAGATCATCGTCTATCCCCAGCTCCGCAAACTGGGCCTCACCCCGCTGCACGAGCTGGCCGAACCCTATCCGACCGTCGCGCAGAACCTCCGAAACGGCGTGTGGACTGCCGAGGCGGAGAAGGAACTGCTCAGCGCAGCGGAGTAGCACCTCTCGCCGCCGGGAGAGTGATACAATACGCCGTCACGCAAGGGAGCACTCGCGAAAGGCAAGCATGAGTAAGAGCAAGAAAACGTTCGCAGGCTTCGGTTTTGGCCCCATCCAGAGCGGCCTGTTCCTCTACGAGGCGTATCTCTCGGGGAATTTCGACCGCTTCGTGGTCGCCGAGGTCGACCAGGTCCTCGTCGACGCAGTCGCCGACTCCGGCGGGGCGTATCGCGTGAACATCGCTCGCCCGGATCGGATCGACCCGTTCCGCCTCGACGGTATCGAGATCGTCAACCCCACCGATCCCAAAGGCCGCGAGACGATGGTCCAGGCCGTCGCCGAAGCGACCGAGCTGGCCACGGCGCTGCCCAGCGTCCAGATCTACGGCGCGGGCGGAGAGGGCAGCGTCGCGTCGATCCTGGCAGCCGGCCTGAAATCGCGGAAGATGCCCACGCCGACCGTTCTCTACGCAGCCGAGAACCACAACCATGCCGCCGAGGTGCTCACGCGCAAGCTCGACGACGCCCTCCGCGGCGAGCCCGAGCAGTTCCAGACGCTCAACACCGTCATCGGCAAGATGAGCGGCGTGATCGACGACCCGGACGTGATCGACAAGCTCGGGCTGGTCACACTGACGCCCGACACCCCGCGGGCGGTGCTGATCGAGGAGTTCAACCGCATCCTGATCTCGAAGGTCACTCTGGACGATTTCGATCGCGGGATCGAGGTCTTCCAGGAAAAGACCGACCTCTTGCCCTTCGAGGAGGCCAAGCTGTACGGCCACAATGCCGTTCACGCCGTGATCGGCTACCTCGCCGACCTCAAGGGCTATGAGACCATCGCCGACGCCGGTGGGGATGAGAACCTGATGGTCATCGCCCGGCGGGCGTTCATCGACGAGTGCGGCCAGGCGCTGCTGGCGAGGCATCGGGGGCTGGACGACCCGCTGTTCACGCACGGTGGCTTCCGGGACTACGCCGAGGACCTGCTGGAACGGATGGTCAACCCGAATCTGCACGACCTCGTCGAGCGGGTCGGGCGCGACCACGTGCGCAAGCTGGGCTACGACGACCGCCTGTTCGGCACGATGCGCATCGCCCTGCGCGAGAAGGTCATGCCCGTGAACCTTGCCCTGGGTGCCGCTGCGGGAGTATTGAGCATGATCCGCCGGCGCGATGAGCTGACGCGCATGCCCGCGTCGCTTCCGGAGTCCGGCGACGCCCTGGGACGCAGCGAGCTGCAGGACCTGCTGATGGAGCTGTGGGGCGATCCGGTCGACGGGTTCGAGGGGCAGCTCATCGGCCTGACGTGGGACGCGCTCGGGCGCATCCGCGCTGGCAGGGCCGTGGATTGACCACCGGCCTCTGGCTTGGCGCGCAAGGATCCGTATAATCTCCGCCCATGACACCACCCGACCCCCACAAACCCCTGCGTGTCGGCGTGCTGCTCTCCGGCGGCGGGCGGACGCTCAAGAACCTCATCGCCCGGCGCGACGCCGGCGAGCTGGACATCGACGTGCCCATCGTGATCGCCTCGCGCCAGTGCGGCGGAGTCGACTGGGCCCGCAGCCGGGGCATCGACGCCCGCGTCGTGCCCTATCGCGACATGCCCGACCTCGCGACGTACTCGGAGAAGATCACCGACCTTCTCGACCGCGCCGCAGTCGATCTGGTCGTGCTCGCGGGATTTCTCTCGATGTGGCAGTTCCCCGACCGCTACGACGGACGCGTGATCAATATCCACCCCGCCCTGCTGCCCGACTTCGGGGGCAAGGGCATGCACGGCCACCACGTGCACGAGGCCGTCCTGGCCGCCGGCCGACCCGAGTCCGGCTGCAGCGTGCACTTCTGCACCAACGACCAGTACGACGCCGGGCCGGTGATCCTGCAGAAGCGCGTGCCCGTCGAGCCCGACGACACGCCCGACACGCTCGCGGCGAGGGTGTTCCAGGCCGAGTGCCAGGCGTATCCCCAGGCGGTGCAATGGTTCGCCGAGGGGCGCGTGCGCATGGAAGACGGCCAGGCGGTGATCGACGACCCGGCCGGGTGATTCGCCCGACTCTGCGTCGCGAATTCGGGCGTCCGAAAAGGCACTGCCCAAGGGCTTGAACCGGGGGGGCTTGTCCCGTACAATGCCCCAGATCGGAAGACGTGCGGTGAAACGCTCGCCACGTCCAATCAGGGCCGGTCCCGGCCCGAACTCATCCTGCCGATCAGGCCAGAATTGTGGCGCCATCGCTGTAGATGGCCCCTGGACATAGACGGTACAAGCACGGAGATTTCGAGCCGCGTATGACTGAGAACTACACGTTACAGAACGTCGAGGAACCGAACCTTCACCGTAAGGCCTTCCCGTACACCGAGTTGCCCCGGGTGTTCTTCGAGGACGAAAGCGTGCCCCTCAACATCGCTCCGGAGGTCTGGTGCACCGACACCACCTTCCGCGATGGCCAGCAGGCCCGCCCGCCGTACACCATCGACCAGATCGTCGACATCTACAAGCTCGAGGCCAAGCTCGACAACGGCGCGGGCATCATCCGCCAGAGCGAGTTCTTCCTGTATTCCAAGAAGGACCGCCAGGCCGTCGAGAAGTGTCGCGAGGTCGGCGCCCCCTTCCCGCAGATCACAGGCTGGATCCGCGCGGTCAAGTCCGACTTCGCCCTCGTCAAGGACATGAAGCTCGAAGAAACCGGCATCCTCACCAGCTGCAGCGACTACCACATTTTCCTGAAGCTGCGCAAGGACCGCCGGCAGGCGCTCGAGCAGTATCTCGACATCGCCAAGTCCGCCCTCGATGAAGGCATCCTCCCGCGGTGCCACTTCGAAGACGTCACCCGCGGCGACATCTACGGATTCGTCGTGCCGTTCGCCATCGAGCTGATGAAGCTTCGCGAGCAATACAACAAGGATGTCAAGATCCGCCTGTGCGACACCATGGGCTACGGCGTCCCCTGGGCCAATGCCGCCCTGCCGCGGTCGGTGCCAAAGCTCGTGCACGCACTCATCCACGACGCCGGCGTGCCCGGAGAACTGCTGGAATGGCACGGCCACAACGACTTCCACAAGGTGTCCGTCAATCCCGCCACCGCCTGGCTGTACGGCTGCGCATCGTGCAACGCCTCGCTGCTGGGCATCGGCGAGCGAACCGGCAACTCGCCCCTCGAGGCGATGGTGGTCGAAGCCGCACAGATCAAGGGCCAAAGCGACAAGGTCCAGTATCCCGTCATCACCGAAATCGCCGACTACTTCCGCGACGAGATCGGCCACGAGATCCCCAGCAACTTCCCGCTGGTGGGACGCGACTTCAACACCACCCGCGCGGGCATCCACGCCGATGGCCTGCTCAAGAGCGAGGAGATCTACTCCGCGTTCGATACCCAGGCCCTGCTGGACCGCCCGACGTCCGTGGCGATTACCGACAAATCAGGAGCGGCCGGCATCAAGCACTGGATCGAAGCCCGCACCGACCTCACCGTCGCCAAGGACGATCCCAGGCTGCTGAAGATCCGAGACAAGGTCGACGCCGAGTACGATGCAGGCCGGACCACCGCCATCAGCGACGAAGAAATGCACGACTGGTTCGAGGACGCCTTCGACAGGAAGCTGTAGACCTCGACACCACCCGAACCGGCGCCCGCAGACAGCCGCGGCACGACCGGTGACAGGATCACGCCGGGTCGCTGCCCATCGCAGCGGCCCGGTTTCTTGCGCGCCCATTGCCCGTGAAGGTGACAAAACCCTGCGCATCGTCGGGCCCTCACCGATACCCAACCCCGGACAGAGAAAGGAACCCCACGATGAAGACTCTCGCCTGCATCGCTATCCTGCCCGCCCTCCTCGCCGGCTGCGGCGACACGACCCCGCCCGGAGACGCCAACACCCACACTCCCGAGGAAGCCAAAGAGCGAACTGCCACAGACGCCAACACGCAACTCCCCGCAGACGCCAACGCCGTCGACATCTCGTCTCTTATCCGGGTCGAGTTCGACAAGCCGTCCTATCGCTTCTCCCAGGCCCAGGCCGCAAGCGGCGTCGAAATCGGCTACACCATCACCGTCACACGCGATACCCCCGGTCTGCATCCGCGGACGCAGAAATCCGCAAGTTCCCCCGATGCCAACGGCCTGCTTCCCATGGCCGGCATCCAGGGCAACGGCCAGCGGTACTGGGTGTGGGATTTCGGCCTCGGGGCCGCTCAGCCTGTACGCTTCAGAACCATCCCCAAGGGCACGACGCACCACACCCTCGTCTGGGACGGGCGGAACTGGCAAGGGCCCTCCGACACCAACCAGCCCAAGGGGCCTCCCTTCCCGCCCGGAAGGTATACGGTCCTCGTCCGCATGGTCGGCGTGCGAAAGACCGAAGACGGCCAGGAGCCCTACGAAATCAAGCAGACCGCCGAACTCGTCCTGACCGAGTAATCCACCGCCCCGCCGGGAGAATCGCTGTTGGATGGTAAAGGGTGCCATGCCGACCGCAGCAGGAGGAAATGGGAATGCAATCATCTTCCACGGAGTGGAGGTCCGCCACGTTGGACCGGCCGGCCTGCGCCAACCCCCCGTCCCCACCCCCGAACAAACTGAAGACGCCAGTGGCGTCCATGCTACCCCAGCCGGATTCGGTAGCGGCACTTCCGCCGCTCGCCCTTGCGGTACATGTCGCAGTCCGGCGGAACATCCACGATCTCCACCAGCTCCCCACCTGCGATCTCGCACGTCCGCCGCGAGGCAAGGTTGTCCGGGTTCACCGTGATCCACAGCGTCGACAGCCCGTGGGCAGCCGCCAGAGGCAGCAGCAGCCGCGTCGCCCGGGCGGCGTAGCGATGCCCCCGATGCTCGGGCTCAACGCCGTAGCCGATCTGACCGGCGTAGTGCGTGAGGAACTCCGTCTCGCCGATGCGCAGATTGATCCCCCCCAGCACCTCCTCGGTGCCCGTCCGGCGCATCTCGAAGGCATACTCCGGCGCCAGGCCCTTGTCCAGCCTTCCGGGCCGGGTGGCCGTCAGAACCAGCTCCAGCTCGCCGTCGACCAGCCTGCCCGGGTCCAGGAACTCGAACAACTCCCGATCGCTCGCACTCATGCGCCCGACGATATCGATCCGTCCATTGACTGTAAAGCCCCCCAAGCCGACGGATATCCCCCGTGGGCCCGACCGGCAGCTCCAATGACCTGTGTCTCTGTGGCTTCTTTTCTGGATTCTATGCCATCCCGCTCACACATTCGGATGCGCGCAAGTGTCGATTGCTTCCGGCGGGTCGGATCCTGTCTTGGCAACACACCTCGCCGAAGAATACAGGATACCTGCGAAGCCGAAGTATCCTGTGAAAACGTACGGTATCCATATCTTCAGCGTCGGACGTCGTGGGGGGCCGGCCTCGATAACCTTGGCCCCTTCACGCCCAGCCCAACCAGAGGACCTGCCCTCCCCCCTGGGCCCGGGGGCCTCGGCGCAGTGTCAATCGCCTCGCCTGGAAGATCCCGGGGACAACCGACCGCCCCAATGACCTCTGTATCTGCATCTTCCCTTCCGGCCTCGGCTACGCCTCGGTCTTCAGCCGCTGCCCAAGCCCCATAGCATCGGACAACTCGCACGCCCAATGGACCCAAGATGGGGAGAGGTCCAGTAGGCCAGCCATCCTGTATCTCTATCCATTGTCTCTCTTACTATGTCGGTCACTCCACTCTCTGCAACGTCTTGCGAGGAGCGAAAGAGGCACTACGATGCAGAAAGCCAGAATGACGTTACCCACACCGCCGCAAGCGTCGAAACGCGCTAATACTCCCCCCAGGCCTCCGATGGCTAAAGCAGAGGGAATCAGCACGGCATCCCTAATCTCTGGCTTTCTGATGAAGAACCCAACCACAATGGCAAGAGTTGGGAGAACGACCAGAAACACGATGCTTCCGATCAGATCATTGCGAGACGTCTGCGATACCGAAGGCTCTTCTCCGACGTCTTCGGGCTCTGCTGACGATATCGAGAACACCAAAGACTTGTCACATGTTCGCAGACCCCACGTAGCTCTTACACCAAGGACATCTGATAGCTCAGTGGAGAGGCTCCGTATCCATGCGAACTGAGGACACAGAGCCGCTCCCTCAATTGCACACACAACCGTGAACACGGACCGCCCTTTCGCCATACCGCAGCGCATACCGCCTGCCTGCCGAAGCTTCAACCCCGGCATCCTCTTCTTGCCCACCTCTGCGACGGGTTCCTTGACCGTGGTGTCCCCAATGGGCGTGATCCGCCAGACAGTTGCCCCTCCGATAGAGATGGGTGTCTCGACAGGCGTCGTATCGACCCGTTGATAGTCTCCGGATGAATCCAAGATCCATACATCGAGGTCCAGAGAAGACGCAAACTCCCGGATCTTTGCGTCCTCGCTGCTGCTCTCGGGCGTGAAGTCTGCCTCTCCGCACGATGCGAACAGCAGCAGGCACGCCAGATAGACAACTGCCATCCTCTCCAATGGTGTCATCGAATCAGTTCCCGTTCTACCTCTCATTGAAGCCGATAATCCATGCCGCAGTCCAGCGCCAACGGATGGCCGGGCGTCGACGGTGCGAACGGATACCTGGGCGCTGCGGACGGCGCGGAGAGATAGCTGGGGATCGTCGACGGCGTGGGCTGGAGTGCTTCCGTTTGCGTCATGACTGCTCCCAAAGCCGGCCCCGCGGTTCGAACATCCATTCTAACGCTCGATCAGCGAATGGACAGCGGAAAACCCCCTCGCCCGCGGCGCCAGGAAGCTCAGGTACGCCTTTCTGCCACGCGTAGGACGCCTCGTCTGCGACCCGATGAATGACCGAACGTTGGCAAGATGCAGTATACCTGAGAGGCCGAGGTGTCCTGTGAAGACCGCATGCTATTGACGGGCCCCGCGCCGGTGGTCGTGGGCGGACGAGGTCCGGCACCTGCGGCCTGGGCCTGGGGGCAATGGTCGACGAGCTACACGCCGGGGGTCGTGGGCGGACGAGGTCCGGCACCGATGGCCTTGGGCAAGGCACGCCGCTGAACGACGTCAACTCTGTGACTGGCCCGTGGCGTCAGCGC
>CAZXSK010000048.1:0-33514 GCA_964642855.1 uncultured Planctomycetaceae bacterium | reverse complement strand
GCAGGGCGGCGCGATCCGTCGCGCCCGATTGACACCCCGGCGGCGGGCGGGCACAATTCCCTCCCGCGGGATCGCGCCGGCCTGGGCGCCGGACGCTCAGCCAACGACCCTCGCTCCCGCGCGATTGGGCAAGTGGGGTCCTGTCCGGGGAGATGCGACATGGATTGGGTTCTGTGGACGGTGGGCGGGCTTCTCGCCGCGGCGATTCTGGTGGGGCTCATCTGGCGGGTGGCCTCCCGCCGGCATTCGCTGCCGTGCCCGGCCTTCCTCCGATGGATGGTCGAACTGGACAACCCCTTCACGAAGACCAACCGCGCAGCGGTGATCGTCGAGCAGCTCGGTCTCAGGCCGGGGATGGCCGTGGCGGATATCGGCTGCGGGCCCGGTCGGCTGACCGTCCCGCTTGCCCAGGCCGTCGGACCGCACGGGGACGTGGTCGCCCTGGATATCCAGCCGGGCATGCTGGACCGTGTGCGGCAGAAGGTCCAGGCCGCCGGACTCGACAACGTGCGGTGGGTCCATGCCGGTGTCGGAGACGGCGCGCTGCCGGCCGGGCATTTCGACCGGGTCCTGCTGGTGACGGTACTCGGGGAGATCCCCGATCGCGCCGCCGCCATGAACGAAGCCTTCGATGCCCTCAAGCCCGGCGGCATCCTTTCGGTGACGGAGCTGATCTTCGACCCGCACTTCCAGCGGCGGTCCAAGGTGACCGGCTTGGGCGAGGCGGCAGGCTTCCGCGAGAAGGCCTTCCACGGCAGCCGCATCGCCTACACGCTGCACCTGGAGAAGCCTGCCGGCGCCTGAGACGCCCATCGGCCGCAGGAGCAGGGGCCGCCGCGTGAACCGGGCATGGCACTCCGGCTGCGGAACCCAGCCGCCGCGAGCGCGTTGGAGGAACAGATGGACCGGACGACTCGATGCAGTATCGTGATTCTGGCTGCAGTGTTGTGCGTTGCCGGCGGGGCAGGGGCAGACGCTCGCGATGCCCGACAGGGCGATCGCCCGCGCGACGTGACAGCCACCCTCGCTGCGCGCTCGGAACAGCCCACGCTCAAGGATATCGCCCCCTACCGCGACGCATTGGTCGTCTACGAATACCAGGACTCCGGCGGCAATCGGCTGCGGGTGGCCCACTGGGCGATACGCGATGGCGTGGTGCAGGGCATCGCCGGCCGAAAGATCGGCCGGGAGTACAGCATGAAACTCCGCCCGCTGAAGGCGTTCCGGAGCCTCGACGCCCTGAAGCGATCCGACACGCTCGAGGAAGACTTCGACGCCACGATCTACTTCCAGGTCGACCAGCAGGTCACGCTGCCCAAACTCAGCCGGGGCGAATATGGCCACGGGCTCACGCCACGCATGAGGACGCTGCACGCCCTGCGCGGGCAGATCGAACTGCTCGCGTGGGGCGACTCGCGCACCGATCAGGGCATCGATGTGTCGCTGATGATGGGCCAGGACGGCAACGCGACCGTCCCCCGGGCCTACAATCTCGCTGTCACCAGCAGCGGCGTGAAGACGTTCGCCTGGCTGGTTGACCACTACGTGCCCCACCTGCCGAAGCTCAAGTGGATGATCGTCGGCCTGGCCCCGCGGATGGTCAGTTGCAGTTGGGAAGGCTCCCAGCTTCGGCGGATCACCAACAGCCCCGCCTGGCGAGAGGACCTCAAGACCGGTTTCGCCGACTGGCGCAAGCCCACCGGCGGGGTGATCACCCTCCGGCAGCTTCGCCAGAGCAAACCGCTGCAGTGGGACGACTACCTCTGGGGCGGCCACAAGGGCAAGAAGGGCAGGATGTCGATGAAGCAAGCCCGCCGGCAGGTGAAGCACAAGGAACACAACCCGCGCTGGCGGCTGGACGTGATCGCCTGGCTTCGCCTGAAGAAAGCGCTCACCTCGTTGGATCGGCGCGGGATCCATGTGCTGGTGTTTACCCCGCCGACGCATCCTGCCTTCGGCGAGAGCAAGGTCATCAGCGAGGATGGAATCTCTCGCGAGGGGCACCGGGAGTTCGTCGACCGTCTGGGATCGCTGCAGAAAACGCTCGGGCGGCTTCACGTGATCGACACCAACCGCGGCGGCAAGCACAACTCCCCGGCCGAGGTGTTCGCCGATCTCGACCACCTCAACCCCACAGGCCGGGATCGGCTCAGCCGCTTCCTGGAATCGCGCCGACGTAAGCTCAAGGCCCGCCGGTCTGCTCCCGCCCCGGCCGAACCCGATCTCGACGGACAGGTTGAGATCACCCGGACCACCGGCGGTCTGGAATGGTCGAAGCTCGCGAAGGGCGCGAAGATGTACGTCGATCGAGACTACAAGGTCCGGGGCGCGTGCGAGGATCTTCGGGGCGCCCCGATGCTGCGGACCCGCAACGACGACAAGACCGCCCCCGCAGACAAAACGCTCGTGGAGTTCCACCTCGACCGTCCCTCCCGCGTCTGGCTGGGCGTCCGAAACGATCCGGACTCGCTGCCCGACTGGCTGGCCGACTGGAACCTTTCCGACGAGACGCTCAGCACCGATCAGGGCGAGTTTGTGCTGGTCTGGCGGAACGTGCCCAAGGGGACGGTCCGGTTGCCCGGGCTGGGCAGGAGCAGCCGGAACAACTACGTGGTGCTGGTCCGGCCGTTGCGGAAGAAGTGACGTTGTCATCCCCATTCAGCCGGCATGACGCTGGAATGGGCAGGCTACGGCGAGTCGTGATCGCGCTGCCGGCCCCCGGGCAGCAGTTCGCCCAGGGCGGCGGTCAGTTCGACGTATCGATACGCCACCCCGAAGCGCTGGTGAAGCTCGCCGATCTGCCGGTGGGCGCGTTCGTAGACGGCCTGGCTTTCGGCGGTGAGGTCGGGGCTGCAGAAAAAGGCGCGACACCCCAGCGGCCTGGCCTGGCGGGCGGTGCATCGCGGGCCGACCTGGTAGGGGCACCGCAGTTTCGCGCATCGGGAGATGTCCGCCGGGCTCACGCTGACCAGCCGCGCGAGTTCCAGTGTCGACACGTACAGCCGATGGCCGGCGAGGTCGAAACGGCAGCACGCCCCGCCACCGAGGCAGTCAGCTCCCTTGGCTGCGAGTTCCGCGTCGATCTGTGCGTAGAGGTCGTCCAGCGCCTGCAGGGCGGGTTCGCAGCGGCGGGCGTGGTCTGCGACGTCGGACAGGGGCGTCGCGTCAGTGTTCGCGCGTGGTGCGGGCACGGGTCTCGATCTCCTCGACGTTCACGAGCTCTCCGCGGTTGATCCCCGGGCACCGCGCCCCGGCCAGGGCCCAACTGGTGGGCTCGTCGATGTTGCTCGGCCAGAACGGCCAGGTCCGGCACTGCTGAGGCCGGACTTCGTAGATCGAGCACCCCTGTCCCTCGCCGTCCTCGCGCTCGGTCAGGAAGATGCAGTCGTTGGAGGGTTTCTTCTCGACGAGGCTCCGCCGCGAGCCGACCCGGCGAACGTACTGTCGGCGGAAGTCCTTGACGGTCATGTCCAGGTGGTCGGCGATGCGTCGGATCTCTTTTTCGGTGACCCAGACGTAGCCCTCCTGCGGTCCGGCGCAGCACCCGCCGCACTGCTGGCAGTCAAAGGCCAGCCCGGCGATGTACCAGGGGGAGTCTTTGGCGAACAGTTTCATGATCCGGGCATTATAGCACGCAAACGCCACCGGCCAAACCCATCGGCCACGCACGCAGCGGCAGGGGCCTTGACAGCCCGGCCGGCTTTGGCGACAAAGGCTTGTCAACAGGACCCTTCAGGAGATTCCATGCAGCTACCGATCGAACCGATTTCGCCCGAAGGCTTCGAACCCTTCGGCTGGGTGATTTCCCACGACCCCGACGGCGAGCGTTTCCAGGTGATTACGGCCGATCCCGATGCCACCGGCTGGCAGATCGCGTGCAACCGCATCGCCAACCGCGGTGTGGATCAGCTTGCGCGCCACCCCAACACGCTCGAGAGTTTCGAGCCGCTGACGGGGGTGGCCGTGCTGGTTCTCGCCCCGGCCGAGACGCCGGGCGACGTACGGGCCTTCCTGCTGGATCGGCCGGTGTGCATCCGCAAGAACATCTGGCACGCGACGCTGACGCTTTCGGAAGTCGCCACGGTGAAGATCTCCGAGAACGTCCACGTCGATGCCGAATTCCACCCGCTGGGCGAAACACTGGAGGCGAAGCTGGCGTGAAGCAGGTGCGCGGGCCATCCCGACGGCCTGGCGAGGCACGGTGGCTGCGTGCCGTGACGGCCGCGGTGCTGATCGCTGCAGGGGTGTGGGCGGCGGTGGCATCTCGCAGGCCTCCTTCCGCCCGGCCGATCCGCGCGGGGTGGGCGTATCTCTCGGCCGAGGATGTCGACGACCCGCTCGCCCGCGCGAGAGAGCTGGGTCTGGCCCGGGTGATTCAATTGGTCGCTCCGCAGGAAGGCCAGCCGCTGGCGCAATCGCCCCGGGACGGATTGGTTCGCCTGGCCGTCGACGACTCCCTGCCCTCGGAAGAGGTCATCGAGGAGTTCATCTATCAGCTTCGGCGGGTGGCGGGCCCGGTGCTGGTCCACGCCCCCGGCCGGGAGAATCAGGCCGCTCTCCTGGCAGCCTGCTATCGCGTGATTGCCCAGGGCTGGTCGCCGGTCAAGGCGGGCAGGTGGCTTCGGCGGGAGGCGCCGGATCTCGGTGAACTGAGGCTGCGCATGGCCCGGCGGAGGCTGGCGGAGATGGCCGATCGCAGAGATGCCTGGCTGCGTCGGACCGACCCGGATCACCTGCTGGTGTAGTCTCCGTTTGGTGATGGCGCGTGGCTGGGACTCGTCGCCTCGCGAATCAATCGCAATTCCACCGCAGCCGGCGTCCGATCTGTGCGTTAGAATAGACAGAGGCGCCGGAAGTCTGCGCCGCCCCGTCGACGCCAACAGAGGACCTCGCCATGACGACATTGCAGCAGCATCCCGCGCTGGGTGAACTGGTCGATCGGCTGGAAGGCGTTCGCACCCGCTGGTGGCTGGTCGGCGTGGTCACCGGCGCGCTGGCCGCGATCACCGTCGCGCTGCTGACGCTGCTGGCCGTCGCCCTGGCGGCGGGATACTGGCCGGACCAGCCGCCGAAGCTTCTGCGCTGGGGCCTGCTGCTCGCCGGTGCGGCGTCGCTTGCGTTCGCCGGTGTCTGGCTGTTCGCCCGGCGGCTGCTCGCCCGACGCAACCCCGCACAGACCGCGCGGTTCATCGAGCAGGCGATTCCCGAGGCCCACAACGACCTGATCAACTCGCTCCTGCTCGCACGCGACGAGTCCGCGGGATCGCCCGAGCTGGTCGACCGCGCCATCGCCGAAGCCGTCGCACGCACACGGAGCATCGATCTCGCCCGCAGCGTCTCGCTGACGGCGACGCGCCGGTGGGGGCTGGCTGCCCTGGTCGCCGCCCTGGCCGTGTCCGCATTCGCCATGCTCCAGCCGGGTCGGATCCAGCGCGGGCTGGCGGCGGTGATTCATCCCGGCCGCTACGTGCCCCACATCAACACGCTCGAGCTGGTCTCGCTGCAGCCGGGCGACGCGACCGTCTTCGCCGAGGACCGCGTGGCGTTCGTGGCTACCTTCCGCGAGCCCGTCGACGATGACGTGCGTCGCGAGGTGGTTATCGAAGGTCGCGACGAGCCGCTGCCGCTGCTGCGGTCGGACGGCGGCAGGCGCCTGGCGACCACGCCGATCGTCGCGAGAGAGACGATACGTTACCACATGCGCGTGGGGGGCAATCGCTGGCCGGTGGATCGAGAGTGGCATACGCTGACGGTTATCCGCCGCATCGACGTCAAGGGCCTGACGATTCGCTACGACTACCCGGCCTATCTCGACGTCGAGCCCGAGACGGTCACCAACGCCGACGGCTCGATCAAGGCGCCGGTGGGCACGGAAGTCACCGTCGAGCTGCGCCTTGCCTCGCCTGCGCCGCGCGTGATCTTCGAGCGGTCGGAATCGCCGCCGGTGGGCATGGCCCGCGTGGCCACGGGAGACAGCGCGTCGCGATACCGCGCGAACTTCCGCGTCGAGAAAGACGGCCGATACCGCCTGTTGCTGGCCGACGAGTCCGGCAAGGCGTTCCAGCAGATTCCGCAGGTCCGCGACGATTCCGCCGGCGACGCCTACAGCCGCGTCGGACGCGACCTGGTCAACGGCAGCTTCCCGATTGTCGCCCAGCCGGACGATCCGCCTTCGGTGCGGATGGTTCTGCCCGGCAAGGACGTCTCCGTGCCCCCGGGTGGAACGCTGGCCGTGCGGGTCCACGCGACCGACGACCACGGGCTCAGCCGGGTGGCGCTCTATGCGGGGCTGGAGGGCGGCGAGCCAAAGCTCGTGACGGACTTCCCGGCCGTTTCGCTGACCGGGCGGGACGACGTGCTGGTCGACCACGTCCTGTCGCTGGAGGGATACCAGCTCGGGCAGACGTTGGTGTACTACGCCGTCGCCACCGACACCCGCCAGTTGCCCTCGCTGGGCGGGTTCCAGAAGGCCGAGTCCGCCCGGTTCAAGATCCTCGTGCAGGATGCCGCGAAAGTTGCGGCCGCCAAGGCGAAGCGCCGCGACCTGCTGCGGATGAAGCTGATGGAGATCCTGGACCTTCAGCTCTCGGCGCGGGTGGGCACGGACGTGGCGCTTCGGAAGCTGGCGCGGCTGGAGGCGGTGCGGAGCAAGGGCGGGGAGATTGCCACCGGCCAGGCGGCCATCCGCGAGAAGCTGGTGAAGCTGGTCAGTGAGTTCGAGTTCGACGAGGACACCACGCCGGTGCAGCAGGCCTGTGCGCTGCTGGCCAATAACGAGGCCCGCGACGCGGTCACCCAGGCCGACGTGCTGGCCAAGCTATCGGCGATGGACGCCCGCAACGACGCCTGCCGCGTGCTGGCGGGCACGCAGGAGCAGATCCTCGACACGCTCCGCTCGCTGCTGGAGTTCATGCCCGTGATGGGCAAGAAGCCCGACGCGCGGAAGGAGAGTTCCCCCACCGAGCTGCCGCCCGACGTAGCCGAGAAGTACAGGAAGCTCCAGGAGAAGATGGCTGAATTCTCGAAGGAGCAGCGCAAGGCGATTGCCGCGGCCGAGCGGCTGGTCAAGGAGCCGGTCGACAACTTCGACACGGGCAAGGCGCTCAAGGAACTCCAGGCGACCCAGGACAAGTGGGAGAAGTTTCTCAACGAAGCGATCGCCGATTTCTCGAAGCTCGCCGCGCAGGATTTCTCCAACCCGGCCGTGCTGAAGGAGCTGATCTCCGTCAAGTGCGACGTGACCATGGCCAAGGACGCCCTGAAGCAGAAGGCGGTCGAGATTGCCACCGCGGCCGAGGAGAACGGCCTGGAGAACGCCAAGAGCCTGACGGCCAACATCGAGAAATGGCTGCCCGACGTTCCGGACCGCAAGAAGTGGGCGATGGAGGCCCCCGAGGGCGGGCAGGAGAACATCGAGATGCCCGAGCTGCCCAAAGAGCTCGAGGACCTCGTCGGCGATCTGCTGGAAGAAGAGGAGGACCTTTTCGACGAGGCTGACGACGTGACCTCCAAGGCGACGATGAGCGGGGACAAGGGCATCGGCTGGGACGCCACCGACGGGCCGATCAGCAACATGAACGCCCAGGGCGTTACCGGCAACCAGCTACCGAACAACTCCGAGCTCCAGGGGCGAAGCGGCGAGGGCAGGCAGGGCAAGAGTTCCGGCGAGTTCGTGGAGGACAAAGCCGTCGGCAAGGGAGGCCGGCGCACACCGACGCGCCTCAGCCCGGACCCGTTCCAGAAGGGGCAGGTCGACGACAAGTCCACCGATCCGCCCGGCGGGGCGACCGGCGGGGGCAAGCTCTCCGGCGCGGGAGAGGAAGGCCTGGAAGGTCCGCTGGCCCCGGAGGTCAAGCAGGATCTCAAGCGCCTCGCGGGCAGGCAGGCGTCGCTGATCAACAAGGCCGAACGCATCCGCGAGCGGTTCGCCGTGAACGACTACAGCTCGTTCCGCCTGCGGCAGGCGATTACGCTGATGAACCGCGTGAAGGGTGATCTGGAGAAGGGCAACTACCGAAACGCACTCCGCCGGCGCGACGAAACCCTCGCCGCCCTCCGCCAGAGCAAGCTGATGCTCTCGGGGCGGGTGGAAGTCGAGTCGGACACGTCCTCGCCGATGCCCAAGTACATCCGTGACGAAATCCGCGACACCATGAACGGCCAGCTGCCGCCGCGCTATCGCGACGTGCTTCGGCAGTACTACAAGCGCCTCAGCGAAGACGCGGAGTAGACCCGGCGCGGCATGCGCTGGCGCAGGGTGAGTTCTTCGTCGTCGTCGAAAGGTCCGCGGCGGGGCGCCTCGACCTCGTCGACGAAGTCCTCGTAGCGGATGTCATATCCCTGCTTCCGCCAGAGCTCGACGTCCCGCTTGAGATCGCGCTTTGCGCGCAGCCAGCGCTTCCATTGCGGCTCGCCCGAGCCGCTGTAGACCTTGCCCGTGAACGTCCAGGTCAGCTTTCCCTGGCGGTCGATCTCGGGACTGGCCAGTTGGACCGTTCCGATTGCCGTGGTGAAGGTGTAGTGCTGGCGTACGTAGCGGGTGACCCAGACGGCGAAGCTGGGCGTGTAGGGCTCGTGCAGGGACGGTTTCTTCCGGTCGTTGACGTCGGCTGCGTGAGCGGGGGGCGAGTCGGCGACCAGCCAGGTCAGCCCGGCCCCGAGGGCGGCTCCGACAACCAGGGCGAGTATCCACGATGTGCGCATGGCGGTGCTCCTTCCGGAAAGGGGGTATCCGTACCATCATAGACACGCCGGCCGGTCAGCGGTTGCGCATGCGCCTGCGCTTCTTCGCTTTCCGCAGGCAGCATTTCTTGTACTTCTTTCCGCTGCCGCATGGGCAGGGAGCATTGCGGCCGACCTTCCGGCGCCCGGGCTGGAAGAGCTTCCGCTTGATGTTGCCCAGCAGCGAGCGGGTGTCCTGGCGGTAGGCCCTCTCCAGCAGGTCGTACAGCTCGGGGTGCTTGCGCTGCATGGTCCGGGGCGATTCGAAGAAATACTCCGTCGCCACGGCGAGGAACTCCTGCTCGTTGGTGAATCCGTACGCGGGGATATCGCTGTCGCCGTCCTCGCGGTATTTCTCGATCTGCTGCGAGACCAGTTTCGTCCACGGGCCCACCGCATCCGGCGGCAAGCCGGCAGGGAGTCCGTCAATGCTTCCGTCGGCCTGGTCGACGAGGTGGGCGAACTCGTGCACACCCACGTTGTGCTTGTCGCCGTGGATCTCGAAGCCCTTGAGCAGGTCCGGCCTGGAGAGAACCATCAGCCCGCTGAACGCGCTGCCTGCCCCGCCCACAAGCCCAAGCGTGGATGGCGTGCGGTCTTCGTCGTAGCCGAAGCCCGAGTCGAACGACTTCGGATAGACCACCACCTCGCTGAGGCTGCTGTATTCCCACTGCGGGAAGCCGAACACGGGGATCACCGCACTGGCTGCGACCAGCACGCGGACGGTGTCGTCGATGTCGCAGTCGACCCCGCGGATCGGCACGTCGGCCAGGAAGACCGACATGAGCTTCTCGAACCGGTCGCGGTTGTCCTCGTCGAGTTGGGTATAGAACGCGACGCGCTGGGTGAGAATGTGCTGCCACTCGGGCGGGAAGGGGCGCCGCAGTGCCTTTCGCCGTCGCCGGACGGTACGCGTGAACATGTGCAGCGTCCAGAGGCCGCCGGCCAGGGCGATCGCGAGCATCACGATGCGGCCTGCGAGGGTGGGCGCCAGCAGCCAGCCGGGAATTCCCACCGCGGCCAGGACCGTCATTGCCAGCGCGCAGGCGACTGCCCAGGCTCTCGCCGAGACCGAAGTCGTCGGGATCATCGCATCCTCCGGTCGGCGTTATGCATCGTCCTCGGATGGGCTGGATGGGGGGTCGCCGTCGTCGTCATGGGCGGCGACGTCGCGGAAGATGGCTTCGAATCCGGGCAGGGAGATGGCATCCACGAGCTTGGGATTTCGCGAGTGCCGCAACTGCGTCTGCGGGTGCAGGCGTCCGCGACGGGCCTCCTGCACCAGTTCGTAGATTTCGAACGGGCCGATATCCGGGCCCTGGGCGACCGGGATGTACCAGCCCTTGACCTTGCGTGGCCGTTCCGGCGGGTTGGCCGGAGTCTGGGCGGCGTCGCTGTGTTTGGGAGGGTTCTGCGTCTTCGACTGCGTGTCGTCGCCGGCAAGGGAAACCGATGCCTTCTTCTGCGGCGGGCGTGGAGGCCTCGAGCGGTCCGGCGATGGGGCATCCGCTTCGGCTGCACCGGCCGGTTGATACTCACCCGTTTCGTTCGAGCGTTGGGCGGGGGCTTTGGCGTCACCCGGGTCCGGAGCAAGGAACCCGCGCGAGATCTGCGGACGATTCTCCGGGGCGTGTCCCCGGTGGCTGGCCTCCTGGTCGAGGCGTGCGATCATGGCACCGAGGGACTCGTCGCCGTCGCCTGGGTCCGTCTCTGCCGAGACGCTCTCGTCAACGGGAATCGAGCCCCGCGTCAGTGTTGTATCGGATTCCGACGAGGACTCGGGAGTAAGCGACACGAGCTTACTGGTGGTCTCCGGGGCGAGCGGACCTTCGGGAGCGGAACTGGCTGTCAGGGAAATCTGTTCGACGGCATCGGCCCGGCCGTCGCGAGAGGTCGACGCCCCTGCGAGGATTCGCTGCGCGCAGTGGCGACACCGGACGTAATGTCCGAGTGCGGAACCTGCCACCTTCATATCGTGCCGACACGAAGGGCACGTGACGATGAAGATCACGATCTGCTCCCCAAAGTGGTGTCGAGGCGTCCGGGGAGCGCAAAGCCCCTCCACGGGACGCGTCGACCATGGGCTACCCAGTCTAGCCGGACCTGCCTAAGTGTTCAACCCGTCGTGCCGGAGATCCGGGCGCTACCGGAGAGACTCCCGCCCCCGGGGACGATCCCGCTTGTCGTGGTGGGGGTCTTCTTCGTCGTCCGGGTCCTTCTCGTCGTCCATCAAGCGGCTGAGTGTCTTGCGCTGCTGTTCGTTGAGAACGCTGCGAATGGACTGCAGCGCGGCGAGATGGATTTCGTTGAAACGACGTCGAACGTTCCTGTCGAGTTGCTCGCGGTCTTCGGTGTCTTTCCGGGCGCGGGCTGCCCGCTTGCGAAGGTGTGTGACCTGGTCGCGCGTGGACTCCAGCACCTTCTCGATGCGATCGACCTGCCACTCGGTCAGATCCAACTGCCGGTGCCAGCCGGGGTTGAGGATGCGCCCCAGCCCCGGGCCGTGAGGACGCCGTTCCTTGCCGTGCCGGTCCCGTCGGTGTTCGTCGCGATGCGGATCGTCGGAGTCTCGACCTTCCCGGTGCTGACGTTCCGGGTCCCGGCGGCCCTCTTTTCGATTTTCGCCTTCCTCATGCCATTTCCCTCGGCGGCCCTCGCGACGACACTCTTCATTCTCCGGCCAGACCGGGTACCCGCGAAGTGGGAGATCGCGGCCTTGCCAGCCCTCGCCGGCCTGGCGATCGGGATCCGAATCGCCATCGCATGGGCGCGAGCCTTTCTCCGAATTCTCGCGACGCGGACGGCTTCGGGGGCAGCGACCGGAGGATTCCATCGGTCCTCGCTTCTGCATCCCTTCCATCCTTTTGCGACACATGGGACACATCATGCCCATTTGGCCGCGTTTACCCTGGCCAGGCCCCCGGTGCATGCTCCCAGGGTGGGGCTGTCTCTGGCCGGCGGCACGCTTCTCGTGGAATTCGCTGGGCTGGTCGAGCTTCTCGGCGATCTTCTCCAGCATGTCGGCGATCGGGCCGGGGGCGAGAATGACCACTGCGTTGGCCGGTCTGTTGACGGCCACGGCGATCTCCTCGAAGGCGTCGTCGACGCGGTCGTTCTCGGCCAGTTGATCGAGGGTCTCGATGAACGAGTCGGCAGGGATGTTCTCGAATTGCAGGACCAAGGTCCGCACGCCGTCCTGCCGGCTGGGTTGGCGTTTTCTGCGGTCGGGCTGATTGGCCGACTCGCGGTCGCCCCGTCGGGGGCGATCCGGGTTGCGGCGTCTGGCTTCGGGGCCGGGCCGGGTGCGATCGGCTTTCTGGGCGAGCAACGTCAGTGGGGTCAGTGCGAGAAGCAGTGCAATCACGCCCGGCAGGGCGGTGCGAGGGAAGCGGTTCATGGGATCGTCCTTTCGTGAAGGTCAGCGATGTTCTGGGCCCGTAGGGGGCTTGTGGCGCGAACGAAGGGCGAGCGGATCGTCCGCCCGCCCTTCGCACGGTAATTATAGTCGCTGATCGACGAAAGAGCGATCCTGCGATGTGTTACGTTTCAGACTTGTTATGCGTCTGCGGGACGGATTTCTTCCTGCCGGCCTTGCGACGTCTCTTCGAAGCCGACTTGCGGGATCGGCTGGTTTGTTTTGTCGTCTTGCCCGGCTGGTTGCTCGTGGACGAGGAGCCCTTGAGCTTGTAGACGCCGCGGTCGATCTTCTCGAAGGACTTGTCCCGAAGAGCCGCCGCGACGATGGTGTAGAAGTTATCGCTGTTGGTCTTGTAACCCTTCTTCTGGACAGCCTGCTCGATGTCCATCACGCGCATGCCTTTGGGGTTGTCCGCCAGGACGTCGCGGATGTAGTCGGTCAGGGGTTTGGTGTTCTTGGGCAGCTTACGGGTGGTCTTTCGTCGTCGGCGTGTTGTCTTGCTCTTGGGGCTGGTCCGAGCGGCCGGGGAGGGGGGTGCCTCGCCCTGGATCGCAGCGATCTGGTTGTCCACCTTGTCCAGGTCGCCGAGGATCTTCTCCCGCTTCTTCTGCAGGGAGGCGAGCGTTTTCTCCTTACGGCGGATCTCCGCGCGAAGTTGTGCAATCGTCTTGGTCTTGGCCATGTGCGGTTCCAATCAATAGCAAGAGGGATATCGAGACAAACGTGCCAGATGGGCCTTTATAGACGCAAACCAAGTAGGTTTCAACAGGCAAATCAAGTACCTATTCGATGAATATCATCCCCTGCCCATTACATAACGGCACTATTGAGGGCAATCCGGGCAGCAAGGCGACGATGCCCATACCGGGGCTCGCCAACGCAAGGGCGGCGCTGAGGACCAATTCCAGTTGGGTAGGAGTTCAGTCAGTAGACTGCAATGGAGTCGATCTCCAGTCGGAAATCTCCAGGTTGCTTGTCGGCGATCATCACGCCGATGACCTGGACGTCTCCAGCTGACAGGGCGGGCCAGAGGGGAAGTTTCATTCCGCGGTAACGCGGATTCATGTCGGCAAACGGGATGCGAAAGACCTGCCACCGCCCGGCCTGGGGCACAATGTCTCGCTGGAAGAGGTACCCGTCGTCCTTGTTGTTGCTCTTGGCGAAGATCGTGTATCGCCTGCCGTCTCCGCGGACGCGCAACTCCAGGCCGGTCTTGCCGGTCAGATCTCCCAGCACCTGGCGGGTTCGGACGGTAGAGAATCCGCCATTGTTCTCCAGCGAGAGCGTGCCAACGAAAGCTGCCACGCCTGCGGACACGTAGTTGAGACGCCCGGAGGACACGCCGCCCATGACGTTGTCGTCGACCGTGCGCCAATCGGCCAGGTCGGCCGGTGATTCGAAATCGTACAGCGTCACCGCTCCGGCGCTGTCGGCCGGCCGGTTCCCGTCGTCGATGGCGGAAACCGGCGGGGAAGACTTTCCGCACCCTGCCAGCAGGACGGTCAGCCCACATGCAACGGTGAGCGTGTGCAGTGTCGTGATGTTCATTGCAGGATCCTTTCCGGTTCGGACGCTATGCAAACCGAAGCAGCGTCCGGGATGGGCGGGGGGCCAGAGCCCGGACGCTGCATGACGACCGCCTGCCGGTGTCGATTACGAAAGACGTCCGACAGGACGGGCCGCCTTCGGCCCACACGAACGTCTCCTGTGTCAGCTGCGCCCTTCGGGCCGGCCGACGAGACTCAGGAACTCCTGGCGTGTGGCGAGGTCCTCGTGGAACGATCCCAGCACGCTGGAGGTGGTCATCGTCGAGCCCTGTTTCTCGACGCCGCGCATCATCATGCACATGTGTCTGCATTCCATGATCACGCCCACGCCGCGCGCCTGGGCAGAGTCCATCACCTGACGGGCGATCTGCGAAGTCAGACGCTCCTGGATCTGCAGCCGGCGGGCATAGAAGTCCACGATCCGCGCCAGCTTGCTGACCCCCAGCACCTTGCCCTCGGCGATGTAGGCAATGTGACACCGGCCGAAGAACGGAAGCATGTGATGCTCGCAGAGGCTGTAGACCTCGATGTCGCGCGTGAGAATCATGTTGTTGGCCTCGGCCTCGAAGACCGCGCCGTTGATGATGGTCTCCACGTCGGCGCGGTTTCCGCTGGTGAGGAACTCCATCGCCCTCGCGACGCGCTGGGGGGTTTTGAGCAACCCTTCGCGGTTCGGGTCTTCGCCGAGCTCGACCAGGAGTTGTCTCACGAGATCGGACACGCGCTGGATGTTCACCTGGTGTTCGCCCGGCGCGTCGGGATGAGGGAGGTGGTCCTCCCGGTATCTGGCCTGCATGGTGTTCATGGTGGTAATCATGGTTCGTCTGCCTTTCGGTGTTCGTGTGGTTCATCTGGGGCGGGGAGGCCTGCCGGAACCCGATTGCTTCGACAGGCCCGCCTCGCCTTCCGTCTGCTGTCGGGGTGCGACGGCGTTCTCAGGTCCCCGAGGGCTTTACGGCAGCATGACGGAGTCGATCACGTGGATCACGCCGTTGCTGGCGCGAATGTCGGTCTTGACGACCTTGGCGCCCGCGACGCGAACCGTGCCGTGGCTGACCTCCACCGGGGCGACCTTCCCGCCGGCGGTCTTGGCCGAGTCGATCTTCACGACGTCCTTGGCCATCACTTCGCCGGGCACGACGTGGTACAGCAGGATTGCCTTGAGCTGGTCGCGGTTCTCGGGCTTCAGCAGGTTCTCCACCGTGCCCGAAGGCAGCTTGGCGAACGCAGCGTCGGTCGGCGCGAAGACCGTGAACGGCCCCTCGCTGCGGAGCGTCTCTTCCAGGCCGGCCGCTTGGACCGCCGCGATCAGCGTGTTGAACTGTCCCGCCCCGGCTGCGACGTCTACGATGTCTTTGCTGGGGTGCGAACTGTCGCCATGATGGTTGCACCCGGCTGCGACGAGGGCGGCGCCCGCCAGAACTACGATTGCGATTCGTGTGGCTGTGATGCGTTTCATCGTTCGTCTCCTTGTTACAGAGGGTCTTTATGGAAGCGGAACGGCGTTCCGGCCTGGGGGTCGGAGTCGTCCCGCTCGGCGCTGGGGCACACGGGCCCGGTCAGTACGCCGTCGAGGGTGTGGATCACACCGTTCTCGCAGGAGATGGTCGGAGGCACGACGCCCACGCCGGCGATGCGGAGCTTACCCCGGCCGGTCGTGACCGGAAGCAGCTCGTTCGACAGGCTTCGGACTTCCGTCATCCGCAGTGCCAGGCGCGTGTCGATCCGCCCGGCCAGCACGTGTCGCCGAACCAGCAGGACCAGTTGCCTGCGGCGAGGCGGCTCGAGCAGTTCACCGACGGCCCCGTGGGGCAGGGCGGCAAAGGCGTCGTCGGTGGGCACCAGCAGGGTCGAAGGCCACGGGCTCGCCAGGAGCCCCACCAGGCCCGCCTTCCTCGCTGCTGCCCAGAACGTCTGGTATTCCGCCTGGGTCGAGATGATGTCCAAAAGCCGCTGCATTGCGTGTCTCCTGTGAGGGCGGTTTTCCTTGCCTCTTCGCTCTCACTATTCGTTTCACGCGGGCGTTTCCCAACTGTCAGTACCATCAGGATGCACCTGCGAATCGCGCAGGAGCAATCAAAGGAACCATCCGCCATCAAGCCCCCGCCAAAGCGGAGGGGACGTCCCGGGCCCGCCTGCCCGCCCGAATGCATGTTTCCCGGCGGAAAGCTGCGGACTTCGCCCTGCCGGCAGAGAACTCCAGCCTGTCAATATTGACAGGTCGCCCGGCTGCGCTCTGCGCAGCGTTCCCGGGCGTCAAACCGGTGCAACCGAGCCAGAAAGGGGCAAAAAAGACGTGAAAAAGATCAGTGCAGCGAGGTCAATCCCTCGCGGATGGCGAACTTCGTGAGCTCCGCGACGGAGTTGAGATCCAGCTTCTTCATGATGTTCTGCCGATGGAGGTCGATGGTCCGGGGTGTAACGTCCAGGTCGCGCGCGATCTGCTTGGACGTCTTGCCCTCCGCCAGCAGGCTGAGGACCTCGCGTTCCCGGGGCGAAAGCTGCGCCGCACCGGCCGAAACGTCCTCGTCGCCGGCGCCCGATACGAGCGTGCTGACGACCTGTCCGGCGACCTTGGAGCTGAGATACGTTTCCCCGGAGCGGACGGCCTGGACGGCTTCGATCAACTCGCGGAACGCGCACGTCTTGACCAGGTAGCCCGACGCCCCGGCCTTGAGCATCTCGGTGACGTAGCGCGATTCCTCGTGTACCGACAGGCCGATGATTCTCGTGCGGGGCAGCTCCCGGCGGATCCGCGCGGTCGCGTCGATCCCGCCGAGACCGGGCATGGCGATATCGAGGATCACCACGTCGGGTCGAAGCTCGACGGCTTTGTCTACCGCGGCCCGGCCGTCGGAAACCTGCGCCACGACCTGCATGTCGTCCTGGCTGTCGAGCAGTGCCCGGAAGCCCTCGCGGACCAACTCGTGATCGTCAGCCAGCAGGATGCGCGTGGTCATGGCTTGCCCTTTCGCGGTTTGGCAGGGCCCAGCGGCACGATCATCGTCATCGTCGTGCCCTCGCCTCGGCGCGACTCCTCCAGCATCCACCCGCCGAAGTAGTCCAGCCTCTGTCGGATGTGGAACAGCCCGAACCCGGGCCTGCCGGCTGCTCCGATCGGCTCGGCGTCCGTATCCATGCCCGTTCCGTCGTCCTCGACCGACACGCTGATCGTCCGGTCGCCGCGTGCAAGCGAGACGGCCATCCTGCGCGCCCCGGCGTGCTTGACGACATTGATCATCAGCTCGCGGGCAGCGCGGTAGAGAAACCCGCGGAGTTCGGCGTCCGGCGATTTGTCCCGGCCGTCGTCGATCACCTCCACGCGCAGATCGCCGTCGGCTTCGATGCGTCGGGCGAGTTCCTCGATCGCCGCGGCCAGCCCAAGGTCATAGAGCATCGGCGGGCAGAGCTCGAACGTCATCGAGCGCGTCTCGCCGACAAGCTCGTCAATCAGTTCCAGCACGCCGTCGAACTGCCGGTCGGTCTGTTCGCTGACGGGCAGGGTGCGGAGCATCTCCAGCTTGACCTTCAGGCCGACGAGTCCCTGGCTGAGGCGGTCGTGCAGATCGGCCGCGATCCGCCGGCGTTCCTGCTCCTCGGCCCGCGACAACTCCGACGCCAGCGTCCGCAATCGCTCCCGCTGGTCGAGCAGGGCAGCCTCTGCCTGGCGGCGCTCGCGGACTTCATTCTCCAGCGACTCCACCGCCCGGCGGAGCTCGGCGGTTCGCTGCTCGACGCGCTGTTCCAGCTCATCTCTGGCTTGCTGGAGCGCCTCTTCGGCGTTGTGGCGATCGGTGACGTCCAACTGCACGCCAATCCGGTGCGTCACGCTGCCATCGCGGCTGCGGAGGGGCGTAATGGATACCAGGTTCCAGAAGGGTGAGCCGTCCCGGCGGTAGTTCAGCAGTTCCACCTGCACCGGCGAACCGGTGACCAGTGCTTCGCGAATACGGTCGGTCTGGTCGGGGTTCGTCTCCGGACCCTGGAGGAACCGGCAGTTCCGCCCGAGCACTTCCTCGCGCGGGTAACCGGTAATCTGTTCGAACCCTTCGTTGACGTAGATGATCGGCTCGTCGGGCTGGGTGGAGTCGGAAATCACGATCCCCTCGCGGGTTACGCCGACGGCTTCGTCGAGCAGTCGCAGGCGCTGCTCGGGTTGGAGCGTCGATCCGCTTTCGGTTGTGGGATGGTCGGGGTGTCGGGCGTCGTTCATGGTCGTAAGGATGCCTCGCGCATGATCTCCGCGAGGCGCCCTGCTGTATTGTAGGCCTCGACCAGCCGCCTGCGGGGAATGAAACTCAATACGCCGGGTGCAGTTGCGCTGTCATTGCCGGCTTTGCCCGGGCATGGTATCCTTGGGGGGCGTGGGGGAGTGTTCGTTCGTGGGCACGGGGGGCAGCGCGGTGCATCGTGGAACAAGGTCGTGGAGCTTCGGGCGATTTCAACGACGCGCTCGATGCGCGCGCCCAGCCGGAGGCCCAGCCGCACGACGCGGGTCGCGATCCGCTGCCCAGCATGAGCATCTCCACCGGTGAGCAACTGCTGGAGGAACTCCCCCCCTCCGTCGCCGAGAGAACCGACTCCCGTGCGAAGTACCAACTGGTCCGCAAAATCGGCGAAGGCGGGCACGGGGAAGTCTACCTGGGCAGGCAGAACTTCCCGATCCGCCGGCAGGTGGCCGTCAAGTTCCTCAAAGCCGAGGTCCGCTCCACCGGCGCCTGGGCCCGTTTCGAGGGCGAATCGCAGACACTGGCGATGATGGACCATCCGTCCATCTGCAGAGTCCTCGACGCCGGAGCCACCACGCAGGGACGCCCGTTCCACGTCATGGAATGGGTCGACGGCCAGCGGATTACCGAGTTCTGCAGGCACCACGGGCTGCCACTGTACGAGCGGATCCGTCTGTTCGTGGAGGTCTGCCACGCCGTCGCCCACGCCCATCGCCGTGGGATCATCCACCGCGACCTCAAGCCGGGAAACATTCTCGTCAGCAAGGCTGAATCCGGCCTGCCCCGCCCGAAGGTGATCGACTTCGGCACGTCCAAGGCCCTCCAGCGGCCGGGCATGGAAGGTTACACCCGCGACGGGCAGGTCCTGGGCACGCCCAACTACATGAGTCCGGAACAGGCACGCGGAGATGTCCGCGCCATCGACACGCGCGCCGACGTGTACGCACTGGGCGCGATCCTCTACGAGCTGATTACCGGCCGGGTTCCCATCGACTGCCAGACCGACTCGTCCGGCTGGCATACCGCCGTCTCGCGGATCGAGACCGAAACGATTCATCGACCCAGCCGGGTCATGTCGGAACATCAGCCGACGAAGGGCGATGCGATTGAGAGCATCTCGCGGATCCGCAGCGAGCTGGACTGGATCATCCTCAAGGCGCTGGAGAGGGAGCCCGCCCGGCGGTACGCAGCGGTGGACGACCTGGCCGGCGATCTCGAGCGGTTCCTCAACAATCAGCCCATCGAGGCGCGTCCGCCGTCGGTTCTTTATCGCGCGGGCAAGTGGGCCCGGCGTCATCGGACGGGGCTGCTGACCGCGCTGGCAGTCGTGATGGTCATCCTCGCAGCGGGTGGCGGCGTGGCCGAGGTCCGCCGCAGGCAGATCGTGCAGACGCGCGAGACGATCTCCGGCCTCCGCAGCGAGGCGAAGCAGGCGATGAACGACGAACGCTACGCTCTGGCCGGCGAGGCGTATACGAAGATCCTCGCCCTGGACCCCGACAACCGCGCCGCCCGGGAGGGCGCCGATCGGGCGAAACAGTCTGCCGCGATCGCAGCGAGTCTCGCGCGGATCGAGCGGGACATCGCCAACCAGCAGTACGAGCGTGCCATCGGCGAGGCCCGGGGCCTGGTCGCACGGTTCCCGGACGACCCGCGCACAATAGAGGCGATGGACCGCGCGGTGGGCAAGACCACGCTGCACGTGGAGTTCGCCCTCGGCGAGCTGACAGCCGCGGCGATCGGCCGGGTCCGGGTGGAGGGCGTTTCGCTCGATCCGCTGGATATCGCGACACTCACCTCACCGGGCGGGGTCGACATCCTGCCCGGCTTGTGGAAGCTGCGGCTGGAGTACCGCGACAAAGCCGGCGCCCGGGCGGTTCGCGAGCACGTGCTGCTGGTCGTGCGGTCCACCCCGGTGCGGCTGGATGTGCGCATCCGCGAGGCATCACTTGAGGACCTCGACGAAGACGGGCAGCTTAGCGGCGTGCTGGCGTCGTTGAGGCCGGGAAACATCCTGCAGCTCTCGCCGGGGAACTACCCCTGCCCGGGAGACGTTCTGCGCACGTCCAATGTAACGATCACCAGTGCGGACCCGAACGAACCGGCCGAACTGGGACCCGGGCGGGGGGAGCAGTCGCTCCACATCGCCCGGTGCTGGGACGTGACGCTGGAGAATCTGGTCATCAACGGCGACTACACGCACGAAGGCTGGCCTGCGATGATCAAGGTCCGCGATGCAGCCTTGGTGACTGCGCGGCGTTGTCAGTTTCTGCAGGCTGCAATGGACGTCGAGGATTCCACGATGATCCGTGCGGTGGGCAACCGGTTCCCGGCCGGTAAGGTGGGTTGGGTGCATCATCGGATGGTCGTGACCCGCTCGCGGGGCGTGTACCTGCAAGACAACACGGTTCCCAGCGGCGGCAGGTCCTACGGATGGCGCGGCGTGCTTCTGGAAGATTGCGACGACGTCGTGGCCGTGGGCAACAGGTTCTCGTCGATTGCGCTGACGGCACTGCACCTGACCAACTGCGATCGCCTGCTGATCGCCGGCAACCGGTTCTCACACCAGGGAGAGGACAGCCTGCGGCTGGAGGGTTGCCGCAACGCCACGATCGCGATGAACGAGATCGTCACCCACGAGCGGCAGGCAATGAACCTTGCCCTGTGCAAGGACGTGCACGTGCTGGACAACATTGTCCTCGCGAGGCAGAAAGCGGTGGGAATCTATCAGAGCAATGCCGTATTCAGGCGAAACGTGCTCCACGGACGGCACGCGGTGCTGGACCTTTCCGGCGGAGAGATCCGGCTGTTGGGCAACGTGCTGTCTTCCCCGCGCGCGCTGATGCAGTCGTCGGCGAAGTTCTGGAACTGGGTCGTCCTGGGTGAGAATGTGCAGGGCAAGGAGTTTGAAAAGGCCCGGGTGCTGAACCTCCGGCTCGACGACAAGGGCGGCAACGCGGTTCATGATGTCTCCGCCCTGGACGATCCCAACCAGACCACGTGGGACCCCAACGCGCCCAAGCTGCCCCCCAACCTGCCACCCGCAGCGGTCCGGTGCTGTCCGGATCGGGAGTTGTCCCGATCGTACCTGCGGCTGGTGCGGCAGGTTGCCGAAGATCATGCCCGGCTTTCCCGAACGTCGCAGGCACGGAAAGCCCTGGCGGAGCTGCAGCCGGAGGGGCTTTGGCCGCGGCTTGTGGACGAGACGGTCTACCGCCTCGACGGCCAGCACCTGCTGGTGGAGTGGCAGGCGGATTACCGCCGACGGGTCCGCAGCGAGCACTGGTTGGCCGGGCAATGGCCCCAGGCCATGCAGGTCGCCCGGTGGCAGCGGATGCTGCATGTCGATGCAAACGATCCCGACACAACAAGCGGCGTTACGTGGCAAACCGTCGAAGGCGACGAGTCGTGGGTCCTGCGCAAGGGAGCGTTGCGTCTCGACGACCCCAACGCCCCGGCCGACCATCGCAAACTCGGGTTCGGGCGGGGAAGAGAGACCCCCGAAGTCCTGCGGGTGGTGGTCGAAGGACGATCCGCCCTTCCAGGCGCTTCCCGGAGTGGTTACACAACGCTGGGACTCGTGCTCCAGCAGAACAGCACGCGGCTAGGGTCGGGCGTCAGTCTGCGACTGGAGAAGTCCGGCTTCATGGTCCAGTGCAATGGGGTACGCATGCTCAGCGGACGAAGCAGGAGAATCCAGCCGGGCCGGTGGCATCGGCTGGAGCTGTACCTCGTGGGGCGATGGATGTCGGTGTCGGTGGACGGCGAATCACACGCATTGATGCTGCCTGAGACGTGGAAGCTCCGCAAACCCACGGCCAACGATTTCCTGGTCGTCGTATGGACGTACGGGCCCAAGCCCTCGCTGGCCGAGTACCGCCTGGTGGAGGCATGGAAGGCGGAAAACCCCGATGAAGTGCTCGACGTTCTCGGAGCGTCTGCCGGCCGGCAGAGCAAAGGCTCCCAATGACGTTCGGCATCGAGACGAGGAATTCGTAAGTGCCTTCTCCAAAGGGGTCTGCGGGGTCGAGCCTCTGCACCTTGCCCGGGTAGAAAAGAGAGGCCGGACGATCGGCAGGATCGCCCGGCCTGTATCCTCGCGAACGGGACAAGCCCGTTTCTCCCCCTGACGTCGCGACGGTCCCCACGAAAGGTCCGTCTGCGATGCGGGTCGCGAGGCTGGTTTCCCGGTTGCCTCACTGGTAAATATGTCGCCGGCCCGGGTTCCCTGCGCGCCCACACGAAAAACTTTTCCTCCGCCCCACGTCCGCCCGCGCGCAGACAGCATTCCTTGCTTGCAGTAGGATGAACACCAGCAGAACAGGCCACGCCAGAGACAGCCGACGAAGGAACGTTTGTGAGGGACTCAACCGAACACTTTCAGCCCACCCCGTGGACCGACGTGCACGCCGCGCGGACCAGCGACACCCTGCGCCGCAGGTTCGCCATGGCACGCCTGGCCGAGGCCTACTGGCGGCCGGTCTTCGCGTTTCTCGTTCGCCGGGGCGTTCCCACCTCCGAAGCGCTCGACCTGACGCAGGGCTTCTTCTGCGAGGTCGTGCTCGACGGCCGGCTGATCGACCGCGCCGACGCATCCATCGGCCGGTTTCGCTCGCTGCTGTTGACGGCACTCCGTCGCTACGTGGGCATGGAGCACCGCAAACGCAACCGCGCCAGGCGCATGCCCGCCGGCGGGATCGCCTCGATCGACGCCGAGACGCTGTCGATGCAGCTTGACGACGACGGGCTCTCGCCCGAGCAGGCCTTCGCCCGGCTGTGGGCGGAGACGCTCATCGCCGACGTCCTCGCCGACGTGCAGGCAGGCTGCGTCGAGGACGGCATGGAGGCCCACTGGCAGGTATTCCGCCGGCTGGTCGTGCTGCCGACGATGGACGGCGCGGACCGCCCCTCGACGGCCGATCTCGCCCGGGAGCTTGGCATCGCCACGGCCGAGCGGGTTTCGAACATGCGGGTTACCGTCCAGCGGCGGTTCCGGGCGACGCTGCGGCGGCACGTGCGGGCGCAGGTCGGGCGGGAGGAACTCGTCGACGACGAAATCCGCGAGCTCATGCAAATTCTCGGAAAAAACTGAGCAGGATGCCCGCCGCGGCGGACAATAGACTGGTGGAACCACTACCGGGGGTCCATTCGTGAACAAGCCAGGCAAGCACAACCCGAAAGCGCTGTCCGAGATGCTCTGCATGGGCCTCGACGAGAGCAAACCCGCCGACGCCCCGGCCGACGAAGCGCTCCGCGACCTGCTCCGCGCCCGCCTCGACGGGCCCGCATTGCTGACCGAAACCGCCGCTCCGCAGCGCCCCAGCGAGACCGTTCTCGGCGCCTTCGCCGTGTGGCGAGACGCCCGCACGGCCGACGAGATGACCCTCCGGCGGGCCCTGACCGACGCCTCCGTGCCCGTCTCGCTGCTTCGGTACATCGCCACGGCAGCCAAGCAGACCGCCGCCGGCCAGCGCGATTCCGACGTCGGCGCCGTCGAACGCGCCGTCTACTTCGCTGCCCTGGCGGGGGCTGTGCTGCACCACGGGGCCCTGGTCAGCCAGCTCTCGCCGGCCAAGCTCGGCGAGTCGCTCGTCTCGCTCGCCCGCAGGCCGTGGATGGTGCCCTGGCTGGGCGAGTTGCTGCTGGAATCCGCTGCGCGCTGCCCCGAGCTGGAGTAAAAACCCGTACCGCCACCCCGGCCGGGCGCGTGGCGAGGTCCCGCCGTCGTCATTTCTCCGATGCCGCAGCCGTCCGTCCGATGCAATACACGAAATCCATCGTGCGGATATACAGCCGGTCCTTCCAGGGCATGGGCACCGCCGCGCCGAGGATCTCCCACTTCGGGCCGTTGGTCTCCTGGCGCTTGCGTTTCTCGCTGTGCCCGCCGCTTGGGTTCAGGGGCAGCGTCGACCGGGCGATCTCCTTGCCGCTCTTGCGGTCGCGGAAGACAAACTCCCCGCCGGCGTGATCGATGCTGAGATACGCATCGCCGACGATCAGGCCCGACCGCCAGCAGTAGCGTTTCCGGGCGGCCGGCCTGCGGTCGGCAAGGACCTTGCCCGTGCGGGCGTCGATCTCGACCGGACCATGGTACAGCCTGCCCTCATGGGCCGTCGCCCGCCAGAGGCTGAACTTCCGCAGATCGTTCTTCTTCGCGCTCCAGAGCTTCTCGGTCTTCAGCATGCCGTCTGCATCCAGGGACAGTCGCGTCGCGTGGATCGTCCGGTCGCGCCAGTGGCCGGAGTAGTGGTACACCACGTCGCCGAGCATGACCGGCCCGTCGACGGACATCTTCGCCGACGTCGTGCCGGGCACCTGTCCGAGGATTGTCCCGTCGCTCAAGCGGAAGACGTCGTCGCCGTCGGGCCCGGGGCGCTGCTCGCCGGTGCCCACGATCACCACCTTCGTTCCGCCCAGGTCCACCACGCGCGGAACGGTCATGTTCTGACCGATGCACCCGCGCAACGGATGGGCCCACAGCGTCTTGCCCGTTTCGGCGTCCAGGCAGCGAATCCACGACCCCGCCTGCGACAGCAGCCTGCCGTCGGCCAGCACCGGCGACGTGCTGAAATGCCCCTGTCCCGGCCAGCCGTACGGCCAGCGGCATCGGCCCTGGGCGTCGGTGACGCGCTTCTTCTGCGATTCCGTCAGGTGCTCGCGCCGCGCGGGGGCGAACCGTCGCGCCCAGACCAGGTGCCCGTTGGCGTCGTGGCAGGAGTACAGGTTGTGACCGGTCACGGTGTACACGCGCCGGCCGTCCGTGGCGGGGGTGGCGTAGGTCAGCCCCTCCCACGTGCCGAAGGCGTCCCAGTAGCTCCAGCGCAGCCCGAGATCGTTGAGCTTGCGGATCTTGCTGTCGATCTCGCCGTGACGCGGAACCTTGAACTCCGACCGATACCCGCCCGCGCCCGTGTGGAACCGGTCGAACTCCACCTTCAGCGCCGACACCCGTCGCAGGTAGCCGTCCCACTGCTTCCGGAGGTCCGCCGGCGGCGTGTAGCCGTCGAACCGCTCGCGGTTGGCCATGTACAACTCGAACATTTCCGACCACAGTTCCACCATGTCCCGCTTCCACCGGTACATCTCCTTCGCCAGCTTGCGGGCTCCCTCGCGGGTGTCGGGCGGCAGCAGGGCGGTGGCGTCCAGCTCGCGCTGCCAGAGCTCCCGGCCGGTGTCGGCGTCGAGACACGTCAGCAGGGGCGAGAACTCCACCGGCTCGGAGACCACATACACCCGGCCGGCTGATACCACCGGCGAGCCGTTGCTCCAGTTGGGCATCTTCGCCTTCCAGAGGATGTTCCGCCCCGTATCGGCGTTCCAGGTCATCGGCGGGTGCTGGTCTGCATGCACGCCGCTGCCGTCGCCAAGCCAGCCGGTTTCCTGCCCCGCCGAAGCGGCTGGCGCTGCCCACACCAGGCCCGCAAGCACGGCGGCTGCGAGCGTCGCGGTTCGTCCGGTCTGCCTGCGATTGTCCAGCCGGCTGCTCTCACGCATCACGATCTCCTGCATGGGTGCGTATCCGGTCGCATCGCGCAGAATGCGCGACGAATGTTGAAACACCTCCCCACGCCCGGCGGGTCGCTCGTCTGTCGGCGGGCTACGCGTCGCCTGCCGGCGCGGAAGCCCGCAGCGATTCCACCATTGATCGAAACCAGCCGCCCGAAACCCCGCTCGACTCCATCGCCCCGCCCAATTCCGCCACCAGCCGGGCGATGATCTTTCTCGCCTCGAGCACCGGCTGATCGTCGACGTACCCCTGTTCGCGGAAGTACGCCCGCAGGTCGTCAATCTTCGCCGAGCGGAACCCGGACACACGCCCCTCTTTCAGGGCACGCAGCAGCGCCTCGCCCGAGCCGCCAAGCTCCCTCGCCAACTCGCTGACCTCGTCAATGAAGTTCTCGCTGACCGCGCCGGAATCTTCCAGCGCCGCGCGGTCCACCGGCCGGCCTCGCCCCTGTTGCCACAGCTCGCACGCCCGCTCGATGATCTCCGCCCGCAGCGCAGCGGCCCGGCTGCCCTCGTCCAGGCCCGAAGCGCTCCCCGACCGGATCAGCGTCCGCAACTGACCGCACGTGTCGATGCCCATCTCCAGCATCCGGTGGAGCAGTTCCGAATCCTCCACCGCGTGCCACAGGTGGGCGTCCCACGCCCGCCGCGGATCGATCCCGGCCACGCCGAGGGTGCGGGCATACTGCTCCCGGGTCGCACCGTCGGGGGCGGGGACCCCGGCAGGCTGGTATGCCTCGAAGTCCAGCGGACGCGACCCCGCCGATGCAAGACCCCGGAGCTTCGCCAGGTCATATTCGCGATGGTCCACGCCGGCCTGGCGCAATCTCGCCAGCCACTTGCCGACCTCGTCGTGCTGGGCGGTGAAGTAGAACACCTGTCTGCCCGCACCGGCCACGGTGACCAGGCTGTCGATGATCGCCTCGGCGCGGGTGTCATCGGTGGTGCCCAGCGCCTCGTCGAGAATCAGCGGCAGGGCGAGGCTCTCGTCCTGCTCGACAAACGCCAGACGCACGGCCATCAGCAACTGCACCCGCTCGCCGACGGAAAGTTGCTCGATTGGCCTGGGCGGGTCGCCGAAGCTCCCTGCCCGGAAGGCGGGCGGCTCGGCGCTGTCGTCGATCTCCAGCGACAGGTTTCCACGCGTGATCTCAGCCAGCAGGCCCTGGGCCCGGCGGAACACCTCCGGGCGGGCGCGTTCGACTGCTTCCTGCCGCACCCAGCGGGTCAGCTCCTGCCCGACGGCCTGGGCACACCGCGCGTCCCGCGCCTCGTCCAGATCGGCTGCGATCTCGTCCCGCCGGGCCAGCGCGTCGGTCAGGTCGTGCCCGGCCTTGGCGGCGGCGATTTCCGTTTCGATGCCGGCGATCTGCTCGGAAAGCCCGTCGCGCCGGTCCGCGAGTTCCTGCTGCCGGTCGATCCGTTGCTGAACTTCCGCATCGTCGAGTTCCAGCAGGTCATCCCGGCCGGCGAGGGCGCTCCGTGCTTCGTCCCGCACGCCCTGTTCGCGCGTCAGGCGGGTCTTCAGTTCGTCCAGCCCGGGCAACTGCTCCAGCCAGGCGTCCAACTGTCCCTCGGCCGATTCGTCAACCCCCAGCCGCTCGAAGATCGCCCGTCGCTGATCCGCCAGCCGCTGGAGCTCGGGCTCGATCTCGCTGTCGATGCGCCTCCTGGCGCTGTCGATGTCCTTGCGGGCATCTTCCCACCTCTGGGCCCGCTGCAGCAGGGCGTCTACGATCTCGCACGCCTGCCCGGAGGACTCCGGCCGCTCGCATCCCAGCGGCTGGCCGATGTCCCCGATCTGCGTCAGCAGCTCATCGCGCTCGGCCCGCAGCCGGTCGCGGGAGGCCTTTTTGCTCTCCGCCAAGGCTGACTGCCGATGCCATGCACCCAGGTTCTCCGCCAGCGCGGGCAGCCATTCGTCGCTCACGGGCAGGGCGAAACCGAGCGACTTTTCCAGCTCCCGGCGTCGCTGCTGGTGGGCTTCGACGCGTTCGGCCAGCTTCTTCTCCTCTGCAGCGAGTTGCTCGAGTCGCCGGGTTCGCTGCTGATGCTCAGCCAGGCGGGCCGAGAGATCCTGCAGTTCCTCCAGCCGCCTGGAGACAGCGCCCACCTCCCACGACGCGGGCCCGGCGATACCCGTCCGCCCGAAGTCCCGGCGGTAGGTGTCGCGGTCGCCGGATTCGGGGCTCTTGGCGTGTCGCCGGAGCACCGCCGCCCCGGCCAGCGCCGCTGCCGGGACCACGGCCAGCACCCACCACGGGCTGACGATGACGGCCAGGGTGATCGCCAGCAGCGCAGCCCACCCGGCCGCTGCAAGGGCAGGCCAGGGCAGGGCAGCTGGACGACCGGCGCCGCCGCACTGCAGCCATCGCGCCAAGGCGAGTGACGCCTGGCCGAGCTTGCCGGCGTCGAGGTCGACCAGGTCGTCGGGCACCGGCCGATCCAGCCAGTGGCGCATCTCCTTCTGGGCTTCCGTCTCGGCTGCAATCCGGTGCGCCCGGCGTGCGAATTCGCCGGCGTCGGGGATCTCGACGGCCTCCAGCGCGTCGAGTTGCTCGTCGGTGATCGTGTCCCCGAGACGCTTTCGTGCCCGCGCGGCCTCGCTCCCAGCCTGCTCTGCCTCGGTGGTCACGCGGTCGAGGTCGGGCTGAAGTCGACCCAGACGATTCTTCGCAGCAGCCAGGCTGACTTTCGCTTCGTCGCTCAGGCCTTCGGGCAGATTGGCCTGGCGTTCGATTTCCCGGGAGTTCTCAATTTTCTCGCGGAGGTCGCGGAGGGTGTCCTGGCAGTGGCCGATGCGCTGGTCGATTTCGTCGAGCTTCTCTCGTTCGTCGCCGCGCAGTTTCGTGACGGGGTCGGGCAGTTGGGCGATCCGGCTTTCGATGTCGTCGCATCTGCGGTTCGCCTGGCGACAGCTCAGGACCTTCTCCAGCAGCTCCGCCTGCCGGCTGGCCTGCTGGGCGGCCGACCGCTGCGCGCGGAGGTCGTCGAGCTCTCGCTCCCGGGCGGCGAGCTCTTCCTGCTTGCGGCTGGCCTTGCGGACGGCGTCGTCGGCCTTCTTCAGGTTGGACCTGAGCGTTCGCGGCGCGGGCCCGGGCCTTTCAAATGCCTGCTTGATGTTCTCGGCTGCCTGGGAGAGGTCGTAGCCGCCCTGGCTTGCGGTCACGATCTGCTCGGCGAAGCTGCGGTCGTCGTCGACGATCAGCTCGTGGAGTGCCAGACGGTAGCGGCGGGCGTTTTCCGGCGGGCCGAAGTCGGGCACCTGTCCGGCCTGGTCGTTGCAGCTGGCGGAGACGTGCCCGGCGTCGAGGTCCACCCGCCAGGTCGCGTCGCCGGCGGTGAGCTCGCCGCGTGCGGTGGGGCGGGGCAGGTCGGTGCGTCCCGGCCAGAGCAGTGCCTGCAACACGCGCGCGGTCGTGGTCTTGCCCGAGCCGTTGGGCCCGTAGATGAGGTTCACGCCGGCAGAGAGGTCGGGCAGCTCGAACCCCTGGCCGTGGTCGATGCCCAGCGTCCGCGTGACGGTAACGTTGCGGAATGTCACGGCCCGGTCGGTCACGCGTCCCCCTGTCGGAGCAGTTCGGTCAGCAGGGCCCGTCCCTGGCGGGTGAGGTGCTCTCGCGCGAGGCGGTCGGTCACGTCCCGCGGCCCGAGGTCGGCGTAATCGGCGGAGGCGGACTCGCTGCGGATCGCATCGGCCGTGGCGGCAAGGAGCTTCTGCGTGGTGGGCGAGGGGCGATCGTCGCGGAGTTCCGCCAGCACCCTCGCGACCGCCCCCGCGGCTGACTGCTGGCGGGCGTATTCGTCGAGATCGATCTCCGGCAGCACGGCCAGGTCCACCCGTTCGACGCGGACCTGCGCCTGGCCTCGCGTGAGCTGCAGGTCGCGGATGTCGGTCAGCGCGGCGGGGTCTTCCTGCAGGGCGGCTGCGGCGGGTGTTCGCCCGACCACGGCCAGTCGGAGCAGCAACTGTCGCAGTGCGGGCCCGGCGCTTTCGGCGATTGCGTCGGCGCGTTGATTGATGGCGGCCAGGAACTCGTTGCGGGCGTCATCGAGGTCGCTCGCGCCGGCGAGGTCGATTTCAACGCGGTCGTAGCAGACGCTGGACAGCGGGATCATCTCCGGCCTGGCGAGGGTGGCATTGCTGACTTCGACCAGCCACGGTCCGTGCAGGCCGGGCTCACCGGGGTCGAGTGCCTGTGGGGATCCCGGCTGGAGGATCCACGCGCTGCCGGGTTCAAGCAGCCTGGGCGTGTGGATGTGTCCGATCAGCCAGCCGTCGGCGCCTGCAGCGGCGAGTCGGTCGGTCGAGAGGGGGCCGTAGTGGCTGGAGGCGACGTCGAGATCGCCGTGGACCAGCCCGAGTACGGGCGCGTCGCCCGGGCGGGGCAGGTCGTACTGTTCGAGCGGGTCGCGCGCGACACGTTTCTGCGGGAATGACCACCCATCGATATATATGGATGGGTGGCCGCTTTCATTGTCGATCGCCTTCCGCTCCCATCGGCCGCCGCGACCGAGGAGCGTCAGTTGCCCGGGAGGAAGCTCGTCGGCGAGATTCGCGAGCACGTCATGGTCGTGATTGCCCGCCACCGCCAGCGTCACGATGCCGTGTTCCGCCAGCCGGCGCGTGCCCGTCTCCAGCGGGCCGATCGCCTCCCAGAACCGGTTGGCCTCGTCGGCGATATCGCCCGAGAGGCAGACCGCCGCGACGTTCTCGCGGAGGGCCAGATCGCAGATCGCCAGCCAGGTGTCCGCCGCGCGATGCGAGGACGGATCGTCGACCTTCGACGACGCGCGACCGATGTGGATGTCCCCGGTGAGCAGCAATTTCATGCCAGCCATTTTCATCGCGCGAGCGCAGGGATGCAAGTCGTGTGTCGGCCAGCGCACCTGCGGGAGTGCTTTGCGGAGCCGTTTGCGCGCCGGATTGGTGCCGTTGCGGCGAGATTCGGGCAGGGCGGGGCAGAATCGGCCGCGATTGGCAGCGGCCGGCAGCCGGCCGGCATGGGCGGGCAGCCTCGGCAAGAAATGGCAAGGTACGGCAAGAACCGGCAAGCGCCGGCGGCGGTCAGACGCAGGTGCCCGTCAGCGCGCGGATGGCGGTCTCCAGATCCCCCGCCGTGGCGGTTTCGGGCAGCACGGCGTCGAACCCGATCTGTCGGAGATGTCGCACCTGCTCTTCGTCGGCGCCCTCGCAGGCGGCTACAAGCTTGGATTCTGCGAGGTCTGAGAGGCTTCGGATCGCCCGGCAGAAGGCGGCCGGGTTGTCGGCGCGGGTGTCGATGACGATCACGTGCGGGCGGGTTCGCTGGGCGACTGCTCCCGCTGCGAAGCTGTTGGTCGCGGTATCCGCCGTTATAAGGTCATGTTCTGAAAACGCTTGCGAAGAGTCCTTCAAGGCCTCGCCGACCATCAGCACGCGGATCCTGGCCTGGTCGATGGCCCCGGTCGGCAGGCCATGGGCTCGCATGAAGGCCACCAGGTGGTCGCGCGGAATGCGCCTCTCCCTGCTGCCCGGGATGCGATAGCCGCGGAGCCGGCCGGTGTCCACCCACTTGGACACCGTATTGGGGGCGACGTGGCAGATTTCTGCAACCTGCCCCGTGGTAAGCACTTCCGGCATGTCTATTTCAATGGCGGCTGGACGCATCGATAGGCTCCTCGCTACCATCATCGATGGCTGGGGGCAAACCTTGAGCCGGCCGGCGTACATTGAGGGCTTTTCCCGAGTGTCGGGTTCCGACCGCAGGGGTTTCGCTGGCCGGACCGCCGGGCGGTCGTTACCATGGACAGCGAAGTCGCGATCACGAGCAACCCGATTTTCAGGAGGTAGCGGTTGGACCTGCTTTCCGGACTCAACGATCCGCAACGTACGGCGGTGACACACGTTAACGGACCCTTGCTGGTGCTTGCCGGCGCCGGATCCGGCAAGACGCGCGTCATCACGCGACGCATCGCCCACCTCATCGAGCAGGGCGTGGCGCCGTGGAATATCCTGGCGATTACCTTCACCAACAAGGCTGCCGGCGAGATGGCCGAACGCGTCGAAGCGCTCCACGCCCCGCGCGGGGCGACGATCTGCACGTTTCACTCGCTCTGCGCCAGGCTGCTGCGGGAGTTCGCCCACGAAGCCGGCGTCAGCGGGACCTATTCGATCTACGACCGCGAAGATCAGCTCCGGCTGATCAAGCAGGCGATGGACCTTGCGGAGGTCGATTCATCGAACATCCGCCCGGCCGCCGCCCATGCGACCATCTCCAATGCCAAGAACGAACTCCTTCTACCGCCGGCATTTGCGGAGTCCGCGGACGGTTTCTATGAGCGCCAGGTCGCCCGGATCTACGAGCAGTATCACAAGCTACTGGCCGCCAACAATGCCGTCGATTTCGACGACCTGCTGCTGAAGGTTGCGTTCCTGCTCAAGCGCCGGCCGGATCTCCGCCAGGGGCTCTCGCAGCGGTACCGGTACATCCTGATCGACGAATATCAGGACACCAACCACGTGCAGTATCTGCTGGCCCACGGCATCGCGATGGACCACCAGAACATCTGCGTCACGGGCGATCCCGACCAGAGCATCTACGCCTGGCGTGGCGCTAACATACGCAATATCCTGGAGTTCGAGAACGACTACCCCGACGCAACCGTTATTCGCCTGGAGGAGAATTACCGCTCGACGGCCTCGATTCTCGCGGCCGCGTCGAGCCTGATCGCCTGCAACACCCAGCGCAAGGACAAGCGTCTCTGGACGCAGCGCGAGGGCGGCCCGGACGTTCTCGTGGCCCACTGCGACGACGAGCAGGCCGAGGCAAGACTCGTCGCCCGGCGGATCGCGCGGTACCGCGACGGCGGGGGCGACCTCGACGGCGTGGCGGTGTTCTACCGCGTGAATTCGCTGTCTCGTGTGCTGGAGGAAGTGCTGCTCAAGGAAGGACTTCCGTACCGAGTCGCCCGGGGCGTGGCGTTTTACAACCGCAAGGAGATCAAGGACGTTCTGGCGTACTGCAAGCTGCTGGCCAACCCGGCCGACGACCTGTCCTGCCTGCGGATCATCAACACGCCGACGCGCGGCATCGGCGCGACGACGGTCAAGCGCCTCGTGGCCACGGGCGAAGCCACCGGCCAGTCGGTGCTGGAATTGGCCCGCGCCGGCGGCGGGGAGTCGATCGGCAAGGCCGCCACGCGGAAGCTCAAGGAGTTCGCCGCGATGATCGACGACCTCCGAAAGGGCATCGACAGGCCTGCAAGCGAAGTCCTGGAAGCGGTTTACGAGAAGACCCGCCTCGACGCCTCCTTCGGCGACGAGGAAGACGCCCGCCAGGCGAAGGCCAATGTCGACGAGCTGATCTCCGCAGCCACCGAGTTCGAATCGCTCTCCGACGACGCCACCCTGCCGGACTTCCTGCACCACATCGGCCTGGTCAGCGACGTCGACCGCCTCGACGGCGCGCCCGGCGGGGCCGTGACGCTCATGACCCTCCACGCCGCCAAGGGCCTGGAGTTCCCGGCCGTGTTCATCGTCGGCTGGGAGGAGGGCATGCTGCCCTTCGAGCGTGGGGGCAACTGGGGCGGTGGCAGCGAGTGCGACGTGGAAGAGGAGCGTCGGCTGGCGTTTGTGGGCATGACCCGCGCGATGGACGAGCTGACGATTTCCGCCGCCCGTCGCCGGCGGATTCGAGGGCGTATGGAAGTCCAGGCCCCGTCGCGATTTCTGGACGAGATCGGCAGCGAGGGCGTGACGGTCGAGGATGAGACGTCGTACCAGCCGGCGCGGCAGAGCGCCACCGGCGGGGGGTTCTACGCGGACATGGCCACGCGCGAGCGGATCGAGTCCGGCGGAGACTGGCAGCCCGCGCCGCAGATCGACCCGTACGAGATGCAGGAGCAGTCGACGCCCATGCCGCCGGAATACGAGCACCTGTCCGTCGGCAGCCAGGTGTACCATCCGAAGTTCGGCCCGGGGAAGGTTCTGAAGCTCTCCCAACCCTGGCCGGAGACCCGCGCCCAGATCCACTTCCGCGACTGGGGAATCAAGAAGATCGTCCTGGCCATGGCGAAGGTGGAGTTGATGTGAGTAGTGGCGAAAGCTTCGC
>CAZXSK010000047.1:0-33568 GCA_964642855.1 uncultured Planctomycetaceae bacterium | reverse complement strand
CGTCGCCGCTATACTCGCTCGTCTGAGAATCCGCGGGGCCCGACTTCGTAAGTCATTCTGCCGGCGACCGGTTGGGCATCGGCGGGTGGCGGGGCTAGAATGAACCAAGTCGCAATTCCATCCGGAGCACCGCCATGACTTACGAATCCAACCGCCAGAACGACGACCAGCAGGGCCCGAAGGTATTCTTCGTCGAAGCCGAGAAGTGGGAACACGAGCGGCTCGTCGAGGGGTGTCACGGCGACTGCAATGTCGCCTCGACCGAGAAACTCCTCGGCGAAGTCGGCGACGACGAAATCCCCGACGACGTCGTGGTGCTCAGCCCGTTCGTGCATAGCGAAGTCACCCAGGAGCAGATCGACCGGTTCCCCGATCTGCGGCTGATTGCCACGCGCAGCACCGGCTTCGACCACATCGACGTCGACGCCTGCAACGAGCGCGGCATCCTGGTGGCCAATGTTCCCCACTACGGTGAGAACACCGTCGCCGAGCACGCCTTCGCGCTGATCCTCGCGCTGACGCGGAAGATCCATCGCACCCATGAACGGACCATCCGCGGCGATTTCAGCATCGAGGGCCTCCGCGGGATCGACCTGCAGGGCAGGACATTCGGTGCGCTGGGAGCGGGCAACATCGCCCAGCATGCCCTGCGCATCGCGGGGGGCTTCGGCATGCGGCGGATCGCCTTCGATATCAAGCCCGACCCGGTTCTCTCCGGCGTGGTCGGGTTCGAGTACGTCGACTTCGACAAGCTCCTGGCCGAGTCGGACATCCTCAGTATCCACGTGCCCCACAACGAGCACACCCACCACATGATCGATACCGAGGAGTTCGGCAAGATGAAGGATGGGGCGATCCTGGTCAACACCGCCCGCGGCGGGATCGTCAACCCCCAGGCGCTGCTGGATGCCCTGAAGGACGGCAAGCTCGGCGGCGCGGGCCTGGACGTGCTCGAAGCGGAGGGCATCATCGGCGAAGAAGCAGAGATCCTCTCCCGCGCGTTCGACATGGAGAAGCTCCAGGCCGTCGTGCAGTCCCACGCCATGCTCCGCATGCCCAACGTGATCATCACGCCGCACATGGCCTTCAACTCCGAGGAAGCCGTCCAGCGCATCGTGGACACCACGCTGGAGAACATCCGCGCGTTCCACCGGGGCAAGCCCAGAAACATCGTCAACCACCAGGCCGAGGCCAAGGCCAGGCAGCGCGAGAAGGAAAAGCAGACGCAGGACTAGCCGCTGGGTCTGACCCACGCCGCCGCGAGAGACAACCACACCGGTCGAAGGCGGGATTTTCGCCGGCGACTTTTCTGCACAAGCGGGTTGAAGAACCGGATTTGTGAGCTAGGATCTGGTTCGTCGCGGCTTGGGAGCCCGCCTGGGCAAGCCGGGTCGGTCATTTCTTCCCTTATTTGCGCAGGAGCGGACAGGCGATGAAGACACAGTGCCCCCACTGTTTGAGTACGTTCAAGGTGAAGGACGAGTTTGTGGGTCGATCGGTCAAGTGCGCCAAGTGCGCCGAGAAGTTCCAGATCGCCCCGATGGTGGAAGTCGAGTCCTCCGACTCGCAGACGTACGGCCTGGCGGACGAGTCTCCCGAGCAGGCTGCCGTCGCCCAGGCTGCTTCGCAGGCGCAGGCCCAACCCCAGCCGTCTCCCGCGGGTCCGCAGATGACCCCGCCGCCGGCGCCCGCAGGGGTACCGGCTGCCGCGGGGGTGCAGGGAGACTTCGTCAACCCGTCCATTCGGGGTTATCTTGCGGCAGGGGCGCTGGTGTTCGCATCGGTCGCGGCGCTGATTCTCGCCTGGTCCTACAGCCAGCAGAACAGTTTCCTGGCGGAGGTCAGGGAGGCCAAGGCCGAGATCCGGCAGAACTCGCGGAGTTACGCGGGAAGAGCGAAGGCGACGGTTCTGCAGAACCAGATCGAGAAGAAGGCCGAAGCCAATGACGCCCGTCAGGCAGTAGCAGGGATGCTGTTTGGTCTGGGCGTGCTTGCGTCTTTTGTGCTGCTGCTGGTCTGGGTGTATCGTGCGTACAAGAATCTCCATGCCCTGCGCGCGCCGCAGATACGGTTCTCCCCGGCCGGGGCGGTGGGGTGGTGGTTCTGTCCGATCCTGAATCTCTGGAAGCCTTACCAGATCATGTCCGACGTCGCCATGGGAAGCGAAGCAAACCCAGGCGCTACCCGAAGCGGCATGACGAGCCTGGTCACCGGCTGGTGGATCGCGTGGATCCTGGTCGGTATTTTCGGCATGGTCTCTAACGGCTACGACAAGGCTGCGATGGCCAAGCTCCAGTTTGACGGTGACACGGAAATGATGGCCTCGGCGGGCAGCATCTCCATCGCCTATCTCTGCGCGTGGATGCTGGTCGGGTTCCTGACGGCCGGGCTGGTCGTCACCATCACCGCGCGACAGAAGCAGCGGCTGCAGGCGCTGCAGGGCGTGTCGGCGACCACGGGACAACCGAACCCCTACGCAGCCGTTTGAGCGAACTCAGGACGGGCGGCTTAGCAGTTCGTCGAGCACCCACCGATATTCGCGCGCGATGCCTTCGGTGACGTCCGCAGGCCGGATCGCCTCGGGCAGGACGCCGAAGGTGTAGGTCTCGATCTCCAACTGGCTGCATGCGCCGTTGCGAAGCAGCGCCGCGAAGTCCGATCCTTTTTCCAGGCCCGCCGGACGGATCGCCCCCGAAGCGGGCAGGTACAGCGGCACGTGGAAATGGACGCGCCACTGCCACCGCTCGGGATCCTCGTCGGCGTAAGTGCTTCTCCACTGATCGATCGCGGGCCGAAGATCAGGAAAGCGGATATCCAGGCCGTCGCAGCGGCGGGCGTGGACCTGGTGCAGGTACACCGGATCGCAGAAGGCTTCCAGCTGGGTGAGGGCTTCCGTCGCCGGAGCGCAGGCCATCGCCGCGGAAAGCTGGATCTTCGCGACGCGCACGCCCCTGGCTTGCATTTCCCGCAGAATTCCGGCCGGGTCTTCCATCTGCACGGCTGCGTGGGCTGTGTCCAGACACAGGCCCACGTGCCTGCGAAGGATCTGCTCGCCGGCGTTGTCGTCGAGCCCTGCGTTGAGCTTGAGGAATTGCGTTCCCGTTTTCCGGAACCTGCCCGTGAGGAAGTCCGCCACCTGTTGGGCGGTCTGAAGGTAGCAGTCGGGTTCGGGTTCGATCGCCAGGCAGATGTCCCTGCCCGTTTCGCTGCGGATTCTCGCCAGCGCCATGGCTGTCTCCGCCAGGCGGTGGGCGATCTGCTGCTCGTCGCTGTCGCTGCGGATCCACGGGCGGTACGAGCCCGGAACCGTGGAGATGCTCCCCGGTGTGTCTTCCGGCAGGAGTCGGGCGAGGATCTCGGCCAGGCGGATGGTGTAGTCGCGACGGTCCGAGGTCCGCCAGTCGGGGGCGTAGACGTTTTCCTTCACCCGTCGGCCGTGGAACGCACCGTAGGGAAACCCGTTGATCGTGAATACGTACAGGCGCTCCCGCTGCAGGACGTCCTGCAGTTCGGCAAGCCGGCCTGGCTTGCGGAGCTCCAGCGATGCATCGTTGCCGATGCGCAGCCCGAGCCCGAAGGGCCCGTCGACATTCAGCCGGTCGCGCACGCGCGTTGCCTGGGTCTCAATGGCCCGGAGATTCTCCGCCCAGGTCTCGCCCGGGTGCACGTTCAGGCAGTAGGTCAGGTGCAGGGAAGACTGGCCGGCGATCCGCATCAGGTCCGGTCCTGCCGGTCGGTCGCCGTGGCGCGCGGTTCCAGCCAGTCGATGCCGTCAAGGATGTGCTGATGGTTCATCTCGTGGACTTCGACCTTTCGGCCGATGCCGCGCGGCAGCGTGATGGTAAGCCGTCCGCCGAGATGCTCGCGGAACTGCTGCAGGCCTTCGAGCACGGCCGGGGTTCCGTCGCCCAATTCCGTGCGAAGGCAGGGGCTCCAGACGGGCAGACCGCAGCGGCGGAGCGTGTCGACGATCTCGTCAAGCTCGCAGCGGCTGAGCAGTCCCTGGCGAAACGCGTAGTAACTGTCCAGCGCGATGCCGACCGAAACCGCCTGGCCGTGGCCGGTGCGATAGCCCGAAAGCGCTTCGATCCGGTGGCCTGCCCAGTGGCCGAAATCCAGAGGCCGGGCCGAGCCGAATTCGAACGGGTCGCCGTGCTCGCGGATGTGATCGAGATGCAGAATCGCGCAGCGTCGGACGCATTCTTCCATGGCGGGCAGGTCGCGGTTTCTCAGGTCCTCGGCGCGGCTGCGGAGGAAGTCGAACAGCGACGCATCGGCGATCAGGGCGACCTTCATCGCCTCGGCGACGCCCGCCCGCCAGTCGACGTCGCGCAGGGTCGTCAGCAGCGACGCGTCGTTGATGACCGCAAACGGCGGGGCGAACGTGCCGATGAAGTTCTTCTGTCCGTGCTCGTTCATGCCGTTCTTGACGCCCACGCCCGCGTCGTTCTGGGCAAGGGTGGTCGAAGGCAGCCGTACCAGGCGCACGCCGCGGTGCAGCGTCGAGGCTGCAAAGCCGACCATGTCGAGCATGCTCCCGCCGCCGATGGCGAGGATGAAGCTCTGGCGGTCAAGATGGGCGTTGCCCGCGGTCCACAGGATGTCGCGGACGGTATCCCAGGAGTTCTTGGCCTGCTCGCCGCCTGGCACCACGGCCGGGGGGGCGGCAAGCTCCAGCCGCTCTGGCCGGAGGTGGAAGTACTCGGCGATCTGGCGCAACAGCAGGGGGTGGGCATCGGCGACGCCCTGGTCGACATAGACCAGCGCGCGGTGCCTGCGTCCTTCGCCGAGGCGGTCGATGACGTCCGCGAGCAGATCGTTGCGGGGGTGTATCGCCCGCCGGGTAAAGTAGACCGGGTACTCAAACGGCACGCGGATCTGCTGGCGGTACTCGATGCTGGGGAAGGAGCCGGCGCGGCTGGACGTTGATTCGGTTGGCTTACTGCTCATGGTTCCAGTGATTATAGTCGTTTCCGCCGGTCGGGGGGGAAGAATCCCGCCACCGCCGGTGACGCCTGGCTGTATTTCTTTGGACGTGCGGGAGGGGCGCAAAGTTCGTGGGAAATCCGGCGGGGGTGTTCAGTCCGTCAGCCACTGCCGCACGGCCTCGGCGAGTTCCGTCAGATCGGCCGGCTCGTGGTCGATCGGCAGGGTGGTCGCCCAGGCGACGTCGCGATCGGGCCCGAGCTGCCCGTGCGAGCCGCTGATGCGGGCGGTGTTCTGCGAGACGCCCGGCGGAGGCCAGCCGAAAAACAGTTCGCACGGATCGAACCCGGGTTTGTTGTGGATGTCGATGTGCGAAGCGTAATCGGGGGCCTGGCGGCGACGGGTCCACCAGGGATATGCCAGCCAGTTCCCCGGGGCGGACAGCAGCACCAGTTCGCCGGCGGCCGGGTGATCGATGCGGGCCTGCGCCTTGCCCTGTGCGTCGAGTACTTCCGCCACGCCGGGCAGTTCGGCGAGGACGGCTTCGGTATGTTCGAGGTCGGTCCGGTCGGCTACGTACACGTGGGCGACTTCGTGATCGACCATCGCGAAGGCCCGGCTGGCGTGGAAGTCGGGGTAGAGCATGCCCTTGATTTCCCGCACGGCCAGCAGGCCTGCCTCGGCCAGGGCGCGGTTGGGATAGACCACCTCGCCGGTGCACGGGCCGATCGCGTAGTCGCCGAAGATCAGCACTTCGTATCCGCCGCGGCGGGCGGCGGAGAGGCATTGCTCCATCTGCGCGAGGGTGCGGTCGAGGGCGGCGCGGCTTTTGGGATGGTCCGGGCCGAAGCGCTGCAGGTCGTAGTCGAGGCTGGGCAGGTAGGCTAGCAGCAGGTCGGGCGCGACGTCGGGCTCGGTCAGCACGGCCGAGACGGCGCGGGCGATCCAGTCTCCGACCTTCGCCGACGCCAGCGGCCCCCAGTATCGGTGGAGTCGGAACTTTCCGCCGGCGCGTTCGTGGAGGAAGCGGCTGAGGTCGCGAGGCTGGGCGTAGCAGTCCATGATCATCCCACCGCCATGGGTGTGGATGGGCGCGGGGGAATAGACCAGGTCGGCCCGTTCGCCGAGCGACTGCTGCCAGAACATTACGCCGACGGTCCCGCCCGCGTCGCGGAAGTCATCCCAGATCCGCCGGCCCTGGACGAGATCGGCGGATTGCTCCCAGAACATGGGCTTGTGGAGGTCGCGGAAGTATCGGCCGTTGGCGACCATGCCGTGTTCGCCGACCGGCGAGGCGGTGCGGAAGCTGGCCTGGACGGTGCAGGTTACGGCGGGGAACACGCTGCTGGTGGACTTGAAGGCGAGTCCTTCCCACTGCAGCGAATGGCGGCCGCGGAGGAAGTCGTAGCCCAGTGCGGCGACGTCCAGGATCAGCAGCTTCCGATGCGTGTTCATGGTTCTGTACCATACCCCGCCGGGCGGGCGGGGGCAATCGTCGCGGGGCGGTCAACTTGCATAGAACTTCCCGGCCAGTGCGGCAGCGATCGGCCAGGCCAGCAGCAGTCCGGCCCCGGTGACGACCCCGGCCAGGGAGCCGGTGCCCACCGAGGCGAGCACCGCGATCGACGCCTGCAGCGGCAGCAGGGCGAGCACGAGCGTGCCGACCGTTGCCTGGACGACCTTCGGCGGCGGGGTGCCCCGGAGCCTTCGCGCGGCTTTGACGGCCTGGACGAGTACGATCAGCAGCAGGAAAATTTCGAGCGTCGACTGCCACTCGTTCCGCCAGAGCAGCCCGAGGTTGAGCATCGTGACGCATACCACCCAGGTCCATGCGAAGATCACGAAGGCCGGGAGGTACCGCCGGAGCCCGATTCGATGGCAGATTGCTTCACGGCCGGCAATGGCCGTCAAGGAGGCGACATAGCCGGCAATGGCGAGGCACGGCCAGGCAGCCACGGCAAGATCTGGCAAGCTTCGTTGAGCTACGGCAAGGCCCAGGAGGAAGCTCGCCGCGCGGCAGGAGCCCATGACGATCGGCCCGAGGACGGCGATTCGCTTCATGCCGGCGTTGTACGCCAGCACCAGCCCGGCCAGGACCGCCGCCACCCCCGCAGCCGGCAGGGAGGCAATCGCCGCTGTGCCCACGCCTGCTATGCACAGAAGCAACCATGCCACAAAGACTTGCGACTGAGGGATCTCCCCGGATGGCAGGGGCCTCGTCGGGCGGTCGCGACGGTCTTCGGCGAGGTCGAACCAGTCGTTCATCGCCAGCCCGCCGGCATAGAGCAGCAGGCTTGCGATGGCAGCCGGGATGATTCGCCAGTCGACACCAGACCCAAGTAATGAAGAGGCAATAAGATAGCCCGCGATCGGGTCGCCGGGCACCGTCAGCAGATTCGGCAGCCGCAGCAGTTGGGCCCATGCGCTGGCTGGGGATCGGCGCGGGCGGGCGTCGTCCGGGGCTCCGTCGGCCGGGCTGTCGTTGCTAACCGATTGCTGCAAAAGGAATTCCCTATCTCTGGAACGTCCGGGGGTCCGGGGGGACCAGGTCAAGCCGCGGCTTGAATCGCTCGCACCGGCCGTAGAAGTCCATCGCGTTGCGGAAGACCAGCCGGTCGATGGTCTCGTCGTCGTGGCCGTCATTACGCATGAAATCCACTACCTTTACGAGCGAAAGGGGGTCCGAGATTCCCCAGTCGGCCGAGCCGGAAACGATGATCCGCTCGCAGCCATGCTTGCGCACCATGGCGCTGACCCGCTCGGGCGTGAGCTTGCTGATGGGGTAAACCGTCATGCCGACGTAGCAGCCGGTGTCCATCGCCTGGTCGATGGTGTCCTCGGTGTTGTGGTCGAGATAGACGCGATCCTCGGGGAATCCGACCTCGCGGACGACCTTCATCGTTCGCGCAATTCCTTGTGGCTTCTCGAAATGCGGAAGATGGACGATCACGAGCATTTCTCGCTCGGCCGCGATTTCCAGCTGCTTGCGGAAGGCGTATTCCTCGTTGTCGGTGATGTTGTTGAAGCCGATCTCGCCGAGGGCTACGCATCGCGGATGGTCGAGGTATTCGCCCATGCCGGCGACGACCTCGTCGACCAGGGCGGTGTTCTCGGCCTCCTTGGGGTTGTACCCGACCGCTGCGTAGTGATCGATGCCGAACCGCTCTGCGCGGGTGGTTTCGAAGTCCAGTATCAGCCGGAAGTAATCGAAAAAAGTTCCGGCGTATCGGCGGTTGCTTCCCAGCCAGAACGAGGGCTCGACGCATGCCCGGATTCCCGCGGCGTACATCGCCTGGTAATCGTCGGTCGTGCGGGAGTACATGTGAATGTGCGGCTCGATGATGGCCATGGCATCTCCTTTCCCTGACGGGCAATTATCCCATGTCCTGCGCCGGGGGTAAAGCCCCACCTGAGCACCCATCAGACGAAGGCCGGGACGGCATGTTTGCCGGAAAGCCGGAAATTCGGCCGAAACCTTACCCGCCGGCGGTCTTTTCTAAGGCCATGCCGGGTGTCGGGTCGATAGACCCTCAGGGGAACGCGCGCGATTTCTGTGTTTCAAACGGGCCCAGGAGCCCGAAGAGAGAGAACGATGCACCCCATGTTCCGCAAGACGGCCACTTCGTTCAGTTTTGCCAAGTTGGGATCCGTGCTACTATTGGCGGGGGGTTTTGTCCTTGGCGGCTGCACCGAGCAGGTCACCGAGTACGCCAAATTCGGCGGCTGGTCCAACCCCACCGATCGTCCGCTGGTGCTTTCGGGCAATCCGGAGGAGGACTCCGTCGCACTGGCAGCCAGTCGGCAGGTCCTCAGCGAGAACGACTGGCAGACGCTCGAGAAGATTGCCCCGCGCCCCATCTGGGAGCGCATCGCCCGCATGCGGGACCTGTTCACCGGCGGCGGCGACCGCGACCCCGACCACGAAGCCAACTGCACCGAGAAGGAAACCCTCGACCGGCGGGTGGCGGAGATCAAACGCACCGTGCCCATCGACAAGCTCGAGGACGGCAAGGTGCAGATCTTCTACACGCTGCAGCACTACGGCGGCCCGGAAGTGCACTCCCGCCGCGACGGCGGAACGAGCCGGCGAGAGATTACCCTCAAGCAGACCAGCCTCGCGCCGATCGTCGCGCTGGTCAACAAGCACCTCGCGGGCAAGGGCACGGTCGAATCCATCGACCTGCAGAACAAGCTGATCATCACCTGCCCGGGCGAGATGCAGGACCGCGTCCTCCGGCTGCTTGCGAATATTGATTCGGCGCCCAAGCAGGTGGAGATCTCCGCGCGGATCTTCGAGGTCAGCCACGACTTCGACTTCCAGTACGGCGCGCACGCCCTGATCAAACACATCGCCAGCGACAACACCCAGTCGCTGTCCAGCACGTTCAGCACGAAGGACTTCCTCGATTCCCTCACGCAGACCGGCCTTGGCGATTATTCCTTCCAGGGCTCGGCGCTGCGGCTGATGAAGGTCTTCCAGGACGCGGGCATCACGCTGGACGCCACGTTCCAGGCGCTGGCGGACATGGGGCTGATCAAGGTCGTCGCCTCGCCGCGCATGACGGTATCGGTCTCGCAGACCGCTTACATGCTCGCCGGGCAGGAGCTGCCCATCCAGTCGGCGAAGATCTCCAACGACCAGATCGTCACCGAGCGCACCACCTACAAGCCCATCGGCGTGCAGCTTTACATCACGCCCCAGGCGGCTGCGGGCAAGAGTGTCAAGCTTCACGTGGTGACGTCGGTCACGGCCGTCAGCGGGTTCGCCCCTGTTCCCGCCATGACGCGCCAGGAGGCGACGGCGACGGTGGTCAACCCGATCATCGACTCGCGCGAGGCAGAAACGTTCGTCACCGTCAAGGACGGCTCGACACTGGTCATCGGCGGCCTGCGGATGATCCGCACGGTCACCCGCGAGCGGAAGGTGCCCGGTCTGGGCGACATCCGGGGCATGGAGTGGCTGTTCAAGAACCACCGCTCCCAGAACCTCGTCAACGACCTCTACTTCTTCGTGACGCCCAAAGTCATCAAGGAAGAAAGCAGCGGCTGAGGCGTTTGGAACCTCCTTGCACCCATGCCCCCCGTTGGTGTATCCATGGGGCATGCACTCCAGAACGTTCAACATCCGAACCCCCGATCGCGACGCGATGCTCTGCATCGACTCGCAGGTCCGTGACGCGGTGAAGGAATCCGGCCTCGACAGCGGCATGGTTACCGTCTACGTCCCGCACACCACGGCCGGGGTGACCATCAACGAGAACGCCGACCCCGACGTGGTCCACGACATCCTCGCTGCGCTGGACGAGGCGTTTCCCTGGCAGCAGGGCTTCTATCGTCACGGCGAGGGCAACTCGGCCGGGCATATCAAGAGCTCGCTGGTGGGCTGCTCGGCGCGCGTTCCGCTGATCGACGGCAAACTGGCCTTCGGCACGTGGCAGTCGCTGTTTTTCTGCGAGTTCGACGGCCCGCGGACGCGTCACTTCATCGTCACCGTGCAGGGATAGGACGGTTCTGTGCTGCGGGGCGGGGCCTGGGCGAGAAGCTGCGCGACGAGTGTCAGTCCACGAACACGGCCGAGTACCAGTTCTGCGTGTCGTCTTCGTCGCGGAGGGGTTTGAGGGGCAGGTCGAATTTCCGGACGGTGGAGAACACGTCGATGCCCACGCTGTGAAACGCCGGGCGGGCCTTCTTCGGGTTCACGCACGCCTTGTTCTGGTGGCCCGCACATTCTCTGCACAGCGCGCAGTCGCTCATCGAGAACGCGAAGTGCTTGCCCTCAAGGAATGCCTCCCGCTCCAGCGTGTAGGACACGCACTGACTCGTGGCCTTGTCGGTGGAATGGACGATGACCCCCCAGCGGTAATGCCCGAGCACCTGGCGGTATTCCCAGGGCATCAGCGAGCCAGGCCGGGAGGGGCAGGTGTGGCCTTTGCCCCAGTCGTCGCAGCCGAACGCGCATTTCAGGATGGTTCGCGGATCGAAGACGATATCGTCGATGGCGAATTCCACGGCATGGTCCGCGCCGAGTTCCAGGGCGCGGGCGATCATCCGGTCTGCGGTCACGGGGTTGCTCCGGTCATTCATGGTTTTCGGCCAGCAGCATGCGGACTTCCTGCAGGGTCGGCAGGGCGGACTGGGCCCCAAGTCGGGTACACGCCAGGGCGCCGGCGGCGTTGGCGAACAGCGCCGCCTCGGGGAGCGAGCGTCCCTGCGCGATCCCCACGCCCAGTGCGGCGGTGAAGGCGTCGCCCGCGCCGGTGGTGTCGGCGACGGTCTTGCGGAAGGCGGGGACGGTGGCGATCTGCTCGTCGGCGGTGACGACCATCGCGCCTCGCGAGCCGAGCTTGAGCACCGCAGCCTGTGCGCCGCGGGCAATCAGCTCCAGCGCGACACTCTTGTCCATGCGTTCGTCGGGAGAGGCCTTGTAGCCTGTGAGCTTCTCGGCCTCGCCGCAGTTGGGCGAAATGACGTCCACCTGGTAGAGCTCCTGCGGGAAGTGCCGGGGCACCGGGGCGGGGTCCAGGACCACCTTGCAGCCGTTGCGATGGGCCTTCTCGATGGCGGCGCGGACGGTGGGCAGGGGCAGTTCAAGCTGCAGGAGCACCACGTCGGCGTTGCGGAAGAGTTCCTCGCAGGAGAACACGTCGTCGGGCGTGAGGCTGTCGTTGGCGCCGCTGGCCACCACGATGGAGTTCTCCCCGTGGCCATCGACGACGATCATCGCAACCCCCGAAGGGGTTTCGTGGACGTACTCCACACAGTCGACGTCGATGCCCTGGGATGCGAGATTGTCACGCAGGTCGCGGCCGAAGGCGTCCTGCCCGACCCGTCCGATCATGGTGACCTTTGCGCCCAGCCTGGCTGCGGCGACGGCCTGGTTGGCGCCCTTGCCCCCGGGAGAGGTCAGGAACTGACCGCCCAGGATGGTTTCTCCCGGGGCCGGCCTCTCGCTGCAGCGGATGGTGAGGTCCATGTTGATGGACCCGACGACGAGAATGCGTGGTTGCTCGGCCATGCGACTCTCCTTCCTGCGTCGCGGGGACGTGTGCGTCGTGCGTATCGGCGGGCGTCAGTCGGTGCAGTAGGGACATTCGCCGGAGGAATCCATCACCCCGGCGTTGCGATCGATGAACAGCCGGACGGGCTCCTTGGCCAGCGTTTTGCGGTTCACCCAGATCACGACCCACAGGCGGTCTTCGGGCATGCCCTGAACTCCCACGGCGGAGAAGGGCAGGCGGAAGACGACCTGCCCGCGCTGGACGTCGGCGGCCTGCGAGGCCCGATGGCGGAACTCCGGCCCCTTCAGCGGCTGCCAGGTGCGGTTCTCTGGATCGAGCAGCTTCTTGGCGCTGATCTTCTGCCCGGGGGGCGTCCAGGTGACGGTTGTCTGGTGGAGCTTGCCGGTGTTGTCGGTGCGTGTGACGGCCAGTTCGATCTGCTCTACGTTCTCCGCGGTGGTCAGTCTGGCGTAGAGGGCCCGGCCTGACCAGAGAAGGTCGGCCTGGGCGTCGAGGGCCAGGGGGATTTCGGCGACGTCCTCCTGCGCGAACCGCGGCCAATAGTAGCCGGCGGAGTCCTGCTTGCCTTCGTTGCCGGACCAGTAGTTGTCGGTGATGTTGTTCCGCCACCCGCCGCAACCCGCGAGGGGCAGCAGAACGGCCAAGGCTGCGAGTACCAGCAGGCCCAGGCCTGCGCGGGCGCGATGTGCGCGAGTTTGGGTGATCAGGACCATTGCAGTTGCGGACCGCCTTTCTTGACCTTGCCGAGGACCCAGCAGCGTTCCCCGGCGCGGCGGAGCTTGTTCATGATGCTGTTGGCGAAGCTGGGCGAGACGAACAGGACAAAGCCAACGCCCATATTGAACACTCGGAGCATCTCGATGGGATCGACAGGACCTTCTTTGGCGATCAGTCGAAAGATCGGCGGGTGCTGCCAGCTGTCTTTTTTGATGCGCAGGGTGAGTCCTTCGGGCAGGGCGCGGGGCAGGTTGCCGGGCAGGCCTCCGCCGGTGATGTGGGCCATCGCCTTGACGACCCGCTTGCGCTTGTAGGTGTGCAGGACCTCCAGCACGGGTTTGACGTAGATGCGCGTGGGGCGGAGCATTTCCTCGCCGACGGTCGCGCCGTCGAGCTCCGGTGGGGCGTCGGTAAGGCTGTAGCCCGCCTTGTCGAGCAGCACCTTTCTCGCCAGCCCGTAGCCGTTGGAGTGCAGCCCGTCGGAGGCCAGGGCGATCGCGACGTCCCCGGGCTCGACGGTGGTGGGGTCGATGAGCTTGTGGCGTTCGACGACACCGACGGCGAACCCGGCGAGGTCGAAGTCATCGGCGCGGTAGAGGTCGGGCATTTCAGCCGTTTCGCCGCCCAGCAGGGCAGCACCGGATTCCAGGCAGCCGCGGCTGATCCCACGGACCAGTTGTGTCATCCGCTGGGGGGTCAGCCTGGCGGTGGCGATGTAGTCGAGAAAAAACAGGGGCTCGGCGCCGCAGCAGATCATGTCATTGACGTTCATGGCGACCAGGTCGATGCCGACGGTGTCGAGCTTGTCGGAATCGATGGCGACCTTGACTTTCGTGCCGACGCCGTCGGTGCAGGCGACCAGGACCGGTTCGCGATAGTTGCGCTTGAAGAGGCGCTCGTTGTAGTCCAGGCGGAACAGGCCCGCGAAGGACCCGTACCGCTCGACGACGCGCGGGGAGAAGGTCCGCTCGATGAGTGGGCGGAACCGGCTGACGGCTTCGTCGCCGGCGTCGATATCGACCCCGGCGTCTTTGTAGGTCATCGGGGTGTCGGAAGCTTTCCTGGCCATGGGGTTTATCCTATCGCGCGGGATCGGGTTTGCAATGCTCGGGACGCGGGATTCGGCGGCCGGCTCACGTGGGGAAGGTCTTGAGGGCGTCGTCCGAGCCGATCAGTACCAGAATGTCGCCTTCTTCGATGGTGGTGTCCGGGCCCGGGATGCTGATCGAGGGGTGCCCGGAGCGTTTGGTGTCTTCCTCGCCGGGCTTGGCGACGCTGCGACGGATGGCCACCACGAGCACCTTGTACTTGCTGGCGACGGCGAGTTCCTTGAGCGTCTTGCCGTGGAAGCTGGCCGGCGCCTGGACCTGGGCGAGCGAGTAACCCTCGGCGAGGATGGTGCGCTCCATCAGCGCGGGCACGAGCAGGCGGTCGCGCCAGCGTTCGGCCGATTCCTTCTCTGGATTGGCGATGTCGTCTGCGCCGATGCGGCTGAGAATGTCGCCGCGCGTGTTGGTGGTCGCCCGGCTGATGACGCGCGGGATGCCAAGCTGCTTGAGGATGACGGTGGTCAGGGCGTTGGCTTCGAAGTCGGCGCCGATGCACACCAGCGCGACGTCGACCTTGTCGATGCCCTGGGCCCGAAGGGCGTCCTCGTCGGTACTGTCCATGCAGACCGCGAGGGAAACCCGGTCGCGGAGTGATTCGACCAGGCCCTTGTCCTGGTCGATCGCCACGACGTCGGCGCCGGCGTTGGTCAGCAGCTGCGCCAGTCGCGACCCGTATCGTCCCAATCCGATGACAGCGTATCGTTCCATGGTGTTACCCCGGAATTCCCGTTATGTGCGCTGCGCCGCGCGCAGCGATGTCAGCCAATGACCACATCCTCGGTGGCATACGAGTATCGCACGGGCCGGACCCTCGCCGCCAGCGCCAGCAGCATGGTCAGCGGCCCGACGCGGCCGAGGAACATCCCGGCCATGATGATGTATTTTCCCGGTTCGTTGAGCTTGCCGGTGATGCCCGTCGAGAGCCCGACGGTTCCACACGCGCTGCAGGCTTCGAAGAGCAGGTCCATGAACGGGTAGCCGCGCATCGTCCGGCAGAGAAGCAGCGTGACGATCGTCAGCAGACCGATGTACAACAGCGCAAGGGTGGCTACTTTGCGGAACATCTCCGAGCCGATGCGCCGGCGGAACAGCTCCAGCTCATTGCGCTTGCGCAGCATGCAGTAGGCGCTTCCGACCAGCAGGGCGAAGGTGACGGTCTTCATGCCGCCGGCGGTGCTTGCCGGGCTGCCGCCGATGACCATCAGCAGGCACATCCAGAGCTGTCCCGCGCTGGAGAGATGGGCCATGTCGATGGTGTTGAAGCCGGCGGTTCTTGCGGTGACGGACTGGAAGATCGCCTCGCGGATGCGAGGCCAGCCGGACAGGCCGGCCAGCCCGAACGAGGGCCCGTTGCCGGACGAGCCGACCGCGGAGGATGGCTCCAGCAGCAGCAGGCCGGCGGCGCCGGTGACGATCAGGATCGCCGTGGTGACCAGGACGATCTTCGTGTGCAGGGAGAACCGCGGCGTGTGGGAGGTGAAAAGCTGCCTCCGGCCGAGGAGCCCCGCGCGGTGGAAGACCGACCGCAGCAGCACCCGGGCGTTTCCGGCGAGGTCCTGCAGGACGGGGAACCCCAGGCCGCCGATGACGATCAGCGGGGCGAACACACCCAGCACCTGCACCTGGCTGCGGACGTGCGTGAGACTGCCTGCGTACAGGCTGAAGCCCGCGTTGCAGAACGCCGAGATGCTGTGGAACACGCTGTACCACGCCGCCTGCCCGGCAGAGAGGGGCTCGCCCGTGGCGCCGACGGTCTGGCGGAACATCGGATACATGGCGACCGCTCCGATGGCCTCCATGACCAGCGTGGTGGACACCACGAACCGCACGACCCGCCCGAGCGAGCCGACCTGGGTTCCCAGCACCTGCCCCAGCGTGTTGGACTGTCGCAGCCCGAGACCCTTGCCGACAAGCAACGCCAGCAGCGTGCCGAACATCATGATCCCCAGCCCGCCGAGCTGGATGAGCAGCAGGATCACCGCCTGGCCGAACGGCGCCCACTCCAGGCCGGTATCGCGCACGATCAGGCCCGTCACGCAGGTGGCGGAGACGGCTGTGAACAGCGCGTCGGTGTAGTAGGTGATGCGGAAGTGAACGCTGTCGGGGGGCGGAGCGGCGGCCGGGAGCATCAGCAGGCCCGAGCCCGCAAGGCACAGGACGGCGAAGCTGCCGATCAGCAGCCAACTGGGCGGGATCCCACTGCCGGCGAAGCGCAGGTTGACGTTCATCGCCCGAACGGTCAGCGCCAGCAGGATGTACGCCTGGGTGATGATCACGTACAGCGCGCCGGCGGGCAGGACGTGTCCGGAAATGCGCGGGCCGATGACGAACGCCAGCACGGCCAGGGCGATCAGGGCGGCGTCCAGCCAGTTCTGCCGGAAGTATTCGGCCTTTCTGCGTGGCAGCAGAAAGCGGACGGCGCGGTCGGCGATGAACACGCCCACGACGATCGCGTCGACCAGGTGCAGGACGGCCAGCGGAACCGGCCGGGGGCGGAATCCGCCGTATTCGAGAATCAGCGAGGCGATCGCCACCAAGGCCGTGACGCCCACGATTACGTCCAGGGCGATCATCAGGCGTCGGGGTCTACCCAGGCTGTCGGTTGCTTGTGGGGCTCGTGCCATGGACCTGCATCCCTGCGTAGCGCCTCAGCGAGCCGGCTTTGGGTTGCGGGGGACTATTTCTTGTCTTTGTATACCTCTGCCGGGTCGAACACCCGCCGGCCCGCTTCCGTCCATTCGCCGCTGTCGTCGAGTTTGCGGTAGAAGCACGAGTAGTAGCCCTTGTGGCAGGCGGCGCCGTGCTGATCGACCTCGATGACGAGCGTGTCCTTATCGCAGTCGGTATAGATGGCCTTGACTTCCTGCACGTGGCCGGACGACTCGCCCTTCATCCAGTACTTCTGCCGGCTTCGGGACCAGAAGTGCGTCTTGCCGGTACGGACGGTGTCGCGCAGGCTGTCGGCGTTCATCCAGGCCATCATCAGGACCTCCTTGCTTTCTGCATCGACGCAGATCGCGGGGATCAGTCCGTTTTCAGTGTATTTGAGGTCCCTGATCGTGTCATCCAAGCTCATGGGGCATGCTCCTGCCGGTTCTCTGGTATGTCGGAAAGAGCACTATGCTATCGGCCTGCGGACGCGGGGTAAAGAGAGTCCTTGCATTGATCTCCAGCGGCGGGGCGATGTCTTGCACAACCTGGCGGGTGGGCGGTTGGCGCGGGCCCGGCCTGGCGCGTGGGGTTCGTGTCGCTTGCATCCTGATCTTGACCTTTCGCCGCTGAGTTTCCGATAATCCCTGTCACATGGAGACCAAGGTAATCAAGATCGGTTGCGAGGCGGACATCGACCCGGCCATCGAGCGGGCCAGGGCAGCACTTGAGGACGGAAAGCTGGTGGGCTTTCCCACCGAGACGGTCTACGGCATCGCAGCCCTGGCGACCGACGAGAAAGCGCTGGAGCGTCTGCGCGAGCTCAAGGAACGCCCGGAGAATCCGTTCTCGGTGCACCTGGGTTCGGTCGCCGACGCCGGCCGGTACATCGACGAGATCCCGCCCAAGGCGTTCCGGCTGATCGAGCAAGGCTGGCCCGGGCCCGTGACGCTGCTGCTGGAGCTCCCGGGCGAACTGGCAGACGAGGCGCTCCACGGCCGGGGGTTGTACCCGATTCTCACGCGCGAGCACGTGATCGGCCTGCGCTGCCCGAGCGACCCGGTCGCGTCAGCGATGCTCGCAAGAATGGATGACCCGGTGGTGGCGCCCAGCGCGAATCTCGCCGGGCAGCCGTCGCCCCACAGCGCCCAGGACGTGCTGGACTCGCTCAATGGGCGGATCGACATGCTGCTGGACGCGGGCCAGACAGAGTACTGCAACGACAGCACAATCGTGCGGTTCCGGGGCAATCAGTGGTCGGTCGTGCGTGAGGGCGTGCGGAGCAAGGCGGAGGTCCGCGACATGGTTTCCCGGAAATACCTGTTTGTGTGTACGGGAAACACCTGTCGCAGCCCGATGGCCGAGGGCATCGCTCGCAAGCTGATCGCCGAGAGGGAAGGTTGCAGCGTGCCCGAGCTTCGTGACGAGGGTATCGAGGTGGTCTCGGCGGGTGTCATGGCGGGGCAAGGTCAGCCTGCGACAGAAGAAGCGGTCGAGGCGGCCGGTGAAATCGGCGTAGACATATCCGGGCATCGGAGTCGACAATTGACGCCCGAATTGCTACACTCAGCAGATCATGTATTCTGTCTTGCGGGGTCGCACATTGCCCAGGCGCATCGGCTGGATCCAGCCCATGCCCGGAAGTACAGTCTGCTTGACGATCCCCGCGACATCCCGGACCCGATAGGCGGGGGGATTGACGTATACCGGATGACCGCCCAGGCGATCCGCCGGGCGGTCCAGAAGCAGATGAACGAAGGATTGCTATGAAAATCGCCGTCGCAGCAGACCATCGAGGGCACAGCGTCAAGGAGAAGGTCTGTGTCCTGCTGAGTGAGATGGGGCATGAAGTCCTGGACATGGGGACCAACAGCGGCCACAGTTGTGACTATCCGGACGTGGCCTACCCCACCGCCCGTGCCGTGGCGGATTCCACCGCCCAGAGAGGGATCCTGATCTGCGGCAGCGGCATCGGCATGGATATCTGCGCGAACAAGGTAGCCGGCATCCGCGCCGCGCTCTGTCACGATGAACTGACGGCACAGATGTCGCGTCGCCACAACGATGCCAATATTCTGTGCCTCGCCAGCGACGTGCTGGGCGAGGAACTCATCCGGCGGATCGTCTCAAGTTGGCTCGACACGGAGTTCGAGAGCGGCGGCAGGCATGAGCGCCGGGTCCGCAAGGTCGCATGGATCGAACAGGGATTGGACCCTTCCTCCTACGAGGAACAGAAGGACAGCCAGCCGAGCGGCGAATCCTGAGTCGCGCATCCGGAATCTGTTCTCAGAGTCTTCCCGGGCTGTCGGTCAGCGCAGGGCCTCGCCGATGGAACCTGCTGCACCTCTTGCCGTCTAACCTCAATAAGTATGGCGTGTCTCTGGCGTTGGACGCCTCTACTTCCGATGTATAGATCAACAGGATCTTTGTCCGAGTCGGGGCATCGTGTAAACTGCCAATCGTGGAAAGAACCACTGCTCAAGCCGGTCGATGGCCTCTTGCGATCTTTGCTATCGCGATGATCTGTGCTGCGCCCCGGCCGGTTTCGATGGCAGCCGGGGAAGGCAACGCCCCTCTCACCGATGCCGAACAGATGGAACTGCGTATCTGGTCGGCCCAGCTTCGGGAGGCGAACCGCACGCCAAAGGTGCGCCTGGAGGCGGCAGGGGGGCTTCTGACCCGCGAGTATGCCCAGGCACGCAAGATCCTGCGTGAGACACTGTTGGATTCCACCAACGTTGCCGCCCAGACCGCCGTGGCTGAGGCGATCGCGCTGCAGGGCGGGGGGCGGAAGGAATTCGTCGATCCGCTCCTGAAGCTTCTCACGGGAGACGAGCCATCGGTTCGGACGTCCGCAGCCCGGGCACTGGCGACGTACAAGGACCAGGACGTCACCGGCAAGCTCGTCGCCGTTGCCCTGGATAGCGACACCGGGCGGGACATCCGGATCGTGGCGATCGAGGGCATGCAGAGCCTGCTGGAGAAATCCTCCGTCGACGCCCTGATCCAGCTTCTCGACGACAAAGACCCCTCCGTACGCAAGGCGTCACTCGAAGCGCTGGAGAAGATGACGAACATCACGGCCTTCAAGGGCGACACCAGGGAGTGGAAGCGTTGGTGGATGCGTAACAAGAACCGCCCCCGCAGCGTGTGGCTGGCGGACCTGGCCAACAAGCTGGCGTCGTCCAAAGCGCAGCTGGAGGCGGACAACGCCAAGCTTCGCGGAAAGCTGCTGGATACCCTGATGGACCTGTACGCCGCGACACCCCAGTCGAAGCGTGAGGAGTTGCTGCTGCGGATGCTGCGGGACCCGATCGATACGGTGCGTTCGGGCGCGATCAAGCTGACCGAACGCCAGGTAGCTGCCAATGAAACGGTATCCGACGAGATTCGCAAGCAGGTGCGCAGGCTGCTGGGCGACCCGGAACCTGACATTCGCACCCAGGCAGCCCTTGTGGTGGCGACCCTCGACGACCAGCAAGCCGCCGAGGAAGTGGTCGCCCGGCTGAAGGTGGAAGGCGACCTTGCCGCCCGACGAGCGCTGCTCAAGGCGGTGGGGCAACTGCGTATCGCCCGGGCAGTTCCGATGGTTTTGGACGAGCTGGACAGCAGGGACGGTGTCATGGCCGGGCCGGCTGCGCTTGCGCTTGCAAGGCTGGCGGCCTCCAAGCCTCTCAGCGGCAAGGTCCAGCAGCAGGCGGTCGATGCGCTGGTCAAGCGGTACCAGGCGGTCGAGGAGTTGAAGAACCATGCCGAAACGCGCGAAGCCCTGGTGACGGCGATGGGCGTGGTGGGAGACAAGCGCTTCCTCAAACCTCTTATCTCGGCGATCGCGGATGATTCGACCACGGTTCGGCTGGCAGCGGTCAATGCACTGACACGCCTGGATCAGGCGGAGTCGGTCGAGTCGATCCTTCCGCTTCTGGAAGACCAGGACCGCGGTGTTCGCCAGGCGGCTTTGGTAGCCGTTGCCAAGCTTGGCGGGCGGGAGTACCTCGACCCGATCCTGAAGCACACGTCTTCGGACGTCGAGCGGGAAGCGGCGGTTCGTCAGCAGGCCTGGGACCTGGTCTCGGGGTTGCTGGAAGGCGCCAAGCCTGAACTGCTCGAGAAGGTCGTCGACAGGCTCTCGCGTCGGACGGATTCCCTGCCCGAGCGGATCGAGATCATGCAGCGGTATGTCGCTGCCCTCAAGAGCGAGAAATCGCCCAAGCTCCCCGTGGCGCTGCGGATGCTTGCACAGTCGCTGGTCAAGGCGGATCGCTCCGGCGAAGCCGCCCCACATTTCCAGGAGGCCGCCAGGCTCTATGCAGCCCGGAAGGATTCGCTCGCCCGTGATGTCTGGCTGGAGTGGATCTCCGCGCAGCTGCAGGCGAATTCAGCGACCGCGGTTGCGGCCATCGCCGAACAGAAGGACCCGAAGCTCCATGCACAGTCGATGGAACGCCTTCGCAAGAGGCTCAACGCGATGGATGAGCAGAAGGAGTGGATCTCCGTGGTGCAGTTGGGCCAGCAGGCCGTCCGGCAGCTCGCCAAGCGTCTCGACGAGTCCCAGATCAAGGCATTGTCCCAGATGGTCGAGGCGGCCCGCGACAAGCAGCGTCGACACGATGCTCAGCAGGTGGCGAAGCTCGTGCCGCAGTTGGCCTCCTCGGAAGAGTCGGTGAGGGGCAATGCAGCCAGTGCATTGCAGAGCATGGGCGGCAGGGCGGTGACCCCGCTGCTGACGGAATTGGAGGAAATCCTCCGTTCGGACAACGGCAACGCAGACCTGGAAGCCGAGATCCTGAAAGTGCTCAAGCAGATCGCTCCCGAACTGACCGGCTACGATACCGCTGCCTCCTCCGAGGCGCGGATCGAGCAGATCAGCAACTGGCGGAAGACGCTCTAACTCGCCGCGTCGACGTACGCTTCCTACCTCGTCTCCTCGTTCGTTTCCCCCTTGGCTGCCCGCGTCGCCTGCGGTACGCTATATCCGACCCGACGGATGACAGGACTTCGGTACCCAAGCTGGGTGTGGGAGACGTATCGTGAACCGACGTGTTAACAGCAGCAGGTCTATGAGTGCCCATCTGAGGAGATCCGTCGCTCGGAGATGGCTGGGCGGGGTGGTCTTCCTGGGGTGGGTGGCGATGGTAGCGGGCTGCCAGACCGGCCAGCAGGTCGAAGGCAATCGGATCGACGAGCCGCGCGACCGGCTGGTTACTGCGCTGCGGAACGGAGATATGCACGAGAAGATAGCCGCGGCCAAGGAGGCTGGGAACCGAGGCTACCTCAAGGCCGTGCCGGCGTTGGTGGATCTGCTGGAGTCCTCGAACACCGACGTTCGTCTCGCAGCGGTCAAGGCGCTCGGGCGAATCGAAGATCCGCGGGCAGTGGAACCCGTCGCGGGACGACTGTCGGATCGGGACGCCTTCGTTCGCGAGGCGGCCGCGGAAGCACTGGGGTCCATCGGCAGCGACCAGGCCGTCTCCCCCCTGATCGACGCGCTGGGCGATCGATCGCCTCGCGTGCGAGCGGCAGCCGGAGAATCTCTCGGCGAGTTGGGGCGCCCCGCGTCGCGCGAGCTGACCAAAGCACTGTCTTCGGGCAGTTCTGCGGTTCGGATCGAAGCCGCCCGGGCCCTGGGCCGGGCGGGAGACCGCCGCGCGATCGACGATCTCTGGAACGCCCTGGACGACTCCGAAGACGAGGTCCGCCGGGCTGCCAGCGAAGCGTTGTCCCGGATCGGCGGCGAGCAGGTGGCTTCCCGGGCGATGAAGGCGACCGGTTCGGAGCAGTGGCAGGTTCGCGCGATGGCGGCAAAGATTCTGGGTAACCTGCGGCCACGGGGCGGCATCGAGGCGCTGGCCCCGCTGGTTCGTGACGACAGGCCCGAGGTGCGATGGGAAGCATCGGGCGCACTTGCCCGTTACGGACGACGTGCGATCGATCGACTGGTCAGCCAGCTCAGGCAGGGCGAGCCTGCCGAGCGGGCGCTTGCAGCCGAGACGCTGGGCAAGATGGCCGATCCGCGTGGGACCGACGCGCTGACCGCTGCGCTGAAGGACGACGAACCCAACGTAGCCGCCGAGGCCGCCCGAGCGCTGGGGACGATGGGCGCGGAGAAGGCGATTCCTCAGCTCGCCGAGGCGATGGAATCGGACTCGTACGCGGTGGCACGCGCTGCAGCCCGGGCGATCCGGACGATGGGCAGGAAAACGGTCGACGTGATGACAGGCAAGCTGGATTCCGAGACGACTCATGCACGCGCCCTCGCGGCGGAGATGCTGGGAGACATGAAGGCCCAGGCAGCCCTCCAGCCGCTGATCGGACGACTGGAAGACAAGGACGCCAGTGTCCGGATTGCCGCCGCGCGGGCATTGGGGCGCATTGCCGATCCGAAGGCCCGTTCGCCATTGTTCGACCTGATGCGCGATGATCGCGAAGACGTTCGCGCAGCGGCCAAGAAGGCCATCGACGACATCAATTCTGCTTCGAGGCTTCGCAACCCATAGCCCGGAAGGAGACGCCGCGTGGAGCATCCCGCCCCTCAGAGTAAGGAACAGCCGAAGGGTGATCCCTCCGCCGACCCGGGACGGCCGGATCTGGACGATCTGGCAGGAATGCTTCGCCGCGTGCCGAGCGAGGAAATGGTCGAGTTCCTCCAGGCGTTGCTTGCCAGGTTGCGCGGGGAGCGGTCGCCGGCCCCCTCGGGCTGGGTGACGTCGAAGGAGGCAGCGAGTCACATCGGGATCTCGGTGAGCACGTTCTACAAGCTCTGGAGGCGTTTGCACGCCCTGTACGGCCTGGAGACGGTCAAGATCGGGGGTAAGCGTGTGTACTACCTTCCGAGTCTCGATGGGGCGTTGCTGGCGGCTTCCCGTCGCGAAGACAACCCGATGAAGGAGGAGTTGCCCGATCTTCCGGAACTGCCCGAGGACGATCTGGTGCCTACGCCCGGCGGGACCGTCATGAGCCATGCCCTCGATCGTGCGGAAGGGGAGGTAGACCGGTCGCGGGGCGGCTCGGGATCCGGGGCGTCGATGCCTTCGCCCAACGTGGCCGGCGTGGACTTCTCGCGCCCCGAGACCGAGGACGAAGCCGAGGACCTCAATGACCTGAACCTGCCCAGCGAGCCCGAGGGCGACGACGGGGGACGCCCTGCCGAGCAGGCCGACTCCGAAGGCCGGGCCGCCGGGGAGGATGACGACGAGATCCTGGCTGATTCGGAGTGGGATCGGCTGTAGCTCGGGGCAAACGGTCGGAGGGGGCCTTTACAACCGCCCCCCGGGCCGCGACAATGTCGGCCGATTGTCCCCAAGCGAGAGGAGCCGATGGCCACGCATTGCATAGGAATTGATCTGGGCGGAACGTTCATCAAGGCCGGGGTGCTGGACGGCGAATACCGGCTGTCAGGCGGTGTGCAGGTAGAAACCCCTTCGTCGGGCGCTGCCGACGTGGTCGGCGCGATGGCCTCTGCAGCGAGGCAAGCCATGCACACCGCGGGGATCGACTCGGAGAACGTGCTGGCCGTCGGAATCGGGGCTCCCGGGCCGCTCAGCATTTCCGAGGGAGTCATCCACGCGATGCCCAACATTCCTGGCATGGTTGGCCTGGCGATCCGCGATCGCGTTTCCGAAGCGCTGTCGCTGCCGGCTGTTCTTGAGAACGACGCGAATGCCGCAGCGTACGGTGAGTACATCTGCGGCGCCGGTCGAGGCAGCCAGAACATCGTCATGCTGACGCTCGGGACGGGCGTCGGCAGCGGCATCGTCATCGATGGCAGGATTCTGCACGGCTCGCACGAGATCGGCGCCGAACTCGGACACATGATTGTCCAGCCCGACGGCGAACAGTGCGGCTGCGGCCAGCAGGGCTGCCTGGAGCAATACGCCTCGGCCGGCTTCACCGCTCGCCATGCCGAGCGGAGGATCCGGGAAGGTGCGGCCAGCAGTCTCCGGGCTGTCCTGGAGCAAAATGGGGCCGTCGACGCCAAGGACATCAATGAGGCCAGACGCGACGGTGACGAGCTGGCTACGGCGGTCTGGGAGCGGATGATCCGATACCTGGCCATCGGATGTGTGAGCATCTGCAGGATCTTCGATCCGGACCGCATCGTGCTGGCGGGGGGGATGACCCGGGCCGGAGACGACCTGCTGAGCCCGCTTCGTGAGAGATTCGTCGATCTTCACTGGAGCCTGACCGAGCCGGCGACCGACGTTGCCATCGCAACCCTGGGTTCCGATGCCGGGGTGATCGGGGCGGCAGGGGTTGCGTGGTCGGAGTTTTCCGACGGCGACGACACACAGAACGGACCAAGTACGACTTCTTCCTGAGGATGCTGCCGTGAAGCATTATTACCCGACATTCGACGAGTTCCTCGATCACGCCCGGGAGGGCAACACGATCCCCGTCTACCGTCAGCTCCTGGCGGACACGCTGACCCCGGTTACGGCATACCAGCGTCTCGCCCAGCCGGTGGGCTTCGCTGCGGCGAAGAACGCCTTCCTGCTGGAAAGCGTGGTCGGGGGCGAGCAGGTGGCGCGGTACTCATTCGCGGGCGCCGATCCGGAGATGACATTCGTCGCCCGCCGCGATGAGCTGACGATCACGCGTCCGGGACAGAAGCCGGAAACCGTCGAGACCCATGACCCCCTCGGTGAGCTGCAGAAGGCGCTGTCGTCCTACAAGGCGGTGCACTTGCCCGGCCTGCCGAGGTTCACGGGGGGCATCGTCGGGTACGCCGGCTACGACATGGTTCGCTATTACGAGGATATCGGCGAAGGCCCCGAGGACGACCGGCAGCTTCCGGACATCTACTTCGGCCTGTATCGGACGATGGTGATTTTCGACCACGTGTCGAAGACCATCAAGGTCGTCAGCAACGCTCACGTGAAGGACGATCCGGGCACGGCCTACACCGAGGCTACCGATTCCATCGAGCGAACCATCCGCCGTCTGCAGGAGGGCGGGTCGTACAGCGTCGGAGAGATCACCCTCGAAGGGCTCGCCCAGAAGCCGTTCCAGAGCAACATGTCGCGGGAGCGGTTTGAGCAAATGGTCGAGGGCTGCAAGGAGTACATCCGCGCGGGTGACATCTTCCAGGTCGTCACGTCGCAGCGGCTGGCGATCGAGACGTCCGCCTCGGCATTCGACGTCTATCGGGCCCTGCGTGTGGTGAACCCGTCGCCGTTCATGTTCCTGCTGACCATGCCGGACCTGACACTCGTGGGCAGCTCGCCTGAGATTCTCTGCCGCGTCGAGGACGGGGTTGTCACGAACCGTCCGCTGGCCGGTACGCGCCCAAGGGGCAGCACGGAATCGGAAGATCTGGAGCTTGAGGAAGAGCTGCTGGCCGATCCGAAAGAGCGGGCCGAGCACATCATGCTCGTGGACCTCGCCCGCAACGACGTAGGCCGCGTGGCCGAACCCAAGACCGTCGAGCTGTCCGACGTAATGGCCATCGAGCGGTACAGCCACGTGATGCATATCGTCTCCAACGTTCAGGGCAAGCTCAACGAGGGCATGACGGCGTTCGATGCGCTCCAGGCCGCTCTGCCTGTCGGTACGGTGTCCGGCGCACCGAAGATCCGGGCGATGGAAATCATCGACGAGTTCGAGCCGACGCGTCGAGGCCCGTACGCCGGAGGTATCGGCTACGTGGACTTCGGCGGGAACATGGACACCTGCATCGCCCTGCGGACGATGGTGGTAGCCGGAGGAAAGATCTACCTGCAGGTGGGAGCAGGGATCGTTGCCGATTCCGTGCCCGCCAACGAGTACATGGAGACGATCAACAAGTCCAAGGCCATGCTGCACGCGATCAGCGTCGCGGAAGCGGGCTTCGGTCAGTAGTGGTCAGTCGGCCGGGTCGGCCAGGCCGGATGACGCCCCCAGCGAGGCCAGCGCGCGTCCTGTCAGCCATGCCGTGATCACGCCGAGCATGTCCGCAAGCCAGTCCCCAACGTCCGGGTCTCGCCCGACCCATCCCTGGGAGATCTCGTCGAACGCGCCGTACACGGCCATGATGGCCAGCAGTCCAATGGCCCGTGTCGCGGGCCTGACCCCGTATGCGAGCATCACCAGGAACAGCAGCATCGACAGCCCGAAGTAGCCCACGGCGTGGTAGATCACGTCGGACAGGGTGAGGTTCATTTCCCGCAGGATCGGAGCGATCGGAACGTGGGTGACGACATACGACGCGATCCATGCCAGCACAAAGACGGCCAGCAGCAGGTGTCGCCAGCGACGGAGAAGCCCAGGCTTGCGTGTCATTGAGTTTCAGGCGGCCTGGCCTGCTCGGAATCCGCCGAGGCGGGTCGTGGATGACTCGGAAGATCGCCTTCTGCCGGGCTGGCGGAGGAATCGGCCACGGGGTCTTTGTCGCCGGCTTGATCCGCCGATGGCGAAGGGGTGTCTTCCTGCGGGGCGTACTGTCCGCTTTCGGTTGCGGAAGGCTGGCCTTGGCCGCGCTGTTCGAAAGTGTCCGCGGAAGATCTGTCGCTGTCGTCGGTGTTGGCGTCGGGCCGTTGCGACTCGTCGCCGGCGCCCGTTTCGGCGGCAGGGCCGGGCGAGAGATCAGGTGCGTCGGTCTCAGCGGGAGGGCCTGCGGATTCCTGCGGCTGGATCGATTCAGATTCTCCCTGGGGTTTGTCTGCGGCTGGCTCCTGGTACGTCCCGGTGCTGTCGCTGCGAAAAACTGCCGCCAGGAAGTCGTCGGCGACCGTGTTGTAGTCTGCGGCTCCGTGCGAGGACGGGTCGTAGTCGAAGATGGTCGTTCCGTGGGACGGGCACTCGGCCAGCTTGACGTTGCGCCGGATCGGTGTCCGGAGGATTTGGGCGCCCGCCCAGGGGACCTGCTGGCCGCGGGAACTGTCGAAGAAGGCCTGCAGGTCGGCGGTGACCTCTGCTGCCAGTCGCGTGTTGGATTCGTACATGCACAGGATCACCCCGGCCACGCGGAGTGTGGGGTTGATTCGCTTCTGAACCAGCGACACGGTCTCCAGCAGTTTGCCCAGCCCCTGAAGCGCGAGAAAATGAGGCTGGAGGGGAATGAGCACCTCATCGGCAGCAGCGAGTGCGTTGAGAGTAAGCAGTCCGAGGCTCGGGGGGCAGTCGAGCATTGCCACATCGCAGTCGAGCCCCTGGGCTTCGGCGAAGCGATCCCGCAGGATCTGCTCGCGTCCCACGGTGGTGACCAGCTCCACTTCTGCTGCAGCCAGGTCGATGGTTGAGGGCACCACGAGCAGGCCGTCATCGACCCGGACCGCTGCGCCCCGGATCGATTCCTCGGAGGTCAGCACGTCATAGACGCTGGACTCGGGCTGGCCCGGCTCGATCCCGAAATGCAGTGTCAGGTGCGACTGGGGATCCAGATCGACCAGGCACGTCGCATAGCCTCGGGATGCGAGTGCGGCTCCGAGGTTGGCCACCGTGGTGGTCTTCCCGACGCCGCCCTTCTGATTGATGACCGCGATGACTTTCACGAGAGGCATTATAAGGGGCGTTGTCGCGGGTACAAGTCTCCGGTATCCAGGTGTGTCCGCAGCAGCACAAAAGCAGCGACAGGCAAGTCACCTGGACAATGCCTGTCGCTGGATACTTCGTTGCTGGACGGGCCCAGAGGCCCGGGCCCCGCTGACCGGCCGAATCAGCGGCAGCCGGTTGCCGAAAAGCTACGAGCTACTTCTTGCTCTTGCCGGACGATTTCTTTCGGGTCGCCTTCCCGGCTTTCTTGCGAGTCTTCTTCGCCGCGGTCTTGGCCTTCTTCGCGGATTTCCTGGCTACCTTTTTGGCAGCCTTGTTGGACTTCTTGGCCGTCTTGCGAGTGGCCTTCTTTGCCCTCTTGGCGGTTTTGCGGGTGGCCTTCTTCGTCCGCTTGGCCGCCTTCTTGGCGGTCTTGCGGGTGGCCTTCTTCGTCCGCTTGGTCGCCTTCTTGGCGGTCTTGCGCGTGGCTTTCTTTGCCCTCTTGGCGGTCTTCCTGGCCTTCTTGGCCGTCTTACGCGTGGCCTTCTTCGCCCGCTTGGCGGTCTTCCTGGCCTTCTTGGTCGCCTTCTTTGCCGTCTTGCGAGTTCGCTTGGTTGCCTTCTTGGCGGCCTTCTTTGCCGTCTTTCGGGCGGGCTTGCTCGTGGCCTTCCTGGCCGTCTTCTTCTTCGTCTTCTTCGCAGCTTTCTTCTTCGCCATGTCAGTGACACCTCCTTCCGGGAGTTTTCGTTACCTGTTTGCGAAGAACAGTTGCCACTATCCGTTCTTGTACACGCGCGAATGATTGCCTTGCAAGGGTTTATCATTCCCCGTGTACTTCGCTTACTTATTCGTCATAACGAATTCATTTCATTGAGGGATTCTACCCCGTATCGATGCATCGGAAACTCGTGATTGACGATCGATGTGGCACGCGAGCGGAAGATGGATCGCGGAATGTAGGGCTGAAGGTGCACAAAAGGCCTGTAAACAGAGGCGATAAGAAGCATGCACGTATGCGTATAGGAAGATAGGCATGGCAGGTGTGGCCCCGGGGTCCTTACCGGGGCGAGGTGTAGAATCTGGAAATGCCCAAGGGATTTCGGCCGGTTGGGTACAGGTTCGTGGGCATCGCGCAGCAAGAGAGGGGCATCCCATGCTTTCGTGCATGGTTTGCGTTGGAGGCGCATCGGCGATCTGCTATCCTTCGTGGCCTCGAACCTGTCATCGCCGGTCGCCGATAGAAGGAATGTACACGAGCATGACGAAGCAGGACAGCTGCGATGAGGAGTCGAAGCCCATGAGAAAGATGGTTCTGATCGCCCTGGCTGGATGCATGCTGACCGGATGCCCGGTGCCCCAGCCCCAGAATACCCCCAACAAGCAATGGCGCGAGGTGGATCCCTCCACGGGGAGAGGGTTCTGGATCTACGTGCCCAGCAGCTACAGCGACGACAAACCCGCTCCGCTGATCGTGACCTGTCACGGCACGCCACCCTACGATGTAGCCGAGCACCACATCCGTGAATGGAAATGGCTGGGCGAGCAGAACGGGTGCATCGTGGTCGCCCCGGAACTGGTCGGAACGGACGGCCTGTTCGGCGACGGGCCGCTGGTCGGGATGATCGCCAACGAACGATACATCCTGAGCATCGTCAGCCTGCTCGGATACCGCTACAACATCGACCGGGCGAACATGATGATTACCGGGTTCTCCGGCGGCGGGTTCCCCACCTACTGGGTGGGGATGCGCCATCCGGACGTGTTCTCGACGATCGTGGCCCGCAACGGGAACTTCAATCGTTGGAACCTCCACGGCTGGTACAACAAGGAAGATGCCCTGGGGTTGGACATCATGGTCTACTACGGGGAGAACGATCCGGCTACGATCGTCGCCCAGTCACGCAGTGCCATCAAGTATCTGCGGGAAGAGGGGTTCCGGATCGAGGAGGCAGTCATTCCCGGCAAGGGTCACCAGCGCGTCCCGGAAGTAGCGATGAAGTTCTTCCGGGATCACTGGCAGGAAGCCCGGCCTACTCTCGCGAGGGAGGGCCGAAGCGATACGCTCAGCAGCCGATAGTCTCTGACGGTGGCAAGCTATGTGCAAAGGGCCCGCGACGCGTCGCGGGCCCTTTCTGTTGCGCTGTGGCGGGGGATTGCTCCGCCCTTGACACCTGCCTCAGGGCAGGAGCATGAACATGAAGACGAACGCGAAAATGCCGACCGTTTCCGCGATGCCCATTGCGATGATGGTGTTCGTGAAGGGTTTGCCCTCTGCTTCGGACATGGCTCGAACGCCTGCCGCTCCGATGGCTCCCTGCATCCACGCGCTGAACAGCTCGCCCAGCCCTGCAGCCAGGCCGATCACAAACAGGGCGCCTGCCTTGCCGGTGACATCGTACTCAACGGCCCCGCTGAGTCGCGGCAGGATGACCAGGAGCGACACCAGCAGGCCGTAGATTGTCTGACTGAGGGGCATGCCGATGAGGACGATGTACTTGAAGTTCATCTGTTCGCCGGCGCGGGCTTCCTTGGCCCATGCGCCGGCCGCGGCCCGGCCGGCCGCTCCGATGCCCAAGGCACTGCCGATTGCTCCCAGGCCCAGGGGCAAGGCGAATCCGATCTGACCCAACCATTCCATGTCACCGTTCTCCTTCGTTTGCTGAAGCCTTCAGGGCGAAGGGAGCATAGGGACGTCCGCTCCACTGCAGCCCTGCGTTCGTCGAAAATTCAAGCATATTGAGTCGCACACCGTGTGCGAAGATCGCAACGAGGCACAGGCCGATGTTCAGCGAGTGCGCCAGGAGCAGCACCAGGATCGTCGCCGGCAGAAGCCAGGCATTTCCGGAACTGATTCCCATCGCCAGGTTGTTGAAGGCGTTGGCGATGTAGTAGCTCGCCAGACCTACCGCCATCAGGCGGATGTAGCTGAGCATGTCGCCGAAAGCGCCGGGTATGCCCATCAGGTTGCTGATCAGCCCGAGCCCCACGCGCTTCAGCGGATTCGCCGAGGGGCTGGAGAACAGTACGATCAGCGAGAAACTGCCCAGCAGGATCCACAACGTGCCCATCGGCGGCAGGAGGGGGTTGTCCTGGAAGAACATCAGCCACACCAGCGTGAACATGCCGAAGATGAAGCCGACCCATCCGACCTCCGCAACGCCGCGCTGATCGGGCAGCAGGGCGACCGCCTGCCTGAGATGGGCGAGCACCAGATGCACGCACCCGATGATGAAACTGATCTTCATGATCAGGTTTCTGCCCTCTTCCTCCTGCGCTCGCCAGAAGACCGCCAGGTGCTCCCATGAACCGCCGATTCCGGCCCAGAACCCGCCAGCCTGGGAGAGTTCCTTGGGGCCCACGCCGAAGACATTGGCCGTCAGCAGGCCCCAGATGAGCGTTGCGCCACCGAAGACCAGCACCAGCTGACCGGCGGGCTTGGCCCCGGCCCGGGCGATCTTCGGATAGGCGATCGCTCCGATGACCGTGAAGATCAGGCCGTAGCCGGCGTCGCCCACCAGCATGGCGGTAAAGATCGGCATCGCCAGCATGAAGAACGGCGATGGATCGAATTCGCGGTAGCCCGGGTTCGTTCCGAGCATCTCCAGCAGCGCCCGGATCGGGTTCGCCCATTTGGGGTACTCGATCAGGGTGGGGGGCTGTTCGCATTCCTCGGGTTCTCGCACGCGGACGGCGGCGTCGACGCTGCGCTTCTCCAGGCCTTCGGCCAGGCCGGGGGTCTTCTCCTGCGGAACCCAGCCCTGGATCGCATACAGGCCTCGCTGTTCCATGCCGCTTCGCGAGGCAACGGTGAAGTCTGCTTCGCTCTGGACCTGTTCCAATGCCTGGTCGATCGGGTCGCGAAGATGCGCCAATTGCTCCAGCCGTTTGCGGTCGGACTTCAGTTGCTCGTCGATACGGGCGGCGTCCTCGCGAAGCGAGGGGCGATCCCGCTGGGGGAGTTCCACTTCCTCGGCGTCGTCGGGCAGTTCGACCTCGCTGTCAGTGCTCACGACGGCAACCAGCGTCTGCCCGTGGTAGTCCTCGCTGACCGTGGTTACCAGGTCGGCTTGGAAGCCTCCGATCTGCTCGGCTGGCGCGTGGTAGAAGGCGACTTCCAGCCCGGCCTGGCGGAGCTGGCGGAACTGCTGGAGAGTAACGTCTCCCCAGACGGCCAGTTCGTCGACCTGGCGTTGCAGGCTGGTCAGACGATTACTCAGCTCGGAGGAACGTCGTTCGATCTCCGTTACCTCTTCGCTGGCCTGCATGGCCGACAGGTCGGGCGTTTCGCCCCGGGGCTCGATCTGGGAAAGAATCGTCGAAGCCCGCTGGAGGGTTTCGATCTGCCGTTGGGTTTTCTCTTCGGCCACGGCCCGGCCCGGATCAACGGGCTCGACATGGACCACCCCGAGTTCCCGCAGGGCGGATAGCAGTTTCTGGCGGTCTTCCACGCGGCAGACCACGAAGGCTTTGTTCATGCTGGCGATCATGCTTCACCCACTTCCGGCTGGGGCTCGATCTGTGGGGGCATATGGATCTCGTCGCTGTCGTAGGTTGTCTTTTTCTCGGACTCTTCGAGTTTGCCCTTGGCGATTTTCGCTCGGCCTACGCCGGCGGTCATCTCGTCGCCCAGGCGGATGCGGATTCGGCGGATGGCCTCCTGGGCTTCGGGGATTTTGACCTTCTCGAAGAGGTTCACCCGCTGGATGATTTTCGTGAGTTCCTCGTCCAGCAGGCGATACTGCTCTCGGAGAACTTCACATCGGGCGTCGCACTCGTTGAGGGCTCGCAGGTCGGCGAGGGCTTTGTCTACCCACGCCGGGGTCGCGAAGAGGCTGTAGGTCGGCGAGGCGAAATCTGCCCCCTCGAATACGGGCAGCTTGACGCCCGCGACGTTCATCGTCGACGTTCGCACCTGCTCCGGCTTGGCGAGGTTTCGCACGTTGATGCCCGACAGATCCGCCAGGATGTGGCTGTAGCGGTCGAACTCCTTCTGGGCCTCTTCCCGCTCGGCTTCGGATTTGCGGAGATTCGCCTGGATCTGCCGCATGCGCAGCTGCAGCATCTGCTGCTTGAGCTTGAGCATCGGCAGGTAGCGCTGGAAGCGCTGCAGCGCGTCGCGCTGGCGCTTCATCTCGGGCCTGGTCAGCTTGATCTTCTTAGCCATGGAGCGATTCCGATTTCGCTTCGGTTACGATTCGCTGGTGACGGTTTCGGCTTCTTCCGTTTCGTCCGTCTTCTGCTCTGCGTCCTCGCCGGCGTCCGCTGAGGATTCGGTTTCCTCGTCCAGCGGTTTCGGCCAATGTTTCTCGAGGATCGAACGCCGAATACCCGCCTCGACGGGCGTGAAACACTCGGCGAGAATGCTCCAGCATCGGTCGAGGGCTTCGAACAGCGGGATGTTCACCGCCAGGTCCATGATGCGGTCCTCGAACAGGTCGCCATAGTGCAGCAGCTTGTCGTCCCACGGGGACATCTCGAAGCCCATGTCCCGTTTCTCGCGCGACTCGCGGCACATGGCGTACAGCTGAAGACAGCCGTCCATGATCGCGCGGTGGTCGTCGCGGGTGTCGCCGTTGACCTGCTGCTTGAGGCGCGAAAGCGAGCCGAACGGTTCGATCCGCCCGTTGCGGAGGTAGAACTGGCCTTCGGTGATGTAGCCGGTGTTGTCGGGCACGGGGTGGGTGACGTCGTCGCCGGGCA
>CAZXSK010000046.1:0-34164 GCA_964642855.1 uncultured Planctomycetaceae bacterium | reverse complement strand
CGCCGGCGGAAGCACCTGCTGGGAGATGGCCTATCTCGGCCTGCCGAACGTGGTGGTCGTATTGGCCGACAACCAGCGCGCCTGCGCTGCATCCTTGGATGTCCACGGCTGTTCGGTTAATCTTGGATGGCACGAGGACTGCGACGAAGCCCGAATCGCTGAAGCCTTGGCGGACCTGGTTGGTGATCCGAAGCGTCGAGCGGAGATGTCTCATGCTGGCATGGGGCTGGTCGACGGCGAGGGGGTCGAGCGAGTCACACGGCGAGTAACCATGGAGCCATAGAGTCGATGCGCATCCTTTACTGCGGGAACAACCGAGTGGGCAGGCGACTGCTGCAGTGGCTTGTCGATCGCGGCGAAACGATCGTTGCCGTTGCCGTCCATCCGCCGGAACGCTCGCGGTATCGGGACGAGATTCTTCACCTCGCCCAAGCAGCCCGGGCCAAGATCATCCGGGCAGACCGCCTACACGATCCTGACGTGATCGAAACACTCCAATCTGCCGGAGTCGACGTGGGGTTGTCAGTCTTCTTTGGCTACCTGTTGGGCAAGCCCCTGATCGAGCTTCCTGCAGCCGGGTTCTTCAACGTCCATCCGGCGCTACTGCCCTGGAACCGGGGTTCGCACCCTAATGTCTGGTCCATTGTGGAGCAGACGCCAGCCGGTGCAACGGTGCATTACGTCGACGAGGGAATCGATACCGGCGATACTGTCTGCCAGAAGCAGGTGCCGGTCGATCCCGCTGACACGGCCAAGACACTGTACCAGAAGTTGGAGCAGGCCTGTGAGGACGTGTTCCACGAAGCTTGGCCACAGATCCGGGCTGGCCGCGCCCCGCGACACCCACAGGATGCCAGCAAGGCAACCATCCATAAGAAGAGTGATCTGGCAAGACTGGACGAGATCGACCTCAGTGCTACCTACACCGGCGCTGAGATTGTGGACTGGCTGAGGGCACGAACCTTCCCACCTTTTCCCCCGGCGTGTTTCGTCCGAAATGGCAAGAGGGTTTACTGCTCGGTCGAGCTCACGGATGAGAAGACGCTGCTGGCGGAAAAGCGGTCCTGCGGTTCTGGACCGGGAAGCCGGTCGTCCGCCGATCCGGCCAGGCCTGAAATCCAAATCCACTCCCGCAAGATTGCCCGCGGCCGTCCGTGCTACATCATCGCCGAGCTCTCGGCCAATCACGGCCAGGAATACAGCAGAGCGGTCGAGTTGGTCCATGCCGCAGCCGAAGCCGGTGCCAACGCCGTCAAGCTGCAGACCTATACCCCCGACACGATGACGATCGACTGTGACTGCGAGCACTTTCGCATCGGTCCGGGTACCATCTGGGAGGGTCGAACGCTTTACGATCTCTACTCCGAGGCGCAGACACCCTGGGACTGGCAGCCGATGCTCAAGGAACTCGCCGACGGGTTGGGCATCGACCTGTTCTCCACGCCATTCGACGACACCGCCGTGGCGTTCCTGGAGGGAATGGACGTACCCGCCTACAAGGTCGCCTCGTTCGAACTGGTCGACATTCCGCTGATCCGTACGATCGCACGGACGGGCAAGCCCATGATCCTCTCGACGGGCATGGCCGGCATCGAGGAGATCCAGGACGCCGTTGACGCTGCCCGGCAGGAAGGCAACGACCAGCTCGCCCTCCTGAAGTGCACCAGCGCGTACCCCGCAAGCCCGGCTGATGCGAACCTTCGGGCGATCGCCACCCTCGCCGAGCAGTTCGGCGTGATATCCGGCCTGTCGGACCACACGCTGGAACCGGTGGTCCCGGTGACAGCCGTGGCGTTGGGAGCAGCAATCATCGAGAAGCACTTCACGCTCCATCGAAGCGACGGAGGCCCGGACGCAGCGTTTTCACTGGAGCCCGACGAGTTCGCCGACATGGTCCGCCAGGTTCGCCTGGCCGAGCAGGCATTGGGCGAGGGACAACTCGCCCGCAGACCGGCTGAGCAGCCCAGCACGGTCTTCCGGCGGTCTCTGTTCGTGGTGGCGGACATCAGAGAAGGTCAGCCCCTGACGCCGGAGAACGTCCGCTCCATCCGTCCCGGGACCGGCCTGCCACCGAAGTTCCTGCCCGAGGTGCTGGGGCGCAAAGCGTCCTGCGATATCCAAAGGGGAACACCGCTGCAGTGGGATCTCCTCGCGCATGACGGGAGTTGATTCTCGCTGCTGAGGGGAGGCCCCAAGACAAACGCATTCTCCATCGGAAGGTGATTGCATTTGATGTTCGGCGCAGGTTCAGGTCGCGCTCGCACCGGAGATCGCATAGGCTGTCTCACGACATGCCTGCAGTGGCCACGCAGGGATCTGGTCCCCTTTGCATGGAAGGACTTTGGCATGGACGCCCAAACCGCGCGTGGTGCGCTGCGCTTTTTCGCCAACATGGAAGATCCCCGCGACAACCAAGGCAGACGCCGCCAGCCTTCTGGACATCATCGCCATTGCCCTCACCGGCGTGAGCTGCGACGCAGCTTCGACACGACGGCCAGCCGAGCCACGATCCACAGATCGACCTCTCGTGCCTGCCCAACCAGACCTCGGGCAAGTGGTCTGCCAAGACAAGGCCAACGAGATCTCCACCATGTCGAAACTGCTTGAACTCCTGGACCTGCAGGGCTCCGTCGTTACGGCCGACGCCATGCGCTGCCAGCAAGACACCGGCTTACGGGTGTCAGGCGTTCTGGCAGGACCGCCAGTATGCATACAGTCGGCGACCTTCGTCGACGTCGGGCGCCCAGGCGTTGATGATCATTCCCCGGCCTCCTTTACGGGGCACGTCCGTGACGGGTTCCCAGCGGAAGAACTCGTCAATCTTGTCGGTGTCGGACAGGTCGAGGTCGCCGATGATCGCGACGTTTTCCTGAAGCCGGGCCGGCGCATCGTCGCCGATGAACACGAAAGGTTTCTGCCAGTTGTCGACGGCCAGGACGTGGTCGAGTTCGGTCAGCACGGGCAGCACGTGCCCCGACGGAGCGGGGGTCGTGCAGAAGTGGATGATCGCGGGCCCGAGGGCCGGGCCGATGCGATCGAGTACGGGCGGCAGGAACTGGCGCAGCATGTCGGGCGAGAAGTTGACCATCGCGTCGCTCGGCAGCCGGAACCCGGGTGCGGCGATGCCGCGGTTGGTGATGTATGCCGCGTGCTCCTGCCCGATGCACCGGAGGGTCAGTTGGGTCAGCTCGATGAACATATCAGTCAGGTTCACCAGCAGTTGCCTGGCTTTGTCGGGCTCGGTGATCATGCCGACCAGGAATTCCTCGCCCAGCAGCAGCGTCGCGAGGTCCCAGGGCGAGGCGGATGCGGGCATCGACAGCCGCCAGCCTTCGGGAAGTGTGTCGCAGGCGTCGCGGGCGACGGTCAGCAGCTCATCGATGACCGGGCCTTCGACGGCGGGCGTGCCGGCATCGATGGCTTCGTCCAGCGACGAGAAGCACGGCTCGCAGATCGGCTCGGAGCCGGCGATCTCTTTCAGCGGCGCGCCCAGCAGGCTGGGGATCGCGATGCACTGGAACAGGCCGATGCTGACCGACGGGATCCAGTCGGAGTCGATCTCGACGCGGGGTGCGAGTGCCCCCACGGCCTGGGCGACGGCGGCGCGGGTGTCCTGGCGGAAGGCTTCGCGCGGCGGCTGGCCGGGGCATTTCGTGCCGACAATCAGCGGGATGTAGTCGCTGCGGGCGAGCAGGGCGTCGGCGTGGATGCGGGTTACTTCGGCGATGCGGTCTTCGGCGGCGGTCACGGGGGGTCCAGTCGGCTGAGGATTTCGCGTTTCATCACGTCGGTGGGGGCGGGCCTGCCAGTCCACAATTCGAACTGCCTTGCCCCCTGGCCGACGAACATCTCGATGCCGGACAGCGCCTGCGCCCCCGCCCGGCGGGCAAGGCGAAGCAGCTCGGTTTCCGGCGGGTTGTAGATCGTGTCGAACACCATCTGCGTGTGGGCGGGGATGCGGTCGATCGGCGAGCCCGGATCGGCCAGGTGCATCCCCCGGGCTGTGCAGTTGATCACGATGTCCGCCTCGACGGTCCCGGCCTGGTCGAGGGGCAGGGCGGCGGCGTCGAACTCCCCGGCCAGGGCTTCGGCCCGGGCGAGGGTGCGATTGCAGACGGTGACGTTGGCGTGGTAGTGGGCAAGGGCGGCGACGATGGCCCGGGCTGCTCCCCCCGCGCCCAGGACGGACACCTTCCTGCCGGCGAGGTCTTCCCGCCGGATGTCCATCGCGGTGCACAGCGCGTCGATGGCCGCTGCGTAGTCGGTGTTGTCTCCGCGGAGCCGGCCGGCCTGGTCGATCGTGACGGTGTTGACCGCTCCGATGCGTCCGGCCAGGGGGTCGCAGCGGTCCTCGCCCACGTACCGCAGTGCGTTTTCCTTGTGCGGGACGGTCACCGACAGCCCGCGCCAGTGCAGCCAGGGCCTCGCAACGATCGCGTCCAGCAGGCGGAGGAAGTTTTCCTCGCCGGGCTCGACGCGCAGGGGCACGTAGACGGCATCGACGTGGGTTTCGCAGAAGGACGCGTTGTGGATGGCCGGGCTCATGGAGTGGGCGACGGGGCAGCCGATCACGCCCATCAGTTGCGTCTCCGGGCCGATCGCATCCCACCGGTACAGTCCGATGAGTTCGTGGATCGTCGGCTGGCCGGGGGCGGATTCCTCCCCGGAAGACAGCGCGGCGAACGTGCCGAACGCCCCGAACTTCCCGGCAAGGATCCTGCTGGCCAGCCCGGGCTCGCCCATCGCCAGGGCGATGGCGGGTTTCTTTGCATTGCGGAGCACGTCCAGCGCTCGCAGGGCGTCCTGCGGGCCTTCCGCGGCGAACGCGACTTTGACGACCGCGGCAGGGGTCTGCTCCATGCGCCGGACGATCCCGTCGAGGTCCGGCGGGCATCGCTGGAAGTCGTGATGGCTGATGATGACCTTCGCGGGGTCCGGCCAGTGCTGCAGGGGAACGTCATCTTCGATGTCGATCCAGGTGGCCTTGCCCTCGGCGGCCTGTCGCAGCAGTTGCAGGCGAGGGGATTCGTCGCCTTCGAACCGGCCTCCCTGCCGGGCGGGTCTGCAGGTAACGATCGTCTCGAGGTCTCCTGCTTCGGACACGGCGGCTACGAGTTGGTCGGGCGAGGGCAGGTTGTCAAGCGCGTCCAGCCGGAGCTCGACGGCCCCGGCGGGGGTGCGGCGGACCTCACGGATCGTCTCGAGCAGAGAGTCCATGGACGAACACATCAAGGGGATGATGCGTCGGGTTGGGCGCGGCGTGTCGGTCATCGGGCAGAACGGCGAATGGGGCTACTTCTTCTTGTGCTTCTTGATGTACTCCTTGATGTCCCTGTCGGAAGGGACCTTGGGCTCCTTTTCGCCGGCTTTGTCCGCCACGGCGGCGGCGAGCTTGTAGAACTCCCGGCCGACGAGGACATCATCGTGCCCATGACTGCTGTTGGCTTCCGGCTGGAGGTCGATCTCCCCGGGATCGAGGCACTTCTCCTTGACGTACTTGAGTTCCTCGCCGCGTTTCATCGCCCAGTCGTAGTACCTCTTCGCCCGCTCTTTGGTGAGCGTGTCGGCATGCTCTGCCACCGCGCGCATGGCCCTCAGCCCCAGGACGGTCTTCTTGCGGAACTCCTGCTCGACGTTCCGGGTAATCACGCGATCGTACTTGCTGTCCTTTGAGAGCAGCATCAGGTGATAGACCAGTGTTTCGAGCTTGGCGGCGTTCTTGTTGGGGAACGCGAACAGCCAGTCGCGTTTGATTTTTTCTTCGCGCTTGCGGGTGACTCTCTCGACGGTCGCAAGCATACGGGCCGGGCTGCCTATGTCGTCCGGGTACTCCAGCGCACGCAGCTGCGCCTCGGAGTAGTTCGGCAGCGGGAGATACCGTCCATATCGCCGTTGGATCACGAGTACGTGCGGCATGGCCACGCGAATGGTTTCGACATCGCTATCCAGCAGGGGCCTGAGCAACTGATAGGCGACGTAGGCTCCGATCTGCTGTCGTCTGCGTTCGAACAGTTGGGACCGAAGCAGTGGGACCATGTCCTTATCGTACTTCAGGTCGATCACGCGGGTCTCGGGGTCGCCGTTGGGGTCGGTACGCTCCAGCAGGGCTTCGCCGTCTTCCTCGATCTGCTTGACCCGCTCCAGAAACGTCTCGCGATCGGGGACCTTGCGCTCGATCTTCTTGTGGTCCTTGTCGTCATTCCTGTCCGACCAGGCCGGGGCGACCAGAACCAGCCAGGCGATGCCGACTGCTACAAGCGATGCGTATCTCATGCCACGCCTTTCGTGGGGACTACTCGGGCAGACTCACGAAAATATTGTAACCGATGCGCCCGCAATCGAACAGGGCGATTCGTCGGCCGGGGCGCATGAGGATAGACACCCCGCGAGGGCGGAAGTGAGACCTGCGATACCCGGGGATTCCGCTCATCGACCGGAGGGCATGCCGCGCAGCGGCTGGGGCATTTCCTCGGGCTGCTTGAAGTCCGTAAGCAGTTGCTCCCCCTGCCACGCAGAGAGCACCAGCACCGCGTCGACGCCGCTGAGCGTTGCGTAGCGCTGGTCGCTGTCTTCCGGGCCCGTGGAGTAGATTGTCAGTGTCCGCTTGTCGTCTTCTTCCAGCTCGATCGTCAGTGTGCGGACGGGTTTGTCCTTGGCCAGCCGGCCTGCAAGACCGGGTTTGCCCAGCGCGAACCGCGTGGGTCTGAGGCTCGCAAGCACGCCCGCCAGCGAGTCGACCTGCTCGGAGTCGAACTCCGCGTCCTTCGGGCTTGCTTCCCAGCCGCTGGGAGTGCGGGTGAACGTGACCGTCTGGCCGTTTGGATCGGCTGTACGGATCTCCCGGATCTTCTCGGCGCGGGTGTCGATGATGTCGCGTTTGCGGAGCTCGGCTGTGAGGTCCATGTGCAGTCCGGCCGCGAATTCCCGAACGGCCAGAGGCTGCTGCCCGGCCTGCCAGAGCATGGTCTTGTCGTCCTGCAGGGCTGCGTAGATCGTGATCGTTCCTGTTTTCGGTGCGTTGGGGTCCCGGGCGGTTCTGGTGTGCAGTGTGAGCTGTACGAGGGTGTCGCTCTTGCGGAGTTCGTCGGGAATCGTTCCCAGGGCGGTGGTCTTTCTGCCATCCAGCCGGCGGACCTGGAAGAGAATTCCCTCCACGCCGTCCACGTCGGCCGGGCTGGGGATCGGCTCGACCAACTCCCAGTCGTTTGCGTCCCTTGCAGCTACTCGCTTCACGCCGCGGTAGACCTGCTCGATTCGGATGATCTCGGTGCCCTCGTCGAGCGTCAGCACCTTCGTGTGCCAGTAGTTCGCCGGTTCCTGGAGAAGCGCATCGACCGTGTTGCGGTCCACTTCGGCGATAGCCCGGGAGCCTGCCTTGCGAAGGAAGACCTTCTCCTCGATCCGGCTTCCGATCTCCAGGGTCAGCACCTCGTCGGTGCCCTCGCGGTACAGGGCGATCGAACGCTCCGCAGGTTCGAGCCCCAGGGCGGAAAGCGGCCCGGGGTTGTCTCGGAACCGATCGGCCTGGAGATTCTCCAGCTTCGTCAGCAGCGCGGAAACGGCTTGGTTCCGTGCAGGGCCCGTGTACGGCGAGGTCATCGTCCAGCCATTGGCGTCTCGCTGGAGGGCGAGAGCCTTCTCGCGGCCGGTGATGTCGATCCGAGTGACGTCCCCAGGATCGAAGGCAAGCAATGTCTTGCCGCGGATGCCGTCCAGCGGCGGCTGGAGCTTGTCCAGCATGGAGGCGGGCAGCTGGTAGATCGCGGTCTGATCTTCGAGGCGGGCGAAGATACTGTCTCCGGACTTTCCGCCGATGGCCAGGTGATGCGTGGCCGGCTGGGCGTTGGGATCTTCGCTCGCGACGGTGATCGCCACGCGAAGCTGGGGCTCGGTGAGTCCGTAGAACCGCAACGTGCGGGCGCTGTTGCCGTCCGCAACATATCTGTCTGCCTTGATGCGTGCGAGGCGGCCCGCCAGGTCGTCGATCGCGTCGCCGTTGGCGCGTGCGGCTACCGGGGCGGTCAGCCCCCAGCCATCGTCAGTGCGCGTGACGGTGTACGCCTGGTTGCCATCGACGGAGATCGTGCGGATGCGCGACGGCTGGAGATCGAGCATTGTCAGGTCGCGGTACTCGTCGGGCCTGCGGGACAGGACGCGTGCGAAGTCTTTTGTGACGACGAAGGTCTTCTCCGCATCGCCCGGTCTGACGTATGTGCCCTGGCGTGCCGTGCCCAGCGAAGGGGTCTTGCGGCCTATCCTGAGGGTGCGCCGGCTTCCCTGGTCGTCGGTGACGCGGATCGTCCAGAGGGGTTTGTCCAGGGAGGTCACGCTGTCGGGCACGCCTTCGGGCTGGTCGGGCATGAAGGCACGCTGTGCCTCGGCCGGCGATGCCAACTCGATGATTTCGTAGACTTTGCTCACCTCGGCCGGCGCCTGGATGGGCTGGGTCATCCGCCAGCGATCGTCCTGTCGCTGGAAGACGAGGTCCTCGCCCCGGGCGGACGTCACTTCGACCCGTTGCGGTGCCCGCAGGTTGTCCTCTTCGAAAATCGAGGCTGTCTCGTCCGCCGGTTCGTTGGGGTCGCCCGACTCCAGCCAGTCGCTCTGCCGGACCGTCAGGAACCCCACGCCGATCAACACCAGTGCCAGGAGAACTACTGCCGTTTTCGCCTTCATCTCTTTTGTCTCCGGAGGAACGCTCGTTGTCGGATAGGGTCGGGCTAACGCTGGCGAACCAGCAGGACCACCCCGCCAAGGACCAGGATCGTCGCGGGCAGCCCCATCACGCACAGGATCCACAGCACGCGGTAGGTCGAGGGGGCGATACGGTCGATGGGCTGAACCTTGACCGGCCCGGCCGCGATGTACTGCTCCCACGCGGTAACCCAGTACACGCTGTTGACGACCAGCTCGGCGTTGGCGTGGGGCGGGTCGGTGAGCCTGCTGCTGCCGGTCTCGTCGACTTCGTCGACCTTGCTGGTGAGGTAGCTGTCAACCAATCCCAGGCCGGTCGATGTCACGACGATGCGGGTGTCCTTCTTGCCGCGGTCGCCCTGGCCGGTGCGCGTGGCAGCCAGCACCAGGTGCATCGGCGGCAGCAGGTCGCCCTGTTCGGGGTCGGGGCTGACGTAGCTGCCCTCGCTCTCGAATTGTTGCTGGAGGCGCATCATGCTGGGGGTCGCCCAGACGTGGTCCCAGCTTTCGGGTATCGTCAGCACCGGCTCGATGGTGATGCCGTTGGCGTCCTGGCCCAGGGGCTGGTCGGGAGTGGTCCTCAGCGGACAGACCGCCTGCCAGTACGTCCGCCTGCCCTGCAGGGGCTCGCCAATGGGGTGGTCGGTGTACGCATTGAACTTGGCGTAGTAGATCTTCGAGAGGTTGATGCGGTACTGACCGGGCAGGCGCGGGTCGGAGACCGCGTTGACCACGAAGAAATCCTCCTGCAGCTCGATGCCCCACTCGTTGGTCAGATATTCGCCGAGTGCGTAGCGCGGCTGGACCGGCATCGGAGGCATGCCGGGATACACCTCGCGGTACCGACGGTGGGAGTAGTGCGTCAGGAAGACCGCGCCGATGCCGGAATCGATCGCCTCGGCCAGGCGAGCCTGGTGCTCGGGCCCGAAGGCGATCCCCTGCATCTGTGCCATCTGCGGGCCCAGCAGTTCATTCGGCATGGGGGGCAGGACCACCAGCACGCGGCGGGACGCATCGGCCGGCGTGGGAGGCGCTGCGTTGGGATCGCTCTCGGCCGGGGCGGAGACCTCTTCGGGCATCGGGTCGCGCAGATTCCATTCCACCACGCGGAAGTTGGCGGCCTCAAGACGCTCCCGCAGCACCGTTACGTCGGACAGGCCGATGTCCGGGGGGGGCAGTTGGACGTACCTGGCCATCTGCGGGGGAATCTGGGGTTCGAAGTATGTCAGGATCACCGTGCCGAACGGTTTGTGGGTCATGCTCAGGATCTCCGAGGAGATCACCGAGTCGCCGTTGAAGGTGCGGTCTTCGATCTGCCTGTCGTCGTTGGCTTGCTCGCCCGGGTTGCGGGACCGAAGCGGCCAGACCTCATCGAACTCCAGCACGCGGGTCTTGCCTGCCGCCTGGAGAATGATGATGTTCTCGTTCTCCAACTCGTCGGCAAAGTCGCTTTCCTCGACGGCCGGCAGGGCGGCATGGGCGTTCAGCAGGTCGTTGATCGCCTGGATCGTCTGGGGCATGAGCTTGCCTTCGCCGGCCTGCTGCATGAGCGTCTGCGATGCTTCGTCGACGTTGCTGACGCCCTCGAGGGCCTCGGCGGCCATGTCTTTGAGCGATCGGAACATCGGGGCGCTCTGTGGCCAGTTCTGGCGGGTGAAGCCGATGACCTGCTGGAGCTGTTCTTTGTTGCGGGTCTCAGCGAGATAAGCGCGATCCGCAGCCAGGCTCATCAGGGCCTGGGTAAACTGGGTCGACAGGCGATCCACCGAGAGCCTGCGTCCGGTGTACATCCCCAACGCGTTGACTTCAGGGAACCGTGTCTGCCAGGAATAGGAGCTCTGCAGCAGTTCCAGGCCGTCGTCCCCGGCCACGGCCCGCAGGGCGCGGGTTGCCCGTCCGAGTGCCATTCCTGCCTCGTTGGCGTCGACCGAGACGCTCTTGAGGAACCCGGCCGGGTCTTCCGGCAGGGGGTCGTTGGGCTCGCCCAAAGCCTTGGTGAACGCCGTCAGCGCCTGGTTGGCCTGGTCGTATCGCTCGAGGACGGCGGGCGTGTTCTGCCTGACCTCCGCGGCCAGGCCCAGAGGCCGGGCGATGCGCTGGATCTCCTCGGCGAGTGACTCCCGTGCCCGGAGCAGAGCGTCGTTGGCGTCTGCGGCGAGTTGTCGGTAGTCGGGGTTGGCCTCGGCCTGCTGTCTGCGAATGGCCGTCTCGGTTTCGTTGAGCTGCTCGCGCATCTCGCGAATGGCCGTATCCAGCCCCAGCGGGAGGTTCCACTCGTAGAGGTACGCTTCGTTGGGATCCAGGGTGAGTACGGGCTGGGCTTCCTGCAGCGCCAGGTCGCCGATGCGCGACACGCTGCTGCGGAAGCTCTTTAGGAAGGCCACGTGGGACGCATATCGCTGCTCTCGCTGGGCAGAGAGCAGCGCCAGCACGCGGTCCTTCTCGGCGTCGGAGGTCACCGAACTCACCGAGAGGTTGTCGTTATGCTCCTCCATTTCGCGGAGCAGTTCGAGCGTCCGCGGGCGGAAGTGCGAGCCCGGCCGGGCCGGGTCCGTAGCCGTGTAAACGACCGTGGCCTCGACGGGCGTTTCGACGTTGTCGAGAATGCGGCGGGTTCGCTCGGAAAGTCGGAACTGGCCGAAGGCTTCGACATTCGCGCGGTAGTACTCGGTCTGCGCGATGAGATTGGCTACCAGCAGCAGCGCGATCGCCGCTCCGACGGTAAGTCCGACCGAGGAGGCGTATCGCTGGCGCGTGCCGTCGCTGGTGGCCAGGTGCACCAGCAGCGCCGACGCCGCCCCCACGACGAGGATCCCCAGGCCGGTCCAGGCCATCGGGAGCTTCTCGTCCCACCAGTCGGGCGTGGCTTTGAGCACCCCGGCCAGCAGGACGACCAGCCCGCTGCAGCCCAGGGCGATCCAGAAGGTAAGCAGGAACTTCTGGGCCCACGCCTGCCTTCGCCACCAGAGGTTGAACCCCACGATCGTCGAGATCGCCAGCAGCCCGAGTCCCGCAGCCAGCAGGGATGTCGACGCGACCGATTCCAGATTCGCCCCGGCTGCGTAAAAGGCCAGCAGTACCATCAGGACGATCGAAGCCGCCATCGATTCCCACGCGCTGATGCGGGCGAATTTCGGATGCAGAATGTCGCCTGTTCGTTTTGCTTCACTTATCGCCATCGTCGTGACTCCAGGGTCTTGACGCTCAGAAACAGGAAGATCGCTACTGTGCTCAGGAAGTACATCACCCCGCGGGTGTCCAGGAAACCCATCGCGAAGTCACGGAAGTACGCCATCGCATTGAGGCTGGCTGCGACGTCGCGAATCGGCGAGGGGCTGTGCAGGCTCAGCAACTGCATGACGATCGAGAACAGCGCGAGAATCGCAACGCCCACCACCGCTGCCAGCAACTGGTATCGTGTCAGGGTCGAGGTAAACAGCCCCACGGCCAGGTACGCCGCGCCCAGCAGCACCATGCCCAGGTACCCGGTGGCGACCACGCCGGGGTCAGGCTGGCCGTAGACCAGCATGAGTACCAGGTACACCAGCGTCACCGCCAGCAGCAGCAGGTAGAACACCAGCACGCCGAGGAATTTGCCCACCACCACCTGCACGTCCGTAATCGGGGCGGTCATGAGCGTTTCGATCGTCCCGCTGCGGAATTCGTCGCTCACCAGGCGCATCGTCAGCAGCGGCGCGGCGAAGGCCATCACGTACGCCATCGCCTCGAACAGGGGCTTGAGCGACGCCTCCTGGCCGGGAATGAACACATTCTGGAAGAACCACAGGCTGATGGCTGCCAGGTAGAGTCCTCCCAGCACGTAGGCCAGCGGCGAGTAGAAATAGGCCGCCAGCTCCCGTCGTGAGAGTGTCAGGATTTTTCCCATCGGGGGATTCCTTTCGATGCCCGTTACGCCGAAGCCGACACAGGCCGGCCCGCGAGATTCTGCTCGTAGGTAATCTGCACAAAGAAGTCTTCCAGGGACGCCATCTCGCGGCGCAGCTCGCGGATCTGCCATCCCTGCTCGCCGGCGAGGGAGGCGACGTCTGCGCGGACGTCGCTGCCGGCCTTGCCTTGGATGCTCAGGCGCGTCCAGTTGCCGTGCGTGTCCTGGTCAACGGAGGCGACCTTGTCGAGCTTAGCCACGGCCTGGGCGATCTCTCCGGGCTTGGCGCCCTTGATTTCGGTGATGACGCGCGTCTGGCCGACCATCCGCTCGCGAAGCTCGGCCGGCGATCCGCTGGCGGCGATCCTGCCCGAGGCGATCACGATCAGTTGATTGCAGGTCTGCTCGACCTCCGCGAGGATGTGGCTGGACAGCAGCACTGTGTGGTCCTGTCCCAGCTGCTGGATCAGCTCGCGCATCGAGCGGATCTGCACCGGGTCCAGGCCCAGGGTCGGCTCGTCCAGCACGAGTACCGGCGGGTCGTGCAGCAGCACCTCGGCCAGGCCGACGCGCTGGCGGTACCCACGGGACAACTCGCCTACCCGCCTTCGGGACATATCTTCCGGATCCAGCAGCCAGCAACGCTCCATGACGCGCTGGACCGCCTTGCCACGCTCCTTGCGGGGGATGTCCCGCAAGGCCGCCCGGAACCCGAGATACTCCCGCACCCGCATCTCCGGGTACACCGGGACCGATTCGGGCATGTATCCGATGCGCCTTCGGACCTCCAGCGATTCACCGAGCACGTCGTGTCCATCGATGCTCGCCGTCCCGCTGGTAGCGGGGAGATAGCACGTGAGGATCTTCAGTGTGGTGCTCTTGCCCGCGCCGTTGGGGCCTAGAAACCCTACGACCGATCCCTTCTCGATGTGGAAGGAAATATCATCGACGGCCAGAACGCGGCCGTACCACTTCGTGAGATGCTTCACGTCGATCATGCCTGGTGCTCCTGCCTGGGTACCGTCCTGCCGTGGTCTGTCGCAGGCCGGTTGATGCTTTCAACGCGTCCCGGGGCGTTAAGGTTCGCCCCCGCCGTTGCGCAATGGTTGGACTCGATGGGGAGCAGAAGGTTCGCGTCTCCCCATGGCCATCGCGCCGTCAGGCCTCCCGCAGCCTTCCGGCCCGAGTAGTTTACCGTTTCGCAGGGAACTATCACTACGTGGCTGACGTCTAGATGTCAAGACGGACGCGGCGGAGAAGTGCTGCCACGCGTCTTGCGGGAAGCGGACGTGCGAATTTGCTTGTTGGGCCTCCCAGCGGGCCGTAGCATGGCCCGCATTCGATCCATACAGGAGAGTGCTGATGAACCTTCGGACTGCTCGAGTCATTTGTGTTGGCTTCGCCTGCCTGGCGGGGCTTTCCCACGCATCGGCGAAAGATCCCAACGCCCCCAGCCGGGGCGATTCCAACATTCAGGCCGCCCGGAAGCTCGTGGAATCGTCCGACCGGTACCTTCATCACAGCAAGCTCAAGCGCGGCATGAAGGGCTACGGGCTGACGGTCCTTGCCGGCACGAAGATCGAGAAGTTCGACGTCGAGATCGTCTCGGTGATGGGCCAGTGGGGCCCCAGCCAGGACGTGATCCTCGCCAAGATCGCCAGCGACGACTTCGACTTCCAGAAGTCGGGTATCATCGCGGGCATGAGCGGCTCGCCTGCGTACATTCGTGACCCCGAAGACGGCAAGTTCAAGATGATCGGTGCGGTCGCCTATGGGTGGTCGCTCAGCAACGAACCACTCTGTGGCATCCAGCCGATCACCCAGATGCTCGGCGTGGCCGGGGTGCTCTCCGATGCGAAAAGCAAGCTGGGCGACGACAAAAGCCAGAAGGAAACCTCGTCGTCCAGGGGCAGAACCGGCTCGTCGGCGCTGGGTCGCTGGCGACGCAGCAAAGGCTCGCGGGAGGCGTATCTCAAAGCTGTCCTCAACCCCCAGCGGACCCGAACGAAGAAACTCGCCATCCGCCTGCGCGACACCCGCGGCGACCAGCAAGAAACCCAGCCCCGGATGATGCCCCTGGCTGCGCCCCTGATGATCTCGGGCGTCAGCAGGGAGTCGTTCGGCCGGCTGTCGAAATCGTTTCGCTCGGCCGGTCTGATGCCCGTCCAGGCGGGCAAGGTTGGCAGCGCAGCAGCCGACGAGGTGAAGGGCCTCAAGCTAGAGCCCGGTTCGGCGGTTGCGATTCCCCTGGTCTCCGGCGACCTCGACTGGTACGCGGTGGGCACGGTCACCGAGGTCATCGACGACCGCGTGCTGGCCTTCGGGCACAGCTTCGATGGCGAGGGCGAGATCGAGTATCCCATGGCTACGGCGTATGTGCACACCGTGGTCAGCAGCATCATGCGGAGCTTCAAGCTGGCCTCGACGGTCGACGTGGTAGGCCGGGCCGACCGGGACGAGTACGTCGCGGTGGGCGGCAAGGTGGGCAAGTCCCCCGCGATGATCCCGCTGGAAATCACGGTCCGTCACAACGAGGACGACCGCGCCCGCAAGCAGAAATACAACATCGTCAAGCACTGGTGGTACGCCCCCATGCTCGCAGAGTCGGTCGTGTACGAGTCGGTCTTCGCTTTCCGCTCGCTGCCCGAGAACCATATCGTCCGCTACGAGGTGGAAGTCGACTACGGCCAGTTCGGCAAGGTGCGGACATCCAACGTCCAGTGCGACGAAGGCCTCTGGGGCCTGGCGAATGATCTCTACAGGCCGCTGACGGCGTTCTCATACAACTGGTACGCCAAGCCTCGCTACCCCGAGAAGATCACCGTCCACGCCTCGATCGAGAAGGGCGAGAACTCGGTATACCTCGCGAAACTCGACCTGGACGGCGAGACCTACAAGCCCGGCCAGACCGTCACCGGCAAGCTCACCTGCGAACGCTTCCGCAAAGATCGCAAAACCATCGACGTGAAGTTCAAGCTCCCCAAAGACATCCAGGAGGGCAGCTACACGCTGATCGCCAGTGATCCGGTGGAGTACCTCTGGGCCGAGCAGGACTATCAGCCGCACAAGTACGCCGTCAAGAGCGAGAAGGACCTGCTCAAGTCGATCCAGCGTGTGATGGAGCCCAAGGGCGATGAGCTGTACCTGTATGTTCCGCTGGGCAAGGCGAGCACGACGATTCACCGCCAGAAGCTGCCCGATCTGCCCTCGACCCGTGCGAGCATGATCGGCCAGGCGAACCTGCTGGACGAAAGCTACGCCCAGTCAGTGCTGGTCGAAGCGGTCAAGACCGATCACACGATCTACGGGTCGGCTGCGGCTTCGTTTACCGTAAGCAAGAATCCCCGGAAGACATCCGTTCGCGAATGAGGAGAACGCACGTGAAGCAGCATTATCCGATCATAACTGTTCTGTCCGTCTGCCTGCTGGCTTCTCTGGGGGCTGCCGTCATGCCTGCCGTCTGGGAGCACGGGACCGAAGCAGATTTCTCCGGCGGGGAGAAAGAAAACCTCGTCGTCAACTCCTATGGCGAAATCGTGCTGACGCGCAAGGTCGACGTCCTCGTCGGCTCGCAGGATGCGCCCCAGGTGATCTCCGCCTTCGTGGGCGATGGAAAGACCTGCTACGCTGCCAGCGGCACCGACGGCAAGATCCTCCGCGTGCGCAACGGAAAGGCAGAAGCCTTCGCCGACCTGCCCTGCACGATGGTCACCGCGATGGCGACTTCCGGGAAGGGAATCCTGGCCGGAGGCGGCGGCGAGAACGCCGGCCTGTATCGCATCGACGCTGCCGGCAAGGTCGAGAAGGTCTGGAGCCACGAGAGCGTGAAGTACGTCTGGGCCATCCTCCCAGCCGCGGGAGGCAAGACGTACCTCGCCACCGGCAACACCGGCGCAGTCTGGCGAATCGATCGCGACGGTAACGGCGAGAAGGTCTATCAGCTCGACAAGCTCGTCAAGAACATGCTCTGCCTTGCACTGGACGAAAAGAAGGGCACGCTGTTTGTCGGCACCGACACCGAGGGGCTGGTCGTAGCCATCGACGTCAAGACGGGCAGGGGCAGGGTGATCTTCGACGCCCCGGAACAGGAGATCTCAGCCTTGGTGCTGGGGCCCAAAGGGGGGGTGTATGCAGCTACGGCCGATGCGTCCAAGGCGGTCGGCGACGGCAGCGTTCCGCCCTCCGGCCAGAAGACCGGCAAGAGCGAAGGCGTCGGCAGTGAACCGAACGCGCCGTCCGGGCAGCAAGCCCCCGCCGGGCAGGACGAACCCCGGCAGGACGGGGAGGATCAAGGAGATGTCCGGTTGCGGCCCGATTCCAGCGAGGCCCGCAGAAACGGAACATCGGGCAAGTCGGACAAACTTGCCCTGGCACGCGCCGTGAGAAAGGCCCGGGGCATGCAGGAATCTCCCGAATTGCCCGAGGACATGCCCCCGGAGATGAAGGAGCAAATCAGGGAAGTCATGGAGACGATCGAAGTGCTGGAGGCAGAGGGATCCGCCGAGGAGACCGAAAGTGGTCAAGCGGAACCCGCCCAGGAAGTCTCGGGCCCGTCCGAGCCGTTCTCCGGCGGAATGTCCGAGCCTTCCCCCGCTGCGCCGACCAGCGCCGGCCAGGCCTCCGGTGAAGGCAACACGATCTACTTCATCAGGCCGACGGGCATCGTCGAGCCGATTTTCCGCAGGCCCGTAGCCATTCTCGCGATGGCGTATCGGCCGGACGACAACGGCGGCAAGCTGCTGATCGGCACGGGCAACGGCGGGGCGGTGTACTCCGTTTCCATCGACGGCGACGAGATTGTCCAGCTCGTGCAGACCGAAGCCGGTCAGGTGACCGGCCTGATCCTGGAGAAGGACAGCCTGCTGTTCGCCACCGCCAACAAGGGCTCGATCGCCCGCCTCAGCGAAGATCTCGCGGAGAAGGGCACGTACGTTTCGGGTGTGCAGGATGCCGGCCAGATCGCCACGTGGGGCACGGTTCGCGTTCGTGCGGAGGTCCCCAAGGGCGCCAAGGCGACCGTCTCGCTGCGTTCGGGCAACGTCTCCGAGCCCGATGAGAACACCTGGAGCGACTGGTCGAAGGAGATCCCCGTCGACGGCGACTACGCGAAGATCGGCGCACCGGCCGGGCGGTACCTGCAGTATCGCCTCACGCTCCACGCCGGGAAGAAGGTTTCACCGGTCGTGCGGAACGTCCGGATCATCCACCAGCTCGGGAACCTGGCGCCGACGGTCTCTGCCGTGGCGGTGCAGGTCTCGCCGGGCAACGGCGGGCCCGCGGGTCTGCGGAACCTGCAGATCACCGCAGCCGACCAGAACGGCGACGGGCTGACCTACAGCGTCTACTTCCGCGAGAAGGGCGGCAAGAAGTGGGTCCTCGCCGCCGAGGAACTCGCCGAGCCGGCCTACGTGTGGGACACCACGACCGTCAACGACGGAGTGTACGAGCTTCGCGCGGTGGCGACCGACGAAGCCTCCAACCCGCCGGGCAAGGGCCTGACTGCTGCGAGAGTCACCGACCCGATCGTGGTGGACAACACCGCTCCGCAGGTCAAGGAAATCGTCGCCAGGCCCGACGGCAAGGTGGTCCGCGTCAGCGGCCAGGCGGTCGACCGGCTCTCGCGGATCGTGCGCATCGAGTACTCGGTGGACTCGGCCAGCAAGTGGCGAGCGGTCCTGCCGACCGACGAGATCTGCGACGACACGAGCGAAAAGTTTGCTTTCGACCTGGAGGACCTCGATGCCGGCCCGCACCGCATCGCCGTTCGCGTGACCGACGAAATGGGCAATGCCGCCTACGGTTCGGTGAATGTGACCGTGGGCAAGTGACCCTCCAGGCCGGTTGAGTAACGTACCCAGCCCGGGGACTTCAACGGAGTCTCCGGGCTTTCTGTTTGTGGAGGGGTTCTGCAGGCCGATTCCCGCCAGTCACGCGGGCGTTCGCTGGGACCATCGCGACCTTGACGGATTCCGGGAGCGGTGCTAGGATACTCGACTCGAATTTGTGAATTTCTGTACGAACCCCTGTTGGAAACGGAAAGGAACCATCCCCGATGGCGACTCATAACCTGACTTTGATCCGTGGCGACGGCGTGGGCCCGGAGCTCGCCGAAGCCGCCCGACGCTGTCTCGATGCCGCCGTGGCCAAGACCAGCGGCAACGAAATGAACTGGACCCTCTGCGAAGCCGGCGTGGATGTCATGGAAACCGCGGGCACTCCCATGCCCGAGGAAACCATTGAGAGCGTCCGCAACACCGACGCCACCCTCAAAGCGCCCATCACCACGCCGATCGGAACGGGCTTCCGCAGCGTCAACGTGCTGCTGAGGCAGACGCTGGATCTCTACTGCTGCCTGCGTCCATGCAAGAGCTACCCAGGCGTCCGCAGCAAGTACAAGGACATCGACCTGGTGCTGGTCCGCGAAAACTGCGAAGACCTCTACGCCGGCGTCGAGTTCGAGAAGGGCACGAAAGAGGTCGGCGAGCTGATCGACACCGTCAATCGGCTGTCCACCGACAAGAAGGTCAAGACCCCTGCCGAGACCACCGGCGTGAGTATCAAGCCCATCAGCGTGCAGAACACCGAGCGGATCGTTCGCTTCGCGTTTGAGTACGCCAAAAAGCATGGCCGCAAGAAGGTTACCTTCGTCGAGAAGGCCAACATCATGAAGTACACTGACGGGCTGTTCAAAGCCGTCGCCGAGGAGGTCGCCAAGGATTACCCCGACATCGAGTCGGAAGAGCGCCTCATCGACAACATGTGCATGCAGCTGGTGCAGAAGCCCGAGTTGTACGACGTGATCGTTACCGAGAACCTCTACGGCGACATCCTCAGCGATCTGTGCGCGGGGCTGGTCGGTGGTCTGGGCGTGGCGCCCGGTGCGAACATTGGCGACAGCGGCGCAGTGTTCGAAGCCACCCACGGCAGCGCCCCGAAGTACAAGGGCATGAACAAGGTCAACCCGACGGCCCTGATTCTCTCGGGCATGCTCATGCTCGACTATCTCGGCGAGACCGACGCAGCCCAGGCGCTGGAAGCCGGCGTCTCGAAGGTCATCGAAGCCGGCGAGAAGGTGACCTATGACATGAAGCCCGACCGCAACGACCCCACGGCGGTGGGCACCAGCGAAATGGCCGACGCGATCATCGAGGCGATGTAGTCGATCTGCCGTCAGCTACGCTTTCTTCGGGCCTGGTGCTTGCGACGAGGCATCGGGCCCGCTTTGTGCGCCAGCCCCGGGGCTGCATTTGTGGCTTGCCGGGCGTATCATGTTTCGACATGGACGAGCAGAAAGCCCGCGACATCCTGAGCGGCCGGAGGAAGGGGATTGGGGTGTGGTGCCTGCGCGCGGTGCTTCGTGCGGCCTCCTGGCCGTACGCGCTGGCGATGCGCCTCCGCCGTTGGGCCTACCGCCGCCGACTGCTGCCTTCCCGGGCGGTCGATGCGCGGGTGATCTGCGTGGGCAACCTGACGACGGGGGGTACGGGCAAAACGCCCATGGTCGCGTGGATCGTTCAGCAACTGCAGGAGGCCGGCCTGTCGCCGGCGATCCTCACGCGGGGCTACAAGGCCGTCGACGGGCGCAGCGACGAAGCCGAACTGCTCCGAGAGTTGACCGGCGTGAACGTAGTCGTGAATCCCGATCGCGTTGCCGGCGCGACGACCGCCATCGCCGGCGGCGCGAACGTGCTGGTGATGGACGACGGCTTCCAGCACCAGCGTCTGCGTCGCGACCTGAACATCGTGCTGGTCGACGCGACGCTGCCGTGGGGCTATGGATGCTGCCTTCCGCGCGGGCTGCTGCGCGAGCCGAAATCGGCGCTGAAGGATGCCCACGTCGTGGTCATCACCCGGGCCGACGAGGTACCGCCCGAGCGCCTCAGTGACCTGCGCGAGGAGGTCGCCCGCTACGCACCGGGCGCGAGTCTCCACGAGGCCCGCCACCGGCCTGTGGGAATCATCGACGAGCAGGGCCGGTCGCGATCGCTTTCGGAACTGGCCGGGCGCATGGCGTGTGCGTTCTGCGGGCTGGGCAATCCCCAGCCGTTCTTCGCGACGTTGGAACAGCTGCACGTTCGTCTGGTCTCGCGGACGGCGCTCAACGACCACGCCGCCTACGACCGACCTCTGACGACGACGGTCTGCGGCGAGTGCGGAATGGAAGGCTGCGAGGCCCAGCTGCTGCTGACCACGCAGAAAGACTACGTCAAGATCCGCCAGGCGGAGTCTCGCCGGCCTGTCTGGCAGCTGCAGATGCAGCTGGAACTCAGCGGAGATGCTACGGCTTTGCTTGAGTTGCTGTCAGGTCGGCCTCGCTGACAGCCTGGCGGGCTTCGGCGATCGCTTCCTGCAGAAGCTTCTTCGTGAACGGCTTGGAGAGGTAGGCGTCCATTCCCGCTTCCAGGCATACGGAGCGGTCCTCTTCCTTGGCGTGGGCGGTCAATGCGAGGATGGGCGTCTTTGTCCGGGTTGTCTGCTGCTCGCGCCGACGGATCTCCGCCGTGGCGTCCAGGCCCGATACATGGGGCATCTGCACGTCCATGACAATCAGGTCGAACGGCTCGGCCTGCCACAGTTCGATTGTCTCCAAGCCGTCCTCGGCACAGGTGACGTCCCACCCGAGGGCTTCGAGCATGCGCGAGGTCAGCAGGCGGTTGACGGCATTGTCTTCGGCGAGCAAGGCCGCACCGGCCGGCAGGACGGTTTCGGAGGACGATGTCGTTGCGTCCGGGTCCGGGCGTTCGGCAGCGTCGGCGAGGGGGAGCACGACATGGAAGGTACTGCCCCCTCCGGGCTGGCCGGACACCCAGGTCTGTCCGCCCATGGTCGTGACAATGTGCTTGGCGATGGCGAGTCCCAGCCCCGTGCCGCCGAACTGACGCGTGATCGAGCCGTCCGCCTGGGTGAACGCATCGAAGATGGCGATCTGGTGGGCTGGATCGATGCCGATTCCCGTGTCCTTTACAGCGAGATAGACGGTTGCGGTGCTTCCCTCCCGCCAGAGGGTCTGCGCGTGGATCTCCACGCCACCGGTTTCGGTGAACTTCACGGCATTGCTCAGCAGGTTCAGCAACACCTGGCGGATGCGCACGCCGTCGCCATGGACGCTCCGGGGAACGTTTCGTCCGATCTCGCACCGAACGTTCAGCCCCTTGCCCAACGCCCGGGCACGGACGGCGGAACTGACCTGATCGATACACCCGTGCAGGGAGAATGTCTCCTCGGAGAGTTCCAGCTTGCCGGCTTCGATTTTGGAGAAGTCCAGGATGTCGCCGATGACCTCCATCAGCAGTTCAGCCGACGTACCGGCCATGTCGAGGTATTCCTTCTGCTCGGGCGTCAGGTCGGTGTCCCTCGCCAGTTGAATCATGCCGATCACGCCGTTGATCGGCGTGCGGATTTCGTGGGACATGTTGGCCAGGAACTGGCTCTTGGCCCGGCTGGCGGCTTCGGCCTCTTCCTTGGCGCGAACCAGTGCCTGTTCGAACTGCTTCTGGGAAGAAATGTCACGAACCATCGCCTGGACATGCGTCTCCCCGCCGAGATCCAGGCGGTTGAGAGAGACCTCCGCGTCGAACTCCGTTCCGTCCAGCTTGCGGTGGCGCCACTCGAATCGCTGGGGCTTGCCCTCGTGGGCAGCCCGGATACGCTCCAGCGCTGCTTCCATCGAATCGCGTCCGTCCGGCTGGGTGGGTGGAGAGAATTTCGCGGGGGGCTCGCCGATGATCTCGTGTCGACGACAGCCGAACATCGTCAAAACCGGCTCGTTGCAGTCGATGAAACGTCCGCCGCGCATCAGGAAGCATGCGTCGCTGGCCTGCTCGAACAGCAGGCGGTACTTGCTTTCGCTTTCGCGCAGATACGCCTGGTTTCGTTCGCGATCGGTCGTGTCGCGCACCGTCTCGATCGCCCCGACGACGGTTCCCTCGGCGTTTCGCAGCAGCCTGGCCTTGATCCACAGGTGCCTGCCTCCCCGGAAGTCGGGCAGGTGCTTTTCGCAGAAGAACGTGTCGTTCTCGCGCGAGACGTCGTAGTCGGATTCCTCCACATTCCGTGGGCCCCGGAGGACCAATTCGGCCAGCAGGGGCCTGCGGACGCCATAGAAGGGCACGGCATGACGGCCGTCACGGGTGCCCACCACCTCGGAGGCGGGAAGCCCCGAGAACTCCTCCATCGCGCGGTTCCATGCCTGGATTTCTCCCGAGCGGTCGACGACCATCGTCGGGTCGGGCAGGAACTCCAGGGTTTCGGATAGTCGTCGCTCGGAACTGGCAAGCTTTGCCCGGGAATCACGCCCCAGCCGGATGATCCCGAATGCCCCGTAGATCACTCCCGAGAAGATCATGGTGATCGCCAGTCCCAACCCCCGGGCCTGGGCTGCCTCCGAGACGCTGCTGATCGAGACGACATTCCAGTCTGTCGGGGCGGCTTCTGCCATGCTCAGCAGATGGACCTCCCCGTCCAGTTGGATCAGCGAATCGGGGCCTGGTTTCGCCGACAGGATCGGCTTGCTATCGATCCTCGGGAACTGCCTCAATTCCAAGGCCCGCCGTCGGGTCTCGGGGTCCAGAGGATGCAGGGGACGAAGCGACACGCGCCCCTGCCAGTCCAGGAACACCACACCGTCCGGGGACACCAGCGCCGACCGGCGATGGTGTCGAATGCCCGAGGCGATGTCCTCGGTTCCGGCCTTGACCACAGCCACGCCAATCACCCGGCCGGCGCGGTCCCGCACCGGTGCGCTGGTATACAAGCCGGCCTGACCGGAGGTGACACCTACCGCGAAGTACGCCCCGTTGCTCCTTTCTTCGAACGCCCGCTGGAAATAGGGCCGGAACGCATAGCATTTTCCCACGAAGCTCGAAGGCGAGCGGAAATTGGAGGAAGCGATCGTCACGCCGCCCGCGTCGAGCACGTAGCAAACGAGCGCCGAATACGACTCCCGGTACGATTCCAGGATCTCGTGATCCGCCTCGGACACCTCCGGTCTGGATTTGCTCAGGATCCGCACCACGCGCGGATCCTGCGCGATGACTTCTGCGCCCTGCTGGTTGTGCAGAACCTGGTTGCGGACGTGCCGCGCCAGGTCCTGCGAGCTATGGCGGATCTGGCTGCGGATCGTCTTCAGCGTCGACCGTCCGAGATGGTTGCACAGGATCCCTCCGAGAGCCACCGCACAGATCAGGATTCCGCTGACGGCCCCGATCAGCCATCTTGGCAGCAGGGGCGGATCGCACGTTCCTTCGTCTCGTACCCGACGCAGCAGACCCGCCAGCAGCAAAACACCGAACGCAATCAGCACGAACGGCTGGGTTGTGGCATTCAGGGCCATCATTGTGCTGTGGGTATCCCAGGGCTGGGCGCCCACCATGTACGGCGTGAAACTCATCGGGCAATACATCGCCGTAAGCGAGGCGTAGAGACCCAGGCAGACGGCCCCGGCGACGAAGCAGTGCCTGCCTCCCCGTCGGGGTCGGTGGGCTGCAAGTATGACCGCAAACCCGCTCAGAATCGCACCGGGCAGGAGGATCCCCGTCCGGATCCAGACTTGTCCACCGGTCGGACCGACCCACAAGGACGCCACGCCGCCGGCAAGCAGCGAAGCTGCCAACCCGGCTGCCTGCAAAAGGGGCTTGCCCGGCAGCAGGTTGCGAATCCCGAACACCCAGAGCTGGGCCGCTGCAAGAGCAATCGCCCCGGCGCTGAGCCAGGACTGCCCCGGAATGTCCCAATGGCAGGCAGCGATGACCGTAAGGACCATATGAGCCCCCCGGGCCAGCGCGAAGCCTATCAACGGCCCCCAACTGAGGCCCATCAGTTCGCGCAGCCTGGCCCGGTGGGCGATATCCGCCAGCAGGAAACATGCCAGTGCATGAACCAGACAGAGCAGGTCGAATTGTGACAAGATGCTTTCCAGCATGCAATCTGCCCATAGGGGCGCGCAGCAGGGACGCCCGTTTTGCCTGCCGGAACCCCCGGAGGCGGAACACAACATCCCCGATCAGAAGAAGTAAGCCCAGCGGAGGGCGTTTCGACAGCGGCCGGCGCTGTCGGATGCTCCCCGGTGTTTCCCCGTCGCCCATAGCCGCTATCGTCGAGGGTGATCGGGCACTTTAGTACCCACGAGAGTACGAATTGTTTTCCCCTCCCCCCTCCCGTCTCGAAGGAGCTTCGGGTGCGCGTCTGGATAGTGGCACTCACGCGGCGGTTTGCCAGTGCGTATCCCATTCGTCGTTTGCCCAGAGGCTTACCAGTGCGGCCATGGGGTCGAGGTTCTGCAGGCTCCACCGCATCCCCGGCCCTTTGAGCCGTTGGCCGAGTTGCTTGCAGAAGCTCTCCATCGGCCCGCTGGAGATCGGCCAACCTTGGGCCTTGTAGGTCGGATAGTCCAGCCGATCGGCGTGCCTGAGCAGGTAGGCACGCAATCTCTCTACCGCCTCCTGGCGCTTCGGGTCCTGGTACTTGGCATGCCGCAGACGCCGCCACAACGCTTTGCCCCCATCGTCTTCCAGATCGCCACAGTACCGCCGCGCCCAGGCAAGGGCCTTGCCTTCGTCGTTGGGGTAGACTTCCCGAGCCGCCTCGTGCACGTGCTGCCAGGCGTGCCAGATGTCGATGATCCGGATCGCCGACGGCAGTTGCACCCGCACTCCTTTGTCGATCCATTCGGCCGCATCCGAGACCCAGAAGAACTCCTCGGACCAGCCAGCCTGCATCGTTACCGCCGCCTGACGCAGCCGTGGGGTGAACTGTTCGGATGTCTCCCAATAGGCCCGCCCATGCTTGTGCTGGCCGTAGCAGAACTGGTAGGCCTTCAACTCCTTCCAGCCCTGTTGGGTCGTATGGACCATGGTGCCATCGCAACTGCCCGTGACCCGCTGGCCCGGCTCCACCTTTGCCGGTTGGATCACCACCTTCCGCCCCTCCGATTCGCACAACCGTCGGATGAAGGCCTCGCTGACCCGAACACCCAGAAGCTTCTCGCTGGCGACGCTGGCCTTGGTGAAGCTCGCCAGGGCGGTCCCCAACAAGCAGAGCATCTCCCGCATCATGCGGCGCGTCCTTGCGTCCATGGGACTATCTCCTTACCGGTCGCGTTGACCAAACCCAAACTCCCAATAAGGGGATAGTCTATCCAGAACCCTGGCGCCACTATTTTGTCGCGCACCCCGCTTCATCCGCCCGCCTCGGGCTCCGAATAGAATGCAGAGGCCAGAAGCCAGTGAAAGGACTCGCCATGAAACGCAACTCATCCGGGCTGGGTATCCTGCTGCAGACCGCACTGCTCGCTGCGGGGTTGGCTGGACTGCTCGCTCCCGCCGGTCGGGCATTTGGCCAGGCGGTGGCGGGAGAGGTCTACTACCAGGTGACCTACGAGAGCGGCAAAGTGGTCGACCAAAGCCGCGTGCCCACGACCGACAAGAACATCCGGCGCGTGGTCCGGATCGCTCGTCTGAACACGGGAGACCGGGGCCTGCGGGTGCTCTCGACCGAACGATCGCCCGTGAAGCTGCGCAACACCGGCCAGACGTTCCGCCACGAGCTGCAGTGGGACGGCAAGGCGTGGACGCTTGCGAAGATCTTCCCGCGAGAGCGAACGCTCTCGACCGAGCAGGATACCCAACGAGACGAACAAAGAGATGAAGCCTCCTCCCAGCTTCCCGAGAAGCTGGAAGACGCCCTCGCGGCGGAGCTCAAGCGCGTCGCGCGGGAGTTGATCGCCGCCAGGAAAGCGGTCTCCCACCAGAAGGAACTGATCGCTGAAAGCGAGAAAAGGGTTGAGCAGGCCTCCGACGAAGACGCCGACAAGGCCCGCAAGGCGCTTGCTGCCCGACGTGAGAAGCTGGAGGAACTCGAAAGCGAGCTTGATCGCCTGAAGGAGGCTGCAGTCCGATTGATTGCAGGAGAGATGGGCGACGCCGACGGCGAGGTCACCGCAGGCGTGTCCCTGTCGGACGCGAACGATGCCGGCGGTGTGGTCAAGCCGATCGAAGCGGAGCACGTGCTCACCCATCGGGTTCAGGTCTGGCAGGTCGAGAAATCGCTGCTGCGATCACGGAAGGGCAATCGTCGGTACACGGTATCGATGGCCCACCCGGAAGCAGGTCGGCTTGGCGAGTTCTACTACGTTGCCTACGCCGACACCGATGGTGACGGCAAGCCCGACAAGCTCATCGCGCATTCTCCCGTTGCCCGTGTCAAGCAGGCGGGGGCGTGGTCGTCCTGGTCATTCGATACCGACTTGGACGTCGTGTTTGTGGGCAACGCCTGGCCTCGGGAGGACACAGCCATCTTCTGCGACCGGTACACGAAGACCGCCCGCAACTGGCGAGGTCTTTCGCCCACCGCCTATGTGTCGGACGTATTCGGCGGGTGCCCATCGGTCAAAGCCTGGCCGTTCCTCTCGAACCTGCGTGTGGAAGTACAGGTGCCCTGGGAAGACTGACGCCGGACAGGCCAAGGCGAAGGGCGATGCGGCGGGCAAGCGGGGTCAGATCGCCACGGCCAGGGCATCGACGGGCGCGAGTTCGAAGAGTGTGATCTCAGGCCGGGCGTTCAGGTTCACCCGCCGGCCGTAGCTCAGGCCCCGATTGACATACAGCATCGAGCCGTCCTGCAGGGTGTATTTCCCCGCGGCGTATCGCTTGTGCTTGGTGGGCATCAGCCTCCGGCCCAGCGTGCCGCCTTTCTTCGGCGTGCCGTGTGTGTGGCCGGCAAGAATCCAGTGTGCCCCCATTCTCGACACGACCTCGGCGGCATCGGGGTTGTGGCAGAGCGCGATGGTCGGCAGGTCCGGCCTGGCGAGTTCGAAGGCCTGGCGAGGGCGAAACCCGGGGCTCCAGAGGTCCTCGAGGCCGACGAACTGCACTTCGTCGGAGTCCCGGCGGAAGACCAGCGACTCGTTGCGCATGACGAAGACATCCGCTCGTCGGAGTTCCTCGGTGAGCAGGTGATCGAGATTGCGCATGCTGCCCAGGCCTGACGGGTGGAACAGGCCGTAATCGTGGTTGCCCAGGCAGGCGACGGTGGCAATTTTGGGATGGAGGTTCTTGAGGACGCCAGCGACCTTGCGGGCGAACGAGGATGGGCCCGTGATGAAGTCGCCCGTAATCGCCACGAAGTCCACCTGCATACGATTGATCGCCTCGACGCACTGGCGGAGATATCGCGCGAGCACGATCGGGCTGCAATGCAGGTCCGAGATCTGTGCGATCGTCGCTCCGTGAAAGGCCTGACCCAGGTGCGGCAGGGGCATCTGGTGACGTTCCAGGCGCAGCCAGTTCTCCTCGAACGGCCAGGGGAACAGGCCATTCAGAGAGCAGGGCTTGGAAGCCGACCACAACAGTCTTTTGAGCATCGACCGCCGCCGCCAGGGCATGTGGATGGTCCGTGCAAGTACGTCATTCATGGGGTCGGTATCTACCTTCTTATCAGCCGGTGCTCAAGATCGGAAACCTACCGGCTTTTCTGGTGCATATCTGGGTTTTGGCCCTGCAGGCTGCGTGGGTTTGAGGGGGACTCCCTTCGCTTCATTGTAACGAACTGCGAGTCCGGGTGGTTCTACCCGTCCAGAGTTTTGGGTAGGTTTCCTTCCATCGGCGTTCCTCGGTCCAGCAGGTAAGTCGGCAGTGAGGCGACCAGGCTCGAAGGGTGGTAGAGGCTCTCTACCTCTCCGCGACAGTTGTACCAGCAGGCGGTGCAGTGATTGTCGCGTGACGCCCTCCGCAGACGGTCTCGGATCGTGGTAGCTGAGTGGCGAAGAAGATTCGCCACCGGCTGATGTTTGTGTTCCACACAGATAGCGATGTCCCCGGTGGAATCGATGTTGAAGAAGGCCCGCCCGGCCCGGCAGCCCTCGATGCCGCCTTCCAGGAATTCGTCGAACCGAGCCAGATAGGCCGGGTTCGACAGGAAATTCGCGTGCCGTTTTCGGAGGGAGACAAGCGTCTTGGAGACGTTTCCCGCGTGTTCGTGGCGACGCGAGCCGGTTTTCCGGTAGCCATAGGGTTGGACCATGAAGTACGCCCCACATTCGGCCGATTGCCGGATGAGCGGCTCGATATCGGGCAGGTTGTCCTGCATGAGCACGGCGATGACGTTGACCCGCTGCCAGGGGTGGACGCGCGCTGCGGACAGTAGTCGGACGGCCCGCCAGGCCTGCTCCCAGGCCCCGTCCATCCCGCGCGCTCGATCATGGCGCTGGGGGTCGGCGTAATCGATGCTTACCGAAACTCCCCACAGGCCGGCGCGCATCAGCTCCTTCGCCAAGGCGGGGGTCACGAACCAACCGTTGGTGGTCAGGAACGGGAAGTGAAACTCGCCGACGGCGCGGATGATCTCGGGCAGGTCTTCTCGAAGAAGGGGCTCGCCCCCGGCCAGGGAGACCATCATCGTGCCGTTGGAGGCGAGAGTTCGTGAGCCCCGACGGTACTGCTGGACGTCGGGTTCACACTCCAGGCCAAGCGGGTCGCTCCAGTAGTGGCAGAACCGGCAGCGGAAGTTGCATCGGTAGGTGACCTGCCACGCGCACCAGAGTGGGTTGCGGGAGGTCCATTGGCGAAACAGCCTGCGTTTCTTCTGGGGGGCACGCAACGCGATCACAGAGTTCTCTCCGGGCATCCGTTCCTCACAGCCTTATGCAGCACAAGCACTCCATGGACTTCTATCGGTCGGCCCGGTCGATACGGAACACCCGATAGTGTTCTCCCCATCCGAGTGGGGGCACTTCCGGAGACGACGCGTCTTCTCGCGGTGCGAGATGGATGGGCACCACAAGGTACCACGTCGCCCGGGCAGCCAATAGACCATTCGCCCGCAACTGGGTCTTCCAGCCCCGCAAGGCCGGCAGCGAGATCGGCGGAGCGGACGGACGCAGCAGCTCGTTCTGCCTTCCCGCAAGCGCGATCCAGTCAGCCAGCAGATGCGGGGCAAGATAGTATATGTACCGCAGATCGCTTTCGCAGGCCAGCAGCCCCCGTCGGGATTCCATTCGCAGCCGGGGCTCGTCGATCACGAAGACGCTGTCCGATGAAGTAGACATTCGAGCCCATCGGGCGATAGCTGAGAGCTCCCGTAGTTGTTGGCGTCGGGCGCGAAGCTGCGTGATCCTTACCGGCTTGCTCTCATGGGGCATCAGGGATCCGACGTAGTCGTAGACGCGATGGCGGGCGACGCGGAAGTTGTCTGACGGGACCATCCAGCCGACCAGCAGGACCCCGCAGGCCAGTCGAAGCCAGACGCGGTGCGTCCTGACCAGGCGGAACAGGTGTGTCAGCCCCTGGGCAAGCAGGACATAGACCGGCAGCATGACCAGTGCCGACGCTCGTATGAAGTCGATGATCAGCGGAGGACTTCCGGCCAGGTAGGCAGCGAGTTGGCTGATTCCGTGGAATCCCAGGGACACGAAGATCCCGCCCAGCAGAAACCAGGTCCAGGTTCCCAGATTACGGACCCGGTACCGCTCCAGCCGCATCAGCACCCCTGCAGCCAGGATCAGGGGAACCAGCGAAACCAGCAGCCAGTTCAGCAGCGACTCGAAGACAGCGGGGTACAGCAGTGACAACTCCCCCATCTCGAATGCCCGGGCGATGGTGCCGGGTCCGGGGACCTGACCGGTAGCCAGTTGCTGCTTGAGACTCAGGAAGTACGCCCCGTAGGGCATTGCGCCGAGGCATGAAGCCAGCATGCAGCCGATGGCGACAGTCCATGCAGCGGGGGCGAACCTGCGATTGCCCAGGTAGACGATCAGCAGGACCAGGGTGAGGTTCATGCTGGTGGCTATGTCGAAATTTCCCAACAGGCCGATGAAGCCGAACACCAGCACCAACTGCCAGCGATGCTCGTTCTGGAGGTACGCAAGCACCAGCAGGGGGATCGCCGCCTTGACGAGGGTCGCAGGGGTCATCGACGAAAGTGCGCCCAGTCCCCAGTAGGATTCGCCCAGGGCATAGGTGATCATCGAACTGAGGATGGCGACGAAACAGGCGATGGACCAACTGCCGGTCTGTCGCAGCAACAGGGCGTACATGCCGCAGAGATAGAGCATCACCAGGGGGGCGATCATCACGCGGAACGGAAGCGCCAAGTCGCTGTAGTCGGTCGGCACGAGCGTCAGACGCAGCAGCCCCTGGAAGACCGGGCTGTTGGACCGCCACAACAGGTTGGGGCCGTACACCAGGTCGTTGGGGTAGGCCTCTCCGGGCTGGTGGGCCTTGGCCGCGGCGGTCGCGATGTGGATCTGCTCGTCGCTGAGGTAGTCATCCCAGATGGCCCCATAGGTGCAGGCCGACGCGACGGCGGCGAAGAGAACCACGGCCACAAGATGTCGCTGTCGGGGAGTTGGTCGCACAACGTTTCCTCCTGCGTCGCCAGGATGTTAGTATAGACAGCTGGCCTGCGGTAGCAACCGGCAAAGGACCATCGGCTATGGGCACCGGAAGAGACAACTGCCTTCGGGAGTTGATCGCGCAGACGCTGGAGCACGATGCGCTGATCTCACGGGGCTCTCGCGCGGTGGTAGCTGTCTCGGGCGGGGCAGACAGCGTGGCGCTGCTCCACGTGCTCTGCTCGCTGGCCTGTGAGCGGGATTTCGAAGTTGTCGCAGCCCACCTGGACCACGCTCTTCGGGATACGTCTGCAGGGGATGCCCGGTTCGTGATGCAGTTGGCGAGGTCACTCGGGGCAGACTGTGTCATCCGACGCGCCGCCGTCCGATCGTTCTCGGACGCGAGCCGACAGGGGATTGAAGCCGCCGCCCGGGACCTGCGATATTCCTTCTTGCGGCGGGTTGCCTTCCAGACCGGGGCGTCGGTGGTTGCGACAGCCCATCATGCCGACGATCAGGTCGAGACGGTTCTGTTCCGTATCCTCCGGGGAACGCACCTGAAAGGCCTGGCGGGCATCCCGCGTCGACGTGACCTGGACGGGGGGGTGCAGCTCGTAAGGCCGATGCTTGAGGCGACCCACGCCCAGGCGGTCGCGTACTGCCATCGCCACGGGTTGTGCTGGCGTGAGGATCACACCAATAACGACACCACCTACGCGCGGAACTATCTGCGCCATCGTCTGCTGCCTGAACTGCGACGCAACCTCAACCCGTCCGTGGATCGTGCGCTGCTGAAGCTGTCGGCATTGGCTGGCGATCTGGCCTGCCGACTTGAAGCTGAAGCCGGCATCATGGCTGATCAGAGGATTTCTCGCGCGGGCGAGAGTTGGGAGATCGATCTTGTCGGACTTGAGCATGCCGATCCGGGCGTGCGGGGCATGTTCTGGCGGCAGGCGATGATTCGGGCCGGCCTGCCCATGGGCAAGGTGACGCGCCGGCACTTCGGGTGGCTGGAGGGGATGCTCTCAGGCGATCCGCAGCGATCTCGAACATTCCCCGGGGGCTGGCAGGTCTGCCGGGAGGGGTGGCGACTGTCGATGGTTCCAGGGGGCTCGGAGGCGTCAGAGGGGTTGCAGGAGGCGATTGCCCTCCCCGTACCCGGCCGGGTGAAGCTGCCGGCCGGTGGATGGATTTCCTGCCAGGCCGAACTGCTGGATCGGCCCGTGACACCTGCCCAAGCGCGCGCGGCGTGGGACCGAGGAGAGCAGTGGCTGGACGCCGGGCGGGTCTTCGGTTCGCTGGAGATCAGGCCTCGGCGTGACGGTGACTCTTTCGTGCCTCTCGGATCGCCCGGTACTCAGAGCGTCAGCGACTTTCTGACCAACGCGAAGCTTTCGGTGCCCCAGAGAGAGAGGGTGGTCTGCGTTTGCGATGGCGAGGGGATCGTCTATGTTGTGCCGCTTCGGATTTCACAGCGCGTGCGGGTGTTGCCGGGCACGCGCCGGCTGCTGAAGATACGCTGCAGCGCATGACGACACAAAAAGAGCGGACCACTCGCTGGGAGCGGTCCGCTCTCGGACAAACACTTCGTTTGCGGAGTCTCGATTCCGCGTAACTGAGCTCTGTTACGCCCTTCGGCGTCGACGACGGATCAGGACCGCCAGGCCGCCCGCACTGAGCAGCGAAAGCGAGGCCGGCTCGGGAACGGGGATCACGACGACGTTGAAGTCATACAGGGAGTCATCGCCATCGACCTTGAACTGTGCCTGAGTCAGCCAGGCGAGCACTTCCTGATCGCTCATGCCGGTCGGCATGATGTCGCCAAGGTTGAAGCCATTGATTCCGCCCACGGCGTCGAAATCCTGCGAGTAGATCTTCTCACTGAAGATCTGGCTCCACCAGCCGGCGGGGGTTGACAGGTTGCCGGTTTCGAAGCCGTCCACACTGGCGGGAGTTTCGCCGTCGGTAGATTCAGGGCTGGTCATCAGGTACAGGCCGACCATCTCGCCGAATTCTTCGGACATCGAGACCTGCACATTGCCGGTGGCGGCATCATAGATCAGGTCGCCTTCCGGTTCGGTGATGGGGTTGGGATCGATCAGGTTCAGAACGACCTCGTCGACGTAGTGGCCTCGGAATTCGGTACCGGAGGCATCGTTGCGTCGGTTCTCGTTGGCCAGAACGCTGAGGATGAGGTAGTCGGTGCTGACGGGGACGACCATGTCCAGTGTAAGCTCTTCCCATGTCTCAGGGTTCGAGTCGGTCGTGAACCGGCTTTCGCCTTCGGCAAGGCTGTTCCAGGTCGAGGCATCGCGCAGATACCAGTCGCCCGAACTGGGGTTGCCCGAACGGGCCCACAGGCGGATTCGGAACTGGCTGTCGATGCTGGAAGCCGAGCGGTTGAACATCGCGGAGGCCTGGGCGATCGTACCTTCCTCAATCAATCCCGACACGTCGATGATCTGGAACGGTTCGGATTCCCTCAGGGCCCCGGATGCATACTGCGGGTGAGTGTAGATGAATTTGTGCATCCGGCTGCCTTCAAACGGTGTCACGCCGTTTTGGGCTCCAACGAAAGCACCCCGATCTCCCTTCCAATACCCCGCGCTGTTTGGGACTCCGCCGTTGATATACGATCCCGACTCGAATCCCCCGTTGGTGACGACGTCCGCACCGGCCGTACAAGCCAACACAAGGGTGACGGAAACAAAGAAAACACATGTGTGCTTGAGCATTTGTCCTACCTCCCGTTGTCGTCGCGCATCTCAAAGCGCGAGTGATGTGCATCAACCAAGCTTGAGCAATGGATTGAGCAATGTTGTTGTTGATCGCCCCCGGGCCGATGAGCATTCGGCATCTCTTCCGGGGCCAATCTTCACTCCTTCAGTATACCTCAGATCTCAGATTTGTCCAGTGGGAAAGTGCTTCGAATGTGGATGAAATCCGGTTTTGTCTCCGATTCTAGCCCATGTATTTGCAATAATTTACCTTGGATCATGCCTCGGGCGTCGGCCAGAAGATAAACTCCGCATCCATCCGGCTTCGATGGCTTCCATGCTGGACAGCTCTCCCCGTATCATCTAGTGTTCTGACTTACGAGCGACCGGGACTTCTCTGAAGGCAAAGGATTCTGGTATGGGCAACGTAAATTGGTTCAATAAAGAGCGTTATGGCATGTTCGTTCACTGGGGCCCCTACGCCGCTGCCGGGCGCGGCGAGTGGGTGCTCAACCGCGAACGCATCGGCTATGAGGAGTACT
>CAZXSK010000045.1:0-34348 GCA_964642855.1 uncultured Planctomycetaceae bacterium | reverse complement strand
GAATCTCCGCTTCCTCCGCGTACGGTCGCTCCCGCTGTGGGAGCGTCGAACGCCCCAACACCACGACTTGCTGTCGCCAGTCTGATCTTTGGACTTCTCGGATTTGTCACGGCCGGGCTGATGGGCATCGTCGGACTGATCCTCGGCATTGCTGCCAGCGTGAAGATCAACAGAAGCAACGGCAAGCTCGGAGGCAGGGCCATGGCGCTGGCTGGGACGATCGTCTCGGCTGTGTCGCTGCTGATGCTCTTTGTGACGGCCTTGCTCGTCTCCATCCTGTTGCCCTCCCTCTCGCACGCGCGCAACATGGCTCGCGAGACGGTGGTCAAGTCCCAGATACGGGAACTCGCCGTAGCCGTACAGATGTACGCTTCCGAGAACAAGGGCAGGTATCCGCCGGCAGAGACGTTTCCCGACGCGCTGCAGGGAGAAATGGCCGGAGCCCACGAGATCGACCGCAATCGCAAAGTGCCCGGTCGGCCGGAGTACGCCGTCGTGATGAACAGAAGCCTCAGCGGCTTGCGCCTGGCTGAGCTGTCCGAAACCCCGAGTGATACGGTCCTGTTCTTCCTGGCTGAGGTGTCGACCGGTAACGCCGGAGACAGAGCGGACCTGCTTCCCGAGCCGGTGTTCTACTCGGGGTATATCATCGGGTTTGCCGATGGCTCGGTGCGATCGGTCCTTGCCGATGAACTCGACGAGATCTGCTGGAAACCCTAGATCCGGTACGAACCATGAACAGGAACACCAGAATTCCCCGTCACCAGCAGCAAACCGGCCTCGATCGCTTCCTCTTTGGGGTGCCATACTACCCCGAGCATTGGAGTCAGTCCGACCGCCTGCAGGACGTTGATCGCATGAAGGCTGCCGACGTGAATGTCGTGCGGATGGCGGAGTTCGCCTGGGACCGCATCGAACCCAATCGCGGCAAGTTGGACTTCTCCCTGTTCGACGAAACGATCGATCGCCTCGGCCGTGCGGGGATCGCAACGATTCTCTGCACGCCCACCGCCACGCCCCCGCGCTGGCTGACGGCGGAGCATCCCGAATGGATGCGCATCGACTCCCAGGGCAGGGCGATGGAGCACGGCTCCCGTCAGCATGCCTGCACCACAAGCGAGGGGTACCGGGCCGAGTCCCGCCGCATTACCCAGGCCATGGCCACCCACTATGCCGGCAACGACTACGTGATCGGTTGGCAGACAGACAACGAATTCTACTGCCACTTCTCCGGCTGTTACTGCGAGGACTGCGTGGCCGCCTTCCGCGAATGGCTGGGCAGCAAGTACGGTACCGCAGAAGCTCTCAACAGCGCATGGGGTACCGCATTCTGGGCACAGACGTACGACGACTTCTCCCAAGTTCCGCTACCTTACCCGCAAGGCTGTCCGGCTGTGCCGAACCCGTCCCACGAGCTCGACTACTACCGCTTCCTCAGCGACATGCTGGTGGAGTTCCAGCGTCAGCAGGTGGAGATCCTTCGGCGATCCAACGGTCGATGGTGGGTCATGCACAACGGCCTGTTCCGTCACATCGACTACTGGAAGCTTGCCGACGACCTGGATTTCCTGGGCGTCGACATCTATCCGGGCTTCGCCGGGCCCATGCCGAACAGCGCGTTCTGGGCGGCGGGGACGGCCCAGCGGTGCAGGGCTCACACCGGGGGGTTCATTGTCCCTGAGCAGCAGGGCGGCGCGGGAGGACAGAAAGGCTATCTCCACGACGCCATCGCCCCCGGCCAGATGAGGCTGTGGGCATACCAGTCGATCGCTCACGGTGCGGACGGCGTGATGCACTTCCGCTGGCGGACGTGTCGCTATGGGGCGGAGATCTACTGGAACGGGATCCTCGACCATGACAACAAGCCGCGCCGGCGGTACGAGGAGTTCGCCCGCGAAGGGGCCGAACTCGAACGCATCGGTGGGAGGATTCTCGGGACCGTGCAGGACGTTCGCGCAGCGGTGCTGATCGAGGAAGACCAGACGGAAGCTCATGGCACCATGCCACTGGGCCTGCCGTCGCCGGAAGACCAGGCTGCACGAGCTCTGTATGAATTGTGGGAGCGTCACCTGCCCTGCGGCTACGTGCACGCTGCCGATTCCTTTGAGGGTCTGCACCTGCTTGTGTTGCCTTCGTTCCCGCTGATGGACGAGGACCTCGCCGGTCGGCTGAGGGAATTCGTGGAGCGGGGAGGGGTGCTGGTTGTTACCCCGCGATCTGCAACCCGCGATCGAAACAACCACGTGACCGCCGATACGCCGCCCGGACTGCTTGCTGAACTGTGCGGAGTGCAGGTGGAGGAGTTCGGCCACATCAGCGAATCTGGGCTGACCATGCACCTCCAGGAGCAGGCCATCCCGGCCGGAGAGGCCTACGAGATTCTCACCCCGACCCATGCCGCTGCAGCGGCTACGTGGGTAGAGTTTCCCGATGGCAGGCCCTGCGCAGCCAGCAAACATCCGAGCATGACGATTCACCACGCGGGAAAGGGAACGGTCGTCTATGTCGGCACGTACCTGACCCCGGAGAACGCCGGAAAGATCATGGGGTTCGCGCTGACGCTGACGGACCTTCAGCCCCTGGCCGACTGCGAGGACCTCGTGGAAGTCACACGACGTATCTCGACAGATCGGGCGTTGACCTTCGTGCTGAACCATTACGGCCAGCCGAAGGTCGTTAGCGATTTGCCCAATGGCTGCGATCTGCTGACCGGCAAGGCCTGCGACGGCAGGTTGCAGCTTGAACCCTACGCAGTGGCCATTATCGAGGAGAAATGACCTCGGCTTGTGGCTGGGGAGACAGCGATGCAGATGCGTATCATGACAATCTTGCTGATCCTGATGGTAACGCGAGGTGCGTTGCGGGGCGAAGAGCCCAAGCGGAACCTGACGGTTCACCCCGGTCGGGCCGGGTTGGTTCGGGCGCTGGAAATCGATGGGCAGGTGTTCCCCGTATCTGTCGAGATCCGAATTCCCGGCAAGGGCTGGAAGAGCCAACCCTCCACGCGCAAGGTTCGCAAGTCAAAGGTCTCGAAAGAGGGAGATGGCGTTCGCTGGGACTACCGGTTCCCCGCACAGGGCGGGAAGCTGACCGGCAGGACCTGTCAAAGGATGGTCGACGGCTTGCTGGAGATTGACGTCCGACTGACCGCGGAGGATCGCATCGGTGCGGAAGGTGTGTACTGTTTCGTGCGCGTGCCCGTGGATCTCTTCGTCGGGGGGAAGATCACGCTTGATTCCGTGCCGAAGGAACAGCGGATGGCGAAGACCGCGGCGCTCCCGTCGGAACTGGACCGTGAGAATTTTCGGTTCCTGGGCGGCAAGAGCAGCGTGGCCACGTTCCATCACGCGGAGGGCGATGCGCGGCTTCGAGTCTCCCTTGACCGGTCCGTGGTTGTGAGCGTGCAGGATGACCGCCGCTGGGGGCCGGCGTTCTACACAGCCCTGTTTCAGCTGCACCCCGGCGACGTCGGCAAGGGGGAAACGGTTCAGTCCAGCATCAAGCTGTCGTTCCGGGCGAAGACGGACAATTCACATGCAACGGTTTCCGTCAACAAAAGCAAAGAACTCTACAGGCTGGCTGGCTTGGGGGGCAACTTCGTGTTCGGCGTGGAGAAGCCCATAACCGATTTCACATTGAAGCGGTTGCCTCTCGCTTGGGCTCGGGTGGGCATGCACCTGGACGACTGGGAACCGACCAACGACAACGAAGACCCCAACGCCGCGGCCGAGGAGTTCTTCGTCCGGCGCGACCGCAAGAACTCCCCGGTGAGGCATTCGATGGAGATCGCTCGCAGGCTCGCCAGGCGGAAGGTGCCCTTTGTGGTCAGCACGTGGTGGGTGCCTCCCCACCTGACGGCCGACCCCAATCGCAGCCGGGCAGAGCACGGTCGGCGGGTCCCTCGCACGAAGTGGCCCGAGGCGGCCGAGTGCATCATCACGTATCTGCAGCGGATGAAGCAGGAGTATGGGGCGGAGCCCGTGGCATTCAGCTTCAACGAGTCCGACATCGGTGTGTTCGTGAAGATGACGTCCAAGGAGCATCGCGACTGGATCCGGTTCCTTGGGAGGCGAATGGACGAGGCCGGGCTGACGACCAGGATGCTCTTGGGCGATACCGCCAATGCCGGTGGGGTGGACTTCATCCAGCCGACACTTAAGGACAAGGAGGCGATGCGATACGTCGCGGCGATCGCCTTCCACAGTTGGGGAGGTCGGGCCGAGCAGTTCGCCGCTTGGGCTTCGATCCGCAAACAGACCAGCCTGCCCTTGCTGGTGTCGGAGGTCGGCTACGACGCCCAGGCGTGGCACGACCTTTCCTTCAACACGAAGATCAGCTTCCTGGGCGAACTTCGGATCTGGCAGCAACTGCTCGCCGAGGCGCATCCCTCTGCGTTGCTGGAATGGGAATACACAGACGACTACAACCTGGCCACCACCGGCCGGAAGGGAGACCTGTCGTTGACCGCACGCGGCAGGATGATCAAACAGTACGGGGATACCACTCCGCGCGGCGCGACGGCTGTGGTAGCCGCATCCGATAGAGACAACGTGATCGCGACTGCGTTTACCGGCGACCGGGACGGCAAGCGCGTGATCGTGATACACATTGCAAACCTGGGTGCCGAGCGGAAGGTCGCGGTCAAGGGCATTGCGGACGTTGTGTCGCTCAACGCCTGGCGGACGACCTATGGCGACAGCAAGGCCATCGACGCTCCCAAGCCCCGGCGTGGGAGCGTCGACCTGACGGTTCCCGGGGGGAGCCTGACGACGCTGGTCGGGCCCTTGGCGGACGAGCAGTAGTCGCCGACGGATTTACTCCGCGCTGACTGACGCAGCGACCTCGTCGGTCCGCCACGGTCTGAGGATGCCCTTGGAGTCGAGATAGGCTTCACATCGCGTCATCATGCCCGCGTCGTTGCCGTGGCCATCGAACTGCAACGACAGGAACGGTTTGCCCGAGGCGGTCCGCACGAAGTGCTTGATGAACGAATCGGGCCCGCACTTGAAATTCGTGATGTAGATGATGTGCAGATTCGAGTGGTTGCGGACGAATTTCGAGACGGCTAGGATCCGCCGCCCGAGGTTCCAGTACATACTCCGGTTGATGTCGCGGATGTCGATGTCTTCGACGTCGATGAAGTCCTGCGGGATGACGTTCACGCCGTAGTAGTCGCGAAGCTTCCTGCCCACCGACAGGCACACGCCGTCATCATGCACGTTGTAAGGTCGGCCAACCAGCACAATGCCGGTGGCATTCTTGCTGATGAGGGTATCCAGTGCAACCCGCCCGGCGCCTACCACCTTCGCCCGGAAGCGGTCCTGCGCCTGGAAGGCGGCTTCGATCGCACGAACGATCTTACCCTTCGTGAGAGCCAGGCGATCGGCGTGCGGGGTCTCGCGGAAAAAGGCCAGCAGTTCCCGGGTGGCGGTCTTTCGACCTTCGCGGAAGCGGACCAGCGGCGTGAGGTACTTCTCCGCGTGGGGTTTGATCATCGGTGCCTGGCGGGTGACGAAGGGCAGCGTCTGGTGCCACGGGCAAAGGTGAGACTCGGTATGCATCCAGGGCGTTTCCATCGAAAGGATGTTCGGCATGAGAATGCAGTCCACGCCCTTTTCGACGAGGTTCATCACGTGGCCGTGGGCGACGATGATTGGGAAGCACGGCTCTGCGACGACGGTGTCCAAGCCGGCCTGCACGACCTTCTTGTTGGTCTGGTCGCTGAGGACGGTCCGCCAGCCCAGGTGGGCAAGCAGTGTGCGCCAGAAGGGGAGCATTTCCCACGCGAACATCGCCAGCGGAATGCCGGCTGTTGGTGCGCTGTCCGGAAGGCGGGGCAGGTCCGACTCGTCCATCAGCCATTGCATGCGCTGGTTGACCAGGTCGTCGATAATGGGTTCGGTCGAGCCCTTGACCTGCCTGCGGAAGCGGTCGGAGCACTTGTCGCCCCAGTAGGTCTTTTCGCCTTCGACTGTGAATTCCTGGATCTGGCAGGAGTTCGAGCAGCCCTTGCAGGTGAACTCACGCAGCGTGTAATCCACCTTGGAAAGGTCGTAGCCGCGGAAGGCGCTCTGACTGTTGGCATGGATCTCGGAAACGTACTCGCCGGCGGAGGCGGCTTGGCTCTGGTCGGTAGACTGTGGCGGAGCCGCATTCATCTTGTCTCGAGCGAGCAGGGCGGCTCCAATGGCGCCCACCACGCCGTTGTGGGGCGGGACGATGATTTCCTTGCCGGTGACCTTGCTGAATGCTGCGGCGACCGAGTCGTTGTAGGCTGTTCCGCCCTGGAAGAAGATGCATTCACCGATCTTCCTGCCCCGTACGACACGGTTGATGTAGTTGTACACCACCGAGTACGCCAGGCCGGCTACGACGTCGCCCTTTTCGGCCCCGCGTTGCATGTAGCTGTTGACATCACGTTCCATGAATACCGTGCATCGCTCGCCCAGGCGAATGGGCAACTGGCTGGCTAGGGCGAGGTCTGCGAATTCGCCCTTGATGGAGATATCGAGTTCTTCGGCTCGCTCTTCCAGGAAGCTACCCGTGCCCGCAGCGCAGGCTTCATTCATCGTGAAGTCCACCACCACGCCATCCTGCAGGGAGATGTACTTGGAGTCCTGCCCGCCGATCTCAAAGATCGTATCCGGAACCCGGCCGTCCAGCAGTCGCCGACCAACGTAGGTTGCCCCCGTCTTGTGGCAGGTGATTTCGTCGTTGATCGTGTCGGCGCCGACCAGTGCTCCGACGAGTTCCCGGCCCGAGCCGGTAGTGCCCACCCCGCGGATATTCAGCCGGTTGCCCCACTGGCCCGCAATCTCGCGCAGGCCTTCGGTGACGACCTCGATCGGCCTGCCTTGCGTACGGGTATAAATCTCGGTGATCAGCGTGCCTTCGTCGTCGATCACCACCAAGTTTGTCGATACGCTGCCGATGTCGATGCCCAGGAAGGCGTCGATCTTCGCCGCCTCGTCGTACGGCGCTTCGTATGGTTCGAGGGCATCGCGAAGCAGCAGTACGTTGTCCATGTCCAGGGGTTGCTGCCGGGGGAACCCGTCACCGCCTGCGCCGTCTGCCTGGCGAACATCCGTCATGTGCGTCAGGTCGGCGGAGCTTCCTGATTGCATCGCAACGACCGCCGCCCCGACGGCAGGGACGTGCATGAAGTGTTCCGGAATAACCAGTTGTGATTCGGTAAGCTGGAAGATCTCCTGCATCGCGCGGACCACGGCCTGGTTGGCAGCGACGCCGCCGATAAATGCTACCGGAAGCTCCACCGGATGACTTCTCACGACCGCTGCCCGGAAGTTCCGAGCGACCGCGTCGCACAGGCCCCGGAGCACTTCGGCCGGCGAGAAGCCCTTCTGCTGGGCGTGGATCATGTCGCTCTTGGCGAACACGCTGCAGCGACCGGCCACCTGCGCCGACCGATCGGCAGCCAGGCAGATCTCGCCGACCTGCTCGACGTTGTATTTCAGCCGGCCACACTGCTGGTCGATGAACGAGCCCGTGCCGGCTGCGCAGTCGCCGTTGGTCGCATAGTCGACGATGGAGTACCCGCCGTTCTCCCCTTCCTGGATACGGAGATACTTGGAGGTCTCTCCGCCCATCTCGAAAACGGTGTGGGCGCCGACGTCCATGGCTGCCATTCCGGCGACGATGGCCTTGAACTCGTTGATCTCCCGGGCGTGAAGCGTTCGGGCGGCAAGCTTCGAGCCGCTACCGGTCAGGCAGGTCCCCTTGATGGCCTCGCGTCCGTACGTGTCGATCACCTGCTGAAGCAGGATGCCCGCCGCTTCGATAGGCCTGCCTCGCGTGCGGGTATAGCTGCTGACCAGGAGTCTGGCTCCACAGGCTGGGCCTCGAGCCACCTCGCCTGTGTCCTGCCAGCCCTCGGGAACAGGAAGTTTCGTATCGGTAAGGATCAAAGAGCCGGTCGCGCTGACTGCGCCGACGTCGATTCCCACATAGCAGGCCATGGCAGTTTTCCTGATTCGCAGAGGGCGCAAGCGAGTCCAGCGTCCCTTCGGCGACCTCCTGTATTTCTCTCGTATGGCGGGTCTGCGCCCAGCGACGGACGAACCCGGCCTCGGGCCGGGCCAACCCAACGATTGGCAGAACATTATGGCCGTCCTGGGGGGGCTTGTTCAAGGGAAAACGCCCGGCTGGTGGGGGGCGACAGGACCGCCCGGGTGGCCCCCTGGAGGGGCTAGCGGAAGCAGCTGAGCGGTTTTTGTGCGGCAGCGCAAAGAATAAGCCTCCACGCTGTGCCGGTAACGGTTAGAGACAAGAACCCATTTTGCAAGGTGGGAAGGGCGTCCGACACCGAAGCATCGTGATCTTCCTTCCCCGAATGGGATGTATCGGTTTTTGTCACGTATACCGTTTGTCGTACACGGCAGAGGCTTACCGTTTCGCCATTGTACAACATACCTATCGACCATCCAACCGGGCCTCTTGGGTTTCGGCTGTTCTTGCACCCAGAAAGTCGTCCGGTGGGGGGGGAGGCGGGTTATTTGCGCAGCTGTGCGCCGAGCTCGCCCTTCAGTGCCGTCACCACCTCAAGGATTTGCTCGTCGACATCCTCGCTGCGAAGCGTGCCCTCCGGCGAGCGATATGTCAACGTGACTGTCATGCTCTTGTGGCCGGGGGCAATGGGCTCACCTCGATAGGTTGTGACGTAATCCAGCCCCGCCCGAAGCGGCTGGGAGACCTGCCCAATGGCCTGCTGGATCTGTGACCAGGTGGTATCCTCCGGGATGACCAGCGAGAGGTCCCGCTCGATGCCCGGGAACCGCGGAACGGGCTGGTAGGTTCGGTCCAGCCGGGCGGCTTCGGCAATCATCGTGAAATTCAGCGCCGCCACGGCGATCGGCTTTTCCAAGCCGTAATAATCCTGCACTTCCGGAGAAATCACGCCAAGATGGCCGGCTGGGTCACCCTCCAATACGACGTTCGTAGCCAGACCCGAAGCCATCGCCGGGACCTCTGCCGGGGGGAATTCCACCGAGGCGGTCGGGCAGAGGGTTTCCATGAGGACTTCCACCGCGCCCCGAAGGTCTCGCAGGTCGCCGGTTGTGACCATGGCAAGCTGGGTGTATTCGTCGGGCAGTACGCCCTGGCCTTTTGGGAACACCGCCGAGAGTTCCCACAGCGACACCTCCGTGGTCGAGACATCCTGGTTGGTCTTGCAGGCCTTCAACAGGCTGGCGATTAGGCTTGGGCGGAGTACGTTGTTGGTCTTGCGTACCAGCGGGTCGACGCGGACGAACTCATCGAAGCCCAGCAGCTTCGCTTCCTTGGCGTCGAGAAATGCAAAGGTGATTGCTTCGTCATAGCCGGCTGCGGAAAGAACGCTGCCGGTGAGCTGTCGGATTCTCTCCACGCGACAGGCGGGCTTGACCGGGTGGGTTACCTGTCCCGAGACGGGGATCACGTCGTACCCCACGAGTCGGGCGACTTCCTCGATCAGGTCCGCCTCTCGACGGAGATCCGCCCGGTGGGACGGGATCGTGCAGACGATCCTGCCATCGGTGAAGCTGGGTTCCAGGCCCAGCCCGGCCAGGAGTTCCTGCTGCCGATCGGCGGGGACGTCGTATCCCAGCAGCGCGTTGCACCGCTCGGGGCGCAGCGAAACCGTGGGGGCTTCGTAGGGGTTTGCCCACTGGTCGAGCATGCCGTTGACCAGTTCACCCCCGGCCAATTCTAGAATCAGCTCGCAGGCCCGGCGGGAGGCGAGCTCCACGCCGACCGGGTCCACGCCACGTTCGAAGCGGTAGTTGCTTTCGCTCATCAGGGCGAGTTTGCGGCTGGTCTTGCGCGTCACCAGCGGGTCGAACTGAGCGGATTCCAGCAGGATGCTGGTGGTCTGGTTGCCGACCTCGGTGTCCAGCCCGCCCATGACGCCCGCGATGGCGACGGGTTTCTCGGCATCGGCGATGACGAGCATGGAGGAATCCAGCTTGCAGAGCGTTTCGTCGATGCTGGTCATCGTCTCGCCATCCCGGGCAGTCCGGACGATGATCGTGTGGTCTGCGAGCTTGTCGTAATCGAAGCTGTGCAGTGGTTGACAGTACTCCATGAGCACGAAATTGGTCACATCGACGACGTTATTGACGCTTCGCAGGCCGACGGCTTCGAGCCGCTCGACGAGCCACTTCGGGCTGGGCCCGACCTTGAGGTTTCGCAGGACCCGTGCGGTGTATCGCGGACAGAGTTCGGGTTCGCAGACCTCCAGGGAAGCGATTTCCTCGATGTCCGGGGATGACGGGAACTCGGATAGTTCCGGCGGGTTCAGCGTCAGCCCCAGCGCGGTGGCCAGCTCGCGTGCAACGCCCAGGTGCCCGAGGCAGTCGGGTCGGTTGGAGGTGACCTCGAGGTCGAACACGATGTCCGCGTCGGTTTCCTCGATGCCTTCGCAGTTGAGGCCGATTCGAGTGAACACCTCGGCCAGCTCCGCTGCGGGGAGCGATACGTCGACGTAATCGGTCAGCCAGTTCAGGGAGACATTCATGGTCAGTCCTCGTTTCCGATGGGTACAGAGTCTGACATCGTACCGGTCGAGGAAGATCTGTCAAAGGTTTTGGCCCGGCGAGGCGGGGACGCGGGGCCCGTTCGGGCGGGGGGAGTGGTTACTACAGAGCGGTCTCGAGGTCCTTGAGAGCTTTGCGGTTGGAGAGCTTGTCCAGGCGGTTCATGCGGTCGACAAGCAGCCGGCCTTCCAAGTGCTCGCATTCGTGTTGGAACAGTCTGGCGGTAAGGCCATGGCCGGTTTCTTCGAAGGGCTCACCGTCCAGGCCGACCGCCCGGATGGTGGCGGTTTCGTAGCGTTTGACCTTGCAGTAGATCCCGGGAAAGCTCAGGCAGCCTTCTTCACCGTCCTGCCAGCCGTCCACGGAGACGATTTCTGGATTGATGTACACCCGTCGGTCGTCGAGCTCGAAGGTCGGGCTGCCCACGAACAGGCGGACCGTGATGCCCACCTGGGGAGCGGCCAGGCCCACGCCGCGTGACTCGAACATGATCTCAAACATGCGGTCGACCAGGGAGGCCACATCCGGATCAGTCGGGTCGTCCAAGGGTGTGCATACCTCCCGCAGCCGGGGGTCGGGATAGTGGATCAGGTCGACCTGCGTCAGGTCGCCATGGGGGATCTTGTCATTTCGGGCCATGTCAGCCATTGTAGAAAAGCTGTTCCGCCGGAATCAAGCGTCGCAACGGCAGCGAGGGGGGTTTGACAGCTTTCAGATCTTGTTGGTAAAATTCTGCCCGAGATGTCCGATGTAGATGAATGGAATGGCTGAGCGCTTTCGGGGCCTTTCCGCTCCAGCAGGAGGCTGAACGTGGCTTCCGGCGGAAACGCCCCGCAAGCGTTCCCGGCAAACTGGATCTGCTTGTGGACAGCGATATTCTACAGCGCTGCCAGGAAGCGATCGGCTACGAGTTCTCGGACCCCGAGCTGCTTTCCCTGGCGTTGACCCACGCATCGATCGCTCCCTCCCGTGACCAGAGTAACGAACGCCTGGAGTTCCTGGGCGATGCGGTGCTCGGGCTGGTCGCCTGCCATGCTCTCTTCGAGCACAGCAGCGAGATGCTCGAGGGCGACATGACACGGATCAAATCTTCGGTGGTTTCCCGCCAGACCTGTGCGCGAATCGCCAGGAACCTGGGTGTCTGCGAGTTCATCGCGCTGGGTAAGGGTATGGGCAACGGCAAGGGCATGCCGATGTCCGTCGCTGCTGCCGCGCTGGAGTCGTTGATCGGTGCCGTGTACGTCGACGGTGGCTTCGAGCCGGCCCGTGATTTCGTGTTGGATTGCATCGAACCCCACATCAAGCAGGCGCTGGATAATCAGCACGCCCTGAACTACAAGTCCAAGCTCCAGCAGACGTCCCAGCGGCGGTGGGGCATCACGCCGCAGTATCTCATGCTCGATGAGAAAGGCCCGGACCACGCCAAGTGTTTCGAGATTGCAGTAGCCATCAACGGCAGGCACTTTCCCAGCGCGTGGGGCAACTGCAAGAAGGAGGCGGAGCAGAAGGCCGCCATGGCTGCCCTCGAAGAGCTGGACCTTCTCGGCCCGGAAGACCTGGACCAGCCAGGCGACTGAGTGGATCCACTCACCGACGCAGGCGGGAAACACACGAAATCCCGGTGCAGACAGGGATTTTCCTTACCTGCCTCCTTGTCCTGTGCCGATAGCTCAAGTAGGGTACAATGTAGGGCACCATGAATGCTTTCGTGAAGGCGCGAATGGACATGGCTGACAGGCGAACCATCAAGATGCTGGCTGGGCTGGTCGCGGCGATGACCGTCGGCACGCTGGCCATGATGGCGATGGAAACCGACCCCGCAGGCTCGTCCGTCAACGATTTTGCGACCATTCTCGCTCCCGAGGAAGATCACTTCCTTTCCGTTCGCGATACGGAGACCCCGATTCGGCCTGAGCGGTGGTCGAGCATCCTTGTCGCCTTCTCCGCCGATCAACTCAACGACGTGCAGCGACGGAGCCACTTCGTCGTGAGGCTTCGCAGGGAAGAAGACGGCCTGACGCACGCGAGCATTCATCGCACCGAGCTATGGCGAACCCAGCAGGACGTCCGGCAGGGCGGACGGATCGATGGCCTGCTTCGCGTGGCGCTTCACCCGGCCGGCCTGGCCACGCTGACTACGAGCGACCCGGCATTCCATACGCTGGTCGGACTGACGCAGCGCCTTCAGCGCCTCTGTGACATTCCTGCCGACCGGGCTTATCTCCAGAGCGACGTGGACCCCACCTCCCCGGCCGCGTCCCGTCGGCTTGCGGCGGCGTTCAACGCCAATCTGCTCTCGGACTGACCCGTGTTCAGCGATTCCGAACACCTTGGAGGGTGTTGTTCGCGCAGCTTCCCAGGCAGTGCTTACTCCTTCATGCTGGGAAGGTTTGCGGCCACGAACTCCAGCGACTGGCGGATGTGCTCGTCCCAGTAGTCCCAGTTGTGTCCCCCAGGGTGCTCGGCGTACTCGTGGGGGTAGCCCACCTGCCGGAGATGGTCGCGGAAAAGCCGGTTGTGCTCCAGGAGGAAGTCGTCCGTGCCGCAGTCGAAGCGAAGAGCAGGGCGGTTGGACTGATCTGCTCGCGACGCCGCCAACTGGAAGCAGTCGTACGCCCCCGGGTTGACCCGCCGGGAGATCTCCGCCAGGTCATGTCTTGACTCCGCCCGGTCGCTGGCAAATGCCAGGGCGCCCGAGTGGCTGGCCCCAGCTGCGAACAGCTCCGGATGCCGCAGCGAAAGCATGATCGCGCCATAGCCGCCCATGGACAGCCCCGCAATGGCCCGCGCATCCCGACTGGCCCGTGTCGGCAGGAGACGGTCGACGAATCCCACCACGTCTTCGGTGATGTGGTCTTCGTACGCACAGCCGCTTTCGCGCGGATCGTTGATGTAGAAGCTCCGATGGCCGTCCGGCATGACAACGATCAGGCCCATGCCTTCGACGTACCGCTCGATGCTCGTCCGACGCTGCCAGATGGTGTGGTTGTCGCTCAAGCCATGCAGCAGATACAGCGCCGGGAAGGGCCCATCGCCCTGTTCGGGCACGATCACGTCCATGCTGGATTGCTTCTGGAGCCTCTCGGCTCGGAATTCCACGTGCATCAATGCCATGGGTACCTCCTGGAGTTGGTCCGTCGAGTATCCCGCTCGCCCGGCCTTCGGGCAAGAGAGTGCGGACAAAAAACGTCCGAATTGCTTACTAAAGCAATTCACGGGGCTTGTCGAAAAACACTGCGAAGGCATTTCATACCGGCTCGCACGGCCCCTTCGGATCGCTGCGAGAGTGAGGAGGAGTACCATGTCGACGATCGCCGAAGCGCAGCAGATCTTTCGACGCATGCGCACCGTGATCACCATTGATCCCGATGAGACCGTCGATGCCGCAGTGGAGAAGATGACAGCCAACGACGTCGGCTGCCTTGTCATTACCCGGCGCGGAGAGATTCTGGGCATCCTATCCGAGCGGGACGTGGTTTCCCGCCTCGTGTCGCAAAAACTTGACCCCCAGGCCACGCCCGTCAGCGAGATCATGACCACCCAGGTCGTCGTCTGCGACATGGAAACCACCATTACCAAGGTCCAGCACATGATGACCGGCAACGGCATCCGCCATCTGCCGATCGTCGAGGAGGGCGTGCTGGTGGGCATGATCTCCAGCCGCGATATTCTCGCCTGCCAGCTCTACGAGGCCACCTCCCGCCTCGCCAAGGCGACCAAAGAAGTCAAGAGCGCCCGCGCGGTCCGGCAGGAGTTCCTCAACAATGTCAGCCACGAAATTCGCACGCCTATGAACGGCATTCTGGGCTTGGCCGAAATCGCCATGGAAACCGCCTCCGGCGATGAACAGAAACGCTTGCTTGGGATGATCCGCGACTCCGGCAACGAGTTGATGGACGTGATCAACAACATCCTGGTCTACTCCGACCTGGACAATGCGGCCGCTGACTGCAACAGCGAAGCATTCTCCCTCAGTGACCTGCTGGGCGGGGTCGTCAACAGATACAGAACCCAGGCCGACGCGAAGGGAATCCGCTGTTGCCATCAAATCGCCCCCGGGGTTCCGGAGCAGATCATCGGCGATCCCGACCGCCTGGATCAGGTCCTAAGTCACCTGTTGAGCAATGCCGTGAAATTTACCGACCGCGGCATGGCGGCGATTCACGTATCTCTGCAGGACAAGGGATATCGCCGCGCTACGCTGCGGTTCGCGGTCGACGACACCGGCATCGGGATCTCCGGCCAGAAGCGAGAGGCCATCTTCGAGCCCTTCCGCCAGGAGGACGGCTCGCACGCCCGGCGGTTCGGTGGGGCAGGGCTGGGCCTGTCCATCGCGGCCAGTCTCGTCAAGACGCTGGGCGGGGAGATCCAGTGTCAGTCCGAGCCAGGTCGGGGCAGCACGTTCTACTTCAACCTGACGTTCCAGCTACCCACACAGGATAGCGGCACTCCGTTCGCGAGGCAGGCTGATTGGAGGAAACCCGCCGGCGAGCCCTGCACAGAAGACCCGACCGAACAGGACTGATCGCACGAAGGACGGGTACGGCAAGCGGTCAGGGCAACTCCCCGCTGCCCTTGAACAGCCGGGCCTCCAACTGACGTTGGAAGGCGGTGAAGTCCGACTCCTTGTCCGGGTCGCCCTCGATAAGACTCGTGGTCATCCACATCTTGGCATCGAGATTGTCCAGGTAGTGCAGCATGAAGGCCTCGGGAATCATGGGCAGCTTTGGCGAGCCGTACTCGTGAACCCCATGGTGAGACAGCACCAGGTGCTGCAGCAGATCCAGGGTCTTGGCGGGGAACTCCTCGGACGTCTCTTCGGAAATTATTGCCGCCTTCTCCTGGATCCAGATCGCCGCCTGGACGATATGCCCCACGAGTTGCCCCCGGTTGGTGTAGCTGACAGCCAGCCCGCCCTGGAGCTCGGAGATCTTGCCGATGTCATGCAGGAACACTCCCGCCAGCACCAGGTCCGCATTGATCTTCGGGTACAGCGGAAGGACCTGCCTCGCCAGCTTCGCAACCCCCCAGGTGTGCTCCAGCAGCCCGCCGATGAACGGGTGATGCATCTGCATCGCTGCGGGCGAGTTCTTGAAGCCCTCAACCAACTCACGATCTTCGACGAACTTCTTGATCAGCAGCCGGAGATGTTTGTTCTTGATTTCGCGGAGGATATCCAGCAGTTCCGACCACATCTCCTCGACGTCCCGGCTGGTGACAGCCAGGAAATCGCCCAGATCGACCTTGTCACGGGCGATGGGCCTGCAGGCCTCGATGACCAGTTGCAGGTTGCCCCGGTAGTCTTCGGTGCGGCCTCGGACGTGCAGGAACCCTTCGCCTGGAATGCTCTGGAAGATGCTCTCGGTCGCCTGCCACATGCGCGCATTGATCGAACCGGTGCGGTCCTGCAGCCGGCAGGCGATGTACAGATCGCCCGATCGGGTGGTGCGCAGATCCTTCTCGGCGACCAGGAAAACCTGGTCGATCGCGCCTCCGGCCTGCAGGTCGCCGATGAACTGTCTTTGGGTATCCATGGGGGGCATTCTACCGCCTGCCCGGGGCGTTGCAAACTCCCGATCCGCCCTGTATAAGCGGGGATTCATACAAAGCCGGCCGGCGCGGAGCGACCCGCAGCCCGCCGAAGTGCAGCCTGTCAGACGAGACGATCCATGCGATACAGCCAGCTTTTGATTCCCACCGTCAAGGAGGTCCCCGCCGAAGCGGAGATCGCCTCGCACCAGTTGATGATCCGAGCCGGGTTCATCCGCAAACTCGCCAGCGGTACGTACACGTACCTGCCCCTCGGGTGGCGAAGCCTTCTGAAGATCACCGCCATCATCCGCGAGGAGATGAACGACGCCGGTGCCCAGGAGATTTGTATGCCCATCCTCCAGCCGATGGAGCTGTGGGACGAGACCGGCCGGTCGGTCACGTTCGGGCCAGGCGGACAGAACATCCTCTGCCATTTTGTCGACCGACACGGGCGCGACAACGTCCTTGCCCCCACGGCAGAAGAGGTCATCACGTCGCTCGCCGGGGCGGAGCTGAAGTCCTACAAGCAGCTGCCCGTGAACCTCTACCAGATCAACACGAAGTTCCGCGACGAGTTCAGGCCCCGGTTCGGCGTTCTTCGCTCGCGCGAGTTCACCATGAAAGATGCCTACAGCTTCGACGCCACCGTCGAAGGCCTCGACGAGTCATATCGCAAAATGTACGACGCCTACTGCCGCATCTTCACCCGGTGCGGGCTGAAGTATGTCTCCGTCGAGGCGGATTCCGGCGGCATGGGCGGGACCGACACCGAGGAATTCATGGTTCTCTGCTCGGCCGGTGAGGATGTGATCGCCCACTCCGAGGACTTCCAGTACGCGGCAAACATCGAAAAGGCCGAAGTCGATCCGATCCAGGGCCAGCCCGATGTCTCGGCCCCCCAGCCCGAGGAGGTCCACACGCCCGGGGTGGGCAGCATCGAGGCGGTCTGCGAGTTCCTGGGCACCCAGCCCGACGAGATGATCAAGACGCTGGTCTACTGGAAGCACGATGCCGACGCACTGGCGAAACTCTCGGAGCTTCAGGCGAAGATCGAGGACGAGCGGGTTGAGCTGATCCGCGACGAGAAGACGGCCGAGTCCGCCGACGAGGCCAACCAGCAGCACGCCGTGTCCGGGGACATCCAGCAGCAGGCCGAGGATGCCATCCAGGCCGTCGCCCAGCGAAAGGGGCGGATCGAGCAGTTGCGGGAACAGCTCTGCTCGACGTATGGCCGGCTGGACGTGGTGGTGGCGCTGGTTCGCGGCGACCACGACGCCAATGACATGAAACTTGCGGCGATTCTGGGTCACGACGTGGAACTCGCCGACGAGCCGACCATCGAGCAGCTCACGGGCGCGAAGGTGGGCTTCGCCGGACCGCTCGGCCTGGCCGGGAAGGGCGTGAAGATGGTCGTCGATCATGCCGTGGCGGCCATGCCAAGCGGGGCCACCGGCGCCAACAAGACGGATACCCACATCCGCAACGTAGTGCCAGGGCGGGATTTCCCCTTGCAGGGCGAGGGTGTGATGGTCGGCGACATCCGCAACGCTGCCAAGGGTGATACCCGCAGCGGTCAGCCCTTGGAGTTCTCCCGCGGCATCGAGGTCGGGCACGTGTTCAAGCTTGGTACGAAATACTCCACCCAGCTCGGCGCGACGTTCCTGGACGAGAACGGCAAGGAACAGCCCTGCATCATGGGGTGCTACGGCATCGGCGTGAACCGCATTCTCGCCTCGGCAATCGAGATCGGCCACGACAAGGACGGGTGCATCCTGCCGGTGAGCATCGCCCCGTTCGAGGTGCTGGTCGTCCGGCTGAATGCCAACAGCGAGCAGGTGCAGGCGGAGTCCGAGCGGATCTACCGCGAACTCCAGGCCGCCGGGGCGGACGTGCTGCTGGATGACCGCGACGCCCGGCCAGGCGTGAAGTTCAAGGATGCCGACCTGTTGGGCATTCCGCTGCGCGTGGTCGTGGGCGACCGGGGTCTGAAGGAGGGCAACGTGGAGATCAAGCGCCGCACGGACGACAAACCTTCGCTCGTGCCCGTCGGCGATGCCGTGGGCGAGGCCATGAAGATCCTCCAGAACATGCACGACGCGCTGGAGAGCCCCCAGGCCTGAGAAGACATGCCCAAGCGCAAGAACAGGAAGCGGAACAAGACCCTCGACTACCTGGTCTACCTGGGAGTGCGCCTGTTTGCATCGGTCCTGCAGATGTTCGATCGCCGTACGAACTACCAGACAGCCCGCTGGTTAGGCGACGCGCTGTACTTCTTTGATCGGAAACATCGGCGGATCGCCATCGAGCACCTCCGCCGAAGCTTCCCCGACTGGAGCGAGAAGGAGTACCGCAAGGTCGCACGGCGGTCGATGCAGAGCATGGTCTGTCTTGGCATGGAGACGCTCTACACGCCCCACCTGGTCAAGCTCACGCGCTGGAAGGAGTTCATCCGCCTGCGCAATCCCCAGGAGCTCCTGCGGCTGATGGTGCTTCGCGAGAAGGGGCTCATCCTCTTGACCGGACATTTCGGCAACTGGGAGGTCCTCGGATATGCGCTGGCGGCGCTGAATTTCCCAACGTACTCCGTTGCCCGCCGGCTGGACAACCCGTACCTCGACGAGTTCATCCTGGGGGTTCGCCAGCGCGCCGGCCAGACCATTCTCGATAAGCGCGGCGTTTCCACGGAGGTGTTCGATCTACTGGAGCGGCGTGAAGCGGTCGGGTTCGTAGCTGACCAGGACGCCGGGCGCAAGGGGATGTTCGTGGACTTCTTCGGCCGGCAGGCAAGTACGTACAAGATCATCGCGTTGCTGGCGGTTCAGCAGGAAGTGCCCGTGGCGGTAGGGTGGGCGGCAAGGTGCGGCTGGCGGTTCGAGTTCGAACTTGGCGTCGAACGGATCATCTACCCAGCCGAATGGCGCGATCGGGAGGACCCGATCCGGTGGATCACCCAGGAGTATACCCATGCCCTCGAATCGGCCGTTCGCAGGTATCCCGAGCAATATCTCTGGGTGCACCGGCGGTGGAAACACCGTCCGAAGGGGGAGGCGGTGGCTGAAGGCGGGATCGCCTGAAAGCGCCTGAGCGTGCCATTTGCCTGTGATCTTATTCACAAGTGGGAATCTGTCTTATTCGTATCCTCAGCGCATACAATTTTGTAAAGCAAGCGGCATCCGCCGCACAACTGGCCGAGTGCTGAATCGGCCGGAAAGGAGCTTTACGATGAGTAAGCTGAAACCCCTAGACCTGCTAGCCGTGATTCTGGTCGTAGTAGGTGGCCTCAACTGGGGCCTGGTGGGCCTGTTCGGTTTTGACCTCGTAGCTGCGATCTTCGGCGAGATGACCATTCTTTCGCGGATCGTATACACGCTGGTCGGCATTGCTGCGGTGTACGTCGCGGTACGCAGCCCGTACTTGGCGCACCTGCGCGAGCCACGAGGCGAACACACGCCTCATCCCGCATAGCAGCCTGACCGCGAACCCTTGAGGAGGTCACAAGGCTGAACGCATCGAGCCCCCCGCAGTGGGCGGGGGGCTCGTGTTTTGCGCCACAGATGTTTTCGCCAGGGCCACCGTATCCCGCGTCGTGACCGACGAAGCTGCCCGCGGGTTTCTAGAACCCACGAGTCAGCAGCAGCCCGACCGTGCCCTTTCCGTCGCTGTAGGGCAGCACGTCCATGCCCAGCACCTTCATCTCATGGTTCTGCGCGACGGCGTGGCCGATCGCCATGCCGATCAGCGCGCCGGAGATCACGTCGTGGAAGTCATGGTTGCGGGCGTCGATGCGCTCGTAGCCCACAAATGCGGCGAACGCATACAGCGGAAGGCCGACCTCCGGCCCGTAATGTTCGTACATGACGGCAGCAAAGCAGAAGCTGCTGGAGGTGTGCCCGCTGGGCCAGCCGTATTCGTCGCCGTTGGGGCTCTCGGTCCGCGCAGCGGCCTTGAGACCCAGCGTCGCCAAGCCGTTGATCGACAGGGCACTGAGCATCGATTTGGACACTTCGTAGGTCTTGTTGTCTTCGGTTGCGAGCGAGCCGAAGTACATCGCACCGGCCACTGCAAAGTGCACGCCCGGGTTGCCGCCGACGTCGCCGACAGTGTCCCAGAAATCGCTGAGCTGCCCGCCGTTGCGGGAGAAGTGACGCTCGACCTGGTCGTTGCCCCGCGGGCCTGACAACGCAATGCCCGCCGCACCGGCCGACCCGAGCAGCACCAGGGCACCCGGATTGGTCGCCACCGCCTTGGTGTCGTCCCACACCATCGGGAGGAACTCCTTGGCGTCCCGGCCGAAGGAATGCAGCCAGTCGCCCGGATACGCCGGACCGATGCGCTGCTCGTAGGGCACGTAAGGCTTGTCTTCACGAATGGTTGGATCGTCCGAGGGGTCCGATGTTCCGTCGTCCGCCTCGACCGAATACACCACGGCAGATCCGTTCAGGCTTGACAGTTCGGAGGCAAGCTCACTGCCGGCCGCCAACCAGGGGGTCGGACCGGTCGCATCCAGCGCCACCCGGTCGGCCGATTCGGCCTCGCCGGCTGGTTCGCCGGGTGAATCGTCTCCCGCTGCCCGGCTGGCATACGTCTGGAGGTCGTACTGGATTTCCCCGCCGAACTGGCAGCGATTGCATCCTGCGAACGTAAGCGCTGCTGCCAGCAGCGCCGCTGCGAGCGATGTGTTCCTGGTCATGCCGATGCTCCTTCCTTGCGTGCATGCAGGCCTGCGGGAAGCCCTGGCTGAAGCGATAGCCTGAGATGCTTTTCCCTGCAGGGCCCTGATGATCCTAACCGGGCGTACTGTACTGCCGGGCGGGGGGCTGCACAAGCATTCGCTTCAGTGAACAGGCAGACGATCGGAAGGATCGCCCCCGACTTGACGGGGCAGGTCAGGAACGAGAAGGCGACTTGCGCGACGACTCGACCACCTCGCGCGAGAGGCGCATCGCGCACCAGTCCTTGCCGCACATCGAGCAGTATTCGGCGTCGTCTTCGCCGTCCCGGCTGCGGATCTCGCGTGCGGCTTGGGGGTCGAACGCCAGTTCGAACTGCCGCTTCCAGTCGAACGTGGCGCGGGCGTCGGAGATGGCGTCGTCACGGTCGCGTGCGCCGGGCAGGCCTCGGGCGACGTCGGCTGCGTGGGCGGCAATCCTGTATGCCACGCAACCCTGGCGGACGTCTTCCGGGGTGGGCAAGGCCAGGTGTTCCGATGGCGTGACGTAGCAGAGGAAGCTCGCGCCGTGAACAGCAGCCGCGGTCGCGCCGATCGCCGAGGTGATGTGGTCGTACCCAGGGAACATGTCGGTGACGATCGGCCCGAGCACGTAGAAGGGGGCCCCGTCGCAGACCTGTTCCTGGCGTTTCATGTTCATCTCGATCTGGTCGAACGGCACGTGTCCCGGGCCTTCGACCATCACCTGCACGCCGGCTTCGCGCGAACGCTGGACCAGTTCGCCCAGCACATCGAGCTCCGCGAACTGCGCTTCGTCGGACGCGTCGGCCAGGCAGCCCGGCCTGAGGCCGTCGCCTAGGGAGTACGTCACGTCGTACTCGCGGCAGATGGCGGAGATCTCGTCGAACAGCTCGTACATGGGGTTCTGGCGGTTGTTATGCACCATCCACTTGGCCAGCAGGCTTCCGCCCCGCGAGACGATGCCCATTCTGCGTTTCTCGACCAGCGGCAGGTGCTCGCGGAGAACGCCCATGTGCAGCGTGAAGAAGTCCACGCCCTGGCGGGCCTGCTTGTGTACGGTCGCGAGGATATCGTCGCAGGTGAGCTCTTCGATGGGCGTCTCGACGATCATCGAATACAGCGGCACGGTGCCGATTGGGACCGTGGACCGGTCGATCAGGTGTCGGCGGATGTCGTCGAGGTCACCTCCGGTGGACAGGTCCATCACCGCGTCGGCGCCGTACTTGACTGCCCACTGCAGCTTGAGCAGTTCCTGGTCCCTGCAACTGCTCAGGGGCGAAGCGCCGATGTTGGCGTTGATCTTTGTCGACAGGGCCCGGCCGATTCCGCACGGATCGAGCCCGATGCATTTCTCGCCGTCGGCGTCGAGATGAAGTCGGTTGGCGGGGATTACAGCCCGTCCCGCGGCGATCTCGTCGCGGATGAGCGTTTCGTCGAGTCCTTCTCTTTCGGCGACGCGGCGCATCGCCGGCGTGACGGTTCCTTCCAGTGCCTCGGTGTATTGCGTCATGGTATTCCCTGCTGCCGGCCTGGGCCGGGTGGTGCGCAAACAATCGGCCGCGGGATATCGCGGCCGGATCGGAAGCACAAGCAATCGCGCTGCGGTCCGTCCACTTTCCTACGCAACTCACGCCGCCTGGCGGGTTCGTTGATCAGGTTCCGAGGGTCCTCTCAGCCCCGATCTGTCGGGGCGCCCCTAGTGAACGATTGTGCGCATTGTATCATCGCCGGGAGGGGGAAGCAATTCCTTCCGAAGCGCACGTGGAAAGCCAGGGAGGCGGGTCGCCCTTGCGGTGAAGCGACTTTACAGGCGGGGGTTCTGCCGGCCGATGAGTCCCTCGAGTTGATCGTGCAGCCGGGCGGCTTCCTCGTAGCGTTCTTCGCGGACGGCCCGATTGAGGTCTCGCCGGATCTGGCGGATCGGGTCGGTCGGGGTGCGGTCTTCGATGTCTTTCTCCATGGACTGGAGGATGTCCAACTCGCCGGTGAACGGGGAAGGTCCGTCGCAGAAGTCCTCGATGAATCGTTCGATCTTCTCGATGCCGTTGCGCACCGCAGTGAGCGCCGATTCCGGCTGTCCCTCGTCGATCGCCAGGTGGGCCCTCGCCCGGGCACGCATCATCAGCACGTAAGGCCGATACCGTTCCATGACCGTCCGGTCGGGTTCTTCCCGGGCGTACTCCCGGCAGAAGTCGAACAGGCAGAGATTGCGTGACGTGTCCTGGATGACGGTGCGGTAGTCTTCGAGCACAAACGCGGCAAGATACCGATGGTAGTACATCACTCCCTCAGCCCGAAGCAGTTCGCAATCGTACTCGCTGAGGTGAAAGTCGCGATCGGCCCCCTTCGTGCGGCGGTGCTTCTCGAGCTTGTCTTCGTAGTACTCCAGCAGCGATTCGAATCCGTGCGGTCTCTGCCCGTCGGGCCGGCCTGAGGTCTCCATCTGCAGCAATCCCAGATCCAGCCGAAGTTGGATTTTCTCCTCGCCGTCCTTGCCGCGGATCTTGCGAACGTTGAGCTGTCCGGGCTCGAAGGGCCACTCCTGGAGGATGTCGCTGATGTCCAGACTCATGACGAACTCGGCAGGTTTGGGGAAGTCTCGCGTACTACGGAATCCTAACGCGAGTCAGCTCGATCTCCCACAATGGCTTGTCGGACAGCAGAACGTATTGTCCGATGTCCACGGCGCGAACGGTCATCGGCCAGGTCCGGCCGCAGGGCAATTTCTGGTAGTTTTCATAGAGGGTCACGCTGCCCCACTCGCCTCGGGCATCGCCTCCCTCCGTGACCAGTTGAAGCAGGTCGCTGGATTGGCTGAAGTAATAGGCCTTGATGTCGAGGGGGCTGTTGGTGACCCCTACCCGGACCAGCGATCGACCGTCTACGCGTGCCAGTTCCGATCCGCCGGGCTGGTCGATGCCGGAAACCAGGTTCATCGGCCCGTAGAGCCGATAGACCAGCGCCCCGAGGGCACCCGTGATCCGATTGGGATCCACCGGAATCACGCCATCGTCGGTCTGACGGAAATCGCCCCGGCCGAAGCGGTCGACCGTGGCAGTCCAGAGTCCCTGCCCACCGTAGGCTTCGGCCTGGATAGTGCCCCTGGGAAGGTCGGCGCGGAAGCGAATGTTGGTGACATAGGCCCCGGGGCCTTCGGCATGGACGGTCAGCACGGCCTGTCCGTCGATCTTGCGAACGTTGGACCAGAGGCCCATTCCGCCGCTGGCGTCCAAGCTGCGCATCACGGCCGGTGGAACATTCGAGTGGTCGTCGTCTGCTCCCATGTGGGGGCAGCCTGCCATTGTGAGGGCTACCAGAGCCAGTGTCAGACCTGCCAGTGCTGATCGCTTCATGGGTACCTCCTTGCTGCACTGCTTTCGCAGGCTCCGGGCCGATGTGCCTGCGGGACAAGCGCTCGGTGACCTCAAGGGTCGAGAACGCGTCGCGGGCATTATCGACCGCGTCCGCTGGCGTTTGCAAACGAAAACCGTCTGCCGGAGGTGGCGGCGCACAGGGAAGGGCGACCTGCCGGGGGGCAGCAGGTCGCCCTGGGGGACTGCTGTTTATGCCTGTCCCTGGGGGTCAGGCGGCGCGTCGACGGCGGAGATATCCGCCGGCAGCTGCGGCACTCATCGCCAGGCCGACCATGGTGATCGGCTCGGGAATGACCGACTGTTCCTCGGGGGGCAGGACAATCATGAAGTCCTGTGTTCCCGAAGAGGTCAGGGCGAAGTCACGCGTATCGATCTGCGTGCCATAGCCGGGGTCGGTGATGGCGTCGAACCAGCCGTGCACCTTCGTTCGCTGGGCGGAGTTCAGGCCCCAGTTCAGGCGGAAATCACCGCTCGTGACATTCAGATATCCCAGGTCGTATTCGTTGACGATTTCCCAGACCGCCACCTGGAAGGCAGCCGAGGCCTCGAAGTGGTCGTTCCACAGTCGGCGGAGCAGTTCGGCCTTGACCGGTCCCATCCCAACGCCCGGGATCGGAGCGGAAGGAAGGGGTTCGATATTCCAGGTGCCGGTATAGTTGAAGTTGATCGCCTGGTTGATATCGATGCAGTAGGCGCCGAAGACGTCGTCAAGCTCCAGCCCGAGTCCCTGGGTATCGGGGTGGGACTTGTCAGCGACGAACTGACTGAAGCCGGCGTAAACAGAACCGTGGCCTGCGATACTGACGACCTTGTACCCCGGGGCCATGTGGGAATACTCCGCCCGGACGCTGTCACTGGCTGCCAGGGCACTGCCTGCCGTTGCGAGCATCAGCAACGCAGAGATGGTGAAACGGTACATGATGTATTTCCTCCCTCGTAATCACAAAGTACGAAAACAAGCTGTTTGAGCGACCCCTCGGATCTGCCGAGCAAGCGTCGTCATTCAGCCCTCCGGTAGTTTTCCCAGCATATGCGCCAAAGGCGAAGTTGACAAGGGGAGAAAGGGGCTGGAAATGGGTTTGTCTGAGCGACGAAACCCCACCGCCTTCCCGCTTGGAGGCGCTGGCCTTACGGCTGGATATGTGCGACAAAATCACGTATGCATAAGTATTGTCTATAAGGTACTTTGTGGGCGATCAATCTGCATCCTGAATCCGTTTGTCAACAGATGTCAACAAGGGGCTGGTCCGGGTGCGTTTTGTGAAGATCGTGTGAGGCTGCGAATTTCGTGTGGGTAGGGGCCTTGAGGCGAGGGTAAGGGGGGCGTCTGAACATTTCCTTCATGCCGCCTTAACAATTCCCTTGCGTTGTCCGGGGGTGATTCGTAGGGTCCAGCCCTCTGAGTTGAGCGACCCGATCCAGGGATTACCCAAGCCATGACGCAGAGTACGTTGGAAGCGCCCCATCCCGACCCGTCCGGAGGCAGTTCACTCCTCAAATCGCTCGTGCGCGCCTTGGCCGCGCTGATCGCGCTGTACCTGTTCATTTCCTCGGTGGGCATGATCGGCTCGGGTCTGAAGCTCGTGGCCAAAGACCCTGCCGGCGACGCGTTCCTGAAGGATCATCTGTTCTCGGCGGTTTCCGATCCCCTCACGGGCCTGTTCATCGGCCTGTTGGTGACCTCCCTGGTGCAGTCCAGCAGCTTCACCACATCGATGACCGTGGGCCTGGTGGCCGGGGGAGAGTTGTCTCTGACCGCTGCGATTCCCATCATCATGGGCGCCAACGTGGGCACGTCGGTGACGAACCTGCTGGTATCGATGGCGCACGTTCGCAGGCGGCGAGAGTTCCGCCGGTCGCTGGGCGGGGCGATCGTCCACGATTTCTTCAACGTGCTGTCGGTGATGGTCCTGCTGCCTCTGGAGGCAGCTTTCGGGATCATCTCGCGCATCACCGCGTGGGCATCGATCCAGCTTGGGCACACCGCGTGGTTCGAGTCGGACCCGACCAAGAAGATCGGCGGGGCGAAGGCGTTCTTCAGCCTGCCCAGCAGCGGGCTGAAGTGGACCGTGCCGAAGGTCTTCGGGACCGACGATATCGCTTCCGGTGTGATCATTGCCATTCTGGCCTTGGTGCTGCTGTTTGTGGCGCTGGCGATGCTGGTCAAGATTCTGCGCAGTATGCTGCACGGCCGGTTGAGTGGGGCGTTCAGCAGGACGCTGTTCCGCAATCCGGGGATCGCGTTTGCGGTGGGAATCATCATTACCGCCTCGGTGCAGAGTTCGTCGGTGACGACGTCGCTGGTGGTTCCGCTTGTGGGGGCGGGCATTCTGAAGATCCGACAGATCTATCCGTACACGCTGGGAGCGAACATCGGTACGACCTGCACGGCGATGCTCGCGGCTTTGGGAACGGGCAACGCCGACGCGGTGGCATGCGCGTTCGGGCACTTCCTGTTCAATATCTACGGGACGGCCATCTTCTGGCCGCTGCAGTTCATCCCGATTTCGCTGGCAAAGGGCTTTGCGCGGATCGCCGCCCGGCGCAGGCTGGTAGCTGTAGGATTCCTGGTGGGCCTGTTTTTCATACTGCCTTCCGTGGCGATCCTGATCGTGAAACTGACGCGACATCTGATGGCAGGCTAGGTACGGGAGCATCGATATGCTGAAGGAACTGATCAACGCATTTCGCAGAAAAGATATCCTCGATGAGCTGACGGGCAGGGTGGGGGAGATGCTCGACGCCGGCCTGTGGATGTTCGAGAAGGCAAGCGATGTCCTGATGCGCGAAAGCGACTGGAACGAGCAGGCCGATCCGCTGTACCAGCGGGATCAGGAGATCAATCGCATCGAGCGGGAGATCCGCGAGAAGATCGTCACGCACCTGACGGTCTCGGCGACGGTGCCCGGCGATGCGCTGCCCTGCCTGATGCTCATGAATGTCGTCAAGGACGCCGAGAGGATTGGCGACTACTGTAAGAACATCTTCGAGGTGGGCAAGTTTTACGTTGAGCCTTTCGAGCACCAGGAGTTCTGGCAGCCCCTGAAGGGCATTCGTGACGACGTCGCCGGGCTGTTCCCCCACGCGCGGGAGGCGTTCATCGAGGACGACAGCTCCGTGGCCAAGAGGGCCATCGCCCGCTGCCGCGACATCGGCCAGCAATCGGACATGATCATCCAGCAGTTGCTGAAGCTGCACGACAACATTCATGCCGACGAAGCGGTTGCGTACGTGTTGCTGGCGCGGCATTATAAGCGGGTGGCTGCCCACCTGTCGAACATCGCCACGAGCGTGGTGTCGCCGGTGCCGATGCTGGACTTCCCCAAGAAGCCCTGACGCGCCGGAAGGAGGCTGAGTGAGACCGGGCGGCCCGTGATCCAAGGACCGCCATGAAGCGACGCAGTTTCTTCTTCAACCTGTTCCTGGGGAACCTGCTGATCGTCGCGGTGATCATTGCCTTCGGCGGGTACGTGATCAGTCTCCAACTGGAAGACTATCACCAACAGTCCGAGCGCGAAATCCAGCAGCGTCTCACCGATCTCTCCCAGGAGTACCTCGAATCGCTCTGGCTTCGATGGGGCAACGAGCCCGCACGCCTGGAGGCCTTTGCCAAGAAGGCGCTTCAGCCCGCCTTGGGAGTGCACCGCTTGACGGTCATAGGCCGCGATGGCAAGGTGCTGGCCGATACCAGTGAGACACCCGCTGCGGTGATGGAGAATCACAAGACAACCGATCGCCCCGAGGTAATGGGCGCCCTCGAGCAGGGCCGGGGCACCTGGGATCGGCGATCCAGTGAAACCCATGGCATCGAGTACCAGTACTACGCCAAACCGATCCGCCAGAACGGAGAAATCGTTGCGGTCATTCGGATCGCCAAGCCCCTGCGGGCACTGAGCGAATCCAAGGGGTTCATCGGGCGGTCGCTGCTGATCGGCGCCGGGGCGGCTGCCTTCGCCGCCATCGTGTTGGGCTTCTGGACGAGTTGGCTGTGGTATACCCCGCTTCGGCAGATTACCCGGGCGGCTGAATCGATCGCTGCAGGACGCCTGGAGGGCAGGGTTCACGTGGGCGGCTCGAAGGAGCTTGCCCAGCTTGCAGCCGCGCTGAACGACATGAAGCGCAACCTGTCCACCCAGATCGACGTCATCGAGGAACAGCGAGCGAATCTCAATACCGTTCTGGGCAACCTCCAGGAAGGCGTCCTGGCGATGGACCGCGACGACTCGGTGGTCTACATCAATGACGCCGCCGTCGACCTGCTGGGTCTTGGCTCCCGCGAAGACGCCACCGGCCGGCACATCCAGAAGGTGCTGCGCAACGTCCAGATTGCCGAGCTGTACATGAAGGTCCGCGAGGTCGGTGAGCCCGCACGCAGGCAGGTGGAACTCGCACGCGAAGGTCCACGGCGCAGGATCCACGCTATCGTCTCGCCGGTGGAGGGCAAATCCCAGACGATCACCTGCCTGCTGCTCATGCAGGACATCACCGAGGTCGCCCAGGCGGCAGCCATCAAAAGCGAGTTCATCGCAAACGCCTCCCACGAGCTCCGCACGCCCCTGGCTACGCTGCGGGCGGCCGTCGATTCGGTCCTCACCCTCGCGCCCGAGGAATACGGCTCGATGCCCGATCTGGCTGTCATGCTCGACCGGCACGTATCCCGGCTGGAGAACCTCACTGCCGACCTGCTGGACTTCCATGCCGTCGAGCAGGCGGGCGTGAACCTCAAACTCGCCGACGTTCATCTCTCCGAGATCGCCTCGTGGATCCAGCAGCAGTACACCGACAAGGCCGGGCAGCACGGCGTGGAGCTGGATCTGTCCGTTACGCCCGAAGACGCCGCGGTCCGCAGCAGCATGCGGCTGCTGGAGCTGATCCTGCAGAACCTGCTGGACAACGCGATGAAGTTCACGCCGTCCGGCGGACGGGTGTGCTGCACGATCGACCTCGACGAAGACTACCTCACGATGCGGGTCTCCGACACGGGCCCGGGCATCAAGCCCAAGGACCAGCCGCGGGTGTTCGAGCGGTTCTTCCAGGCCGAGAGTTCCCGCACCGGCGACAGCCGCATCCGAGGCACGGGTCTGGGGCTGGCGATCGTCAAACACGCCGTTGAGCGGCTGGAGGGTTCGGTCAGCCTTGACTCGAAGGTCGGCATCGGCACGACCGTTACCGTCAACATCCCCGTGCCGCGGGACAAGGTCGAGTAGGGCGGGCGATCAGTCCGTCTGACATACGTGGGGACTTCCTGCATTACCGACAGAAGGCGATTTGCGTCGGCGGGCGTGAATCGTATGTTGCCTGTCGCTGCAGGAGAACATCACCCGTCCGTCTTCACGACCGCTGGAGGAGCGTCATGGAGCCGCTGCATCCCCACGAGGAGATGCTCAAACAGGAGGTCTACGAAGCCCTTACGACCTTGGTCACCACCGGCGAGCTGGACCCGTTCGACGTACCTTGCGTGCTGTCGCAGTTCGGCCAGCTTCCCTCCGACCGCCGCACGCCTACCGTCCTGCAGGCCGTCGCTCGGGAGAATTCCACCGCCGCCTGCTTTGCCCAGGACTAGAGCAGCATCTGGCGGGGAGGCAGCCCCGACGGCGGTCGGTCACATCGGCACGTGGCAGGCTCCGCCGCCGCGTTTCTCGAAGTACTGCTGATGATAGTCCTCTGCCTTCCAGAACGTCTCAGCCGGGGCGATCTCGGTCGCGATTCCGCGCCCGCCGAACCGTTCGTCCTGCTGGAGCTGCTTGCGTGATTCCTTCGCCAGCCGCTCCTGCCGGTCGTCGTGCACGAAAATTGCCGAGCGGTACTGGCTGCCGACGTCCGGGCCCTGGCGGTTGACCTGCGTGGGGTCATGGATCTTCCAGAATACCTCCAGCAGTTGCTCGTAGCTGACCTGCTGGGGGTTGTAGACCACCTGCACCGCCTCGGCGTGGCCGGTTGTGTCGGAGCATACCTGGCGGTACGTGGGGTTCTCGGCGTGGCCGCCCGTGTAGCCGACGGCTGTGTCGAGAACACCCTCGATCTGGCGGAATGCAGCCTCCACGCCCCAGAAGCAGCCGGCTGCGAAGGTCGCGGTTCCTGTCTCCCCCGAGTCGCTCTCCTGGCCGACCGTCGAGGCGGTGTTGGATGATTTGCTCAACATCGTTCGATTCTCCCGGTTCTCACAGCCTGAGGCCAAGGCGAGCCCGGCGATCATCATCAGCCCGGCTGCCATAGCCTTTCGATGGGTAAGCATGCTCATAGTGATCCTTTCTGCAGAGGAAAGGTATTCACTGTTCCGTACGGGCCAGAAGGGCGGGGCGTTCCACGGACGGGGGGCAAAGCTTCGGCTGGGTAGACGTGCGTTGCACAATGCGCCCGTCACAGCAGCGTGCACATGTCTTCCTGCCGGCGACGGGGGAGCTCGGGCGGCTGCCAGTCCGGGTGGGCGTGCCCCACAGCCAGGATCATCATCGGCCGCTCGCCTTCGGGGCGATCCAGCATCTCCCGCAGAAACCCCATCCGGCTTGGGGTGTAGGTCAGGCATCCCAGCCCGGCGTGGTGAACCGCAGCCACCAGCACACCCGCTGCAATGGCGGTGGACTCAACGGCGTAGAAATTCCGCTCCCGCCGGCCGTCCGGATCGGTCGACCACTGCTGGACGAACACCGCGATAAGCCAAGGGGCCTCGGTCAGGAAGGGCTTCTCAGACGAGACGCTCAGCGGCGAGAGGGCGTCGGACCATTCCCTCGTGATCACGCGATCATGGAAGTCCGCTTCGCGTTTCTCTGCCTCGGCACGAATGCGTGCCTTGATCTGTTCGTCACGGATTGCCGTGAAATGCCATCCCTGGCGATTGGCGCCACTCGGCGCGTGGCAGGCAGCGCGGAGGCATTGGCGGATGACGTCTTCGCCGACAGGCCGGGCGGCAAATCTTCGCACCGACCGGCGCGTTGCGAAGTCGTCTGCGAACGCCCGCCCGCGGGCGAGAATCTGCTCGTCGGACGGTGGAGGCGGATCGGCTGGGTTACCCATGGTCGCTCCTTGCCGGTCTGGGGTCGTGGCGAGGGCAAGCCTACCGGGCTCGGGGCGCCAAGTCCAGCAGGGCGGGGTGCTGACGATCGCCCACGACGGGAAGCGATACGTCGTCGACTACTCCGGCGACGTGCCTGTATGGAAGACGGAGTAACTTTTTTCCGCACACGGAGACCTGCACGAACCGGGCAAGACTCGTCGGACCTGGGCATCGAACGGCGGGTTGGCCGCCCGGTCAACACAGCACATCCGGGCGGCCTGGGTCCATCGCCGTCCCCCTTAGGCCGGTGGACGTCCCGCCCTCTGTCGGAACGCCCCGGCCGCTTTTTGCCGCGTCGGGCACCGATCGCTTCGTCCAGCCCGGACGAGGCCCATGGACTCGCCGGTGCCCATGCGATACGGACCTCCTTTCCCCACGAGCAGCATTACCCGGCCGGAGGGCGCCCTCCGTCGCCCTCCAGACCGGTCATCTGTTCCAGCGCCGCCGAGGCGTCGTCGCGCCGGGAGTCTCCGCCCGCCTTGGTCTGCCTGTCTCTCAGGGCGAAGTACCTCGTCAGACCGAACATCGCGACCCGGCCGATCACGATCCACGCCACGATCCACACCGCCCCGGAGACGACCGTTTTTACCATCTCTTCCGTCAGGTCCATCTCGCGTCCTTTCCGCATGCATCCAGAGTGATCCGCCCGGTCGGTTCCGGGCGGGACGTGTCGCCGCGGGTCGGCTGCTCCCGCGAGCCTTCCCGCGACAAGGGCATTGTTACACAGGGGTATGACAGGTTCGGTCGCACCGGGCAGAAAACCTGCCCGGTAAGGGGTGCGACAGGTCCGGTCGCACCCGCAACATCTGGGGCCTACGGCAGCGAAATTGCCCGCGATGGGGTGGCCTTTCGGCGGCGCAAAGAATCTACACGATTCCTGCGATTTGTTCCGGATACGCCCGTCCGGCTGGCCTTTCGCAGCGGCTGGGATCGTGTTACACTCGACATTCGTCCCGTCGCTGCGGAGCAGCGGGGCGGCCATCTCTTCGTAAACAGCCGGTAATCGCCAGGGAGGCAGCAGCCATGGCACGAGGCGAATCGCTGTTCCGACAGTGGAAGTTGCTGCAGACCCTGCAGCAGTCACGCTACGGCATGGATCTCGACGAACTCGCCAGCCGGATGGAGACCTCTCGTCGTACCGTCCAGCGCGACATCGCTGCGCTGTCGGAGTTGTTCCCCATGGCCTGCGAGGCCCGTGATTTCGGCCGGAAGTTCTGGAGGCTTACCAGCCCGGTAGCCACGGGCGAGCGGCTGCCGATGACTCTTACCGAGATGATCAGCCTGTATCTCAGCCAGCAGTTGCTCGCGCCGCTTGCGGGAACGCCCTTCGGCGAGGGGCTGGATACCGCCCTGCAGAAGATCAAGACGTTGCTTCCCACGCGGGCGCTGGACTACTTCCGGGACATGGACGGGGCGCTTCTGGTCAAGCCCATGGTCCACGAGGACTACGGGCCCAGGTCGGCGGAAATCTCGGCACTCAACGACGCGATCATCCACCATCGAGTGGTCCGCGTGACCTATCATTCAGCCAGCCAGGCGCGGGACGTTACCAGCGAGCTCCATCCGTACGGGATCGTCATGCTGGCCTCGTCGCTGTATTGCGTGGGCTACCTGGCCGAGTATGACGAGGTCCGCACGCTGAAGATCACCCGTCTGCGGGAGGTCTCGCCGACCGGCGAGAGCTTCGAGAAGCCACCTACCTTCTCGTTGGACAAACACACACGCGGGTCGTTCGGCGTATTCGGGCCCGGGCGCGTCGAGACCATTCGCGTGCGCCTCACCGGCTGGGCGGCGACGAACCTGCGAGAGAATTCCTGGCATCCGTCGCAGACCATCACCGGCGACGAAGGCGACGCGGTGACTGTGGAATTCGAACTCTCCAGCACGGTGGAGTTCAAGCGCTGGCTTCTGGGCTTTGGCCGCCATGCCCGGGTGCTGTCGCCGGCGTCCCTGGCAGCCGAGGTTCGCGATGAACTGCAAGAGTCGCTGGCGGAATACCGGGAGTCCGGAACGGGCTGAAATTCCGGTCGGATCGCGGTTGGCGCTAGCGATGGTTCGGCATAGAATAATGATGCTGGCCAGGGCTGCTCGCCATGGTCGCGCGGTGGCGATGGGAGATCGCTACCGACCCAGTTCGTTTGCTCAATGAGGAGGAATCGTCCCATGAGGACAAGCCAGGCACTTCACATAGTGACCGTCGTAGCTGTTGCGCTGGTGATTGCAGGCTCCGCCCGGGCTGCGGTGATCCCCGTCAGCGAATCGCTGCAGGACGGTTCGCTTCCGTCCGGATTGAACGTTTCCAGCAGTTCGTCCGGCAGGGCGGTCGTGTTCGACTCATCCGGGGCCGTCTTCGGTTCGGTCACCAGCCACGACAACGGCAGGAACTATGTCCGCACTAACGACCCGGACTACAACACTGTCAGCTTCCAGGCGATGATCACCTATACCGCCACCATCGGCACCGACTGGAACAATACCGCCAATGTGTTCTTCGGCCTTGGCACGGCGGAGGTCGGCGAGTACGGCGTCGCCGATCGCGATACCGACAACGACAGCGTGTTCTTCCAGATCAACGCCAAGAACGGCGACATGCGGAACTGGAACGTCACGCGCAACGGCACGAGCTTCGATGAACTCGAGGAAGCCACCTACCCCGCCAGCGTCAATACCGAAACGCACCGATTGATGATGGACTACGACGCCGGGGCGGGAACGATGACGTTCTCGGTCGATTTCGATTACGCCGGCGGGCCGTTCGTTGCCGACGCGACCGCCACCCCCGTCGACGTCAGCGCCCTCTGGCAGGACGGCGACGCCGCCAGCATCTTCTTCGGCGGCGACGACGCTGCAACCGCCTACGACCTGCAGGTCGTCCCCGAGCCGGCAACGCTTGGCCTGCTGACTATCGGAGCGGCCAGCCTGATTCGGCGCAGACGCCAAGCCTGATTCACGCAGGAAACCCCACCAAACTCACGCAAGGCAGTCGGGCAACCCCCGCCTGCCTTGCTCTTTTCCGCCACCACAGCCCCCAACCGCCGCCGCGGTCGAAACCCCGGTGGTGCAGACGGGCTGCCGCCATGGATGGGCCGCTTCGCTGAATGGCCGCCGCTCGATGGGCGCATAAGAATACGCCCGAGAGGATTCGAACCTCTGACTTCCTGCTCCGGAG
>CAZXSK010000044.1:24886-34777 GCA_964642855.1 uncultured Planctomycetaceae bacterium | reverse complement strand
AGCTTGCCCAGTGCGTGGCGCTGATTGGCGGCAGCCAGGGTGCGCTCGGTCACCAGCATCGCCAGGCCGAACTTGCGCTGATAGATCCCCGCACATCTGGCGTGGTCGCGGTGGTCGTGGGTCAGGAGCATCGCGTCGACGTCGCGGATGTCGCGACCGAGGGAGGCCAGGCGGGTTTGGGCCTGCTTTCCGGAGATGCCCGCGTCGATCAGCAGCCGCGTCTTGCCGCTTTCGACGAACACGCAGTTGCCGTTGCTACCGGACTGGAGGGCGATGGCTTTCATGGCCTGCCCATTGGAGCAGATCCCGGGGGCCTGCGTCAACCGCCCCGCCCGGCGCGGCCGCCTACTGGAAGCGAATGGGTGGTTCGGTCTTGTCGATGCAGAGGCAATCGACCATTTCCACCAGCTTCACGCACTGGGGCTTGGTGATGTACGCGGTCGCCTTGACATCCTTGGCCCGTTGGGTCATCCGGTCCTTCAGCAGCGAGGAGTAGAGAATCACCGGCAGGTCCTCCAGACCCAGGGCGAACTTGATGTGGTGGCACAACGTCAGGCCGTCCATCTGGGGCATTTCGATGTCCGTGATCACCAGGTTCACGAACTCCGTAATGTCTTTGCCCTGCTCGTCGGCGTCTGCTTTCATCTTCTCGATGGCTTTGTGGGCCTCCCGGCCGTTGTCGAAGACCAGCAGGTTGGTGTAGTTGCCCTTTTCCAGCACTCCGGAGATGAATGCGCGGGTGGTCGAGGAGTCTTCGACCATCATGATCTTGATGCTGGGCCTCTCCTGCTCGCGGGGATGGTGCAGGACCTCCCCGTCACCCAGATCGAGCAGATCTTTGCTCTCGAAGAAGTCTCCGGAGATCTTCTCCATGTCGACAATCAGCACCTCGTGGTCTTCGATGCTCAGCGAGCCGGTGAACTCGCTGGAATGCTCGGTCAGGACGGGGCTCAGCGGGCAGATGTCCTCCCACATCACGCGGTGGATCCGCCGGACGCCGTCGACAAGGAAGGCGTTGGTCATGCGGTTGAACTGGGTGATCAGCACGATGCGCTTCTCGGGCTCGACGTCGGCGCCTTCCGCTGGCTCCTGCATCGCCCACGGGCTGCGCATGCCCAGCTCGACACCCAGGTCGATCAGCGGGATCGTGCGGTTGCGAAACAGGAACATCCCCGCAATCGACGGGTTGCCCAGGGGCAGTTCGGTTACCCGTTCGGGGTCGTATTGCTCGATCGCCTGGATCTTCAGCACGTTAACGCCGAAGCCCTGATTGCCCAGCACGAACTCGAGAATCTCGACCTCGTCGGTTCCCGACTCCAGCAGAATGCCATCCTTCGCCTTAGCCATGTTCTGGCCCCCGTCGCCCGGTGTCGTCACGAGAACTCAGCCCTGTAGCTGGGGGTCGGGCGCATCGCCCCAGCGGGCTGTACCCTATGGATCGGACCAAACCCGGACGGATTTCGGGAAATTCCCAAGCTGTCCGCCCCCACACCCGGGAAACCTGAAGCGTTACTGCGCATCGAAGGGCTGGTGAAGCTATAAAGCATCGAGGCTGGGCGTGTATCCCCCGCCTGCCACTGACCAGCACGATCGGGCACCTTCAGAAGGAGCGACGTTCCATGAGCCGCCTTTCCAGACTTTCCATGATCTTCACGCTGCTTACGCTCGCCGCCGCCGGACAGGCTGGGCACCTCGGCTTCGAAGAGGACTACGCCCTCTCCGGCGACCGCGAGACCACCCTCAAGCAGCTCATTCCGGGCACGCAGGAGTATTACTATTATCACTGCCTGCACTACCAGACGACAGGCCAGCTCGACAAAGTCGAGCCCCTGCTCAAGGCGTGGATCGCACGGTATCACCGCACGGACCTCGCAAAGCAGATCGAGCGCCGACAGGCTCTTCTGAACTACGGCGACCTGCCCGAGGACACACTGCAGTTCCTCCGCAACGACCTGAACCTGCACTTCAACCATCAGCGGGAGACCCAGCAGCGCAACCGCCAGCTGCCCACCGAACTCGACGCCGACCTGATCTCGCGCGAGACCCTCACCCGCCGGGCGCTGGCCAGACACTCGCGAACCGTCGCCGGGTTCTCCGACAAGGCGTTCCCATGGCTTCTGGACCGCCAGCTCAGCCAGGAGCGGCTTCACCATCTGCTGACGCGCCTGGACACCCCCGACCACCCCAAGCTCGCCCAGCGTGTGCTCTCGGACCTGGACTACCGCTACAGCCGGGGGTTCGGCTCGCTGAAGATCCACCGCCTGTTGACCCGCGCCCAGCTCGACGAGCTGCTCAAGGCCAAGCGAAGCCTGGCGACCAGCCAGGCGTTCGTGCAGACCTACGTCAGCAAGCTCGCGCCCGGAGAAGATGTCAACTGGCGGGAAGATCTCAAAGCCCGCCAAGCCTACTACGCCCGCGTCTGGGACTTCCTCGACGACCTGCCCCCCGTCCACAACACCCTCAAGGCCTGCGTGCTGTACCAGTGGCTGCAACTCGACCGGCAGATGGGTAGGTACAACCACGATCGATTCATGGCCTACATCCGGCTGCCCAGAAGCGTGTACTACATCGACCCCGACTACCTCAAACGCGACGAGAACCGCCGCTATCAGGTGTCCATGAACAGCGGGTTCCAGCAGATCGGCCCCCTGCCGCCCATCGGTGGGGATGTCGACCTCGTGACCGACTACCTGCGGCATTTCTTCCTCGACGGGCAGCGAAAGAGCACCTGGAAGACCTACGCCACCTACATGCGCGAGGACTTCCTGAAGAAGGTCTACGCCGAGTCGCTCCTGACGGCCGGGAAGGGCGACCCCGAAGACCTGCGCAATCTGCTGACCGAACAGCAGCTCAAGGCGCTTCGCGACCGCGTGGACCTTGAGTTCGACCCTGCCAATACCGAGTACTTCGGCCCCGACGAGAAGGTGCAGCTGGCCATCCACGTCAAGAACGTCGAGAAGCTCATCGTCAAGGTCTACGAAATCAGCCCGCTGAACTATGCCCGGCAGAAGGGGGAGAACGTCGACCCGCGCGTAGACCTCGAAGGCCTGGTAGCCAATACCGAGAAGGTCTACGGCAAGGAACTCCTGAAGGACGCTGCAGCCAACCCCATGCTCCGCCGGGCGTACACCTTCGGCCAGGAGCAGCTTCCCGCGCTCGCTCGGCGCGGTTCGTTCATCGTCGAGTTCATCGGCGGGGGCAAGAGCAGCCGGGCCCTGATCAACCGCGGCAAACTGTCAGTGCTTGCGCGAAAATCCACGGCCGGGCTGGTCTGCACCGTACTCGATGAAACCGGCAAGCAGGTCGAGGACGCCCGGATCTACCTCGGCAGCAAGGAATACACTGCCGACGACAACGGGCGCGTGCTCCTGCCCTTCACCAACCAGAGCGGCTCGAAGAAGGTCGTCCTGTACGACGGCCAGGTGGCCACGGTCACGCACGTCGAGCTTCCCCGGGAGCGGTACGCACTGCGGGCGAATTTCCATGTCGACCGCGAGAACCTGCTGGCCGGACGCGAGGCCAAGGTGCTCGTCCGCACCGATCTGCTGCTGGATGGGGTGCCCGTGACGCTTTCGGTCCTGAACGATGTAAAGCTCAAGATCATCACGAACCGGCCGGACAACATGCGGGCCACCGAAACCATCGATGACTTCAAGCTGCACGAGGATCGCGAATCGATCCACACGTTCCGCGTGCCCGACGATCTCAGGGAGATCCGCTTCGAGCTGACCGCCACCGTCCGCCGCATCAGTGACGGCCAGAAGATGGAACTCTCCGACGAGCAAACGTTCCACCTCAACGACATCGACCGCACGGAGAAGGTCGAGGACCTCCACCTGATGAACCGCGGTGGCACGTGGACCATCGAACTGCGGGGTAAGACGGGCGAAGGCCGGCCCGACCGCCCGGTGCAGGTGCAACTCAACCACGCCGAATTCACCGAGTCGGTGCACGTAACGCTTCGCACCGACAGCCAGGGCAGGATCACGCTGGGTGAACTCGATGGCATCACCACCATCGCCGTGACAGGCCCGGAAGGCACGAGTCACACCTGGACCCTGCCCGTCGAGCAATGGGTCTCCGGCCAGTATCCGGGATCCCAGTTCGCCGACGTACACGGCCGGGCTGGGGAAGCGATCCGCCTGCCTTTCTTCGGCGGCAAAGAGGTCACCCGAAGCGACGTCGCGCTGCTGGAGATGCGCAACGGCACACCGGTCGCCGATCGGTTCGACGCGATCAAGGCATCGGGCGGTATGCTGGTGATCGACGACCTTCCGGCCGGGGATTACCGATTCATCGACAAGCGCGTGGGCAAGGAATTCCGCATCCGCCTGACCGAGGGCGACAAGCAGTTCGGCCGGGTGATGGGCGATCCGCGGCGGCTGGAGTTGCAGAACACCACCCCGCTGCAGATCGCCTCGGTCGAGGCGGGCGACGAGAACGTCCGCATCCGCGTGCTCAACGCAGGGAAGGCCGCGCGGGTGCACGTCATCGCGACGCGTTACCTGCCCGCCTACCAGCCGCTGGACCTGCTGGGCAGGCTTTCCGTGCCCGACCCGCAGGTCGACACGTTCTACGCGCCGCGGTCGGAGTACCTCTCAGGCCGGCAGATCGGCGACGAGTTGCAGTACATCCTCGCCCGAAGGTACCTCGAGAAGTTCCCGGGCGTGATGCTCACCGACCCGTCGCTGCTGCTGAATCCCTGGGCACTGCGGGATACGGAAACCAGCCGGCAGACCGGCAAACTCGGGGAGGACTGGGGCAAACGGTCCGAGGGCGCCGAGCGCGGGCCCGCCGATACCGGCGCCTGGGCCGACGACGAAGGGGGAGACCTCGACGACCTGACTTCGACAACGAACCTCGACTTCCTGGCCGAGACGTCGGTGGTTCTGGCGAACCTGGCCGTGGATGAGGATGGGACGATCACCGTTGCTCGCAAGGCATTGGGCGACCGACAGCACATTCACATCGTCGCGATGGACGCCCGCAACGCGGTGTACCGCACCCTCGCCCTGCCCGAGCCCGATGATGTCGCCTTCCTGGACCTCCGCCTGATGGACGGGCTGGACCCCGACGGGCACTTCACCCAGCAGAAGCTGATCACGCCGATCGCGGCTGGCAAGACGCTGACGATCGAGAACATGAAGACCGCCCGCATGGAGACGTACGACAGCCTGGAGAAGGTCTTCCGCCTGTACCAGGCACTGACCGAGGACCCCACGCTGGACGAGTTCGCGTGGATCGTCCGCTGGCCGGAACTCTCCGAAGAACAGAAGCGGGAGAAGTACTCCGAGTACGCCTGCCACGAGTTGCACTTCTTCCTGTCGAGGAAGGACCCGAAGTTCTTCGCCGACGTCGTCAAGCCCTACCTGGCCAACAAGAAGGACAAGACCTTCCTGGACCACTACCTCCTGGGCGACAACCTGGCGGACTACCGCAAGCCGTGGGCGTTCAGCCGCCTGAACGCAGTCGAGCGAGTGCTGCTGGCCGACCGGATCGACAGCGAACGCCAGGCCATTGCCGGACACATCGCCGACCTGGCGGAGCTCTCGCCTCTCTCGCCGGACGAGCAGGACCGGCTGTTCGAGATCGCCATTCGCGGTCTGGGGCTCTCCAGGGAGGCGTTCGAGTCGGCAGGAATGGCAGCGGGCCAAGGCGGCCAGCAAGGCCAGGACCAGAGTCGCAGACGATACCGAGCCGACAGGGGCATCGCTTCGCAGATGAAGGAGAAATCAGAAGCCGCGGCGATGGAAACTCCGGCAACCAAGGCCGACGCCGATGAAGCAGATGGATACGCCTTCCAGAAAGACGACAAGCTCCGCGACCGGGCCACACGCCTCTACCGCAAGCTGGAGAAGACCCGCGAGTGGGCGGAGAACAACTACTACCACCTCCCGATCGAGCAACACGTCTACCAGCGCGTTGCCGCCAGCGCGTTCTGGGCGGACTTCGCTTCCCGCGATCGAGGCCAGGCGTTCCTCTCGCCCACATTCGCCCGCGCCAAAAGCAATTTCACCGAAGTCATGCTCGCGCTTTCCGTGCTGGACCTGCCCTTCCGGGCGCCCTCAGGCGAGAAGGCTCACGATGTAACCCGCAAGGACGCTGCGCTGACCTTCCGAGCCGCGGGGAACCTGGTAGCCTTCCACGAGGAAATCCGCCCGGCCGAAATGGGCGACGACCCCCCTGCCGTGCTCGTCAGCCAGGACTTCTTCCGCCACGGCGACCGGTACCGCTACGTCGATGGCGAAAAGCACGACAAGTTCGTCGACGAGTTCCTGCCGCACGTGGTCTACGGATGTCAGGTGGTGGTGACCAACCCCAACGCCGCCCGGCAGAAGATGGACGTGCTTCTGCAGATTCCGCGCGGAGCCATTCCCGTCCTCGACGGCCGGGAGACCCGCACCGTCTCCGTCGACGTCCAGCCGTATGGAACGCAGAAGCTGGAATACTACTTCTACTTCCCGGCTACGGGCGAATGGCGACATTTCCCGGTGCACGTCTCGAAGAACGAGAAGCTCGTCAAGGCGGCAGAGCCGGCCACGCTGAAGGTCGTCAAGGAGCTCAGCAAGGTCGACAAGACCAGTTGGGACTACATCTCCCAGCACGGCAGCGAGGAGGACGTCTTCGACTTCCTCAAGCAGGCGAACCTCTTCCGCGTGGACCTCACGAAGACCGCCTGGCGGATGAATGAGTCGGACGGCGGGAAGGCGTTCTTCCGACGCGCGATCGAGATCCTGCGACAGCGACACGTCTACAACGACGTGCTCTGGTCGTATGGGATCAAGCACAACGACCCCCAGGCGATCAGCCAGTATCTCCGCCATCAGCAGCAGTTCGTCGCGGGCTGTGGCTGGGCGCTGGACAGCCCATTGCTGACGATCGATCCGATCGAGCGACGGACCTACCAGCACCTCGAGTACAAGCCGCTGGTCAATGCCCGGGCACATCAGCTCGGCCAGCAGCGCAGCATCGTCAACGAGGCGTTCTACCGCCAGTACCAGCGGCTGCTGAGCGTGCTGACCTACCAGGCCGGCTGGAGCACCGACCAGAAGCTGGCGCTGACGTATTACCTCCTGCTGCAGGGACGCGTCTCGGAAGCAAAGAAGTTCTTCGCCAGGGTCAAGCCCGAGTCAGTCGAGGAGAAGCTGCAGCATGACTACCTGCTGGCGTACATGGACTTCTACAACGTCGAGGGCGAGCTTGCGACCGCCCGAAAGCTCGCCGACAAGTACAAGGACTATCCCGTGGACCGCTGGCGGAAGCGGTTCGCCGAGGTGGCTTCGCAGATCGCCGAGATCGAAGGCGGCGAGGGCAAGGTTGTCGACCCCGAGGACCGCACGCAGACCCAGACGAACCTGGCCAGCAGCCAGCCTGCTCTCGACCTGACCGTCGAGGCGGGCAAGGTCAAGCTCGCCTACCAGAACGTCGGCACGGTGCGCGTGAACTACTACGAGATGGACATCGAGCTGCTGTTCTCCCGGCAGCCTTTCTCGGGACAATTCGCCAGCCAGTTCTCGCTGATCAAGCCCAATGCGACGGCTTCGGTGGACCTGCCCGAAGGCAAGGACAGCGTGACGTTCGACCTGCCCGAGCAGTTCCGCAGCGCCAACGTGCTGGTGGAGGTCACCGGCGGCGGGGCGACGGCCAGCGAAACCTACTACGCCAACGACCTCAACGTGCAGGTGATCGACGCTTACGGACAGGTGAAGGTTACCCATTCCGAAACCGGCCGGGCGATGCCCAAGGTGTATGTCAAGGTCTACGCCCGGATGAAGGGCGGAAAGGTGCAGTTCTACAAGGACGGCTACACCGACCTGCGAGGCCGATTCGATTACACCTCGCTGAACACCGACGAGCTGGACCACGTGGAGGAGTTCGCGATCCTGGTCCTCAGCGAAAGGGACGGCGCGGTGATTCGCGAAGCCGACCCGCCGACCCGCTGAGTCCAGCCGAAGATGGGCCAACTGAGCGCCCGCGGCGAGCTGTCGGTCGGATCCGGCGGCTGGTCGCGGGCGTTTTCCTGCGCGCTGCCCCTTGCCCGATGGACGAGAGCAAGCTACCCTGCCGCAACACTGGATCGCCGGGGAAGCGCGATGTGATCCTGGAAGGAGTAGACGTGACCACCCCCATCAACCCGAGGCTGCCGAAGCTCTGGCACGGCGGCGACTACAATCCCGACCAATGGCCGGCCGATACGCGGAAAGAAGACATCCGCCTGATGAAGCTCTCCCACAGCAACGTCATGAGCGTGGGCATTTTCGCATGGGCCCAGCTCGAGCCCGAGCCCAGACGGTACGACTGGTCCTGGCTGGACGGGACCATGGACCAGCTCCACGATGCCGGCGTGTACGTCGCGCTGGCCACGCCCTCTGCCGCCCAGCCGAGGTGGCTCAGCGAGGAACACCCGGAAGTGATGGCTGTCAGCGACAGCGGCCAGCGCTACCGGCACGGCGGGCGGGTGATGTACTGCCCCACCTCCCCGGTCTATCGACAGCACGTGGAGCGTATCAACCGCGCACTGGCGGAACGCTACGGCGACCATCCCGCGCTGGTGTTGTGGCACGTGTCCAACGAATACAGCACAGGCTTCCAGGCGGGCAAGTCGTCCCGATGCTACTGTGATCTTTGCGTGAACGCCTTCCGCGACTGGCTTCGCGACCGCTACGGCGACATCGACACGCTCAACCACCAGTACTGGTCGGCCTTCTGGTCGCAGACCTACTTCGACTTCGACCAGGTCCACCCGCCGTCGTCAATCTGCAAGGGCGCGTGCGTCAACGGCCTGTCGCTGGACTGGCGGCGGTTCAGTTCGCAGCGGTACGCAGACTTCTTCAAGCACGAAGCCACCGTGCTTCGCGAGATTACCCCCGACGTACCCATCACAACGAACCTGATGGGCCTGTACAACGGCATCGACTATCGCAAGTCGGCCGACATCATGGACGTGATCTCGTGGGACTCCTACCCGGATGTCACCGGAGACCCCGGGATGGTCGCCTTCACCCACGCGTTGATGCGCGGGATGAAGGACAACAAGCCGTGGATCCTCATGGAGTCGACCCCCTCGTCGACCAACTGGAAGCAGTACCACTCGCTCAAACCGCCGGGTATGCATCGGCTGTGGGCGTGGCAGGCGATCGGCCACGGGTCCGACGCTTCGATGTACTTTCAGTGGCGTCGCAGCCGGGGCGCCCACGAGAAGTTCCACGGCGCGGTCGTCTCGCACGAGGGGTCGGAGAAGCCCCGGGTGTTCCGCGAACTCATTGAACTCGGCAGCGAAATGGACGCCCTCAGCGACGCCGTCATCGGCACCCGACCCGCCCGGGCGAAGGTCGGAATCCTTTGGGACCAGGAAAATCGTTGGGCGCTGCAACTCTCGGCCGGGCCTGGCAAGGACAAGCGTATCGAACAGACGGCCATCAAGCACTTCCGCGCGGTCTGGTCGACGGGAGTACCCGTCGACGTCGTCCGCATGGATGCAGACTGGTCGCAGTACGACGTACTGATCGCCCCGATGCTCTACATGGTCAAGAGCGGGGAGTTCCCGAAGAACGCTTCGCCGGAAGAGCTCATCGGGCGACTCGACGAGGGCGAGAAGCTCCGCGACTGGGTCGCCGGAGGCGGCACGCTCGTGACGACGCACCTCAGCGGAATCGTCAACGAGAACGATCTCGTCTACGAAGGCGGCTACCCGGGCCCGCTGCGCGAACTGCTTGGGATCTGGTCGGAGGAAATCGACAACTGGCCGGAAGGCGAGCGGACCAACCGCATGAGAATCACCGGGCTGGAGGGTCTGGAAAGCGAGTACACCTGCGACGTGTACTTCGACCTCATCCACGCCGAAGGCGCCGACGTGCTTGCCACCTATGTAGACAACTGGTACGCGGGCAG
>CAZXSK010000044.1:11079-24786 GCA_964642855.1 uncultured Planctomycetaceae bacterium | reverse complement strand
TCGGTGTCGTCGAGCTTGCCCTCATCAAGGTTGATATCCCCGCCGGTTGTCCGGTCGGACTGTTCGGTCGCCTTGACCTGCTCCTGCGGGGACATGGCGGCATAGAGCACAACGTTGGCGGCGATGGCCCGCGCGGAAGGCGGCATGAAACTCCTGGCCTTGTGGGCGGTGTGTCCGTCGAGCGTGTCATGAATGCCGTAGTCCGCCATGATTACCGCCACACGCCCCTTGTGCAGATACACATCGACGGGGTACTTGACCACCCCGCCTGAGACGCCCACCCACGCCTGCGTCCTGCGAAGGTCATCGATCCTCGGGCCGCGGTACTCTCCGCACACGCCGGTCATCAGCGGGGAACTCTCGCCCACCTGCCGAGGCCTGGTGGAAACGCTGCTGTTGGGGTCGGCGAGGATCTTCGCGATCGCAAGCCGGGCCGACTGGGAGAAGTCTCTCGCCCCGCCAACGGCATTGACGAACAGCGTGCCGCCGGAGTCGATGTATTTCCGCATCTGGCTGATCTGCTTGTCGGAAAGCGTGACCTTGTCGCTGCCGGTCATCCACGCCAGATCCACGCCCTCGAGTTTGGAGGCGTCGATCGCCACGCCCTGCTGCTCTTCGATGGTCAGACGATTCTCGGCCAGGAGCTTCTCCGACAGGTACGCCAGCGCGTGCGGCTGGGTGTTCCAGTTGCCATTGTGCTTGACCCAGGCGACCTTCACGCTGCCGACGGGCTTGCGCTTCTCACTGGTGAACACCGGCCTGAGACGCGTCGAAAGCGGGTTGTCGCCGGTCGCGTAGAAGTAGAAGTTCACGCCGAACTCGTAGTCGATTTCGGTGGCCCGGCCGGTCTGTTTATGCCACCCGCACGCCACGTCGCGCTCGGTCAGCAGGGCAAGAATGCGGGTGCCGTCGGTCACGGCGTAGACGGGCATGACCTTCGAACCGCTGCGGATGGTCTTACGGAAGGTATACAGCGGATGCTCGTCGTCGAGCTGCTGGAGTTGGTAGTGGCTGCCCGCCGCCTTGGCCTGGGGGGCGTAGAGCGTTTCGAGCCGACTCTTGACGGCGTCGAAGAACTTCTGGCTTCGGTGGGTGGGCACGAAGAGAATCGTCCCGCCTCGCAGGCTGTACTCGCGAAGCTTGTTCCACTGGGCCTCGGTGAAGTTGGGATCGTCCACGCCGGAGACCAGCAGGATCGGCGCGTCGAGCATCTGCTGGATGTCGTCGTCGAGGCCGACGATCTGCCAGCGCATGCGGGACTCGTATTCTCGCCGCATGTAGCGCGTGAAGCGCGGCACGTCGCGAGAGTGGAGCTTCCACTGATCGTCGTCGCCGTAGCGGAGCTTGTTGAACGTCAGCGGAATGCGGCCGCGTGCGAGGAACACCAGCTCGAAGGCCGCCCGGACCACGTCGCCGTACTTCCCTCGGTAGCGATGCCCGCGAGGGTTCGGCTTGGCAAGGATGGACGCGCCCTGGGCGAACCAGTCCATCTCGCCCACGAACTTCCTGCCCGTGGCCAGTCCCACACGCTGCACGCAAAAGGCCAGGTACCCGTCCCGCGCGTAGTTGTCCTTGAGCTTCTTGACCATGAAGTCGCGTGCGCTCTCAGCCGCCTTGGCGTGCCGATACGTCCCGCAGGTGCGGGTGAGCACGTCCTGGCAGATATACAGGCTCGCCAGACCGGCTGAGGTCATGCTCACGGTCGGGTCGCCTTTAAAGTTCCGCTGGCCGGCATACTGCCAGCCACCGGTGTTTCTGTCCTGCCTTGTCAGCCATGTACGTTCCACGATCCGCACCAGGCCAATCGGGATCTCGATGCCTGCGCGGTCGGCCTCCCACAGCGCCAGCAGCGCGAACTGGCTGCAGGAATTGTCGCCCTCGCGCTCCGGGCCGCCGTAGCCCCACGCGCCTTGGCGGGCGGCGCCCTTCGTCAGCCAGTCAACGTCCTTCTCCAGCAGCGTGCGGTACTCGCTCTTTCGATTAGCATGCACGATCTGGCTGAGAACCATCACGCGTGTCGCGCGGAGATACAGGTTGTTCGTGTCGATCTTTGAGATCGCTTCGACGCCGCGCTTGATGTTCTCGTTCTGGTGGCTTTCGCCAGCCTCCAGCAGCGCGAACAGCGCCCAGGTCGACGAGCCGCTATCAGGCACCTGCTTGTGAGGATCGGGCCACAGGCCGTCCTTGCCCTGCTTGGCGTAGAGGTACCGCACCGCCCGAGCAATGGCGCGGTCAATATCACGATCGTTGATCTGGCGGGTCGTTTCGTCGCGCGCGAAGGCAGGCCTGGAGGCCAACAGAACCACTGCAACACAGAACAGGGCGTAGATCAGATTGCGGGAACGTATCATGAGCTATCGATTCCGTCTCTTGTACTTGGCGATTTCGCGGTCCAGCCAGTCGCGGGCGCCGCTGGCGGCGTAGCTTCGGACCAGTTGCGTGCGGATTCCGAGCACAGCTGAATTCTTGCGCTTCAGGTAGAACTCACCGATGTCGGCCAGCAAACGCGGAACCACGTCCTGGCAGCGGGAGAGCTTCGCGATGAGCTTGCGCATCTCCGTGGCATAGCTGTTGCCGCCCACCTTGTAGAGCGACCGCTGGGCCCGCTCGAGGTACCGGAGCATCAGCACCGGCCAGTCGCTACTGTAGATGATACCCAGGAACCGCCGGGCGGCCTCGGCCGGGTTCCCGCCGTGATAGTGCATTTCACCAATCATCAGGTCGATCGCACGCCCATCGCGCGGCGTGGAGCAGACCTTCTCCAGCTTTCCCGCCAACTGCGTGCCCACCCGGTACTTCTTGGCCTTGCCCAGCGCTTCGCCCAACTCGCGGAAACTCATCCGGACCGACAGGTCGACCAGCTTACGGTCGGCGATGAGCTTCTCGAGCTCAGTGACGGCCTGGTCGGCCTTCTCGTGCTTGCTGTAGAAGTCCACAAGCGCGAACTCCAGCCGCCATCGAAGCGCGGGATCGTACTTGAGGTCCCGAATCGCCTTGAGCGTTTCCTCTGCCTCGGCGAAGTACGTTTCGTCAATGTGGTAGTTGTGCACGTAGGCTTTGTAGGCCTCTCGCAGACAACGCAGTTCGGTGCGCGTGCCCTTGAACTCCTTAGCCTTCTGGCGGTACCAGTCGCCAAGTTGCTTCCGGCCGTCCTGGGCGTCGCGGTCGACCTCGATCCACGAGATATTCTCCATGGCCTTCATGTCGCCGGCCTTGGCACGGGGGCCGTCGCGCTCGAGCGTGAGCTTCTTCCGCAGATCCCATTCCTTGAGCGTCTTGCAGAGACTGATCCGCCCGCCATACCAGTTGCCGTCCTTCGCACCGGGGAAGCGACTCCCCAACAGGTCCATCGCCTTGGCGGCGTCTGCGGGCTTCTGCTCGCCCCGCTTGGCGGAAATGCGCTTCTCCAGCGCCATCTGGCAACGCGGATGGGTCGGGTACATCGCGACCATCCGATCGATCCACTTCTCGCGCGATTCAGGGATCACCTGCCGATAGTAGTACTCGATCAGCACGTGGAGCGCCGCGATCGTGTGATCGTCCTTCGGGTGTTTGGCCAGCAGCTCGGTGACGATCTCGTCGGCATGGCGGGTCTGGTCGGCGTCCAGACGCTTCTTGAGCTCCTCCAGCTGCTTGGCGACCGGCGAATCGTCGGACCGCGCGGGCACGTTGTACTTCTCCCTGGACTCGGGGATGAGCTTCTTGAGCTCGTCGTGGTTCTTCGCCCACTGGTTGATGCGATACCACGTATCCTTCGACCAGTACTCGGACACGAACTGCTCGGCCAGTTTCAGGGCGTCCTCTGCGCGTCCAGCCGCAAGGTACAGGTCGATCCTGCGCTCGGCCTGCTCGATGGCGTCCTCGACGTAGCCCTTCTGGGCGACCTGGTCGAGCATTTTCAGCGTGGGGACAATCACGTTGGGGTCATCCTTCGCCCTCGACACGGCCATCTTCACCCACTTGTCGCGCATCTGGTTGCGCTGGTCGCTGTCGGGGTACGTATCGAAATACACCCGGGCGTGGCGAACGAATCCGTCGAAGTCACCCCGGTCGCCCATGTGCCTGATCCGCCGGTAGTATCGCTCGCGGATGAAGCCCGCCCCCAACCACTTGTCGAGGATCTTCTTCCAGATCGCCGCGACCTGGGGCGGTTCCTCGGTCGGTCTGTGGTAGTCCTTCTTGTTCTCCTTCGCCCGGGCCTTGGCGAGGTCCTGATCTCGATCCCACTTCCACTGTTCGTGGCGAAGCTTGTGCGTCCACAGCCCTGCCGTGCGCGGATCGTCGTTCCAGAAGTTCAGGTAGGCCTGGAACTGTTTGTCAGCCTCGGCCTGCTTGCCCTGCCGCGCAAGCAACTGCACGTGAAGCCACTGCCAGTTGGTGGTCAACTCGCCCTCACGGGCTTCGAAGGTCTTGGCCAGGAGGCCCTCCAGCCGCTCTGCCCGGGCGGCGGTGCCCGACGCCCAAAGCAGGTCACCCACCCAGTCGAGATCATCGACCTCGCGGACGTCCCAGTCCCAAGTTCCAGTCAGCTCCGCCTGGGAGTTCCACTTGTAGGAATTGAGATACCTCTCGGTGGGATGATCGGTGGGCATGTCCAGGGGTACGATGCGACAGCGCTTGATCATTTCCTCGAGGGTGTCGAGATAGGCGTTGGGGTCTTTCTTGATCTCGCGGTGATACTGGAGCTTCACCGAGTAGGCATACAGCCACGCCCGGGAGCCGTAGTAACGCTTGATGACCTCGTCGAGCGTCTCGAAGGCTGCGTCGTGATTTCCGCGTCTCAGATGGCAACCGGCAAGCTGGAGATACGCGTACGGCACCTTCTCGGAAGATCCGAACCGCTTGAGGTAGTCTTCCAGGAGTGTCTGGGCCTCTTTCCAGGCCTTGGCCTTGTAGCGGCTCATCGCCGTCTCGTAGAGTTTCTCGGACGTCTGGTGGAGGGTTTCGTCGGCTCGGGCGGAGGGAAGGTCCGCCACCAGCCCGGTCAGCAAAACCATAAAGACAACCGGAAAAGTAGAACGCTTCATCGCTGCTGTCCTCTTGCTGTGGATGCAGTTACGCGGGACCGAAGTGGGATCGGCTGGCCGGACCGATAGCCCGGCTGCTCCAGTCCGTAGCCGTGCGACACCTGCCGGGGGTGCCATCTGCCCCCTATTGTAACAGATCCCGTCGCTGTTGGGGTCGGTTTGCGACGATTCCCCGCCTGGAGGAACCCAGCCAGCCACAAAAAAGGAGGACTGCTGCGTCAAGCCTGTAAGCCGCCGTTCTTGTCGGCGTAATCCTCCAAGGCCGCCTTGACTGCATCTTCGGTGAGCACCGAGCAGTGGACCTTCGAAGGGGGAAGCTCCAACTGCTGGGCGATGTGAGCGTTGCGGATCTGCCGGGCTTCGTCGACCGTCTTGCCCTTCAGCCATTCGGTCGCGAGCGAGCCCGACGCGATTGCCGCAGCGCAACCAAACGTCTTGAACTTGACGTCCACGATCACGCCGTCCTCAATCTTCAAGTGCAGTTTGGTGACGTCCCCGCAGACACCGGCAGTAATGGTCGCCGTGCCCACGGTGGCGTCCTGTTCATCCATCGAGCCCACGTTGCGCGGGTTCTCGAAGTGCTCCATCATTTTGTCGCTGAACTGCATGGGTCGTCCTGTCGCCGGCTTCTTCCGGACACCGGCCATGGGGAGACGGAAAACAACTACCTGCCGCAGCAGCCCTTGCCGCCACAACACTGACCGGGCTCCATGGCACCGGCCTTGGCTGCCTGTTCATCATAGAACGGACTCAACTCGCGAAGCTGACGAACAGCCACAATCACCTTCTCGATCGCAAAATCGATTTGCTCTTCGGTCGTCATCCGTCCCAGGGAGAAACGAATCGATCCATGCGACAGCACGTCGGAGACGCCCATGGCCTGGAGCACATGGCTGCCGGCGTGGTCGGCGCTGGTGCATGCCGAGCCGGTCGAAACCGCCACGTCGCGCATCTTCGTGATCAGTGCTTCACCGTCGATGAACCCGAACGACAGGTTTGCGGTGTTCGGCAGGCGGAACTCGGGGTGACCGTTCCTGGCGACCGCGGGAAGCTGGGAGAAAATGCCCTCCTCCAGCCGGTCTCGAAGCTGTTCCATCCGGTGTGGTTCGTCGCCGAGGCCCTGCTGTGCGATGCGACAGGCCTCGCCGAATCCCACGATGCCGGGTACGTTGAGCGTTCCAGACCGCCTTCCCTTCTCGTGGCCACCGCCGTGCATCTGGATCGCCAGGCGAACGCGAGGTTCCTTGCTGCGAACGTACAGCGCACCGATGCCTTTCGGCCCGTAGAGCTTGTGGGCGGAGATACTCAGCAGGTCGATCCCCGCCTGTCGAACGTCGAGGGGGATCTTTCCCGCTGCTTGCGTGGCGTCGGTGTGGAAGAGAACCCCGTGCTGCTTGCACGTCCTGCCAATGCCTTCGATATCGGCCAGCACGCCGGTTTCGTTATTCGCAGCCATGATCGAAACCAGCACCGTATCGTCCCGGAGAGCTTCGGCGACCTGCTCGGGGGTGACGACCCCCTGCTCGTCGGGCGACAGCCAGGTGACATCCCACCCCCGCGATTCGAGATACCTGCAAGGATCGACAACGGCTTTGTGTTCAGCTTGGGAAGTGACGATGTGCCTGCCCGCACCCTCGGAGATTTCCGCGACGCCCTTGATCGCGAGATTGTCGCTCTCGGTCGCCCCGGAGGTGAAGACGATTTCCCCGGCTGCTGCGCCAATGAGCTCCGCAACGCGAAGTCGCCCTTCCTCGACAGCCTCGGACGCATGCCAGCCGAACGCGTGAGTTTCGCTGGCGGCATTGCCGAACACCTCGGAGAAGTACGGGGTCATCGCCTCGACGACGCGCGGGTCGACAGGCGTGGTCGCGTTGTAGTCAAGGTAAACGGGTATTTTCAGGTCCATCCTATACCTCAGCCGAGGGGGCAATCCCACCCCCGGATGGTCTGACGATCTCCGAAAGCGTGACGTCTTTCAGGAAGTCGCTGATCCTACGGTTGACCTTGTGAACCGGGTCGGCGATGGGGCAGTTGTCCATGATCCGACACGCTTCGTCGCTGTGTGTCTGCCCCTTGATGCACTCGGCCAGGCGGATCGGACCTTCCAATGTCACGATCAGGTCTCGAAGACTGATCTCTTCGGGGCTACGCGCCAGCCGGTAGCCTCCCTTGGCACCCCTCGTGGATTCCACGACCCCCGCTGATGAGAGTTCCTTCAGAACGTTCATCAGGAGGGAAACGGGCACGTCGTACTGCTCGGCGATTTGTCGGGCGCTGAGCTTGTCGCCGTCATCCAGCTTCGCCAGGCGCGTGAGGGCAACCAGACCGTAACCGGTCTTCTTCGTGATACACAGCATATCTGCCTCCGGCTTGTGTTGGTGCCCCCAACACACTCCCTGATATAGCACTTTTTTCATGCCGGATCAAGGCCCGTCGGCAAACTTAACGTTACCGTCCCGGCCAAAAACCGGAACCGGTAACACGACAAGTGGGATGCTACAATACACTTACTTCGAAAGAAAGGGAAGGCAGGTGAAAGCATGGCGATCGAGATAACCTGGCTGGGACACGCCAGTTTCCGCATCCAAGGCCAGGAAAGCATAGTTTACGTAGACCCGTGGAAGCTCCAGCAAGCCCCGGGAGACGCCGACGTGGTGTTCGTCTCCCACAGCCACTACGACCACTGCAGCCCGGAGGATGTCCAGAAGGTCTCCAAGGAGGACACCACGCTGGTCGCCCCGGCTGATACCATCGCCAGACTCGGGGCCTCCAATGCCATCACGCCGGGAGACGGATGGACGATTCACGACGTAACCGTCGAAGCCGTCGCTGCCTACAACGTGGGCAAGAAGTTCCATCCCAAGGGCCAGAACTGGCTTGGGGCAGTTATTACCATAGACGGGGAAAGGATTTATTACGCCGGCGATACCGACCGGATACCCGAGATGAATGACCTGTCCGGAATCGGCGTCGCCCTGATGCCCGTCGGCGGGACCTACACCCTCTCGGCCGAGGAAGCCGCCGAGGCGTGCAAGGCATTCTCACCCCGGGTGGCAATTCCCTACCACTGGGGAGACATCGTCGGCGGCGAATCCGACGCTGAAAACTTCGCCAAGCTCGCCCCATGCGAGGTCCACGTGCTTCAGCCGGGAGAATCGGTCCGGATCGAAGATTGACCCTCCGCCGGCCTGGCTATCGTGCCTTCGCCCGCACATCGACGCATCGGAGCTGCGTCTGGTCGCGCAGCAACAGCAGGCCGCCGGAGATCGCGGGCGGCGCCCAGACCCGTCTGGGCTCCAGCAGCTTCGCCCGCGCCAGCTCGCGGTAGGACTTCGGGTCAGGTTCCACCAGATGCACCGTGCCCTTGTCGCCTTCGATGACATACAGCTTGCCATCGGCCAGGAGCAGATTCCCCCAGCCGAAGTTCGGATTGTCGCCGGTCTGCCAGAGTACCTTGCCGTCGAGATCCATGCACACCAGGCCGGGCTCGTGTTTCTTGTCGTTACCCAGCGCGTAGATGTGCCCCTTGTGGAGGATCGGGTTGGCCATCTGGCTGTTGCACTTGTCGTGGACGAACAGCTTGCGGACCTGCCACGAGCCGTCGTCGTCGCGGCTTACGCGGAACATCACCGTTCCCAGCCCGTACCCGCCGACCAGCAGCACGCGTCCGTCGCCGATCGCGACCGGTGTGGGAATCGGGTTGCGCGCAGAGAAGTCGCTGAACGTCCAGAGCAGCTTGCCCGTCTTGACATCCACGCCGGCTACGCGGGTCTTGCTGACCTGCAGCACCTGCTCCACGCCGCCGAGGGTGGCGAGGACCGGCGAGGAATGGGACATCTTGCCGAACGGCTTGCTCTTCCAGACGATTTTCCCACTGGCCCGCTCGCAGGCAATCAGTCCCACCTTCGGGCCCTGGGGGGCGAGGATCACCCAGTCCTTGTAGAGCAAGGGCGACTGGGCCACGCCCCAGCGCGGGTACTCGCCGTCAAAGTCCTTCAACAAGTGCATGCTCCACACTGGCTCGCGCGTCTTGCGGCTGATGCAATGAACCTGCCCGAACGGCCCGACGGTGAAAACGCGATTGGCGTCGACAGCGGGCGTCGAGCGGATTCCGCGATGCGACAGCCTGCCCGGGGCGTCGTAGGCGTAGCTCCAGTTCTTCTGGCCGGACTTCAGGTCGATGCTGTAGAGAATATCGCGCTTGGTCGGCTCGCGATCGAGGATGAACACCTCGCCGTCCCTCACAGCCGCCCCGCCGTAGCCGGGGTTCAGATCGAACGACCAGAGCACCTCCGGTCCTTTGTCCGGCCAGGTGCGGGCGAGCTTGACCTCGCCGGACGCGGTGGCATTGCGATCGGGCCCGAGGAAACAGGGCCAGTCGCCGGATGCTGCTTCGTCGGCTGCGCTATCGGCGATGCTTACGCTCTCTGCAGCCAGCAGGATGCCGACGGCAGCCAGCCCCCCCGCCAGAGCGAGAACCAGGATTTCCCTGCGGATGCTCTTCATGGCAGACCTCGGTGGAAAAGGTGTCGCTTTTCGCGTTGCCCGTCACTGGCGACGGCCTGTCCAAGTATACGCCGGCGCCTCGGAAATCGCCTACACTGGCCGATCAGTTCCTGTTTACCGGCAGCGGGTCGACTTTCTTCTTGGACGCCTCGGGCCCGGTGCGGAACTCGCGCGACTTGTGGAACTTCACCGTCGCCTTGGCGGCCTCCTCATCGAAGTGCCAGAACGCCTTGTCCTTCGGCCCCTTGTACTTGTCGTAGGGAGCTGGATCGTACTCGGGGTCCTTGATGCTGGCGTCGGTCAGCCAGCCGGAGGCCACGTCAATTTCTTTACAGTGCACCGGGCCTTCCTTGTCCCACTTCTCGGGAATGCGCGCCTGGGCAGCCTTGCGAATCCACAGGGCGCAGTACGCCGACAGATCACCCGACCACGACGTGTGATTGGCCTTGTGGTGCACGACCAGGTTCATCAGGTGGTTCGGGTCCTGCTTGCGAAGCGCGAGCATCTGCTGGCGGATCATGATCCACTGCGTCTCCCGCCCAAGCTCCTTGCGGATGCCGCCCTCCGGCCCGTACTCCTCCCACTCGCCGTTGATCGCCAGGAACGGCACGCCCGCCAGCGACTGGTTGGGGTCGGGGATGTGGTGGTGCATGTTCCCGCTCTTGATGTGAATGATCCCCGCGACCCGGTGGGGCTTCCAGTACGCCACGTTGCGCGCGAAGATGCCCCCCGTCGAGTGCCCCACCGTAATCAGCGGGGCGCCCGCCAGCTCGTCGCGCCCGGTCTTTTTCGCAAGATCGCCCAGCACTTTCTCCAGCCTCTCGCCGGAATCGCGTTTGACGTAGCTGAACACCGCATCGAGCGCGGGCTCGACGTAGACGATGCCCAGGTCTTCCATCGCGGCGGCCTTGCGGATGGTCTTGTCGCGGGAGAATTTTTTCTCCAGCAGCGTCTTGCCGCTGAAGATCACGCCACGGACCTTCTCGCAGTCGGGCGGAATCCACAGGTGGGCGATGCCGGGCTTGCGCTCCTTGCCCTTGCGAGGCGGGCGGGGGACCTCGGCCGTCGCGACCCACATGGGATCCACGAGCTTCGCGACGTCGATCTTCTTGTCCGTGTCCCGGCCCTCGGCCGAGTCAGTCCGGGCGGAGGCGTTGGGGTCTTTGGCAGCGTCGCTCCCAATGGCAGCAAGTGGCCCGGCAAGCAGCACGATCAGTCCGCACAGCGCGATTCGGTTCATCGATGTGGCTCCTTTCCTGTTCCTTCGGGCCCGGCAGGACAGCCACCGGGCCCCTACGGGATTGAACCCCCCTCGCCGCCGGGCGGACTCCCGCTGTCGGGGCTCCGCGCAAAACAAAGCGCGACGGGACACCAATGTCCCGTCGCGCTATTCTGTCTCAGGCGACTTCGCCCGCTAGGACTTGCGAACGGAAACCTTCACCTTCCGCGCGGCTTTGCCGTTGACGGACGTTTTGAGCTTCGATTCCTTTCGCTCGACACTCGCGACAGGGATCTTTCCGCTCTTCCAGTTGGCAAGCGGCAGCAGCGGCCAGGTGCCCTCCGCAACGGGCGAGATGCTGGCCTTCTTGCTTTTGCGGTCGATCACCATCCGCGTCATCGCCATGAAGTACCCGAACGTCGCGGTGTTCCGCGGGTACCACACCAGGTTATTGGTCAGCGACGTCTCGGTGAAGCAGTTGGCCTTCTCGCTGCCCGGGCCGTTGGCGAACAGCTGCTGGTTCCAGTACCGCTGGGCGTTGTCGATCATGTTCTCGCCGAGGTATCCGGCGGCCAGGTCGCGCCAGACGTTCATCGAAACCCACATGTTCTCCTTGTCCATCGACGAGTGGCCGCACCCGTAATGCGTCATGCTCTCGCGCGTGGCGTTAACCACGTCCTGGCGCAATCGCTTGGCCGAGAGACCCTCGGGCAGGTCGTCGACCATCAGCAGGTACAGCAGGCCGTTGGTCGTGTACAGGCTGTAGGCATCCCAGCCGGGCAGGACCTTGTACGGCAGCGGCTTGTGGGTCCAGCAGTCGTAGAGCCCCTCGGCCGATTTGTCGAGGCAGACGCCCCAGTGGTCGCCGAGCCAGCCCTTGTTGAGGGTGCGGACAGCCTTCTTGACTTCCTTGCGGCACTTGTCGGCGTAATCGTTGTTGCCCGTGTGCTCGAACATCCTTCGTGCGGCGTGCAGGGCAGCAAGCCTCTTGATCCCCAGGTACACGTTGTCGCGTCCATACTGGACGGCCGGGGTGGCATCGTCGATGGTGTTGGCGGTTCCCATGTCCGGGAACCCGTTACCGGTCGAATCGGTCCAGAGCAGGTAATCCGCCAACTGCTCGCAGGCCTTGCGATACTTCTTGAAGAGCTTCTCCTTGCCCCACCACTTGCCGTGAGCGTAGAGCATCAGCAGGAAGTTGGAGTTCTCCTCGACGGGCATCGCGTGGTGATAGCTCTGGCCGTTGGCGGTCCACCCGGCGCCCATGTCGTGTTCCATGACCGCACCGGGGAACTCGAACTCGTGCTGCTTGGTTCCCAGGGGATCGTCGTCGGAGACCACCGCCCGCCGGGCTTCATCCCGCTCGCGGTCGTCGACGTGGTGCGACCACTGCTCGATCAGCAGGTCCATCAGCTCCGGCCAGCATGCGAAGTAGAACATCGCCTCGTTGTAAGTGACATCCACGGTCGAGTTATACCAACACGACCCCTCCCACACGCTGAACCATTCCTTGGGCTCTTCCCCGACGGTCCACAACGAACAGCCCAGGTAGCTCTGGAAGCTCAAGGCAGAGAGATCCTGCGCAGAAACGGACAGGCCGCTGTCGGAGAACAGGCTGTCGAACGCCTTGGACACCGCCAGCAGACCCTTGTAGGACTTCTTGACAAACGCAGCGACGGCGTCGACGTTCTTCCACATCGACGTGTACTTCAGCGCCATCGGCTTGCCGAAACGCTCGAACAGCGCGTCGGGAACGTAGCTCATCATTGCGCAGGCGAACTCGGCGGGCTTGCCCTTGGAGACATCAAACTTCGCCTCGAGCATGCCCTTGGTGACCTTCCATCCGCTGGAAAGGGGCACGATCAGATCGGTGCTCTTGCCCTCGGTCTTCACCGCGCGGGTATGCGCGCCGAACTCCAACTGCATGCCGCCTTCGCCGGTAGTGATCCGCTGGCCGACCTTGACCGGGTAACTCATCTTCGCCGTGCCCTTGGACGTGCGAATGTTGACCTTGGGGAGCTTCAGGCCGAAGCGGATCGTGCCCTTGTGGGCGGCGTCCTTGGGCGGGTGCTCCCACCGGCACCGGTCGATCGGCTCGACCTTGCAGGTGACGATGTAGGCGGGAACCAGCGAGGCTTCCTCGTCCTGGGGCCAGAACGGCGCGGTAAAGGTCACCGTCAGCCGCAGGCCGCACTCGGGGCAGTTGCCCTCGAACGTCACGGAGGTCATGGTCTGCCACTGGTCGACGTTGAAGAAGCTCTTGCCTTCTCTGGTCAGGGGCAGGGTCATGAAGCCCTTCTCGGTGTCGATGCCGGCGATGAGTTCGCCTTTCATCTGACACAGCAGGCCCAACCCGCCGTAATGAATTTCGCTGCGGATGGGATCGAAAATAATGCTGTACCGGCTGCCAAGCCGACCAAGGCACGTGGACATCAGGGGCATGAGTCTCTCCTCGAGGTGTCTGAATCTGAAGTCGCAGAACGTCTCTTCGGCAGGGGAATCTAACGTCGCGACGGAAACATCGCAATCACAAAACACCCTGACCGGCCGCCGCCTGCCTGCCGCGAAACTCCCGATCGGACAGGAAAGGTTCCGTCCGCCTGAAGAACGCGCCTACTTCTCCGAGGCGACCTTGTCGAGACTGGGCAGGAGGTACTCCTTCACGACGTTTTCCCAGTTCATGTCACTGGCCAGCGCGTAGCCGTGCTCCATCCGCAGACGGAGCGTTTCCTCCTCGCGGGGCAGGCGGTCGGTGATCAGCTTCGCCAGCCGCCGGCCTTCGGATGCTTCCACCTCGTCGCGCAGCGACGTGGGAATGTCGATCAGCTGCTCGACGGACAGTCCGGGGGGCAGTTCCAGGAAGTCGCCTTCGATGATGTTGTCGAACTCCGCCCGGCCCGCGACGGTCTTGCGGGCAAACCCCATGCATCCGCAGACGTTGGACACCACGCACAA
>CAZXSK010000044.1:0-10979 GCA_964642855.1 uncultured Planctomycetaceae bacterium | reverse complement strand
AGCACGCGGAGGTCTCGCCAGAGGCCCTTGGACCGCACCGGCCGGGCGACGTGGGTGAACACCCAGCTGGGGCGCCAGCCGAAGAGGTTCTCGGCGTACTGCTTCATGCGGTCCTGCGACTGCTTGCGCTGGTCGAGGGTCAGCGACCGACACGGAATGCCGTTGTAGACCAGGTCAACCTCCATCGTCTTGAAGTGACGGTCCAGGAACTTCAGCTCGTCGACGACGAAGTCGCCCACGGCGAACACGTGGTCCAGGTGCCGGGCCGCCTTCACCAGCGAATGCTTGTAGTTGTCGTGCACCGCCGGGAAAATGTCTTCCAGGTTCCGCCCCTCGCCCGAAGCCTTGTCGAGCACGTTGTAGAACATCGTGTCGTGGCCGGCGAAGTCCTCGACAATCGGCCGGACCGACGCCACCTCGTGGGCGTAGAACACCGTTCGGGTGTTGCGCTGCATGTCGAGCTCAGCCTTGAGGGCGGTGGGCATGCCCATGTACTCGTGGGACAGCAGCAGGACCGGCTCGGACGATCCGTCGCAGCCGAGGCGCTTGAGCGCCTCGATGCCGGGCTCTGCCAGGCGAACGTACTGCTCGAAGTCCCAGATGCTCTCGAACTTCTGGGATGGAATGCCGAACTTCTTGAACAGCTCGCCCTTGAAAAGGTTCAGACGCTCCTGATTGTAGTGGAATACGTCAAGCAGCAGGACCTCGGCGGGCACCTTCTGGCCGGTGTAGGGGTTGTCCACCATCCGCTTGCCGTACACGATGCCCACGTCGTAGCTGCGATGAACGGGGCGGAACTTGTCGGCCCATTCAGCCGGCTCGACGCCGTCGACGGAGCTGTAGAGCACCTCGCCCTCGACACCCAGGCGCTGGTCGGCGGGCTTGTCGGTGCTGAACAGCGGCCCCAGGAGAATGGTCCGGCTGACTTCCTGCTCGTACGCTTCTGCGGTCATCAGGCCGGCGATTACCGCCCCGATACCGCCGATCTTCTCGACCGCTTCATGGGTTACGTGCACTACGATCATCGTGTGGGTTTCCTCTTGGTCTGGCGTCCAGGCGCCGCGTGGCCCCTGTGTGAGTCCTATCGGCAAGATGGGGGGGATCTCGTCGCCGATTCCCCGCCCGGGCGAGAAAGTTGCTGGCCCGCCCCGCTGCCTTCAGTATAGTAGCCTTCTTCAGCATGGCAGCACGTTCTGCCCGTGCGGTGGGACCATCGCAGCCCCAATGACCAGCCAACTGCAGCAGATGTTCAGGAGATCTTCATGAGGATCATCGGCGAAGGTACCTCAGGTGAGGCGCTGACAGACGAAGCCGTCCAGCAGATCGTCACGCGGGCGACCGACCAGCTCCAGCCCGACGGCAAGCGATTCCTGGTGATTATTCCGGACCACACCCGCACCTGTCCCCTGCCGCAGATTTCCCGTCTGCTGCATGCCAGCCTGACGGCCCGGGGCGGCGCGCTGGACTTCCTGATTGCCTTGGGAACCCACCCGCCAATGAGCGATGCGCAGATCGACAAGCTCCTGGGCGTCGAGCCCGGCCAGCGAGATCAAGTGTTCCCGGGCAGCAAGGTTTTCAACCACGCCTGGAAGGACCCCGATGCCCTGACCACCATCGGGCACATCTCTCCCGGGCAGATCATGGAGCTCTCCCCGCCGGAGATGGAGCCCTTCGCGATCGACATCGACGTGACCATCAACAAGATGATCCTCGATTACGACCAGTTGCTGATCTGCGGCCCGGTGTTCCCCCACGAAGTGGTGGGCTTCTCCGGCGGAGCGAAGTACTTCTTCCCGGGCATCTGCGGGCCTGAGTTGTTGAACTTCTTCCACTGGCAGGGCGCTGTGATCACCTGCCCCCGCATCATCGGCAACAAGTACACGCCCGTCCGCAGGCTGCTGCACGTGGCAGCGGACATGGTGCCCACCCCGGCAGCTGCATTGTGCATGGTGGTCAAGGGCTACGACCTGGCGGGGCTGTATTTCGGAGGGGTCAAGGAGGCGTGGTCTGCCGCGGCGGATCTGTCGGACCAACTGCACATCGAGTACGTTGATAAGCCGTTTACGAGCGTGCTCTCGCGGGCGCCGGAGATGTACGACGAGATCTGGGTGGCTGCCAAGTGCATGTACAAGATGGAACCCGTCGTCGCCGACGGAGGGGAGTTGATCATCTACGCCCCACACGTGCAGGAGATCTCCGCCACGCATGGGGCCATCATCGAGCAGATCGGCTACCACACGCGGGACTACTTCCTGAGCCAGTGGGAGAAGTACCGCGATTTCCCCTGGGGCGTGATCGCCCACTCCACGCACGTGCGGGGCATTGGCACGTTCGCCGAGGCGGTTGAACGCGCCCGGATCAACGTTACGCTCGCCACCGGCATTCCCGAAGAGCTCTGCCGGAAGGTGAATCTCGGCTACCGCGACCCGGCTACCATCGACGTCTCCGACTGGGAAGGAAGGGAGAGCGAAGGCAGGCTGTATGTTCCCAAGGCCGGGGAAATGCTTTATAAGCTCGAGGACCCGCCTGCCTGGCAGTTGGCCTAGAGGCTACTCCGCTGGCCTGTAGATGATGATCGCCGACTGGGCGAAGCGGTTGTGCAGCGCGAGTACGAGCTCGCATTCTGCGTCGGTGCAGTCGATCAACAGCTTGATCTCGGCGTCGCGTTTGTACGTGTCGACCATGGCGATCACGGCTACGAGCCCCGCGCCGGCGAGCGAGCCGCGCCAGACGTCGATGCCCCCGCCGTCAATGGCTGCCGTCCCCTCCAGAAAGCCGTAGTCCAGAGGGTAGGTGAACTCGTCGAACCGGGGATGGGTCGACCCGGCCGGTCGGTCGATGACGACCTCCGATTGGTCGATCAGTTCATCGAGAGCGGCCCAGAAGTCGCCCATCGCTCAGACTTTCGAGCCGGCCTTGGCGAGCTTCTCCTGCGCGGCATGCATCTGCTCGGGCGTGGGCGCCGAGCCACTTCCCATCATGTCCCGGAAGCAGTCGAACAAGTAGGTCGCGTCGTGTGGGCCCGGGGAGGCCTCGGGATGGTACTGCACGCTGAAGACCGCCTTGTCGGAGTGCGTGAAACCCTCTACCGTACCGTCGTTGAGGTTCACGTGCGACACCGTAGCGCCGGCCGCTTCCAGTGAATCGGCGTCGGCGGCGAAACCGTGATTCTGCGAAGTGATCTCCACCTTTCCCGTGGCCTCGTTGCGAACAGGCTGATTCGAGCCCCGGTGCCCGAACTTGAGCTTGTAGGTCCTCCCGCCCAGCGCCCAGGTCAGAAGCTGATGCCCCAGGCATATCCCGCAGACCGGAACCCGACCGACGAGCTGCTTGAGCGTCTCGATGGTGTACGTCACCGCTTCGGGATCGCCCGGGCCGTTGGACACGAACACGCCATCGGGCTTGCGGGCCAGAATCTCTTCGGCCGATGCGGTAGCGGGAACGACCGTCACCTTGCAGCCGCACTCGACGAGATTCCGCAGGATGTTGACCTTCGCGCCGCAGTCGATCGCCACGACGTTGTAGACCTTCTCGCCGTGCTCGCGATGGGCCTGGGCGAACTCGGAGATGTACCCCTCCGGCCAGTCGTAGCCCTCCTTCGGCGTGACGACCTTCACGTAGTCTGCCCCCGTCATCGACGCGGCGTTTTTCGCTCGTTCCACCAATTCGGCATCGTCGAGGACCTCGGTGGAGATCACGCCGTTCATTGCGCCGGCCTGGCGGATATGACGCGTCAGCGCGCGGGTATCGACCTCGGCGATGCCCACGATCCCCTCACTGGCGAGATACTCCTGCAGGCTGCGATTGGCGCGGAAACTGCTGACCTCGGGTGAAAGTTCCTTAAGCACGAAGCCGCGAACCTGAACCTTCTTATTAAAGCTCTCGATGTCCTCGACATTCACGCCGTAGTTACCGATTTCCGGGTAGGTCATCGTGACGATCTGTCCCGCGTAGGACGGATCAGTCAACACTTCCTGATAGCCGGTCATACCGGTATTGAATACCACCTCACCTTCGGTCGTCCCCTCCGCCCCGAAGGACACGCCGGTAAACACAAGTCCGTCTTCCAGTGCAAGCTTGCACGGTTTACTCTTGCTCATGCTCGTCCCGCTGCCTGTCCTGAGCCCATCAGGGCTCGCCTAGTCCTTGTAGTCGCACACGTCCCCGCCCGAGCGGCCACAGCATCGAGAGAACCGCAGGCCCGTGCCGCACGGACATCGGCTCCACCAATGCATCGTTTCCTGTTCGTAGGGGACCACCTGCTGAGCGCCCTGCTGAGGGGAGTGCTCAGCCCGTTGTTCGGTCGTGGCTTTTTCGTCGGCCTTCATGGCAGGCCTCGCTTTCTTGGAACGAAGGTTCGCTTCGGATGTCCAATCGTTCCGGGCCTACTTTGCGTTCCGGCATTCTAACGCACGGAGCCGCCGGATTCCTCCCCGCCCTGCCGTTTTCTCAAGCGGTCGATCGCGCGGGACGTCTCCCACATGCCCCCGGCCAGCCGCTCAATTCCGCGAGCGATCCGAACCAGCAGCCACAGAACCCCCAGACCGATGGCCGTGCCCATCGCCAACAGCAGAACGACCACTTCGTCGGTATGCACCATCAGCATCGCATATCCTCCTTCTGAAGGATCTACTCGCCCTCGTCGCCGGAGAGCTTGCGCTTGATCGCGCCCAGCAGCCCGCCGCCTTCCTTCCTGCCGCCAGGGTCCTTCTTGCCCCAGCAGCACTTCTTGTACTTCCTGCCGCTGCCGCACGGGCACGGATCGTTCCGCCCGGGCTCGTCGCCGGCCTTGATGGGCTCGACCTTCGGCGCGTCCCGAAGGATCTGCTCCTCCTCGGCGATCTCCTCGGGCGTCATGCCGCTGCGGGAGAGGTCCGAGAGCTTCTTATTCTTCTGCTTGCGAGTGTACCGCTCGCCAAACTGATCCGCTGCCATCGTTCGCTCCTGCCGTCTAGCTCGGGCGGCCACAGCATTTCTTGTACTTCTTCCCGCTGCCGCACGGGCACGGGTCGTTGCGGCCTACCTTGGGCACATCCCGGACGATCTGCTTGACCTTCGTCGGCTCGGCAGCCTGCTGCTGGGCGGCCATGTCCTGGGCAAGGTGATCGTATCCCTGCAACTGCTCGTGGACCGCGTCGGATACCTGGTAGACGCTGGCCATCTCCGCCTCGGGCGACAGGCGGACCTTGAAGATCATGTCCGTCACCTTGTCGCGGATGCCCTGGAGCATCTGCTGGAACAGCCCCGAACCCTCGCGTTTGTAGGCCACTCGCGGGTCCTGCTCGGCAAACGTCCGCAGGCCGATCGCGTCGCGAAGGTGGTCCATGCTCAGCAGGTGGTCCTTCCACGAGCTGTCGTAGATCTGCAGCAAGACGAACCGCTCCAGCGCCGTCATCTCCCGACGCAGAAACGCCCGACCCACCTTCACCAGCTTGTCCATCACGTCCTGGCCGTCGAAATCCTCGGGCGACAGCTCCGTGTCGAACCGGTTCTTCGCCAGTTCGATCGCCGGTTCCACGTCCGGCGACTGGCCGAGACGATCCCGGATCGATTCGCGGAGCCTCTCGTCCGACGCCCACGGCCGCGCCTCGGCGAGAATCGCCCGGTACACCTCGCGCGGCTCCCGGCCGAGGATATCCTCGACTGTGAAGTCTGCGCCGTACTTACGGTTCGCCCAGCCGGCCAGTGACTCGGCCGCATAGGCGTTCTCCGGACCCGCCTGGATGATCGTCATGTCCATCGCGTGCTGGACGGGGTACTCGATCTCCCGCGTCTCGTACGCTTCATAGACCTTCTGCATGACGGCGTCGGCGGCCGGCTTGGGCGAGTCGGTCAGCTCGTCGGCCGACAGGGATACCTCGAACTTCGACTCCGCCCACTGCGCGAACGACGTCATCGCGAAGTTGGGCTGGAGATACTGATTCAGCGGCGTCAGGTCGATCCGGTCGATCTGTTCGCACGCCGCCTCCACGAGCTTCTCCTGGACCTCGTCGGGCGACATCTTCCGCAACTGGTTCTGAGAAAGCTGCACGCGAAACCGGCTCATCGCCCAGCCGCTCAGGCCTCGAAGGTCCCACTCCCGCGCGTCGGCATCGGGGTCCATGTACTCGCCGAGGGTAATAGAGATCGTGCTTTCCGCTTCGTCCTTGGCTGCCGACCGCAAACTGTCCTGCAGTTCCTCCAGTTCCTCCATCGACGAGGCGCGAACCTGCCCGTCTTCGACAGCGGCCTGCAGGTTCTGCCTCGCCCACTCGGCGATGCATCGCTGGGGATAGTTGCCATCGAGATAGCTGTAGGCCGCCTCCTCGACCGACTCTGCGACCATCTCCATGACCAGGCCTTCCAGGCCCCGCCCTTCCAGGATCTGCTGCCGCTGGGAGTAGAACGCATGGCGCTGGTGGTCCATGATCTCGTCGTACTCCAGCAGGTTCTTGCGGATCTCGAAGTTCCGCTCCTCGACCTTCTTCTGGGCCCGCTCGATGCCCTTGGTAATGCGCTTGTCCTCGATCGACGCATCGCCCGTGAGCCCAAGCCACCCCAGGACCTTGAGCATCCACTCGCCGGCGAAAATGCTGATCAGCTCGTCCCGCAGCGACAGGAAGAACCGGCTGGATCCCGGATCGCCCTGCCGACCGGCCCGGCCTCGAAGCTGGTTGTCGATCCGCCGCGCCTCATGACGCTCGGTACCCACGATGTGAAGCCCGCAGGGCACTTCTTCCCGACACTTCGTCCTGCCCTTATCGGGGAATGCCTTGTCGAGCTTCGGCTTGAAACAGTGCGCGCAGGCGGTTGCCGGGTCGTACTGCTCACAGGCGATGCAGCACTTGCTCACCCCGGCCGGGTACAGCGATTCTGGCTCCACGCCCAGCTCCGCGAGCTTCTCGTCGGAGGGCACCTTGCAATGCTCGTACACCACGCCGGGCCCAAGCTTGATGTCCGTGCCGCGACCGGCCATGTTCGTCGCGATCGTCACCATGCCCACCAGCTTCTTGTCGCCCCGCTTGAGGGGCACGCGCTGGCCGGCGTAGGCAACGATGTCCAGCTCCCGCGCCGCGTTCTCGGGCCGGCCGTTGAGCACCTGGTGCTCGATGCCGTAGTTCTTCTGCAGCGCCTCGGCAATCGCCTCGGATTTCTCGATGCTGGTGGTACCCACCAGCACGGGCCTCTGCAGCTCCCGGCTGTAGTAGCGGATCTCCTCGACGATCGACTTATGCTTGCCCTCGACCTCCGAGTAGATCCGGTCTTCATGATCCACGCGGTTGACCGGCCGGTGCGTCTTCACCGCCACGCAGTCCAGGCCGTAGATCTTCATGAACTCGCCCGCCTCGGTCATCGCCGTGCCCGTCATGCCCGAAAGCTTGCGGTACATCTTGAAGAAGTTCTGGATCGTGATCGTCGCGAGCGTCTGGTTCTCTTCCTTGACCTGCACGCGCTCCTTGGCCTCGACGGCCTGGTGAAGCCCGTCCGACCATTCCCGCCCTTCCATGATCCGCCCGGTGAACTGGTCGACGATCACGACCTTCCCGTCGCGGACGATGTAGTCGGTGTCCTTCTCGTAGACGATATGGGCACGCAGCGCCTGACCCATCAGGTGCGGCCACTCCATGTTCGCCCCTACGTAGAAGCTGCCCACCCCGGCGGCTTCCTGGGCGACTCCCACCCCTTCGTGGGTCATGTGGACGCTCTTCTTGTCCATCTCCACTTCGTAGAGCTTCGGGTGGCGGTCGAGTTCCTCCTCGGCCTGCTCGAGCTGGTCCCCGGCCTGTTCGATCTCGGAGCGCAGCTTCTTGCGCTCCGCGTCGCCGTCGGCGTTGTCCAGCTCGCCCTCCAGCGCCTTGATCCGCTGCTGCAGCGACTCGACCTTGCGGTTCGCCCGATCCCACGGCTGGTGGCGGCCGATGACTTCCCGCGCGACGGCGTCGGCCTTGCGGTACTTATCGGTGCTGCCGCTGGACGGGCCCGAAATGATCAGCGGGGTCCGGGCTTCGTCGATCAGGATGCTGTCGACCTCGTCGATGATCGCGAAGTCCAGCGGGCCCTGCACCTGCTCGTCGACTGAGAGCTTCATGTTGTCGCGCAGGTAATCGAAGCCGAATTCGCTGTTGGTCCCGTAGGTCACGTCGCAGGCGTACATTGGCTTGCGCTGCGACGGCCTCATCTCCTGCTGGATGTACCCCACCGTCGCCCCGAGCAGCTCGAAGATCGGCCCGGCAAACTCCGCGTCACGCTTGACCAGCACATCGTTGGTCGTGATCACGTGGGTGTGCATTCCCTCCAGCCAGGCCATGTAGATCGCCGGGTAGCAGGCGATGGTCTTGCCCTCGCCGGTGGCTTCCTCGGCGATGGCACCATCGTCGAGCACCATGCCCGCCACCAGCTGGACGTCGAACTGGCGGTGGTTGCGGACCCGCCGGGACGCCTCGCGGATCAGCGCGAACGCCTCGGGCAGGACCGCCTCACGGTCCTCGCCGTCCAGCCGACGACGCCGGAGTTCCAGCGACGCCTCCCGCAACTGCTCCTCGCTCAGGGAGCGAACGCGATCCTCCAACGGGTTGACCTTCTCGGCGATGAATTTCAGGCGATGACGGACAATGCGCTCGTTCCGCGTTCCGCCGATGAGCTTCAGGAATAGATATCGAAGTAGTTTCAGCATAGACTTCCTGTAACTGGCCGTCGCGCGGAAGCTTGCCGCTTCCTTACGCAAGGCCCTGTGAACCGGCTTACGTGGACACCAAGCCGTGAGGGGGCGTCAAGTTCGGCCCCCCGACCGGCCGATAGTCCCACAAGTATCGCACGCCCGGCGATGGCAAGTCAAGCGCGCCGGCGGACCTGCAGACCCCTGGAAGGACCAGACATGAGCAAGATGCAACCTCTCGGACTCGGACTCGTCGGCGCCGGTGCCTTCGGCGACTTCTGCATGACCACCTATTCCACGCTGGAGGGGCTCAAGCCCGTCGCCGTCGCCGACCTCCGCAAGGAACTCGCCGACAACGTCGCGCAGAAGTACTCCGCCCAGTCCCTCGGCTCGGCAGACGAGCTCATCAACCACCCCGACGTGGATTTCGTGCACCTGGCCACCCCGCCCTCCAGCCACCACGAACTGGTGCTCAAAGCCCTCGACGCGGGCAAGCATGTGCTCTGCGAAAAACCCCTGGCGATGACCACTGCCCAAGCCGATGAAATGCTCACAGCCGCCCGGAAGGCAGACCGAATCTGCCCCGTCAACTTCGTTCTTCGCCACAACCAGGTCACCGACGCGGTCAAGCGCATCCTGGATACCGGCGCGCTGGGGCAGGTGCTCTCGGCCCGGCTTCAGAACGCAGCGGCCGACTCGAATCTAGGGCCCGATCACTGGTTCTGGGACAAGAGCGTCAGCGGCGGGATCTTCATTGAGCACGGCGTGCACTTCTTCGACCTCTATCGCTACTGGCTGGGCGACGGCAAGGTCGTGACAGCCGATACCGAGGTCCGCGAAGGAACAACGCAGGAAGACCGTGTCACCTGCCTGGTGCGGCACGATAACGGCGCTCTGGTCAGCCACTATCACGGCTTCGATCAACTGCTCGCCATGGACCGCACCGATCACCGGATGGTCTGCGAACTCGGAGACGTCCGCGTGTTTGGCTGGATTCCGCTGTCGCTGTCGATCGACGCAGCCGTCGATGACAAATCGCAGAAGCTTCTGCTCGACGCCTGCCCCGGCGCCGAGATCGAAAGCGTCGAGCAGCTCCAGGGCTCGCAGGAATCGCCCCTCTCTCGAGGCAAAAAGCGCCAGGTCAACCGCCGCATCCGCCTGTCCTGGTGTCCCAACCCCGACAAGCAGGAGGTCTACTCCGACAGCGTACGGAAGCTCATGGAGGATCAACTGGCCTACATCGGCGACCCCGGCCATGAGCGCACCGTCGGCGAACAGAATGGCCGCGAGGCCGTCGCCCTCGCCGAAGCAGCCGACACCCTGGCAAACTGACGTTAGCGGGACAGCGCGTGGCCGGGGAAATTCGCCGGCGCGTACGAGGCGACCAGCCCCGATGAGCAGCGCCGACGCCGGCTTCCCTGTTGCGCCGAGGCGCGGTAGAGTGTCGGTTGTTCGCTCACCGAAAGGACAGCCATGGACTTCATCATCGGTGTGGACTGCGACGGCCTGGCCTGCGTCGTCGGCGACCCGGGCAGGAGCCTGAGCTTCTCCCGCGACTTCCCCTGGGCCAAGACCCAGGCCACCCGCGAGGCAGACGCCGCCGCTCGCGCCCTGTTCGACGCCGGCGCCGATCGCGTGCTGGTCTGGGACAATCACGGCCTGGGAGCCAATCTCCATTACGAGCAGCTCGACCCGCGCGTCGACGTAGCCTTGGGCACCGGGTTCGACCACCGCTGGCCGGGCATCGAAGACGGCTTCGACGCGGCGATCATGATCGGCTATCACCCCATGGAGGGAACGCCCGACGGCGTGCTGGCGCACACCTACTCGCCCGATGCTTACGCGCAGATTTCCGCCAACGGGACACCCGTCGGCGAAATGGCCCTCGATGCGGCCGTCGCGGGAGCATACGGCGTGCCTGTCATCTTCACCGCCACCTGCACAAGAGGTTGCGAAGAGGCCCGCCGGTTCATGCCCTGGATCGAAACCGTCTGCACCAAGCGCGGCGTGAGCAACCACGGAGCCTTCAGCAAGCACCCCGCCGCTGCAGCGGAGGAAATCTATCGGGGCGTTGGGCGCGCCCTCGGCCGTCTAGACGAAATGCAGACCTTCACGTTCGACTCGCCGGTGAGGCTGGAGTACCGCTTCAAGAAGATCCGCCAGGCTCTCAAGGCCAGCCTCGGCCGACGCGGCTGGTCGCTCGCGGGCCCGAAGTCCATCCGCACCACCCTTTCCGACATGCGCCACTACGCCTGCTGATCTTCCGAAGCGGTACCTCTCAACGGCAGGCTGGTCTCTTGACTCCGAGACTTGACGCCCCCCGGATGCGGGGTTACAGTCACCT
>CAZXSK010000043.1:0-35548 GCA_964642855.1 uncultured Planctomycetaceae bacterium | reverse complement strand
GTCGAAGCGGAGGTCACCGCCTGCCGCACGCCCGACCCGGGAGCCGACGACGTCCACCGATACGAAACCCAGGGACGCATCGACTATCAGTACACGTGGCGTGGCTCGCAACTGGACAGCCACTACCCCCGAAAGCAGTGGATGGACGTTCCCCGCCTGCCGTTCCGCGTGACCGCCCAGCCCCACGAGCCCGGCGACAGGATCCGGGCATGGGTGGACCCGTCCCGCCCGGGTCGATCCACCCTCGAACTGCGCATCGAACCGTACGCCGTGCTGATGCTGGCCTTCGTCATGCCGTTCGCCTTCATCGCGGGCAGCCTGCTGTTGCGATGCCTCGGCCGGCGGGGGGTCTTCCGCCGCCAGGAGCTCGAAGGTGGGGGATCCCTCGGCGTCGAGCCCTGGTTCCTGACCTACATCATCGCATCGGCGATCCTGAGCTTCGCCGGGGCGCTGACCGTTCGTTACTTCTCGTGGCAAACAGGGCTGGCCGTGGCGATGGCGCTTCTGGTGGGGGTCTGTCCCGCCCTGGCGTGGATCACCCACCGCGTGATGTCTGCCAAACCGCGCGGCCCCATGCTGGCGAAGCGGCCCAAGGTCCGTCGCAAGATGCTCGCGGTTGGCCTGGCGAGCGTCTTCTGGTGGAGCTTCACAGCCCTCATGGCCGGCGGATTGGTCAGCACATTCTTGCGACACAAGATCGCCCAGCAGACGTTCCTGCCAACGCAGGGGCAGATGCTTCGCAGCCACGTGCGCAAAACCCACAACAGCCGCAGCGTGGACTACGAGCCGTTCGTGGAATACCGCTACACCGTCGACGGCAAGACGTATACGTCACACCGGATTGACTTCGGCGACGGCGGGGCGCTGAGTTACAGGCACGCCGTCCGGCAGATTCGCCCCTACCCTCGCGGGGGAACCGTGACGGTTTTCTACGATCCCGACGATCCCCCCAGCGCCGTCCTGGAAACGCGATTGCCCACCTTCTACCACATCGCTTCGATCGGGATGATCCCCTTCGTGGGGGTGGGATTCGTTCTGATCGGGGCGACCTTCTCCCGCCCCAGCCACGAACGTCACGCCGACAATCTCGCCCGCCCGCAACCCGAGATGCCCGCGCAGATCCCCACCTGGGGCCTGCTCCGCGAGCAGCACGGCCTGCTGGAAGTCACCCCCACCCCCAACCCGTGGCCTGCCTCTGCGCTCGTGCTGATGGCGGCCTCGGGCGCAGCTGCGGTCGTGCTGGGCGTCTACGCCGCAATCACCGGCGTGCCGGATTCGCTGAGGCAAACCGCAGGCTGGACGTTTCTGGGCATTGGCGGCGCGTCGGTCCTCACGGGGCTGTGGATCCGATTCCGCCCGCGCGCCCGACTGCGGATCGACCTGGCCGGCGGAACGCTCACCCTCGCCCGCCCCACGCGCGAGAATCTCCAGTTGCCCATCGAGTCCGTCGACGACTGGCTGAGCGGGGAAATCCCCAACCCCGCGCGATTTTCCCGGAAGTGGCGAAAAACGCGATCCGCCCTCGCCGTCCGCGCCAGGCGCGACATCCACCTGCTGCACGTGTTCCAGCCGGATGAATTCGGAGACACCCTCGCCCGACGCGTGGCCGATCTGTTCGCACGACGCACCGACAAGCAGCACAGGCCGACGCGCCTCAACGACATGCCCCAGCGAGCCACGCCGCCCGGCCTCCTGCGGAAGGAAATCGCCGACCTTCGCTGACCGCCCCCGCCAGGCCGGTTTGCGATTCGCCTGTCCCGCCGCCAAGCCTCAGCCGCGGAGCGTGACCTCGTGCGAACCGGCCGGGAGTGTGCGCCCGTCGGGCAGTTCGACGGCTACCGGGGAATTGATCGTCGCCTCCAAGGCCGGGGATTCCTTCGCGCGTCGCACCTCGACCTTGACCGGCCCGTGCGGCGTGCAGACCGTGCCCCGCGCCCAGGGCCAGTCGCCCAGGGCAGGGCTGAACCGCAGCTTGCCGCAGGCGGGCGCGGACGGATCCGGCCAGATGCCCAGCACCGTCTGCCGAAGCTCCAGCGAGACGGTCACCGACCAGGCGTGGCAGTCGCTGCGCGTCGTCGGGCGGTCGCTCTCCGGCCAGGTGGTCAGGCCGCGCCCCTGCAGGCATCGCCGCCAGGCGGGCAGCAGGTCGAAGAACCGCTCGCCGAGCCCGGCCTGCCGAAGTGCCTTGGCGACGAAGTAACGGTAGTACATCGTGCCCGGCTGGGTGATCGTGTCATCGTGCAGTGCCCGGCGCAGCAGCGCCGCGGCGCGAGGCCCCTTCACCGCCCCGCTGAGCACCGCCTGCACCTGCCCGTGCATGCTGAAGGTTTCCCGTGAACTCGTGTCCGCAAGCAGCCTCGTTGCCCGGTCCCAGCAGCGGTCCATTACCACACGCCGAAGCCCCCGGGCGAGCTTCCGCCAGCGCCTGGGCTCCCCGCCGCCGGGGTCGCAGGCCTCCTCCAGGTCGCCCTGCCACGCGCACGCCTCAGCCAGCAGGAGCGTCAGCAGCGACGAGCCGCCACTGGAATCCTGCGGGGCGTTGCCCTGGGCGAAGTCCGGCGTCCAGTCGATGAACGGCGCGTGCTCGATGCGCCCCAGCAGGCCGTCCTCCCGACGTCGACGCAGGAACCAGCCCAGCACCTCCCTGCCGGCAGGGAGATACTCCGCGAGGAACTCTTCCCTGCCCCGATAGACCAGCAGATCGTGGAGCATGCCCATCCACTGCAGGGAGAACGTGGGCAACAGTTGAAGCCGGCGCGACGGGTAGCGGCACTGCGTCAGCCCGTCGGGCAGGCGCGAGGCGTGGAAGTCGTCGATCGCCTTGCGGGCGAGCGTGTCGTCGTTGCAGACCAGGTACTGGTAGATCGCCTGCACGCGCGAATCGCCCGGGAACTGCGCCTGCTCGTAGTGCGGACAGTCGAAGAACGTCTCGTGGGCGCAAAGCCTGGCCGTTCGCCAACTGAACTCCTCGAAACGCTCCGCCTCCTTCGCTCCCCCGCCGCCGATGCGCACCTTGCCGGGCATCTTCATCGGCAGCCCGGTGAACTCGCAGGCGATGTCCTCGATCACCAGCGGCTTGCTTTTCGTGCGGATCGTCAGCTCCACGTATCGAAACGACCGGAACCACCGCGTGGTAACCGTCTCGTGAGACCGGCCCGACGGGCGGATCTCGTCGAGGTGCCCGAGAATCGCCTTGCCCTCCGTCACGTCGCGGTCGCCTTTCTCGAACGTCTCGGGATCGTACGGCGCCTCGGCCGAGACAATCCGGACCGTTGACTTCTCGCCGCCGGAGAACGTGAACACGGGGTAGGCGTTGGTCAGCTCGCCGCGGTCCAGCACCAGGCGAACCTTCCGGCGGGCAGGGATCGTCAGCGACCCGTCGCCGGCGACCAGCCGGGCGGCTTCTGCGCGCAGGTCGCCCGGGGCCTCGGCCACACGGGCGAAGCGGTCCGTCCGATGCTCCATCTCGCCCAGCGGATCGCGCCGGAGCTTGCAGCCCAGGTGGAGATTGCCCCACGGGTCGGCGTTGTGGCGGGTCACCTTGCGGGCGACAGGCCAGTCGGAGTCGTCGAACCGCGCATCCGACCAGCCTTCGGGCGTCTGGGACGGGTCGATCCGCTCGCCGGAACCCACGACGTAGTACACGCCGCGTCCGCCCCAGGCGCGCTGTCGCAGCGGCTGGCTGGACCGGTCGTGATAGCACCGCCACGAATCGTCGGTCTGGAGGATGACGTCACTGCCCCGCTGAAGAGCGAGTACGAAAAACGCCGGCCCGCCCATCTGCCCGATACCGGAATCGTCGCCGAAGTGGCTGACTCTCACGGCCAGGTGATGCTCCCCGGCAGAGAGTTTCCCCAGGGCGACCTTCCGCACGCCCCACCGGAGCGGGTCGGAGCGGGAAGGCCCGCGCGACACCCGCCGCCCGTCCAGCCAGAGTTCGTACCGCTGCGACGCGCTGATATGGCAGCGGATCGACGCAGCCTTGGCAAGCGAGAAATCGCGGCGGAAGAGGACGGACACCCACTCCTGGCGGGGCACGTCCGGGCTGGAATGCCAGATCGCCGGAGTCTGCAGGATCGGGTCATCGGGGGAGAGTCTTAGCTCGTGATACATGGGTTCTCCTGCGCTGGAGCCAGGTTCGAGGGAGAAGTATACCGCGGCGCGCGCGAAGCATCACGGGTGAGATTCGTGCGGGATGCAGGTCGCCGGTGAGGCGGATACTCAAGGCCGGCCGTCGGGGCGAGGCCCGGCCGAGGGAGTTGGAAGCTCCATCATCTCGGCTACATGCTCGAGCGACGAGAGAATCTGGTGCTGCTGCCAGACCGGCAGCGACGAGAGCTGCCGGCTGAAGGCTTCGTGAATGATGGGCGGCCTTCTCTGGAGCAATTCGATGCCCTCGGGGGTGGTCATCAGTTGCACGCGTCTGCGATCAAGGACGCTTCGCTGCCTCCGCAGCAGGCCTCGGGCTTCGAGACGGTCGACGATGCCGGTGACGGTGGCCTGGGAGAGGTGCACCGCCCGGCTCAGCTGGCCGACGGTGGCGCCGTCGTGGGTGGTCAGGTACTGCAGCACCGCCAGTTGCGAGAGGGTGAGCTTGTACTCCTGAGCCAGCGCGTGGGAGTGTGATTCGACCACGTGGATGATCCGCCGCAATGCGGCCATCACCTGGCCGGTGGTGTCGGCGGGTCCGTCGCAACGGTCTGGCCCGGGTTCGGGCGTGGTGGTGTTTTGCGGGTCCATATGCATCGATCCCCCGTCTGGCGGGAGCGCTTCCACGTCAGACCAATCTCATTTCCCATAGCATGCTATCGGTATACACCTTACCAGAACGGAAAGAATAGCCCATTTTGCGTTAAAACGCGCACATTTCCGGGCTTTCCGCGGAAAAACCCTGCACATACACCATCGCATGCGATATATTATTGATCCTCAGGACGATACCGACTTCTTCAGGTACGACCATCGCAGGCTTCTCACTGGGGATTTTCATGTTTACGTCAGTAGCGCATGGCTCATGGGCTGCGCTGCCACTGTCGTACCGGGAAGACAACCACAATAGACCAGGAGAACCGATGGAAGGCACGACTCCCATCCAGGAAGACCAGCAACTGCGAACCAACACGAAAACGTCGGTACGCACCCATGCCAGGCAGGTCGCCCAGCGGATTTCACCTGAAGCAGCCGCCGAGCATTGGCGCGACTGGCGATGGCAGGTCAAGCACGCCATCCACGATATCGACATGTTCGAGCGGGCGCTGGGGATCTCGTTTCCCGACGAACAGCGCGAACAGCTCGCCGAGACGCTGGAGACATTCCCCCTGTCGGTCACGCCGTATTACCTCTCCCTGATCGACGCGGGCAACTATCTCAACGACCCGATCTACAAGCAGTCGTTCCCCTCTTCGCTGGAGCTCAACGTCGCCAATCACGACCTGGCCGATCCGCTCCACGAAGATGCCGACTCCCCCGCCCCGGGCATCACGCACCGCTACCCGGATCGCGTGCTGTTCCACGTGTCCAACGTCTGCGCGATGTACTGCCGCCACTGCACCCGCAAGCGGAAGGTCGGCGATGTCGACTCGCTGCCGTCCAAGGCAGACGTCCGCGCCGGGCTGGATTACATCCGCAACACGCCCGTCGTCCGCGACGTGCTGCTTTCGGGCGGCGACCCGTTCCTGATGAACGACGACTACCTCGACTGGATCCTCACCGAGCTGCGCAAAATCGATCACGTCGAGATCATTCGCATCGGCACCCGCACGCCGGTCGTACTGCCCATGCGGATCACCGACGACCTGGTGACCATGCTCCGCAAGCATCACCCGGTCTGGATCAACACGCACTTCAACCATCCGCGCGAGTTCACCGCCGCGTCGAGGTCGGCGCTGGCAAAACTCGCCGATGCGGGCATCCCGCTGGGCAACCAGACGGTGCTGCTTGCCGGCGTGAACGATTGCCCGCGGATCATGAAGTCGCTCGTCCACAAGCTGGTCTACAACCGCGTCAGGCCGTACTACCTCTACCAGTGCGACCTCTCGGAAGGCCTCACGCACTTCCGCACGCCGGTGGGCAAAGGCATCGAGATCATCGAGGGCCTCATCGGGCATACGTCGGGCCTGGCCGTGCCGACCTACGTCATCGACGCGCCCGGCGGGGGCGGGAAGATCCCCGTCATGCCCCAGTACCTCATCTCGTGGTCGACCAACAAGGTCATCCTGCGAAACTACGAGGGCGTAATCACCACCTACCGCGAGCCGGACAGCTACCCGGTGACCGTCTGCGATCGCAGATGCGAGGAGTGTCACCTCGACCTCCAGACCTCCGACGCCGAGGAAACCGAGCCGATCGGCATCGCCAGCCTCATGGACGAAATGGACGCCGAGAAGATCGCCCTCGTGCCGGAAGACAATCCGCGCATGATGCGCCGCAACGACGACGAGCAGGATGACCAGGAAGACTCCCAGGAGAACGCTGAATGACGATTCGAACCATTGCACACACGCTGGTCAAGCTCACGGCCGTGGTCGCCATCGCGACCGCGGCGCTGCTGGCGACCGGCTGCGAGAAGAAGGACGACACCAAGCTGACGGTCGCGCTGACGGGCAAGTACCCGCCCTTCAGCACCTACGACGCCAACGGCGAGCTTATCGGGGTCGACGTGGACGTAGCCCGCGCGATCGCCAGGCACATGGACAAGGATGCCAAGTTCATGCCCACCGCGTGGGCGAGCATCCTGCCCGGCCTCAAGGCCGGACGATACGACGTGATCATCGGCTCGATGGCCGTTACCCCCGAGCGGGCCAAGGAGGTCAACTTCTCCGAGCCCTACTACCTTTCGGGCGCGCAGCTGTTCGTGCACCAGAAACACGCCGACAAGGTCAAGAGCATCGAAGACGCCAAGGGCATGACCCTCGGCGTGACCAAGGGCGAGACGTACGAACACTACCTCCGGCGGGACCACCCCGACATCGAGGTCCGCGCGCTGGGCGGATCGGCCGACATCTTCACGCAGGTCCAGCAGGGCAGCCTCGACGGCTTCGTCATCGACCGGATCGTCGGAGGCCAGCAGATCCGCAAGAACGAAATGCCCTTCGTGATGGTCGGGCCGATCCTGTACCCTGAGAAGATGGCCATTCCCGTCCGCAAGGACCGCCCCGAGCTGCTCAAGGCAATCAACGCAGCATTGAAGGAAATGAAGGAAACCGGCCAGCTCCAGGAGATCCTCGACAAGTGGCTGGGCGAGGGAGTCGCCAAGACCGGCTGAGCGTAGAAAGACAGCTTCCGTGAGTACGAAATCCGATACGCCACCGGCCGGCGATCAGGCCGGCCCGCCGCCGATGCCCCGCTGGGTCGGCATCGTCAAGATAGTGCTGATCCTCGCCGCCGTGGGCGCGGTGACCGTCCGGGTGCTGACGCCCGATCCGGCATCGGGCCAGCAGGACCCCGCCGACGCCAACGCCGTACGATCGGCAGCCGAGGACCCCGCCGACGCCAATGCCGACCCCTCCGTCGACCCGAACGTTCTGCAGGACCCCAATACCATCGCCGCACCGGTCGATACGCCCGGCGGCCAGGCGCCAGAGCCGGCAGCAGGCAGGCAGGACGGCGGCATCGCCCCGGCGACCGTCGCGAAGATGCTCGCCAAGGGCTTCGCCTACACGATGGTCATCGCGGTGGGCTCGATCGGCATCGGCTTTCTGCTGTCGATTCCCGCGGGCGTGATCCTCAACACCGGCGGCGGACTGGTCTACTTCATCGTCCGCAGCGTGGTGGATTTCCTCCGCGGCACGCCGGTGATGGTGCAGCTGTTCTTCGTCTTCGCGTTCCTGTGGGACTCGGGCATCCCCGTCATGCCCGTCACCGCAGCCGTGCTGACCCTCTCGATCAACGCGATGGCCTACATGGCCGAGGTCGTCCGTAGCGGCCTGATGAGCGTGGACCCCGGCCAGCGGCTGGCCGGGCGGGCGTTGGGGCTTTCGCGGTTCCAGATCTTCCGGAAGATCGTCTGGCCGCAGGCGTTCCGCATCGCGATTCCGCCGCTGGTCAACTCGGTGGTCGCACTGGTCAAGGACACCGCGCTGGTGAGCATCATCGGTGTGGCGGAGGTCGTCCAGGCTGCCCAGACGCTCCAGAGCATCACGTACAATCCGTCGAAGTATTACTTCATCGTGGCGGTGATGTTCTTCTGCGTGACCTTCCCGCTGATGAAGCTCGCGGCGATGCTCGAACGCCGCATCCGTGAAAGGGGCTTCGCCTCATGATGACCGTCGAGAACGTATCCTTCACCTACGGCCAGGGAACCGAGGCCCTGCAGGACGTCAGCGTCGAGTTCCCGCCGGACACCATCTCAGCCGTGCTGGGCGAGAGCGGCTCGGGCAAGACCACCCTGCTGATGTGCCTCGGTCAGTTCTACCAGCCCAGTCGCGGGCGGGTCGCGCTGGACGACATCGACATTCACGAGATCCCCGAGCCGGAATATCGCAGGCGCGTGGGCATCGTTTTCCAGCAACTCTACCTGTTCCCGCACATGACGGTGCTGGAGAACATGACCCTCGCGCGGACCGTCGCGCTGGGCGAGAAGGAATCGAAGGTCAAGCCCGAGGCCAAGGACATGCTCGACCGACTGGGCATCGTCGATCTCGCCGAAAGCTACCCGTCGCAGATTTCCGGCGGGCAGGCCCAGCGGGCAGCGATCGCCCGCGGGCTGCTCCTGAAACCCGAGTACATGCTGCTGGACGAACCGACCAGCGCCCTGGACGCCAACACGACCGACGAATTCAAGGACTGGCTGCTGGATCTCAAGGGGGCCACGAACTTCGTGATCGTCACCCACGACGTGCTCTTCGCCGAGCAGGTCGCGACCACGGGCGTGTATCTTTCCGGGGGAAAGGTGCTCGATTCCGGTAACATTCAAACGATCATCGACCACGTCCGCGCGGGCGAGGTCGTCTCCGACGCGTAACCAGGCAGGCCCGGCCCGCGGCCGGCCTCGCCGACACCCGAAAGCAGAAAGGAAGCATGAACACCCACGACGCAACCCCGGATCTGACAGACGACATCGAAATCATCGGGTCTTCGACCGTCCAGCACGGACAGCTCAACAAGCGGGCCTATCTGATGAAACTGTCCTTCGAGGACTCCTCCCGCATCATCGAGATCCTCGATGCCCTGGCCATCCAGAACCGCTACAGCAAGGTCGTCGTCAAGGTCCCCCGGTACGCCCTCGAGGTGTTCACCAACAACGAGTACCACCAGGAAGCCCACGTGCCGGGCTTCTTCAACGGCGACGAGGACGGCTACTTCCTCAGCCGCTATTATGACCCCGCCCGCGGCATCGAGAACGAAGAGGAAGCGAAGAAGTACGACGAGGTGCTCGAAGCCGCCCGGCAGCGCGCACAGGAATCGCCCCCGCCGCTTCCGGGAGAAGAATGGACCGCACGCCTCTGCACGCCCGACGAAGCCGACCAGGTCGCCCGGGTCTACGGCGAGGTGTTTCCCACCTACCCCTTCCCGATCATGGACCCCACGTACATCCGGCGGACCATGGACTCCCACGTGCGATACTTCGGCGTGTGGCATGACGATACGCTGGTCTCGCTCGCCTCGGCCGAAATGGACACCGACGCTGAGAACGTGGAAATGACCGACTTCGCCACCCTCCCCGACTACCGCCGCAAAGGTCTTGCGAGCTTCCTGCTGGACTACATGGAACGCGACCAGGTCACCCAGGGCAACAAGACCGCCTACACGATCGCAAGAGCAGGTTCATTCGGAATGAATCTGACCTTCGCAAAGCTCGGCTACAAATACGCAGGCCGGCTGAAGAATAATACAAACATTTCAGGCGGCTTCGAGAGCATGACGATCTGGTATAAGACGCTCATCGAACAGAGCGACGACTCGCAAGAGGACCAGGACTCGCAGTAGCCTTCGGGGATGACGATCGTAGCCGATATTCTTGCCGCAGAGCAGGCCGAAAGCCTCTGGACCCTCGCCCTGGCGGGGGTGCTGATCTTCATCCTGCGCGTGGTGGAGATGTCTCTCGACGGACTCCGGGTGATCTCGCTGATCCGGGGGCGGCGCGTCCGCGCCGGCCTGCTGGGCTTCTGCGAGGCGGGCCTGTTCATCTTCGCGATCTCCCGCGTGCTCATGCCCCCCATCGAGTGGCCCAAAATGCTCGGCTACGCGGCCGGGTTCGGCACGGGCACGTACATGGGCTCGCGCCTGGCCGCAACGTTCAGCACCGACTTCCTGCTGGTCCGCGTGCTGTCCAAGGCCAAGTTCGAGGGCATCCGTCACGCCCTGCGCGAACGCGGCTTCGGGGTCACCACCATCGAAGGCCACGGCCGCGACGGGCCGGTGATCATCCTCTTCTGCGTCGCCAAGCGCAAGCAGGGCAAGGCCGTCCTGGACATCGTCCGCAAGGAAGACCCCAAGGCGCTGGTCGTCGCCGAGCCGCTGGACGCCGCTGTCAACGCCTTCGTGCCCCGCATCGCCCGCACCACCACCACCGGTGCGCGCAGGTAGCACCCCTGCGCGCCTGCCAGGCCGGCAGGCGGGCACCCAACCCGCCCGCCGAACGCAGCGCAACACCAGGACGCTCCATTACCTCAGCCGTCCGCCCACCGCCTCGGCCATCCGGCGGTTCTCCGCCTGACGATTGGCCAGATCCTTGTGGCGAGACTCGCTCTGCTCGCGCGTCACCCGACCGGCCTTGACCTGTCGCGACAGGCTCCGCGTCCGCAGGTTGATCTGACGTTGCAGCGTCAGCAGCAACTTCGCCTCGGCAATGGGGGGCACCTTCAGACCCGGCCGGGGGGGCGTGGGAGGATCCGTCGCGGGCCCGGGCTTGTCGCGGTCGCCGCCCCGATCTTTCAGCCGCAATTCCGCCAACGACTTGCTCAACGCGTCGATCATCTCCTGCAGCGTCTTCTCGACGTCTTCCTGCATGCCCTGGGTCAACGGCCCGGCCTGACATTTCTCCAGCATGTCCGAGATCGTCAGCATGTCGTCCCGCGCCTGACCCAACACCCGCACAAATACATCCGACGTCCCCGACATCTCCAGCTTCGCCTTCGCCACGGCCAGGTCGTCCGACAGGCCGTACTCGTCCTTGGACAGCCGGCCAAGGTTCAGCTTGACCGTCCGCGGATAGCCCTTCTTCGGGTCAAGGTCGGCGTGGATCTCGCGCGACTGCCGGCTGACCGCCTGGTGCTTCTTGAGAATCTTCCGGAGCATCTCGTCGAGCGAGGCGAGGGTCTCCCGGGAGATCTCGTCGTGGGTCTCATCGATCTCAGCCACGATGTCTTCCCGCGCGTCTCGCAGGTCCTTCAGCGCCCCGCCCTGCCGGCCGTTGGCCTCGCCCGACTTGCCGCCCCGAAGATTCCCGCTGGCCTTGGACATCTTGCCCCCCGCCTGCTTGAGCTTCTTCGAGCCGGGCAGAGCGTCCTTGCCCTTCCCGCCGGCCAGCTCGTTGGTCTCGTCCGCGACGTCATCCTGCTCGTCGGCCTGGTCGTCGGTAGTGTCCCGCGCGTCCTTGACCTTCCGCCGGTGCAGCTGCGCCAGCTCGTGACGCTGGCCGTCCAGCTCATCCAGCAGCTCCAGGGCTGTCTTCTGCCTGTTGCCGGCCGATTTGGCGTCCTGGGCGGCCAGGTCTCCCGCCGCCCCGGCCATGGCATCGGCTGCCCGGCCGGCGGTCTTGCCCGCCTTCGCGGCGTTGGGGTCGCCAAGCTTCGCGCCGATCTTCGCCAGCGCGTGGGCAATCTTCTCCGCCTGTCCCGCCAGTTCGTCCTGCTCATCGCCCAGCCTGCCCAGCGGCGTGTCGGCCGAGGCCTTCTCCAGCGCGTCGCGAAGCACCTTCAGCGCAGCCTGCACGTCTCCCCTGCCCAGGCGCATGCTCCGCCGGGCGTCCTCGCGCATGCTTCCCTTCAGGGCCTTGACCGTCCTGGCCGTCTCCTTCCGCGCGAGCGTGGTGTGCTCGATCGCCTTCTTCACCGACGTGGCGATCTTCTTGTCGGCCTTGCCCGCAAACTCGCCAGCCGTCTCTTCCCACAACTCCAGCGAACTGCCGATGCCGCGATGGTCTTCGGCCAGCGCGGGCAGGCGGTCCAGCCCGGCCTGCAGCGTCCGCCCGTTGACGTCCCCGTACTTGCTCTCCACGATCTCCAGCAGCGCAATCAACCGCGCCAGGCCTCGCGCCCGGGCGTCGGCCTTGCCTGCAGCGCCGTCCGTCCTGGCGTGGAGGTCCTTGAGCTTCCTCCGCAGACGGCCGATTGCCGCCCCCGTCTCGGCCAGTGCATTGGCGTCGGCGTCGCTGGCCAGCGATGACCGATCATAGAGCTCCTTCTCCCGGCCGATGATCCCGTCCAGCTTCGCCAGCGCCGCCCTCAAACGCTTGAGCTTCTCGAGCTTTTCCGCGGGCGTGGTCTCGGTCTCCATGAGCTTCCGCCAGACCGCCTGGAGCTTGACCGCCGCCTGCTTGTTGCGAACCAGCGCGTCGTTCTGCATCCCCTCGCGGATCAGGGCAGCCGCCCTGGCCATGTCGTCAGCGACGGCTGCGTTCTTCGCCTGCTTGACCGCCAGCAGCAGCGCCCGCGCAGACTCCGGATCGCTCTCGCTCAGCGACCCCGCCAGCTGCTGCATCTGCTCGACCAGCTGCGCGAACCGCTCCTTCTGGACCTCCTGCCGGGCTGCGAGTTCCTTCTCCGTCAGCGACGCCTTGTCGCCGCTTGCCCCGTCGCGGCCGCCCGCGGGGAGCATCACGACGCCCAGCGCGCAGACCACAACCACCATTGCGTAGACTCGGATTCGTTTCGTCATTGCCCTTCTCTCCCGATCGTCTCGGGGGTCACCGATGTGCATGCCGTTGGTCGCCTCAGACCGCGGGAAGTTCCCCGCCTCGCGAAATCAGCCCGACGTCGGCGGCGAGTACCCTCAACGCGCGGCTGGGGAAATCCGCCCGACCTTGCCGATACGGTTGGAGGACCGCTCCCGGGGAAACGGAGCGCCCAGCCCGGAAAGGAACCCCTCGATGGCGAAGAGAACGTTGCGGCGGGTCGTGCGGATGATCGTGGTGGCTGTTGTGTTCGTGGTGGGCCTGGCGGGTATGGTCATCTCGTGCTCGCAGGGAGACGTCGACCGCGCCCGGATGCTCACGATCCAGCCGGTGGACCTCCAGGACGTACCCTCCGGCGTCTACGAGGGCAGCTACAAGGGCGGATCGCTCTCGGTCGACGTCGAGACCACCGTCCGCCGCGGAAAAATCACGAAGATCCACGTCCTGACCGAACCGGCCAACGAGTACCAGCGCAAGGCCCGCGGGGTGATCCTGCGCGTGATCCTCCGTCAGTCGCTCGACGTCGACGCCGTCTCGGGCGCCACCGGCAGCAGCAAAGCCATCCTCAAAGCCGTCGAAAACTCCCTGCAATCGGCCCCGAAGTAGATTCCTTTCCCTGCGAGCCTGCGCCTACAATTCTCTCGGCCCGGCTGTTCTGCGGAACAGCTCAGGCTCTGTTTGAGAATGCCGACGTGGCCCGAAAGCGCGGAGTTCGCCGGGCGGGCAGGGACGGTGAAGCAGGCAGATCCACTGGGTCTGTCGATGCAGCCGGACGAAGCCGGCACGGTGAAGACCCGCTTGAAGCCCGTTATTGGGTTTTCAAACGGAGCCATCCTTTACTTCCTCCGTCCCCCCATCCGTATCCAACCGGGGGCTTCGCTCGCTCGCTGCTCCTGCCCCCGCGAAACCGTCTACATCAAGGGAGTCGGACTCGCACCCGCCCCGGATCGCCCATGCGGCCCCTGTAGCCGGGGAGAACGCCTGCCCGACGCAACCCGGAAAGGAGAACCTCTTATGAGACGCCTGCTCATCCTCGGCTCGGTCGCGGCGGCGCTTTTCAGTTCCGCTGCGGGAATGAGCATCACCGACAATTCCCTCGGGCCCGTAAGCGCTCAGTGCACCTGCTGCAGGTCCGACCTCATCCCCTCACCGATCGTCTACCTTCCCCCCGGCGGCGCCGATGCCGCGGGTCAGTTGGCGACGCTCGTAGCCGACTTTCCCGGAGTCAACGTGGTCCTCGGGGGGCCCGCCCCGGGCTCGCTGACGATCGACCGGTACAACGCGTGGTGCCTTCCCGGAATCGGCGGGGCTCACATCCGCGCCCGGTACAACGACGGCGTGGCGGGCCCCACGTGGCAACCCGCCGCGGTTCCCCCGGCTGCACCGAATGTCAGCTACCGGTGGATCCAGGAGATCAACACCAACAAGCCCCTGGGCGGTGTGGGGGCACCCTACATCGACCCGCGACCCAACGACGACCCCCCCGGAACCCCGCCGCTGCCCTACTACTGGACCGACGCCGAAACGCTCGTTCACACCAACGGCGTTAACGCCAACGGGCCTTTCGATCTCGACTTCAGCGATGTCCCACGCCGCGAGTGCGACCAGGAGGTCTTCTGGTGGGCCGACCTGTTTCTCGTGTCGGAGAACCAGCTCACCGACCCGAGCCTGGGCGCACCGCACCAGATCACCATCTACGACGGCATCCGCTGGGGCTTTGACCTCACGCCCACTCCCCACGGTTTCGTCGTACTGCGGGACATCCACATCACCGACACCGTTACCGCGGCGGTCGACGGGACGATCACCTGGGGAGAAGGCCAGGCCATCAGCCAGCTCTTCGGAGCCCAGACCGTGGCGACTGTCCACGCGGGCGACGTGCAGACCACCGCCAGCGGAGATGTCGTGTCCGAATCGTTCTCGCGACTCGAAGCCTTCCCCGACGAGTTCTACCGGGCCTGGCAGTACTCGTTCACGGTCGAGGCCGGAAGCACCACAGGCGTGTACTACATCAACGACCTGGACGCCATGAGCATCTGGGACCTTACCATCCCGGTCGTCGCCTACGATGGCGTCTCGGACCTCGTGTACGTCCTGGATCTCGACAAGGATCAGCTGGCGATCTTCGACGCCTCCCTGCCCTACCAGAGGCGGGACACCGCACTGTACCTGGGATCCTTCGACAGCTTCTCGGCCAGCCCGACATCGTTCTCCTTCGACCTGCTCGGGACGCGCAGGCTGGAGCTGGAGCACACGCTGACGGTCCCCGAACCGATGACCGTCGTCGGGCTGCTTCTGGCGACTGCGTTCACCTGTCGAACGGCCCGAAGGCGTCTGGAACCCATCGGCTGACGACCGGGGCAATCCGGCGTCTCGACAACATCGCCCCCCGTTTTCCGGGGAGGCCTGGCCGGCTGCGCGCGCCGGCGGCTCCGGGGATTCCCGGCCGGGGGATGAAAATCCACATTTTCGTATTCCCCGGTCGGCTCGGGACCTCGGCCGATCCGGCCCTTCGCACCGGAGCCATTGGCGCTGCGCGGATGGCTCCGCCGGCCCGAGGGTGGATACCGGCGTCTGGCCGGCGACGGCAAGGGCCGTCGCTTCCGCCCCCGCCCACCACCGATGCGAAAGGACACCCCATGCCCGGATACCGAGACCTCCTCAAGCTGCTGCGCAAGGGAAAGAAGCCTTCGGAGATCCTGGAGGAACTCGAAATCTCGCCCTCACGCCTGCGACGCATGCTCGCCAGCAAGGGATTCAAACGGGAGATCAAGCTCGAGAAGCAACTCACCCGCACGATGACCTCGCTCCAGTCGGCACGCGGATCGCTGGCAGCCGTCGAGCGGCTGGGGCAGCTGCTCCTGGCCGAGAACGAGGAAACCGCCCGCAAGGTGTGCATGTCGCTGCTGGAGGAAGATCGCGAACTGGCGGAACTGCTCGCAGCGGAGACCCGCCCGGGCGGAGGATCGTCCGCCCCGCTGGCGCCCTGGATGAAGCTTACCCCCCTCCTGGAGACCGCCGAAGACCCTCTCGCCGGCGGCGAAGACCTGTGAGCTCCCTCGCCCGGCGCGAATCGGGGAGCTACTCGTCGGCTTCGGATTTCAGCGGGCGGTTCATCAGCCGCTGGATTTCGTCGCGCGGCTTGCGGTCTTCGAACAGCACGCGATGGATCGCGCGGGTGATGGGCATTTCCACGTCGTGGGCCTTGGCGACCTCGACCACGCTGGCGGTGGTGGCCACGCCCTCGACGACCGACTCGGTCGCGCCGAGGGCCTGGTGCACGCTCTGGCCCCGCCCGATGGCCTCGCCGAACGAGCGGTTCCGCCCCACCGGCGAGATGCAGGTGGTGACCAGATCGCCCATGCCCGCCAGGCCCGCGAAGGTCTCGCGGCGGGCGCCCATCGCCTCGCCCAGGCGCGTGATCTCCACCAGCCCGCGCGTCAGCAGCGCCGCCTTGGCGTTGTTGCCCATCTCCAGGCCGTCGAGAATTCCCGCGGCGATGGCGATGACGTTCTTGGTTGCCCCGGCGAGTTCCAGCCCGACCACGTCGGTCGAGGTGTACACGCGGAAGTGCGGCAGGGAGAACATGTCCTGGAGTCGCTCGGCCAGGGGCTGGCGTTCGGCGGCTACGATGACCGTCGCGGGCAGCCCGGCAGCTACTTCCGGCGCGATGCAGGGCCCGGAGAGGGCAGCCAGTTCGCGAATGTCCTCGGGGCGGGACGATTCTCCCTCGCCCGACGAGCCTTGCCGGCCCTTGCCGGTTCTTGCCGATTCCTGCCGGCCCTGCCCGGCCGATGCCGGCTGGGTACCGCCGTTGCCGTCGCCGGCCGGCTGTGCCCGTTTCTTGCCGGCTTTGCCCTCCCTGGCCGACCTCGCCCCGCCGGCGAGCACGTCGGCGATGACCTGCGTCGGGCGAAGCAGCGTGTCGTTCTCCAGGCCCTTGGCAACCGAGCAGATCGGCACGCCCGCGGGCACGTGTTCAGCCAGCGGCAGCCACCAGCCGCGGACGTATTGCGTGGGCACGGCCGAGATGATCGCCGTGGTGTCGACGAACGCCTTCTCGGGCAGGACGGTCACGTCGAGGTCTTCGGGTATCGCAAAGCCGGGCAGGTATCGCTTGTTCTCGCCGTCGCGCTTGAGGCGCGTGGGCAGGTCGACGAACGAGGAGTACAGGCGGACGCCCACGCCCCGCTGGGCAAGCAGGATCGAGCACAACGTGGCCATGGCCCCGTCGCCGACGATGGTTACGGTTTCACTCATGCCCCGAAGCGTATCGCAACCCCGGAGCGAATTCCAGCCCGCAGAGGGACAGCGAATCCCCGGCCTGCGCGGCTCAGCGGTCCAGCCCGTCGAGCCAGTCGCGCAGGCGGGCCTCGATGCGGTCGCGGACCTCGCGGAACTTCGACAGCGTCTCCTCCGGCGAACCCTCGAACGCAGCCGGGTCCTCGAAGACCTCGACGATCCGCTCCATCGCCGGCGCACCCGGCCAGACCGTCGGACACGACTTCGCAGCCCGGTCGCAGACGATGAACAGGTAGTTTACGGGCAGCTTGCCGAGGTACGTCTCGACGCCCTTGGCATGCTGGCCGTCCATGGAGTAGCCCGCCTCCTCGACCACCTGCCGGGCCAGCGGATGGATCTCCGTCGGCGACACCCCGGCCGAGTAGGCCTCCACCTTGCCCTCGCCAAGTTTGCGGGTGATGGCCTCGGCCATCTGGCTGCGACACGAATTGCCCGTGCAGAGAAACAGCACCGCCGGTTTGCGATCGGCCATGTTCACACCTCCCGTAGAAGTAGGAACATTCTACGCCGCACGTGTGAAGATGGCGTGAAGACTCGCCGTGGGGCTTTGGGCGCCCGGCCCGGCCAGCGGTCAGTCGCGATCGGCCGATTTCCGGTCCGCGTCGATCTCGCGCAACGCGAAGTCATCGAGATACGCGGTGCACTGGTCGGCGTGGAACGAAATGTTGATGAACGGGCCCCAGTCCGGCGAGGTGAACTCCCAGGTCACGTGCTGCCACTTGTCAGTCTTGTCGGTCGCGACCGACGTGGTGTGCTTCTCGAGCATCTTGCCGGAATACGGCGACCATTCGTAGAAGTCGCCGCGGATGTACGCCCGCGGCTGGAGGTTGTCCCAGTCGACCTCGGGCGGCAGATCCCTGCCCTTCTCGCGCAGCTTCTGACGACGACGGGCGTCTTTGGCCTTCTCGGCGGCGATGCGTTCAGCCGACCAGGGTTCGACCTTCATCCACCCCTCCAGGCGATAGCGGGTGGAGGGCTTCAGCGAGACCTGGGGCAGGTTCGGCCACTGGCGGCCTTCGATCTTCAGCGAGGTCTTGCCGCTGTGGGCGATGCCCTTGACCAGGTCGGGCGCGCCGGAAGTCCACACCAGCCCGCGGGCCGGCTCGGTCAGCGAAACGGGCTGGTCCTCGAAATCTTCCACGTCGCCGATCTTGATGATGATCGAACGGGCGTTCTTCTGGATCAGGTCGACCTTGTCCCACACCTCGGCGGTCATCTCCGGCGGCAGGAACACCAGCCGATGCACCGGCCGGAAGTGCCACCGACCGTCGTCGGTTCGGGGCAGATCCTTGACGATGAACTTGATGTGGAAATCGTTGTGGGCGTTGCACAGCGCCAGCCGTGGCGTGTCTCCCGTGCCGTCCATGCGGGTGAAGCACGGGCTCCAACCCCTGCGGCCGGGCAGGTATGCGATGAACCCCCCGTCGCGCCAGACGAAATCCTTCTTGTTGCTGTCGCAGCGGTCCATGGTTACCAGGTTGTTCGCCCAGCCCTCGATGCCGCCCTTGGCGGGCGTCCACGCGGTGCGATCGTACAGCGAGGCATGCTCCCAGGGCACGTAGCAGCCGGGGCAGAACGACCCGCCGTTCATCTTCACCTTGCCCTTCTCGGGCTTCTTGTTGAAGTACACGTCCCGCACGGCGTCGAGGCGGTAGCCGTACACCGGATCGACGGTGAACGTGAACCGCGCCTCGACCTCGTAGTCCGGCAGCGTCTGCTTGCGGACGTACGTCAGGTGCCCCTCGCCGACCTCCCAATGATCCGACGGCAGCGACTTGTCGCCGAGGTCCTTGTAGATCGACCCGTGGGTCTGGACCTTCTTGATGAACTGATACGTCGGCAGCGACGGACCCGGCAGGTTGTCCAGGTGCAGCCGCTCAACGGGCATGTTGACCTTCGTGTCGGCCAGATCCGGCGTCTTGCCCACCAGCATGATGTCCCCGCTACGGAGCACCGCCACGACCTTCTTGCCGTCCATCACCACCTGGAAGTAATCCTTCGTGACGGTCCGATTGTAGTGACGGAAGCTGAACGTGCGGGTCTCGACGTGCCACTTCGCCTGGTAGCCCTCGAACCGCCGCTCGGGCTTGACCCGCGATTCGAGCTTGTCAATCTCGTCGCCAGCCACCAGACGCTTCGGGGTCGACTTCACACGCCTCAGCGCAACCGGCTTGATGTTCGTACCCTCCTGGGTCAGCGAAGGCATGCCCTTGTCCCCATCGGCCGAAGACGAACTTGCGGCCGTCTCGGCCGGGTCCCCGGCGGAGCGAATCTCGCCTTTCGACACGCGGTCGGCCTCGACACCCGCATCCGCCTGCGAAGAATCCGCGCCGTTGCAGCCGGGCGCCCACGCCAGCCCGACAGCCAGACACCCGGCCAGGAATACACGAAGATACGTTGCGCTTGCGATCATGACGATCTCCCGTCGCGAGTTGCACTTGCCACTGCTACGTGCAGTATAACCCCCCGCAAGGCCGGGAGCATCGCTCAGCCTGCGGAACTACATACCGGGACACGGGAGGAGCTCCCGCCGGTCGAACCACTAGAATTCCCATGTGGCCTCGGATGCAGCCCAAAGCAACTACGCGCGGAAACAGCGCAAGAGAACAAGAAGGGAGCCGCCGGATGCTGAAATCGATCGGAAAGGTGTTCCTCAAAGGCCTGGCCGTGGTCGTGCCCATCGGGGTGACGTTGTACGTGATCATCTGGCTGGCGGTGGAGGCCGAGCGACTGATCGCCCCGGCCATGCGCTGGCTGCTGCCCGAGACGAGCCCGGTTCGGTATCGCACGGGCATGGGGGTCGCGGTAGGCATCGGCCTGCTATTCGTCATCGGCCTGCTGACGCACGTATTCCTGTTCCGCTGGCTGGTGAACCTGTTGGGGCGGATTCTCGAGCGGATCCCGCTGGTCAAGAGCCTCTACGGCGGACTGCGCGACCTGATGGACTTCGTCGGGCCTGACGGTACCCGCCGGATGGACCAGGTCGTGGCGGTGGACCTCGCGGAAGGCACCCGACTGCTGGGGTTCCTCACGCAGGACGACGCGGGCTCCATTCCCGACGGCCTGAAGCCAAATGGCGACGAAGTAGCCGTCTACTTCCCGATGAGCTACCAGTTGGGAGGCTATACCGCATTCGTTCCGCGCGACCGCATTGAGGCCGTTACCATGAACGTAGAGGACGCGATGCGCTACGCGCTGACGGCTGGGATGAGCACGCATTCGGCGTCGCGGGAGGGCAAGCCGATGTCGACCATCACCGGTCGACCGCCCGAAACGGATCCGTCGGGGGGCGCCCCGGCCGCGGCGGAGGAACCACGGAACCAGACAGAGCAACCGACACGTCAACACGACGGGGGCAACCACCCCCCCACCCACAACGAGGAAGATCATGAGCACCAAGCACGTAGTGGCCAAGGCCAATGAACTGAGTGACGGCGAGATGAAAGAGGTCGAGCTGGCGGACCAGAAGGTCCTGCTGGTGAAGATCAACGGCGAGTATCACGCCTACGCCGGGGAATGTCCGCATCACGGTGCGCCCCTGGCCGAGGGAACGCTCTGCGACTGCAGGATCCGATGCCCGTGGCACCAGGCTGTGTTCGACGCTGCCGACGGCAAGCTGCTCCAGCCGCCCGCGCTGGACCACCTCAAGCCCTTCCACGTGCAGGTCATCGGGGGCAACGTGGTGATCATGATGCCCAAAGAACCACGGAGTGTGGAGACTCCGGCGATGGCTTCGCGAAACCTCGCCGAGGACGCCCGAAAGGATGCTGACGACGTCGCCGGCGGCGCGAAAGGCCAGTACGAGCGCGGCGAGGCGACCGAGCGACTCAGGCAGTACCGCACGATGGTCATCATCGGGGCCGGACCGGCCGGTCATGCCGCCGCCGAACAACTCCGCCAGCAAGGCTACGAGGGCAACCTGACGATGATCGCCTCCCAGTCGGTCCCGCCGTACGACCGCACGGAGCTCTCCAAGCGGTACCTGCGCTCCGATGACGCCCCGGACCCCGCCCTGAGACCGGCGTCATTCTACCGCGAGTACGACATCGATCTGCTGCTGGATACGACCGTCACGAAGCTCTCCACCCGCGACCGGACGCTCACGCTCGAAGACGGCTCGGAGATGCAGTACGACCGCGTACTGCTGGCCACGGGTTCGCGGCCCCGGACCCTTGGCGTCGACGGCGAGGACCTTGAGAACGTCTTGACGCTTCGGGTCAAATCCGATGCCGACGCGATCATCCAGGCCGCTTCGAATGCCCGACAGGCCGTAGTGGTCGGCGCGAGCTTCATCGCAATGGAAGCCGCCGCCGCCCTGACCGAGCGCAACATCAAGGTTCACGTCGTCGGGCCGGAAGACGTGCCGTTTGCCAGAGTCTTCGGCCGGGAGATCGGGCGAATGTACCAGCGGCTGCACGAGGAGAAAGGCACGACGTTCCACCTCGGCCGGAAGGTCGAGTCGTTCGCAGGCAACAACGGCAAGCTGGGACAGGTGACGCTGGACAACGGCGAGTCGCTGCAGGCTGACCTGGCGGTCGTGGGCGTAGGCGTGACGCCCGTAACGGACTACTTGTCCGACATCGAGACCAACGACGACGGCAGCATCGACGCAGACGCCACGTTGCAGGTTGCTGAGAACGTCTTCGCAGCCGGCGATATCGTCCGCCTGCCCGACTGGCGGAACGGCCAGCCAATGCGCATCGAGCACTGGCGGTTCGCCCAGCAGCTCGGCCGGCTGGCCGGACGGAACATGCTCGGGGCGGACGAGGAGTACCGCGACGTGCCGTTCTTCTGGACGAACCAGCACATGGTCATCACCGATTACGTTGGACACGCCCCCGAGTGGGACAACGTCGTCATCGACGGCAGCGTGGACGACCGGAAGTTTGTGGCGTACTACCTGAAGGATGGCAAGGTGCACGCCGCGGCCGGCTGCAGCCGGGAGAAGACCATGTGCCTGATCGCCGAAGCCATGCCCGAACTGGGTATCGCGTCGCTGGAAGACTACCGCCATGCCCCCCAGACCTGCCAGAAGCTCCGCAGCTGACGGCGAGCGCACCGAATACCGGGCGTAGCCACTCGCCTCCGCGCAATCGCCCCCGCGCAGAAAGAACCGGCCGCAGCGGCCGTCGACGCAGGCCCGTTTTCAGGCACACGCCGACAGTCGCCCGGCCGGATTGTTTTAGTCTTCGGTCCCGGCGGCAGCCGGATCAGGCGGTTCGCTCAGGCAACGAATTCCTTCTCGATCGCCATGCGAAGCTTCGACAGCGACGCCTTCTCGATCTGGCGGACGCGTTCGTTGGACAGCCCGACGCTTCGGCCGACCTGGGCGAGCGTCCTGGGGCGGTCGCCGCGGACCACGGGGAACCGCTGATGAATGATCTCGGCTTCGATTTCGCTGAGGTCGGCGAGGTTGCGTTCCAGCACGCGCCGAACGGCTTCCTGGGCGTAGGAGAGCTCTTCCTCGTGGCGCATCTCGTCGTAGTCGCTCTTTTCCATGTTCACGTCGAAGTAGACGGGAATATGTTTGCGACGCGTCTGGGACTTGTTGCCCAGCCGGTGGAACGACGAAAGAATCGAGCGGCAGGTGTACGTCGAGAACTTGAAGCCGCGGGAGACATCGAACTTCTCGACGCATCGCAGAACGGCCATGTACCCTTCCGAGAGCATCTCGGAAAACTCCACGCCGGGGATCTTCATCCGCCGGGCCATCGAGGGCACCAGCGGCAGGTTGGCATGGACGATCCTCTCGCGGACTTCCTCTGCCCGCCTCCGCCAGCGGCGCTCCTTGCGTGTCTGCCGGCCTTGGCGACGCGTCTTGCGGCGCTTGACGTGCTGGCCGATCTGGAACTTGGCGTAGTTGTATCGGAGGAAGAGCGTCTTCTCCTCCGACGCCGACAGCGAGTTGCGTTTCATCTTTCGGGTCGTGGTGCCGTCGTCGACTTGGGGCAGCAGGTCGTAGTCGACCACATTGATCTCTTCCCGTTCACTGCCCCAGAGGCGCTTCTCCGTACCGGGCAGATTGAACGAGGGGTGGTATACGTAATCGATGTCGTCGCCGGTCGTCGGGCTCAGTGCAGCTTCCCGACGCCGCTGCTGGATCATCTCTCGGAAATCCTGGTGAAGCGTATTCTCCTGGGCGGTTGCCGTGCTTGTCACGTTGCACTGTCCTTTCGTTCGATCTTTTCCCTTGGCTGTTTTGCGAGCGTCCGGTCCAAGGCCCGTGCGCACTCCCCCGGCCTCGCTTCACCTTTCATTCTTGCAGAGGATTTTCAGTTGGCAATCGGACCGGATTCGGCTTCCCAGGCCACCCATTGCACCATAACCCATGGGAGAACCACCTATTATGGACACCTGGTTCGCGGAGCTTTGCCGATTTTGGGAGAATGAAACAGGAGAACAGGCCATCTTCCGGGAAGGAGAAGAACGAACGAGACGGGAATGCGGGGGCTCGCGGGCGATCACTCCGCTGGAGATGCGGGGCTCGCGGGCGATCACGGTGATCGTCGGGGGAGTCAAGACGGGTCTCCCTCCGATGCAATCGACGGGCTTCAGACCCTTCCTGCATGACGCCTGGTGCCTACCGGTACAGCGTTTGATCCCTTCGGGCGCGGATGGTTCGCAGATCGGGTTCGCTCGGGAGGTTCGGAGCGGGCACCCGCGGGACAGTACCGCAGGTGGGCTTCAGGTCGAGAGCCTCCGGACATTCCCGGACCGGTCAGGCGTTGTCCTGGCACTGCACCCACTGGATGGCGTGCTTCAGCAGGTCGGTGGCGCTGTCGAGCTGGAGCTTCTCCTTGATGTGCTCGCGGTGCGAGTCGACCGTCTTGGTCGAGATGTGAAGCCGCGATGCGATCTCCCGCGTGGCATGGCCGTTGCCGATCAGCTCGAAGACCTCCAGCTCCCGGTCGGAGAGAGACTCAATAGGCGACTGGTCCCCCTCGCCGGAACCCCGGACGATCTTGGCCATTACCTTGGTAGCCATCCGGTCGCTGATGAAGATCTGCCCGGCAAGGACCTTCCGCACGCCCTCGATGACCTTCTGCGGGCCCTCCTCTTTGGTCACGTATCCGCGAGCCCCGGCCCGGAGGCACCGCTCGGCGTAGAACCCCTCGTCCCGCATGGACAGCACAAGGGCGGGCAGCTTCGGGAACCGCACGCCGATGTCCTTGATCAGCTCCAGGCCGCTGGAATCCTTCAGCGTCAGGTCGACCACCGCGATGTCGGGGCGGGTTTCTTCGATCACCTCCAGCGCCTCGTGGGCACTTTCCGCCTCGCCGACGACGTCGAGATCGTCTTCCGGCTCCACGAGCATGATGATCCCCTGCCGGACGATCGGGTGATCGTCAACCAGAACAATCCGACGGATGTCCACTTCCTGCGCTTCCTGCTGGGGCGTCATGATCGGCCCTCCGTGTCCGTGAGAAGCCGTTGAGGCGGCACGGAGCACGTCACGCGCGTGCCTCGCGAGCCGGCCTTTGCGATGTCCAGACGAGCACCCATTACCTCCGCCCGGAAGCGCATCGTACGCAGGCCCATGCCCAGGCCTTCGCCCCATTGGAGATCGTATCCGTCACCGTCATCGATGACTTCCAGGGCCAGCCCGCCGTCATCGGTCGCCCCGAGGGTGACCTTCACTTCATCCGCGTCGGAATGCTTGGCTGCATTGGTCAGCGCCTCCTGGGCGATGCGATACAGATTTACAGCTACGCTGTCGCTCATGTCCAGGTCCGTCTCGACCTCCAGTGGGCACGACAGATCGTGGAGTTCCGCGACCCCGCTGCACAGCTCGCGCAGGGCGGCCTGCAGTCCGTTGGCGTCCAGGCCCACGGGGTCCAGGCCCCGGGCAAAGGCGCGGATCTCGGAGACGCACTCGGCTGCAAGGTCCACGATCCGACTTACCGTCTCGCCCTGGCGGCCGGGCATGTCTTTGACCGGGCCCGAGACGCTCTGGGCAAGGAATCCCAGGCCGGTCAGCTTCTGGCCGAGGGAATCGTGAAGCTCTCGCCCGATGTGCCGGCGCTCGCGCTCGGAGATCTCCGTGACCATCCGCAGGGCCTCCTTCTGGTCGGTGACGTCGATCCCCAGTTCCAGCACCGCCGGGGTGCCGTCCATGTCGGTAAACGGATACGACCACACGTGGAAGGTCAGCCCCTCGGGGGTGGTCCATTCCCAATCGCGAGACTCGCCGCTGTCGAGGATGTCACGCACCTGACAGGTGCTGCACGGCTTGGTGTACCCGTGCTGCACCTCGTAGCACGGGCGATCGGTGGACATGGGAAACTGCTTGACGAACCCTTCGTTTGCAAAGCGGATCTGGCAATCGGCGTCCTTGATGACCACGTAGCCGGGCACCATGTTCAGCACCTCCGTCAGGCGACGGCGCTGCTGAAGCAGGCGCGATTCACTACGCTTGCGGAGGGTGATGTCGTTGTCGATTTCCAGCACGCCCCGCGCCCGACCGGCAGGATCGTAGCGCATGACCCGGCGACTGGCGACGACGATCCTCTGGCCGCTGCGGGTGGTCTGCACGAGTTCGCCGGACCACCTGCCGTATTCGCGAAGCTCACGCTCGATCCGTTTCGGGGGTGTCGGAAACTCGGTTCGCAACAGGTCCTGGGGAAGCCGCCCGATCGCCTCCTCGGCGGTGTAGTCGTACATCGCCTGGGCACCGCGGTTCCAGTAGACCACCCGACCGGCACGGTCCTGCACGAAAATCGCGTCGTGAGTCAACTCCAGTAGCTTGGCTCGTTCCTCGATCTCCAGCAGGCGCTTGCGGAGCTCGAGCGATTCGGGGTGGATCTCGCGGAGGATGGAGTCCTCCTCAGCCGACGGGGAATCGAGGCTCTCGGCAGCGAGCGCGAACTGCATTTCCTTGCGGGCCTCCCGGACCTCCGCCTCGGCAAGGTTCGTCTGCATGTTGTCGAGAATCTCGCGATACTGCTGCAGCGTCTCCCCGAGCGGCTTGGATCCGTTCCGCCCCGTTGCGTCGGAGCGCTTGCCTTCCCGGCGGGGGCGTTTGTTCCGATCTGACCGTTGCGAGGTGGAGATACATCACTCCTTTCAGGCCGCAGGTCGCCATCTCGTGGGGACCCGTACTCCCGAATGCTATCCCTTCGATCCTGCCGCGTCAACGCGGGCACTGGCGCAAAGACGTGTTGCGGGCGGGGCCGGGGACCGCTCTACCGCCTGCCCGGAGGCCGATCCGGATGCCCCGTCGAAGTCTGCCCCGAAGTCAGCGAATCGGTCAACGACGACAGGCGGTTCGACCAGATATTCCATTCCCGACGGATCGACCGCAGCAGCGAGGCCCATTCCTGGTCCCCTTCGGCGGGTTTGGGGCGAACCTGGCGGGAGAGCACCCAGCGATACACTTCCAGCGTGCGATCGGCGCAGCTGCGGACGCTGAACTGATCGGCCGTGGTGAAGGCCGCGGCGGCAAGCTTCTCCCGGCGATGTGCATCGGCCGACAGGATGTCGGTCAGAGCGGCTGCGAAGGAGGCGGGATCGGCCTCGGCGACCAACCGTCCGTTCGCGCCGTCGGCGACCACCTCGCGTGCCCCGGGAGCGTCGAGGGCGACCACGGGCACCCCCGCAGCCATCGTCTCCACCAGCACCATCCCCTGGGTCTCCGTTCGCGACGTAAACCCAAAGACGTCCGTCGCGTGGTAGGCGTCGACAAGCTCCCTGCCGGTCAGCGGGCCGGTGAACACCGAGCGGTCATCCAGCCCGCTCTCCCGCAGAAGACCTTCCATCGCCTCGCGCGACTCCCCCGGGCCCACCACCACCAGCCAGGCCGACGGATCGTTGCGCATGGCCTCGGCTGCTCCGAGGACCAGCAGCTCGGGGCTCTTCTCCGGGGCCAACCTGCCGACGTGGCCGATCAACCTTGCCTGCTGGGGGATGTCCCACTCGCGGCGGAACGCTTCGCCGTCGCCGTGGCGGAACTCATCCGGTCGAACTCCGGTGGGAACCACTTCGACCGGGCTGGTTACCCCTCGGTCGCGGAGGATCTCGGCCGTGCTCTCACTCGGGGCGATCACGCACTCGCAGAAGTTCGCGAACCCGGTCGCCAGCGCGATCACGTAGCGTTTGAGCGTCTCTCCTTCGAGGGGCACGTAGTGGGTGTAATGCTCGTACATCGTGTGATGGGTGAAGACCATCGGCAGGTTACGAGCGGCTGCGGCGCGAAGGGCTGAGTTGCCCAGCAGGTACGGATGGTGGGCGTGGATCAGGTCGGGCTCGAATTCGTCCAGTCGGGCAGAGAGATCGAACCCGACCGGTATCGCCATCGCGAAGTCGCTGCCGTTGAAGTGCTGAATGGCTGGAATGCGCAGGACGTGCTCCTCGTCGGCCGGCTGATCGTCGTAGGCCGGTGCGACCACCAGCACATCGTGCCCGCGTGAGCGGAAGTCGCGGGTGAACCGGTCGACCGACCGGGCAACGCCGCCGACATGCGGCAGGTACGTGTTGGTGAACATCACAATGCGCATGGTTACAGATCCCTTCCGGCCTGGCCGACCGGCATCCGGTTGGTGTCAATCTTCGCGCCGCCTGCCGATGCATCGACCGTATGTTTCTGCATTCCCGGCGGGGCAACTTCCATCGTCGGCGGATCGCCGAACCAGTCCGCGTCCCACTGCACGCGCAACTGATCGCCGTCGCGACGGGCCGAGACCGAGATCGCTCCCCAGGGCGTCGGCGTGGGGCCGAACCGTACGGTCTGCCCGCCTGCCAGCCATTGCTCCGGCAGTCCGCTGACAAGAACCAGGCGCCCCGGTTCCTCCCGCACGAACAGGTGGCGGATCATCATCACCCATTCAGCTGACGCCCACACGTGGTGTCCGTCGCCCATGCACCCCCCGCCGGTGCGGGGATGGATCGCCTCGGGCCACTGACCCGTCGAAGAAGCGAGGTCCGCCACGGCCTGCAGGAGCGTGAGGTATCGCCCGTCGCCCGCGCGGAGCAGCACCTGCGCAAGGTGCAGCGTGAGGTAGGCATTCAGGCCCGAGTGGATCATGTCCTGGAAGAACGCATCGTCGACCAGGCAGCTTTGACACAGGAACTCCGCCGCATCGAGAAGCCTGTCGTCGTCGGGTTCCCACAGTGCCAGCGGATAACCGGCTACCAGTGAGCCGACCGCCCCGGCGTCCATGCGACGGTACGGTGAGGCGGGGATTCCCTTCCGGCCCCGGATGCTCTGCGAGCGGACCAGGCTGCGGTCGATGGCGTCGTTCAGCGACCGGGCTTCGTTGCGGGCGAAGTCGGCTTCGTCGGGTTCGTCGAATTCCTCCAGCAGTCCGGCTGCCTCTCGCAGGCCCGCGACGCTCCAGAGGTCGTCCCAGTAGTAGTAATCGTTGTTGCCGAGGTGTTCGGCGCTGAACCCGGCCGGCAGGAGACCGGCGTGCAGCGCGTCTCCGTCGTCGGTGCGCTTGCGATGGATCCAATGAACGGCACGGACCACGGGTTTGCGCCAGTCGGGCCCGATCGGGCGTTGGGTGAGGCTTCGCAGACGCCCCAACAGCCAGAGCACCTGGCCGTTGGAGTCCCACTCGCCCTGCTGGGAATGAAAGTAGCCCGTCACATGCTGACGCTTGAGAAATCGCCCGATCGAGCGGCGGACCCGTCCTTCCATGCCCGCGCAGAGCATCGCCTGCAGAATGATCACCGCGTCGCGGAACCAGAAGCGTTTGTAGGTGTAGGGCCCGGGGTAGACGTCGTCGGGAGAGTGCAGGATCATCGATCGCACGGCGAGGTCGTACAGGCAGCGGAACCGCTGGTCGGGGACGTCCAGCCGGGCGGTTGTGTCGAGTGAACTCGACCACGTAGCCGGGCTTCCCGCCGGGAAGATCTCTCTGCGTTTCTCGCCGGCCAGCAGGTCTACCGACGCCGACACCGATCGCTTGCCCGAAGCGGGAATGCGGTACATGGCTGCGGCGGTGGCCAGCCCGACCTTGCAGGTCCGTTCGGTCGAGGGGTCGCGGGCGATCAGGTCGATGAACACGTCGCCATGCCTGTAGTTGGACGTCACGTGGCGGTCGGGCTCTTCGGAAAGTTCGACGTGGCGTTTGTCATCAACCAGCCAGGTCTTCCGGCCGGTAAGCTCGACCGACTCGATGAAGCTGATACCCTCGGGGTTGAACGGCCTGAGGGAGACGACCAGCCAGCCTTCCCCGCCCGCATCGGCGTGGAAGTTCGTGTTGCAGACCGGCCGGCCGTCGTCCATCGTGACTTCGGCGAGCGATTGCAGCGACGCGCCGTCGGCGCGGGTCTGCGTTTCCACCGCCCAGGGCCTCCGGTCGGTCAACAGCTTCTGGCTGGCATCGGGTTCACGGGAGGGCAGCAGGTCTCCGCCTCCGTCGGGCAGGATCCAGGCGTCGATGGACCAGCCGTCGAAGATCGGCGTCACCAGCCCGCGTGGATCGACAATCGGCAGCGCGTCGCAGTCGGGCAGGCCGATGGCCGTCCAGTTGCGGTGGGTGAGGTTGACATGGGTGATCGAGAACGCCCGGGGGACAAAGGATTCGTCGGACGGGTCGAACTGTCGCTGGACCCAGTACGGCCAGACCCAGTCGAGATTCTGCTGGATGACCTTGGTGTTGATCAGCCCGCGTGCGTGGAAGGAGATCCCCGCGCGGATGAGCTCCATCGGCGCGGCGACTTCCGATGGCTGGGCGAAGCGTTCGACCCTCGCCAGCAGGGCCAGCGGATCGAGCAGCCCGTGGGCCTTGGCGATCCGTCGGGCGATCAGTTTCCATGGCAGCCATTTCCAGAGCATCTACGGGCGTACCCACCTTTCGTCAGGGTCTCCACAGGTAGTATAGAGAGCGAATCGGGGAGGAACGATGAAAGAGCGACAGCCCCGCGGTGAACGGAGCTGTCGTCGCACGGCATTCGCTTGAGGTCGGGAGTCTCAAGCGCCTTGGGGGCGTTGTCAGCTATCGGGTTCCGTCTTCTCGGCAATCCACCGGGCGGCCTGGGCCATTTCTTCCCGGGCGTCGCGAAGTGCTTCGTCCGCTTCGGCCTTGGCCTGTTCCCAGTTCTTCTCCGACGCCCGCTTAAGGTCGATCTGCTCCTTGCGGGCCTCGTCGAGCTTCTGCTCGATGGTGAGCTTGGTTTTCTCCCATTCCGCCTTGGCGTCGGCGGGTAGTTGGTCTGCGTTATCCCGGACCTCTCCGTATCTGTCGGACAGGTCCGACATGTCGTCTTCCAATGCCTGAACAGCTTGTTTTGCTTTCTCGGTCATCCATTCGCCCGCAGTCACGGCAGTATCCTTCACTTCTTTCTCGGTGTCCTCGGCAGTGGGCTGGTCGTCCCTGTCGCAGCCCGCACCGCCGAGCACAACCATCAGTATGATAGGCGCAATCGTGAGCAAGACTCGAATGTTCATTCCAGCTTCCCTTCGGCATTCATGGACTTCAGGTTACGGTGCAGGCTTCCGGCCGGTGACCAAGCCCAGAACAAGCAGGACCAGGAACACCGCCAGGAAAATGAAGAACAGTACCTGACCGACTCCGACGGCAGCTTCTGCAATTCCGCCGAAACCGAATACAGCTGCGATGAGGGCAATCACGAGGAATGCAAGTGCCCATTTCAGTAGCGTAGACATGGTTGCTCCTTTCCTGGCGAGCCTGAAGGCTCCCTTATGTTGATCCATTTTCCCAATATTTCGGTTGGTCGTAGTATTCGTGCAGCCGGACCTCGTAGTCGCGTGTGACCGGCTGGGAGAAGTCGAACTCCGGCCCGGCCTTGATTTCTTCGCGCGTCATGTCGATCTTCACGCGCGAGCCGGTCCAGTCGATCCGCTCTGCCCAGGCCGGGGAGACCAGCACCTTCTTGCCCGGCAGCCAGTCGCGGGTGTCCACGACCATGTACACCACCGGCCAGGCGCTGTCGCCCACGAGGAAGTCCTCCACGTGGCCGATCTCACCGTCGCTGGCCTGGATGGTGTAGCCTTCCACCTCGCGGATACTGCGGAGGTGAGGGTCTCCAAGCGATCGTTCCGAAGCGTCGTCGGCTTCGTCGGCCGTGGCGGTCTTCGCGCCGGTGGCGGTTCTCATCCATTCAGCCCCCGGGCCTGTCGTGGGCGCCCAGTACGGCGTCCAGTTAAAGTAGTCCGCCAGCAGCGCCTGATGCTGACGAGAAACCGGGCGATCGCTCTCGATGCTCGGGCTTTCTTCGATCTGGGCTCGAGTGAGCTCCACCGGGATCTCGCCTTCGTCCCAGTTGGGCTTGCCGAAGGCCTGCGGGGCAATCAGAACCTTACGCCCGGTGAAGTAACCCCCGGCGTTGATCACGAAGTATCTCACGTGCCACGACTCGTCATCGAAGTACAGGTCGTCGACCTGCCCGATTTCGCCATCGGTGGCTTGAAGCGAATATCCAATCAGTTCACTCGTTTTGCGAAGCATGGTTACTCCTGCTTTGCTCGTTGACTCGCGGCCGATCTTCCGGCCGATTGATCATCATGGGAACGCTAGGTCCACTGCTTGTCTGAGGCCATGGGAAGGGGTCAGGCGTGTGGAGTCCTCCCGCGTCGCATGGGGCGTGGGGGAATCCCCCATCGGCCGCATAGGAGCTTCGAGTCGTCCGGAAGAATTGAATTCCTGCACCGGAAAGGTCGCAGGGCTTTCCGTTTCAGCCGCTCCGGATCCCGGCTTCGTCCAGCGCGGTCATCTGCTCGTCGGACAGGGTGATGTCCAGCGAGCCGAGGTTCTCCTCCAACTGCTGCATGCTGCTAACCGAGAACAGCGGAATCACGATGGGCCTGGACTGCATCATCCAGGCGAGCACGATCTGGTTGGGTGACGCGTCGTGATGATCGGCAGCTACGCGACGCAGCACCTCGATGCGGGCGTCGGTGTCGGGCCAGTCGAATCCCTTGGGAATGGATTTGTCGTCGCGGGTGTAGGCGCCCTTCATCAGCGGCGAATAGGCGACGATCGGAATGCCGAAGTGGCTGCACGCGTCAAGCAGGTCGTCGTTGACCGGCGGCCAGAGCTCGCCATCGAACCCCGGGTGCGGCCGGGCATAGGTGTGCTTCTGCTGGATGCAGACATAGGGTGGAAGCTGCCGTGCGGCCGAGACGGCCAGCGCTTCGCTGAGGCGCCACGCCTTGTAGTTGCTGCAGCCGATGAATCGCACCTTGCCGGCATCGACGAGCTTGCCGAACGCCTCAAGCGTTTCATCCAGCGGACAGTCACGGACATCGTTGTGGGCGTAGTACAGGTCGATGGTGTCGATGCCCATCCGCTGGAGGCTCTTGTCGCACTCGCGAACGATGGTATCCGCGTCGAGCGTGCGGTCGGCGCCGCCGAGGTCGTCGCCGTCGTAACCGAAGCCGACTTTCGTAGCGATAAAGAGCGTGTCGCGATTGCCGCGATCCTTGAAATAGCGGCCGAGGAGTTTCTCGCTCTCTCCGCCCGACGCGCCCGGCTGCCAGGCTGCGTAGCAGTTGGCGGTGTCCAGGAAGTTACCGCCTTGTTCGATGAACCGGTCGAGGATCTCGCGCGAGGTGTCCTCGTCGGTTTTGGTTCCCATCAACATTGTGCCCAGACACAGCGGGCTGACGTCCACACCGGTCTTGCCGAGAGTGACTTTCTTCATGGCTGGCTGTCCTCCGCAGAACGTTTCGTACAGGATCTTCTCTGCAGAAGACTAGCGCCCCGGCCAGGTGGCCGTCAAGTCGGTCGGCGTCTCCGGCGAGCCCAGGGCTGCGCTACTCGACGGCTTCTGCCTCTCCCAGCGCCTCGCGGAAGAACTTGAAACACCGCATCTCGCCGGCGAACCAGTATGCGACGCATCGGGCGTCTGAGGACGCGTCGAATCCCGCACCCAGTCGGGCATCGGCGTCGGAACGGTCTCCGCTGACGGGGAGGTCGGCGCTTCCGGCGGCGCGCCCGGCACGGCCGGCGGGGTGTCCACCGGTTTGCCCCCCTCCAGCCCGGCGAGAGATTCGAAGTCGATCCCGCCCGGATCGCCTTCGATCGGCGCGTCGGCTACCGTGATCGTCCCACAGGCCGGACAGCGAACCGCCTTGCCTGCCGCGGCATCGGGTATCTTCAGCGTCTGGCTGCATTCTGCGTTGCTGCACTTGATCTGCATCGCACCTGCCTCGAAGTCTTGAAGTGGGCCGGCCCGGGGCTCCGCAACGCCCGGTTAGACGGTGTCCCGACCCGGTTGGCTTACAGAATACCACGCACGCATCGGTCCGGGAACCCCCGCAAGCATGCCGTCAGACATTTTGCAAGCCCGGAAGTTCTCCCGGGAGTCTCCTTGCACGCCGCGGACGTCACGACCACAATGGCCTCTGCCGGGCCAGTCGCGAAAGCAGAGAAGCCTCGTAAGGAGATCCGCTGCATGGAATCGTTCGATGTCGTCGTGATCGGGGGAGGAACCGCCGGACCCGTCGCCGCCATTCAGGCAGGCCGGGCCGGGGCGGAAACGCTGCTGGTCGAGAAGGAAGGGATCCTCGGCGGGACGATGATCACCGCCGCGGTCAACGCCCCGGCGAGCTTCTGCTCGTACAACACGCAGATCATCGGCGGCATCGGCTGGGAACTCGTCCGCGATACGCTGCGGGAGACGGGCGAAGACCCCGCCCACGCACTCAAGGCCGACCGGAAGGGAGGCATCCGCCACGTGACGATCGACCGGGCGATCTACGCAGCCCTGGCCGACCGGGCGGTGCTCGAAGCCCCGGCAACTCTCCTGCTGCACGCCATGCCCGCAAGCGCCCAGCCCCTCGCCGACGGCTGGTCGCTGACGCTGGCGACCAAGACCGGCCTGCGGGAGATCCACGCCCGAACCCTGGTCGACTGCACCGGCGACGCCAACGTGGTGACCCTCGCGGGCCTGAAGGTCCGCCGCCCCGAAACCCGCCAGCCGGGCACACTCGTTGTCCGCCTGGAAGGATACGACGCCGACGCGCTGGACGTGTCCGCGATCCAGCAGGCCTTCGACGCGGAAGTCTCAGCCGGTCGGCTGTGCAAGAGCGACACGGGGTGGTATGGCGGGAGCGTCGGGCCGATCCTGCATGGGCATGGCGGGAACTGCATCCACGTGGCCGGTATCGACGGCAGTACCAGTGAGAGCAAGACACACGCGGAAGTCGAGGCACGGCGCGTGCTGCTCCGGCTGCTGCGGTTCTTCCGAACCCAGCCCGGGCTGGAGGGTATGCGAGCGACGTTCCTGGCTACCGAGTGCGGCATCCGGGAGACGGTGACCATCCATGGGCGGGCATTCATCACCGAAGAAGACTACGTTTCAGGCAGGCTGTGGGACGACGCGATCTGCTACAGCCACTACTCCATCGACATCCACGAGACCGACGGCCTGACATATCGCACGGTGGCCCCGGGCGCGGTGCCCACCATCCCGCTGGGCGCCATGCTGCCCGAAGGCGCCGAGCGATTGATCGTCGCCGGACGGTGCATCGGCGGCGACCACGAAGCGAACTCAGCCTACCGAGTGGCATCGACATGCATGGCTGCGGGGCAGGCTGCGGGGGCAGCGGCTGCGCTGGCGGCGCGGACCGGGCGGGACATCGCCAACGTGCCCCTGGACGACCTGCGGAACCTGCTGGCCGAGCATGGGGCGATCCTGCCCCACCTGCACCCGTTGACCTCGGCAGGCTGAACCGGTTGAGCGATCAGGGCATGGGGGGGATCTGCTGCTGGCCTGCGTCTGCAGTCCCCGTCTCGGAGAGCCGTCGTTCCAGCGCGTCCAGCCGTTGGGTGATATGACGGGTCGTGCCCAGAAGGTACATCGTCGTAAGCCATCCCACGACGGGGATCAACCCCAGCCCCAGCCACGCGACCGGGCTTCTGCCCTTCTCGCCGGCCAGGATGAGCGAAACGATGGCCGGGCCCAGCCAGCACGAGCCGATCCACACCAGCGCGAACAGCACACCCAGCGCCGTACCGGCAATGAACCCTCCCCGGGCAGGCTGCATGCCCCCGTGGCCGCCTTCCGCATTCCACGACTTGGGTTCTCCGCGTGGGGGGGCTGTCCGATAGCCGGCGTCTCCACCGGGCGCCTCGGCCTGCGAACCGATCGGCTGAACGTCCGAAGACCCGTCGGACGTGTCGGCCGGGCTGACAGCCTGACCCCATAGGGGCAGGACACCTGCAGTCAGCACGGCTACCATGGCTGCACACATCAACGTGCGAATCATCATCTGGTTCCTTTCCTCCCTCTGCCCGACTGCCGCCGTTGCGCGACAGGCGACCCTGCGCCCGTTGCCCGGCCGGGGTGGACTGTACCAGCCGGCCCGGTCGGCGACAAGGACCCGCCCGCCAAACCGGGTTCGCTACGTGTGGAGGTATCACCCCGCGCAGCCGTCTGGTCCGCTACGGACGATCCTGCTACAATGCCACGCTCGGATTCGTCGAACCCCGGAGCGATCGATGC
>CAZXSK010000042.1:15400-35904 GCA_964642855.1 uncultured Planctomycetaceae bacterium | reverse complement strand
GCCATAACGGGATTTTGAATCCCGCGCGTCTGCCAATTCCGCCACTCCGGCCGGGAGGAAACGACGGGTATTGTGCCCCAGAGACGGGAGATTTGCAAGGGTTCGAAAGTCCATAGCGTCTGCAGCGGCAATCGCTGAGGTGGGCCTGACCGGGGCGGGAAGGGTCGCTTGCGTGCCAGGGCGGCAGGGCGTCGGTCGAGGCGAGTCGGGATGGCAACTGCCCGGCAGGGGGAGCAGGGGGGGGCGGCGCAAAAAAGAAAGGCGATATGCAGGCGGAGGGAGACCTGGATATCGCCTTACTATGATAACCCGTTGTCCCGTTACGCAGGCGGAGGGAGACCTGCGTGGCACACATTCGAACAACAGGTTACTACTCACTACTCATGACTCTTTATAGTCATATTCGGAGGGCAGCCCAAGATAATTCAGATAATTCTGAAAAATTCCTGTTCTCCATCTCCTGTGACTCTACCTCTAATACGCACGGGCCCGGGGGAAGGTTCCCCGCGGGCCCGTTTTTCGTGACGAAAATGTAGCCGGTTGGTTTCGGTGATCGGCGGCCCGTGCTACTCCTCGTCAGCCTCGGACGACGCGCCCCGCCGGTTTCTCCGTCCCTGGCCTCGGCCTTGTCCCTCGCCTTTGTCTTCACTCGAGCGACGTTTGTCGCGGACATGCTGGCGGCGATGTTCCCGCATGGCCTTGCGGATCGTCTGCCTCTGCTCGTCGCTGAGCGATTCCCTCAGCTTTTGGTGCGCCTCGCGAATGGCCTTTCGGCGGGCGTCGCGGTCCTCTGTGTTCTGGCAGGCCTTGACCGCCTCGTCGATGATCGCCTTCTGCTGGTCGGTCAGGCTGTCGCCGAGGGCTTCCTTCAGCCGGCTGAAGGGCTCGCCGTCGCCGCGATCCCGTCCTCGGGCCCGGTGGATGGCCCGGCCTACGGTCTTCTTCTGCTCGTCAGTGAGCGACTCGCGGAGCTTGTTCATCGCCTCGCCGACGACTTTTCGCTTCTCGCCGGGCTTGGCGTCCTCGGCGTCCTTGCGGGCCTGCTCGATGATCGCTTTCTGGTCGTCGGTCAGGCTGTCGCCGAGGACCTTCTCCAGGCGGCTGAACGGCTCGCCATCGCCGCGACCGCCCCCGCCTCGCCGGGGCGTGAGGATGGCCACGGCCTTGCCGCCACGCTCGTCGCCGAGAAGCTCGGTGATCTGCTCGTTGCGGTTGTCGACGGCCTTCCTCCGTGACTCGTTGAGCTTCCGGAGCTTCTCGCGGGCGGCCTGGATGGCGTCCTCGTCGCCGGACTTGCGGGCTTCGCGGAGATCTTCGGCGGCTTCCTTCATCGCCTCGGCGTTCTCCTTATGCCAGTTCTTCATCGCCTGGCCGCACGATTCCATGATCGTCTTCATCGAAGCCTGTTCGTCTTCGGTGAGTTCGCACTGCTTCACCAGCCGGCGGCGCATCATCCGGCGTGCGTTCTCGCGGGCTTTCTCGCGCATGCCCTGTCCCTTGCCGTCGCCGTCACGACGCTGGGCCCGGTCGCCGCGGTCTTTCCGCATGCGGCGGGGGCGGGCGTCTTCCGACGATTCATCATCCTGGGCAAGGGCAGCCGAGAGGGCTCCCAGTGCAAGCAAGCTGGTCAGCGAGAGGGCTAGAAACTTCTTCATGGTACTATCCTTTCCTCGGGGGTTCCGTTGGGTCCGTCTGGTTTGCTGCCTCGGTCAGTACTGACTGTCGACGTCTGGCCTGCAAAACGGGCGGAAAGGAAAGATATTGCACCGAATTCTGCCGAGGAGGTCGGACTTCGCACGGGGGGGCGACCGGGCGGGAAGAGAAGCCGGCGAGGTCGTGGGCCCCCTGTGTGAAGAACGCGATGCTATTCGATGGTCGGGGCGTACTCCAGCACGCCCTGGCGGGGGGTGTACTGTGCAGCGAAGCCGAGTTTCTCCTCGGCGCGCGTGGTGTCGGCCTGGGTGTGGTCCTGGTAGGTCCCCTCGTAGGGATTGTCGATGTACTCGGGCTGGAGGTCGGTGCCAAGGGCCTCGTTGATGTAGGCGACCAGTTCGTTGAAGGTGGTGCCCACGCCGGTTCCGACGTTGTAGACGCCGGACGGGGCATCGAGGGCTTTGAGGTTCGCCAGCACGCAGTCAGCGACGTAGATCTGGTCTCGCTTCTGCTGGCCGTCGTGGAAAATCTTCGGCCGCTGGCCGGCTTTCATCTGCCGGGTGAGATGGTAGATCATGCTTGCGGGCCTGCCCTTGTGCGATTCCCCGGGCCCGAAGACATTGAAGTACCGCAGGCCGACGATGTGCATTTCGTCGTAGAGGCCTGCAGCGTATTCATCCATCCAGAGCTTGCTCTCGGCGTACTTATTGAGCAGGTCCTTGGGCTGGTCTTCCTGTTGTGGGGCCGGGCCGTTGCCATACATGCTCGCCGACGACGCATAAACGAGCCTGGCTTGTTGCTTGCGGGCAAGTTCCACGATGACCTGAAACCCCTCGGTATTCTCCCGCCAGGTCTCCTGGGGGTTCTCGAACCGCGGATCGGTGATCGCCGCCTGGTGGAAGATGGCATCGAAACGCCCCGGGACCTCGAACGGCCTGGAGACGTCCACGCGGAAGGTCATCCCCTGCAGGCCCCGGAGATTGCTCTCGTGGCCGAAGCGGAAGTTATCTGCCACGACCACATCGTGTCCCTGGCGTTCGAGTTCCAAAGCCAGCTGCGATCCGATAAACCCGGCTCCGCCGGTAACGAGGCATCTCATGCTGAATCGTCCTTGTCCGCCTGGTGAATTCGTTCGATCATCTGCGTGGTGCTGAAGCCTCTTACCATTGGCAGCAGGTGAATGTGCCCGCCGTGTCGCTCCACAACGGGCCGTTCGATGCAGTCCAGGCCGTACTCCGAGCCATTGGTGTGCACGTTGGGTCGCAGGCGATCGAGAAACACGATGGGATCGGGCTCATCGAAGACGAACACGTAATCCACGCATGCCAGCGCGGCGAGCATACGCATTCGCACGCCCTGGGGGTTGATCGGTCGGTCGGGTCCTTTGTTCTGCCTCACGCTGAGATCCGAGTTGATCCCGACGATCAGCACGTCTCCCTGCCGGGCGGCTTCCATCAGGCTGATCACGTGTCCGATATGCAGGATGTCGTAGGACCCGTTGTTGGTAACGATCGACTTCCGCTGCTGCCGCAGGTGCTGGGCGATGCCGTCGAGCTCATCGAGCGTCTTGAGCTTCTGCTCGATCAGCGGCTGGGAATCAATCCCGATGCCTTCCAGGGCGTCGTGCATGGCCGGATCCTCGCGGCAAGAAAGTCGATTTCAGGTCGAGGACACTGTACCCGCACCCGGCGGGCGGTTCAACCCTGACAGCGACCGGCCGGGGAGTGGGGAGATTTTCCCTGCATGCGTGCCTCGTGCGGTCCGAGCTAACTGCTGTGGGCACGAATTTCCCTGGAGGTACAGCATGGACAACCGAGCGTTCCAGCGGGTTGCGTTCCACGTCGAGGCGGTCGTTGAGCACGCCGACGGCCGGTGTATCGCCGAGGTCAACGACCTGAGCGTTCACGGGGTCTTCCTGGAGACCGACGAAGCCCAGGAACGGTTCGAGCAAGGTCAGGATGTGGAGGTAACATTCTGGCTTGACCGCGACCGTCCCGAGTTGTGCGTTCGCGGAGCGGGGGTGGTCATGCGCGTCGAAGACGGGGGAATCGGCGTGGAGTTCGTGGACACGTCGATCGAGTCCTTCAATCTGCTGCGGCAGATCGTTTCGCAGAACACCGGCCAGCCCGAGCGTGTCCTGGCAGAGATGGAGGAATATCTCGCTCGCGGCGGACGGTCGTAGCCTCCGGGCGTTGGCCTTCACGCCTAGGCTGTAGCGCCCGGCACGACGGCTGCATCGGCGGCCGGGTCGGCGAGCTGACGTCGACGGAGCACCTCACGCGAGAGGAATCGATTGACCGCGCGGGCTTCCAGCACACCCAGCAGCGTGGGGTCATTCTCGGATCTCACAACGGGCAGATACTCCAGGCCCTGTTCCTGCATGCGCGTGAAGGCTTCCTTGAGCGGCATGGATTCGGTGGCGCGGTCGGGGACGGGTTCCATCAGGTCGAAGGCAACCAGCCACTGCGACATGCCCTCGCCGGCGAAGCTGGCCTTGAGGTGGTCCAGCGTCAGCAGGCCCGCGAGCCTGCCATCTTCATCGGTCACCGGGTAGGTCGTCGTATCGGTCTGGGAGACCACCGGCAGGATCCGGGCGATCGTCGTATGGCGGGGGAACGTGGGGGCTTGACCATCCATCACATCGCCCACACTGTACGCGGCGATCAGATCTTCCTCGGTGACATTCAACCCGACTTCGCCAGCCTTGCGTACCGCGATTTTCACGCTCGTCGGACCGATGATCTGCACCAGGAACGTGGTAGCCGTGACGGTAAGAATGACGACGTTGCCGATCTGGGGGGGCAGGTGAACGCTGGCGAGAATTGCCAGGCCGATCGCCACGCCAGCCTGGCTGAACAGACACAGGCCAAGGTACTTCCGTACCGACTCTGCCGATCCGGCCCAACGCGCTCCCAGATTCGCCCCGAGCATCTTGCCGATGGTTCTTCCCGCGACGTATACCCCGCCGAGGGTCCACATCCAGGCGCTCATGCCGCCCATGTCCAGCCTCGCTCCGACAATCACGAAAAACAGCACGTAGATCGGGGGCGCGAAACGTTCGACGATCTGGAAGCTCTCCTGGCTGCGTCGTGGGGCGAGGTTCGCCAGCACCATCCCCAACGCCATCGCTGCGAGAATCAGGTCCACTTCCAGCCAGATTCCCAGCCCGATGACAATCGCCAGGGAACCGATGGTGAACGTCAGCGCCTTGTCGTGCTCGCGCGACCAGCGGAGCAGGTAGTTCAGTGCCGCTCCCGCTCCCGCGCCCAGCAGAACCGCCCCGAGCAGTTCGTAGACGGTCCAGCCCATCGAGGCGAGCAGCCCCGACTCGCTCGTACCGGCCAGCTGGGTCGCAATGCTGGATGCCACGCCATAGAGCACCAGCGCCAGACCGTCGTCCATCGCCACGATGGCAAACACAGCCGTGGTGAGCACGCCGCGGGTTTTGTACTCCCAGAGCACGTCGACCGTCGCGGCCGGAGCGGTGGCCGAGGCGATGGCCCCGAGCACCAGCCCCAGTGCAATGGCCTGGGCCGGCGGGAAAATCATCATCGCCACTGCCGATACCCCCAGGCCGACGATGAGAAAGGCCGTAAGCCCCTCTGCCAGGAGAATGATGAAAAACTGCCTGCCGTACCTGCGGAAGATGTCCAGGTGCAGCTCTCCGCCGATCATGAAGCCGATCACGCCGAGGGCGAACAGGTTGAACGGCAGGAGCTTGGCGATGAGTTGTTCGTCAATCAGGCCGGCGCCCGTTCTGCCGACGATCAGGCCGATGACGATGTAACCAACCACCTGGGGAATGCGGAGTTTCTGGAAGATCCGGGCCCCGAGCGTGCCGACGAACACCGCCAGGCCGAGAACCAGCAGGAGGGGCATATGGGCCTGATCGAGTATCGCCAGCATGGAACTAGTCCTTTCCGATCAGGGCGTGGTAGGCGTCTTCGCCCTGTTCAGCCTGAATAAGCCTGACCCGCCGGTCGGGGTCCTTGAGGACCTCGGTCACCATCGCCAGCAGGCGGACGTAGGTATCGTGCTGGCCCTGAGGAGCCGCGATCAGCACGATGATCCGCACCGGCTTGCCGTCGAGACTTTCGTAGTCAGCCACGCCGCCGGGACAGATGCCCACAGCCATCGCTGCACGCTTGACCTCCGGCATGCGGACGTGCGGAATCGCCAGGCCATTGCCGATGCCGGTGCTCATGAGCTCTTCACGCTGATGGACACTGTCCAGGAGCTTCTCGTGGTCGAGATTCAGTCCGTGCTCGCTGAGCACGCCGGTCAGTTCGCGGAGCGCGTCGGCTTTGGTGCTGCCTTCGAGAATGCTCACGCATTCGGGTCTTAGATAATCTGCCAGTTCCATAGAGCCCTGTCGTCTGTCTGCCTCGGAGAGTGCAAAGCAAACCGGCCATTATCCAGATCCCGGCGGGCAAGTAAAGGGACCATCCAACGCCGATGGCAGAGCAGGGGCAATCGCGGGCGGAAAGGGGGCTGTGCTACTCCGCCGTGACCTGGTCGGAACTGGACTGGGGGTGGTGCAGGTGCATCCTGCGGGCGATCCCCATGACCGTGCGCTCGGCGAGGACTTCCTCGGCGTGGAGGCGACATTGCTCGACGGACAGCTTGGCGATCGACTGCTGGATCTCGGGCAGGAACTGCGGATCCACGCTCAGGCTGCGGATGCCGATGCCCAGCAGGAACGGCAGGAAGTCGCGCTCGTGGGCCATCTCACCGCAGACCGACACGTGCTTGCCCGCCTCGATGCAGACCTCCGTGACCCGTTTGAGGGCACGGAGCACCGCCGGGTGGCAGGACGTGTAGTACTCGGCGACCTTCTCGTTGGTGCGGTCCACGGCCAGGAGAAACTGCGTCAGGTCGTTGGTGCCGATGCACAGGAAATCCGCCTCCTCGGCCAGCACGTCGATCAGCGCCACAGCCGAGGGGACTTCCACCATCATGCCGATCTCCGGCGAGCGATGACAGTTGACGCCTTCTTCGCGAAGGTCCTCGATGCACCGCCGCGTGATGTCGCGGGCCTTGAGGAAATCCTCCACCGACGAGATCATCGGGAACATGATCCGAAGGTCGATGCCTTCCGCCGCCCGAAGGATGGCCCGCAGTTGCTGCTCAAACACGTCGCGATGCCGGAACGAGAAGCGGATCGACCGCAGACCCATCTGCGGGTTTTCCTCGCCGGATGAATCGTAGTACGCAAGCAGCTTGTCCCCGCCGAGGTCCAGCGTGCGGAACGTCACCAGCGGCGAGGGGCTTTCCCGGACAAGCTGGCTGTAGATCACGAGTTGCTCTTCCTCCGACGGCAGCGTCGAACGTACGAGGAACGGGAACTCGCTGCGGTACAGGCCGATGCCCTCGGCCTTGACGTCGGCGGCGATGGGCAGCTCGCCCAGCAGGTTGATGTTGGCCAGCAGTTGCACGCGACAGTCGTCGGCTGTGTGCGTCTGGGCAAGCACCCTGTGACGGGCGCGATCCACCTGCCTGCGTGCTCGGTCGCGGGCGCGAAACTGCTCGACTGCCTCCGGGGTGGGGTTGATGTAGATGTTTCCCACCTCGGTGTTCAGCAGCAGGTGTGTGCTCTTGGGCAGCGCCATCAGCCGCGCGTCTTCTGCGATGATCATCGGGATCTTCAACGACCGCGTCAGGATCGATATGTGCGACGTCACTCCGCCACTGACCAGAACGATGCCCTTGACCCCCGACGAGGCGAGCTTGAGCATATCCGACGGCAGCAGGTCGCGGCAGACGATGATCTGCGCCTCGCCCAGGCCGGGTATGTCACTACCTGCGCCGGTGAGATTCGCCAGCACCCGCTTGACGAGATCCTCGACGTCCTGGGACTTCTCGCGGATGTAGGCGTGCGAACTTTCCTGGAAGACGTCGATGTACTTCTGCGCGACCCTTCGCAACGCCTCGGGCGGGTTGGCGCCCCCGTGGATGCTCTCCTCGATCTCGCCGAGGAAGTGCGAGTCCTTGAGCATCATCAGGTGCGCGTCGAAGATCAGCGACGCCATCTCGGGCAGCCGCTGTCCGAGGCGCTTCTGCAGGTCCCGAAGCTGGTGGACCGTCTCGGCCAGGGCGTCGCGGAATTCCTCCAGCGTGTAGCTTTGCTCCGAGGCCCGTTGCTTCAGCAGCCTGCGATCCCGCCCGGGGTCCAGCACCGTCGCCTTGCCGTAGGCAAACCCGCTGCAGCCGACCACTCCGCGGATCAGTCCTCCCGCCGGGGCGGGCTCCTCGATGACCGTCCGCCCGCGGGGCTCCTGGAGCTCGATGAGAATCCGCGCATTTTCCAATGCACTGGCCAGTTGCGACGCCGTCGCCCGCAACGCCTTGAGATCCTGCTCGGTGAAGTGCTTGCTGCGGTCCCGCTGCACCACCAGAACGCCCACGCGCTCGATGCCCCGGGAGATCGGAGCGGCCAGGAACGATTCGTACGGCTCTTCGTTGATCCCCGCGATGGGCTTGAAGTTCGGGTTTGTTGAGGCGTGATCTTCCCGCACGGCCCGGAGTTCGCGGAACGCAAGACCGGTCAGACCCTCGGTGGGTCTCAGGCGGAGCTGGCCGATCGAGTCCCGGTTCAACCCGTGAGTCGCCTGGAGGATCAGCTCGTCGGTGTCTTCATCGTAGAGATAAATCGAGCAGACGTCCGAATCCAGATGGCTGGCTACCATGTCGACGATCTGGTCGAGGAAGCCGCGAATGTTCGCGCTGCCGACCAGCTTGGCTGCCAACTCGCCTACGTCACACAGCAGGCTGATATGATCTCGGTTGCCGCTACGCACGATGTGCCCGTCTCCTGGGACCGCCGATACGCCCAGCGGCCGGTGTTCCCTGCCGACTAAGCATAGGAAAAAACGCCCCATCGATCAATGCCCTGGCCGGCTGAGATCACCCCAGCCCATCCCGACAAACCCGCACTTGGGGATTCCGGTCGTTGCTTCCGATGCGTATACTGGCCCGGGCCCCAAGCCCGACCGCGTGTGGCGGGGGGAAGCCCCAGAACCATCAGCAAACAGAAGCCGGGAGTGACTGTCATCGCCAAACCCCTGCAAGAACATGAGATCCTGATTTTCGACGGAGCCTGCGGGAGCAACATCCAGCAGATGGACCTCCCCCAAGACGTCTGGGAAGGCAACGAGGGATGCAACGAGTACCTCAATCTCTCCGCCCCCCAGGCCGTCATCGAACTCCACCGCTCGTTCCTGGACGCCGGGGCCAACGTCATCGAAACCAATACCTTCGGGGCCAGCTCGATCGTGCTCAGCGAGTACGGGCTCCAGGGACGCGTCGACGAAATCAACCAAGCCGCCGTCCGAAATGCCCGCGCCGCCCTGGCCGGCAGAGAAGACTGCTTCCTGGCCGGGTCGCTGGGTCCGTCGACCAAGCTGCCCTCCCTCGGGCACATCTCCTTCGATGCCATGGCCGACTCGTACCGCCAGCAGATCCGGTCCCTGGTCGACGCCGGTGTGGACCTGCTGATCGTCGAAACCTGCCAGGACCTCATGCAGGCCAAGATCGTGCTCGTCTCGGCCGAGGACGTCTTCGCCGAACTAGGCCGCCGCGTGCCCGTCTGCCTCTCAATCACCGTCGAGACCACCGGCACGATGCTCGTCGGCGCCGACGTCGCAGCCGCCACGGCCGTGCTCGAACCATTTGACCTGTTGTCCCTCGGCCTGAACTGCGCGACCGGCCCGGAGAGGATGGCCTCGCACGTGCACTACCTCTCCACGCACTGGCCCGGACGCATCAGCGTAATCCCCAATGCGGGCATGCCCGAGGTCGTCGACGGGCAGACCGTCTACCCGCTGACGCCGGAGAAATTCGCCGACTACGTGGCCCGGTTCGTCGCCGAAGAAGGCGTGTCCATCGTGGGCGGCTGCTGCGGAACCACGCCCGAGCACATCCGCGCCCTGGCCGAAGCGGTCGGGGAAATCTCCCCCGCTCCTCGAAAGGCGAGCTTCCCGCCGAGCATCGCCAGCAATTACCAGGCCGTCGAGATCCGCCAGGACATCCCGCCGCTGATGATCGGCGAGCGCGCGAACACCAACGGCTCGAAAAAATTCCGCGAGCTGCTGCTGGCCGACGACTACCAGGCCTGCCTGCGGGTGGGCACCGACCAGCAGGAAAAGGGTGCCCACGCGGTGGACCTCTGCTGCGCCTACGCAGGCCGCGACGAACTGGCGGACATGTCCGAGATGATCCGCCTGTTCGCCGAGTCGGTCAAGGTCCCCGCGGTTATCGACTCGACCACGCCCGAAGTCATCGAAGCCTGCCTCAAGCTCCACCCCGGACGGTGCGTGATCAACTCGATCAACCTCGAAGACGGCGGGGCGAATCTCGCTCGCGTCTGCGACGCCGCCAGACGATTCGGGGCGGCTGTCGTGGCGCTGACCATCCACGAACAGGGCATGGCCATGACGGCCGACGACAAGCTCGCCACTGCCCGGAAGATCCATCAACTGGCCGTGGAACACCATGGCCTCCGGCCCGGCGACCTGCTGTTCGACCCCTTGACGTTCACCATCGGCTCGGGCGACGAAAGCCTCCGGCCGGCCGGGATGGAAACCCTCGAGGGCATTCGTCGGATCAAGCAGGAACTGCCCGGCGTGCACACCGTGCTGGGCCTGAGCAACATTTCCTTCGGCCTGCCGCCGGCCGCGCGGCGGGTGCTCAACTCGGTGTTCCTCCACGAAGCCGTCCAGGCCGGGCTCGATGCCGCCATCGTCGACGTCGCGAAGATCCAGCCTCTGGCGCAGATCGATCCGCAGGACCGCCAGCTGGCGATGGACCTGATCTACGACCGCCAGCACGACCCCGACAAGACCCCGCTGATGGCGTTGATCGAACATTTCTCCGACCGCAGCGACCAGGCGGGAGAGAACGAAGCCACCGCCGACCAGCCGGCCGGTCTGCCCGAACAGCAGCTCACCCGCAAGGTCGTCACCGGCGATCGTGACGGCCTGGAGGATCTCGTGCAGATCCTCCTGCGGAGGCGAACGGCTACCGGGATCATCAACGAGGTGCTCGTACCCGCCATGCGCCACGTCGGCGAGCTGTTCGGCCGGGGCGAGATGCTCCTGCCCTTCGTGCTGCAATCCGCCGAGGTCATGAAGCGCAGCGTCGGCCTGCTCGAGCCCTACATGGAGCGCGTCGAGGACGAGCACGGCCTGACGGTCCTGCTGGCGACCGTCCAGGGCGACGTCCACGACATCGGCAAGAATCTCGTGGACATCATCCTTTCCAACAACGGCTATCGCGTGATCAATCTCGGCACGAAGATCCCCGCCGAGACCATCATCGACGAGGCCCGCCGCAACAAGGTCGACGCGATCGGCCTGTCGGGCCTGCTGGTCAAGTCTGCGATCGTGATGAAGGAATCGATGCCCGCCTACCGCGAGGCGAATCTGAACGTGCCGATTCTCCTGGGCGGGGCCGCGCTGACCCGGAAGTTCGTCGCCCAGGACTGCGTGCCCGGCTACGACCAGCCCGTGGTATACTGTCCCGACGCCTTCGCCGGACTCCGCGCCATCCAGGATCTTGAGCAGGGCAACCTGCAGGCCACCGTCATCGAAGACGACCGCAAGACCCCCGCGATGAAGCCCGGCCTGAAGAACGTCGAGGTCGCCCGCGACAACCCCGTGCCCCAGCCGCCGTTCTGGGGCCCGCGCCACGTCACCGACATCGATCTCCGCAAGGTGCTGCCCTACGTCAACGAGCAGGCGCTGTTCCGAGGTCGGTGGGGTTACCGTCGCGGGAAGATGGACAAGGACGAGTATCAACAGCTCGTCGCCGAGAAGGTCCGTCCGCTCTACGACGAACTCGTCGGGCGGTGCATCGAGGCGAAGTGGCTCCGACCGAAGGTAGCCTACGGCTGGTTTCGGGCACGTTCGGAAGGCGACGAGGTCGTCATCGACCACGACGGGACCGAACACGCCTTCGCCTTCCCCAGGCAGTCCGAGCCCCCGCACCTGTGCATCTCCGACTTCTACCACACCGCAGAGGAAGGCGGGGACGTGGCGGGGTTCTTCGTAGCCACCGTCGGCGAGGAAATCAGCGAGCGCACCCGCCAACTGTTCGAAGGCGACGAATACCACGATTACCTCATGCTCCACGCGCTGGGCGTGGAAATCACCGATGCCCTCGCCGAATATTGGCACGAGGTGATGCGCGAGGAACTCGGCATCGCCAGCCGCAAGCCCAGCGATATCACCGGCTACGCCGTGCAGGATTACCAGGGCTCGAGGTACGGCTTCGGGTACCCCGCGTGTCCGGACCTCGACGCTCACCGGGGCGTGTTCGATCTGCTCGACCCGGCTGCCATTGGCGTGACGCTCACCGAGAATATGGAGATGGTTCCCGAGCAGTCCACCTCGGCGATCGTTGCACACCACCCGCAGGCGAAATACTTCGCGGTTTGATTTCTCCCGCCGCCCGCCGATGCGTTATAACCATGCCCATGGACCGGTACATCTGCACGCAGTGCAGCTACATTTATGACCCCGCCAAGGGCGACCCGATGAACGACATCCCGCCGGGGACGGCGTTTGAGGACCTCCCCGAAGGCTGGGTCTGCCCCATGTGCTACGCCACAAAAGACCAGTTCGATCCGCTGGACTGACTGCCCTCGGTGGCAGAACCGGCGGAAAACCCACCCGGCGGACCAAGTCCTTGCTCGACAGACCCGCCCGGGAATGTTAGCATGGCGTTTGGGTTCTGGAGATCCCCCGGCCCGGACGGCAGATCATGAGCGAATCCAGCGACATCCACCGCAGGCTGCGCCGGCGCATCGCGCCCGAGGGCCCGGGGACTGCACATACCGAGCCCTCCGGCGAAGAAAGCGGATCGGAGCTGGACGATCTTAAACGTGCTCTCCGCCAACGACGAAGCAAGCCGGCTTCGCCTTCCGTACCCGCCGAACACGCCGGCGAGTCCGGCGGGAAGGGCGGGATCATCTATCGTCGCGACATTCCGTCCACACCGGAACACCCTCGGCGCACGTTCGTGCCCCCGGGCAAGCCGGTGGACCTCGCCGAGGCAACCGGGGGCAGGGAAGTCACCGTCCGTGAGCACGGGCGGGCATGGGTCATCGACACCCCGGCCGGTTCGGTCGATGGGGCAGCCGACCTTGACGACCGCTTCGGGCAGGCGTGGTCGCCTCGGGCCGGAGCCGTGGCGGGCTGGCTGGAACATTACCAGGTTCCGTCAATCGACATGGACGGGGTGGTCTTCTTCGACCTGGAGACCACGGGCCTGGGCTCCACGCCGTTGTTTCTCATCGGGGCGATGTTCGCGGAAGCAGGGCGGCTGGTCGTCCGGCAGTTCTTCGCGCGCAACTACGCCGAGGAGCGCGCGGTGCTGGCGATGTTCCACGAGCTGCTCGACGGGCGCGGCATGCTCGTGAGCTTCAACGGCAAGAGCTTCGACATGCCCTACGTGCGCACCCGATCGGCTGCGGTGGGGCTCCCCGCCCCGCGCGAACTGCCCCATCTCGACCTGCTGCACGTCGGCAGGCGGGCGTGGAAGCGCACACTGCCCAACTGCAAGCTGCAGACCATCGAGCGGGTCGTCTGCCGGCGGATGCGCTTCGGCGACATCCCCGGCTCGCAGATTCCCGACGCCTACCACGGCTACGTGCACACCGGCAACGCCGCCGTGATGGTCGATGTGCTCAAGCACAACCTGCTGGACCTCGTGACCCTTGCCGACATCTGCACCCACCTTCCCCCCCCGGGCTCGTGAGCCCCGGGACAATGCGAACATGGACGTCGATGCATTCCTGGAACAACTCGAAGCCGCCGAGGGATACCGCGGGCAGATTGTGCACGTCCGTCGCCTGGCCGCCCGGAGCGCACGCTACGCCGACCCCTCGCCGACGCTGACGCCCGCCCAGGCAGCCGCCCTGGGCGCAAAAGGCATCGATCGGCTGTACCGCCACCAGGGCGAAGCCCTCCAGGCCGTCCGGCAGGGGAAAAACGTCGTCATCGCCACGGGAACCGCTTCAGGCAAGAGCCTCTGCTACCAGCTGCCCGCGCTGCAGACCCTCCAGGGAAATCCCGATGCCCGCGCGCTGATGATGTTCCCCACCAAGGCGCTGACGCAGGACCAGTTCCAGTCGCTCCGCCGGTCGATGGACGCTGCCGGCCTTGACGACGTGCTCGCGGGCGTCTACGACGGCGACACACCCTCGACCCTCCGCCGCAAGCTCCGCGACGCAGGCCGGGCGATCCTGACCAACCCGGACATGTTCCACGCAGCGGTCATGCCCAACCACGCCCGCTGGGCCGAGCTGCTGAGCAACCTGCAGCTACTCGTGCTCGACGAACTGCACGTTTACAGCGGCATCTTCGGCTCGAACATGGCCAATCTGCTCCGCCGGCTGGGCAGGCTGTGCAGGCATTACGGGTCGGACCCGCAGATCGTGGCGTGTTCAGCGACGATCGCCAACCCCCGCGAACTGGCCGAGGGACTCACCGGCCAGCCTTTCACGGCCATCGAGGAAGACGCCTCCCCCCGGGGCCGGCGGACGTACGTGCTGTGGAACCCACCACGGTTCCGGGAGACCACCTGGCGGTCGCGTCGCAGTGCGAACGTCGAAGCCCACGAGCTGATGAGCAGGCTCGTGCAGGCCGGGGCGGGAACCATCACGTTCTCCAAGGCCAAGATGACCGCCGAGATGATCCACCGGTACGTCGTCGACGCGCTCCGCGACGCGGCGCCCCACCTGGCTGCGAAGGTCACCCCGTACCGCGGCGGGTACAGGCCCGAGGATCGCCGCGAGATCGAGCGCAGACTGTTCTCCGGCGAGCTGCTGGGGGTCTCCGCGACCCGCGCGCTGGAATTGGGCATCGACGTCGGCAGCCTCGACGCCGCCATCCTCGTGGGCTACCCGGGCACGCTGGCGAGCTTCTTCCAGCAGTCGGGCCGGGCCGGCCGGCGCGACGGCGACGCCCTGGTGTTCCTCGTCGGGCTCGACACGGCCGTCAACCAGTACATCCTGTCCTCGCCGGACTATCTCTTCGAACGCGCCATCGAGCAGGCGGTGATCGACCCCGACAACCCGTTCGTGACGACCGGGCACCTGCGATGCGCAGCCCACGAGCTGCCCCTCACCGACGCCGACGCCGAACTCTTCGGCCCGAGGTCGTCGCTGGTGCTCGACGTGCTGGCAGAGAACCGCAAGGTCGCCCGCATCGAGGACAAGTGGTATCACGCAGCCGGGGAGACGCCCCAGCACGAGGTGTCCCTACGGGACTACGCCGACGCCAACGTGCTGATCGAGGACGTCGACACCGGCGAGGTGCTCGGGGAGGTAAACAACTTCGACGCCCAGCCGATTCTGCATCCCCACGCGATCTACATGCACCAGGGCGATACGTACCGCGTGGAGTCGCTCGATCTCGACCGCAATCTCGCGCGGGTCAAACGCGTGGAGGTCGACTATTACACCCAGCCCATCGGCGGGACCGACATCCATCACATCGATCACTGCCTGCGCGAAAAGCCGTTCGGCACGGGCAGGGCGTTCTGGGGCGAAGTCACCGCGTATTTCCGGACGGTGTTCTACGAGAAGATCCACTTCTACGAACTCGACGCCATCTCCCGACACCCGCTGGACCTGCCGACGATGTCGCTGGAAAGCCATGCATTCTGGATCGTGCCCCCCGAGGACCTGATGGCCGAGGTCCGCCGGGCCGGCCTCGACGCCCACGCCGGGCTGCGGGCGATCGGCTACGCCACGCGCATGCTCCTGCCGCTGTTCATGACGTGCGACACGCTGGACTTCTCGCACACGATCGGCAGCGTCAACTCGCCCTGGAATGCGGTGTTCATCTACGAACGCTACCCCCTGGGGCTGGGCTTCACCGCCCGGGCGTACGAACAGCTCGACCGCATCATGCCGGCCGTGCTTCGGGCGATCGAAACCTGCCCCTGTGACGAAGGCTGCCCCTGCTGCGTGGGCAAGCCGCTTCGGCAGTACGCCACGTGGAACGTCGAACGCCACGAGGGATCGATCCCGTCCAAGGCTGCAGCCGTGTGGATCCTGCGAGGCGTGCTGGCCGGCGGTGAGAACCTCGCCCTGCCCGATGCGGCGGCGCTGTCGGACACCACCGAAGCCGACGACGCCCGAGTTCGGCAGGCGCTGCAGCGGCGGCTGGAACGCATGCGCGAGCCCCGCCGGTTCCACGCGATCAATGCGGACATCCGCACCGAGTACCCCGCCCTCGAGAGCGAGAGCACGCTCGACCAGGCCGACGTCGCACGACGCGCCGAGAAACGCTCCGCCGCGGACCGCGACCTGCACAAACGCCTCGCCACGAAGATGGGCCTCGACGGGCTCGACCCGTACACGTCCCGCCCGGGACCGCCGGCTGGGATGAAACTCGGCCACGTGCGCACGCCGAGATCCTTCCCCGGCAGGCCCTCCCAGCGGGAGCACAACGAGCCGGCCGAGGCAGACGATGAGGGTCCGCAGGCTCAGGATTCGCCCGATCGCGAAGAAACGGGCGACACCGCCAAGCCGGGCATTTCGCTGGGCGACTCCCTCGCCGCCCGTGCCCGACGCCGACGCAGGCAACAGGAAGACACGTGAGATTTCGTTGCGAAGATCAGACCGGGCGATAGAGTAGTCCGACGAAAGAGACCAGCATGGAAGCCAGCGAATTCATCGAGAGACTCCGGCGCAGGCCGTTCTTCCGCGACCAGATCGTGCAGGTCCGCAAGCTGCCCGAAAGACCGGCCGAGTTCGCCGACCTGCCCGGCGGCCTGCACCCCGCCGTGGCCGGGGCACTCGCCGAGAAGGGCATCGATCGTCTCTACTCCCACCAGGCCGATGCGATCGGGCAGATCCGCCAGGGCAACGACGTGGTCGTCGTGACCGGGACGGCCAGCGGCAAGACGCTCTGCTACAACGTCCCCGTCGCCGAGACGCTCGCCGAGGACCCACTGGCCACGGTGCTGCAGCTGTTTCCGACCAAGGCACTCGCCCAGGACCAGCTTCGCGGGCTGTCCATGTTCGAACGCCCGGGGGAACTGGTCTTCCTGGCCGGCACGTACGACGGCGATACGCCCGGGCCCCTCCGCCGCAAGCTCCGCGACGGGGGCAACGTGGTGCTCACCAACCCCGACATGCTGCACACGGGCATCCTGCCGAACCACGCCCGGTGGAACCGCTTCTTCACGCACCTCAAGTACATCGTCATCGACGAGATTCACGCCTACCGCGGCGTGTTCGGTTCGCACCTGGCCAACGTGCTCCGTCGGCTGGGCCGCATCTGTCGCCACTACGGCTCGAGCCCGCAGTTGGTCTGCTGCTCGGCGACGATCGGCAACCCGGGCGAGCATGCCTCGGCGATCACCGGCCGGGCGATGACGGTCATCAACAACGACGGCTCCCCCCGCGGGGCGAAGGAATTCGTGATGTGGAACCCGCCCCGGCTGGAGACCGCTGCCCGGGGTGGCGGGCAAAGCTGGCGCACCGGCGGCGACCGCAAAAGCCCCCTGTGGGAGGGCGTGCACCTGATGACCGCCCTGGTGGCAGAGGGCATCCAGACCATCGCGTTCGTCCGCACGCGCCTCGCTGCGGAACTGCTCTACAAGAACACGCGCGACCTGCTCCGCCCGCAGTCCCGCAAACTGGCCGACAGCGTCCACGCCTACCGCGGCGGGTACCTGCCCGAGCAGCGAAGGGAAATCGAGCGAAGGCTCTCGGCCCGGGAGATCCTCGGCGTCTCGTCGACCAACGCGCTGGAGCTGGGCATCGACATCGGCAGCCTCGATGCGTGCATCATCATCGGGTACCCGGGCACGATCGCCAGCCTCTGGCAGCAGGCGGGCAGGGCAGGGCGTCGCGGCGACGAGCAGGCTGTGGTGTTCCTCGTCGCCCAGAACCAGCCCATCGACCAGTACCTGATGACCCACGGCGAGTACCTCTTCGCGCAGAATCCCGAGCAGGCCGTCGTCGATCCGGACAATCCGCACGTGGCGGTCGGGCACATCCGCTGCGCGGTCCACGAATTGCCCCTCGCCGACGGCGAAGTGGAAATGTTCGGGCCCTTCGCCATGGTCGTGCTGGAACTGCTGGAGGAAGACCAGGCCGTTCGGCACATCGAGGACAGGTGGTACTGGGCCTCCAGCGACTATCCTGCCGCCGAGGTCAAGCTCCGCAACATCGCCGGGCCGGTGTATACCATCCAGGACGAATCCGCCGGCGGGCGGGTGATCGGCACGCTGGACGAAGTCAGCGCCCTGGCCCAGCTGCACGACCACGCGGTGTACATCCATGCCGCGGAGACGTACTTCGTCGACAAGCTCGACATCGAGCAAAAGATTGCATTCGTTACCAGGCGCGACCTGGACTACTACACCCAGTCGATCCAGACGTCGAAGATCCGCATCGACGAGCAGGCTGAGAGCCACGACTACCGCGGCGGCGTGCTGGGTTTCGGGGACGTCACGGTGACCACGTCGATCCCGATGTTCAAGAAGATCCGCTTCCACTCGCGAGACAGCCTCGGCTTTGAAGAGCTCGAACTGCCCCCCCAGTCGCTGGAGACCGTCGCCTGCTGGCTGGCGCCGCCGAAACAGCTCGCCGAGCAGATGCTCACCGAGAAGCTCCTGATCGGCGAGGGGCTGATGGGCATGGCCAACGTACTGGTGGAGGTCGCGCCGTTCTTCGTCATGTGCGATCCGCAGGACGTCGGGGCAGTGGTGGACAATTCCTGCCTCGGCCTCGACGCACTCTTCCTGCACGACCGCTACCCCGGGGGCATGGGCTACGCCCGGCGATGCATGCAGCGGATGGACGAGCTGCTGGCCGCGTCGCTGGAGATCATCCGGCAGTGCAGCTGCGAAGACGGCTGCCCGTCGTGCGTGGGGGCAGCCATCCCCGCCTTCGCCCAGACGGATCTCGATTCCGCCGTCCGGGGACGCATCCCCGACAAGCAGGCTGCGGCGTTTGTGCTCTCCTGGCTGCTGGCCAGACAGACCGAGGAGGCGGCTTCGTGAACGTGCGACGACGTGAGCAGCGCCGGCGGAATGGGCGCAGGTCTCCCGCCGCGACCCCGGCCGGGGGGGCTGGCCAGCGGCAGGTCGACGATCCACCGGCCGGTAGCGATGCCAAGGGAGGCAAGCTCCCGGCCATGCACGGTGCGGTCGCCTTTGCGATGCTGGCGATTACGCTTGCCGGCGTGGCGCTGCGGGCCGAGCGACTCATGCACCCGATGCGCTACGACGAAGCGTTTACGTACCTGAACTTCGCCGCCCCGGCCGACGGGTCCGAACTCTTCAACTACGGCGTGCCGAACAACCACGTGCTCCACACGGTGGGCGTCTGGGCGACGGTGCAACTGGCCGGACCCTGGCCGTGGGCGATCCGCACGCCCGCGTTCCTGGCAGGCTGCGTGCTGATCCCGCTGACGGGCCTGCTCGCCCGAAAGCTCTCGGGTTCGCGCTTCGCCGGCCTTCTCGCCGCGGGTATGGTCGCCTGCTCCAGCCTGATGGTCGAGTACTCCGTCAACGCGCGGGGGTACTCCATGCTCTGCCTCGCAGCTGTCGGGCTTGCCATCCTCGGCGTGCAATGCATCGAGCAGCCTCGGGTCCGGTGGAACTGGATCAGCTTCTCCGCGGTGGGGGCGCTGGGATTGCTGACCGTTCCGGTCATGCTCTACCCGATCGCGATTGTTGCCGGGCTGATGGTCTTCGCAGCGATGGTCGGACGGCGGGGGAGCGACCGTCGGCTGCAGTTGCTGCGGATTGTCGCCGCCACGGCCGGGGCGGCCGCGCTGGGGGCGGTGCTGTACCTGCCCGTCGCCGCCGAGAGCGGCTGGGCGAGCCTGGTCGCCAACCGGTTCGTAACGCCCCAGGCGCTGGACCGCGTCGTACGGTCGCTGGACAACGTGGGACTTCGGATCCTGGGCGACTGGACGCGCGACGCCGGGCCCCTGATGCTCGGGCTGATCCTCGCGGGGCTTCTGCTGGCGTGGGGTATTCTGCTCCGCCGGGGACGATGGCTGTCGGTGCTGCCGCTGGCGGCGTGTGTGGCATTCCCGTTGGCGTCGATCGTGCAGCGGCGGGTCGCGTTTCCGCGCGTATGGATGTTCGCCTGGCCTTGGGTATTGGCCGTCGCGGGCGCAGGACTCGGCGCGGGCGTGATGCGTTTGCGCCTGTCGGGCAGGAAGGTCCAGGCCGTCGTGGTGGTCGCGGCCCTGGCGTTGTTCGGCGCGGGCTTCTCGGCGTGGCAGACGCACAACCGGGAGTACCTGATCTCCGAGGACAGCCGGACCGCGACCGACGCCCAACTCGTGGCCGAAGACCTGGCCGGCCTGTCCGACGGCCGGACCGTGCTCGTCTGGGCACTCCCCGCCGGACCGCCGCTTGTCTACTACCTGATGTTCCAGCCGGAGTACCGCCAGCCGTTCGTTGCCGTCGACAATCCCTCGGCCGGTCGGGCTGCGATCGTGGTCGGCCCGGGCAGGACGCTGGAAGAGGTGCTCGACGGGCTGGGCCCCGCCCGCCGGCGCGTCGGCAGGCCGGAACTCTACCGCACCTACCCCCGAAGCCGTCTGTACCTTGCCCCGCTGAGGACGGAAGCAACGAGTCGCTCGCCGGGCGCATGAGAAAGGCCCCCACCCGTGGAGGGCGGGGGCCTGGTCGCGTGAAGAATGCCCGTCCTGCCGATGTGGCTAGGACAGCAGGAACAGGGCGTTGGTCGCGGGGATGTTGCTCTGGGCCAGTGTAGCCATCGACGACCTGGCCAGCAGCATGTTGCGAGTGGCCTGGGCGTTGTCGCTGGCGGTTTCGTACGAGTTGATCTTCTCTTCCGAGCTCTGGTAGTCCTC
>CAZXSK010000042.1:0-15300 GCA_964642855.1 uncultured Planctomycetaceae bacterium | reverse complement strand
TGTCGCTGGCGGTTTCGTACGAGTTGATCTTCTCTTCCGAGCTCTGGTAGTCCTCGAGGGCACGGGTGGTGTTCTGCAACTCGAGCGTCTGCCGGTCCTTGCGGGACTCCAGGCTGTTCTCGGCCAGGCTGGTGTCCTGGAGGGCGGTCTCGATCTTGTCGACCGCCGATTCGTCCAGGGTCAGTCCCTGTGTGGCATTGAGGTTGGCCAGGGCCCCCTCCTTGCCGTCGAGAAGACCCTTGCCGTCAGCGCGGGTGTTCTGGACCGTTTCGTTGATGCCCGCAGCCAGTGCGGCAAATTCCTCGGCCAGATTGGCTCGGTCTTCTTCACTGATCGAGGACTCGCTGACCTCTTGGGCGATAACCTTCATGCGCGACAGACTCGTCTTCACCTCCCATACCGCGGCCATCGCGGTTTCGGTTCTCGCCAGGCCGGTGCGGGCATCGGAGATCCGATCCTGCATCGACTCGACGTGCCGGCGATACGTGACCTTGCTCTGATCGAGGTCATTCTCCGCAGCGCCTGTCTCTTCCTTCACTTTCTCGCGAATCGCGTCGACCAAGGTATCCGCACTGGACACCTTGAACGGGTTGAACTGCGACGCGTTCGAACTGAGAGATCCTATGCTGTCAACCATTGCTGACACTCCTCTCTGCGCCCACCATGGACGCCAACACGCAGGCCGCACCCCTATCGAGACTTCGACCCGCTACTTAAGCCTAAAATTCACAATTTCTCCCGGCCATAGAAAGTGCGTAGTCCCCACGCATTCAATCGTAACATTCTTGCATTGCTGGCTTTGCATAATCACTATTCCCCATGCAAAGTTGGGGGGTCACTCGCAGGCCCCCGAAAATACGCATTTCCCCGGCCGAGGCGATCTCCCGCGACGGAACTTGACGCCGCCCCGCTCGTCCCTACCATGAAAGCATGATCGACTTTCCCCACCTCCAAAGCACTGCCATCGCACCGCCCGCCCGCGGGGTCCGCAGGGCGACCGTGTGGCTGATCCTGCTGGCCGGGCTGCTTCTGGCATGCCCCGTCTCCGGCGAACAGCAGGGCGGTCCCTCCCGGGAAACCGTCTACGCATCCGATTTCAACCAGAACGCCGACGGGTGGGGCAAGTCCCTGCCGCGCGTCAAGGTGGGCAAGGACAACGCCAGCGCACTGGGCCCCCTCGACCGCGACGCGATCCGCCGAAGCCTTCGTAGCCTTCCCGAACACAAAGCCCTCGTCGTGCACGTGGACCTCGAACTCCGAGGCCCCTGGACCGGCCAGGCGGGAGGCGGGTGGTCGCTGTCGGTTTCCGATGCCCCGGCCGGCGTAAAGACGAGCTTCTCGATCGCACCGTCCGACGAGCCCGGGCCGCCGCAGGCCTTCCCGCTCTCCGGCGCGAGGGGGCATTTTCCCGCCAATACCGCCGCCTCCGAAACCGGCAAGGCCGACGCCAACGCAACAGCCGTTTACGAACTGGTGTACCTGTTCGCCCACACCGAGGACCACGCAGAGATCACCCTCGTCGGCTCGCCCGATGCCCGCAACGCACAGTGGCTCGTGCGATCCGTGCGGGTCGAGGCGTTGAGCGACCTGTACCAGCCGGACGATTCCGAACTGGCCGCAAGCTGGAAGGCCCTCGCCGCTTCCGACAAGCCCGCCCTTGCGATGGCTGCCATGGCCCGCCTGACCGGCGGCGGGGCCGGGGCACGTAAGTTCCTTACCGCCCGGCTTGGCGGGGACCTTGATGCCGACAAGGCAGCCGCGCTGGTCAAGCAGCTCAGCCACCGTGATTGGCGCAAGCGCGAGCAGGCCAGCCGATCACTGACCGCGCTGGGATCGCCTGTCGAGGGGGTCCTGCGCACCGCGCTGCGCCGCACCGATTCGCCCGAAGCTCGCGCCCGGATCCGCGAGATCCTCGACGACCTCCGCGGCCTGCCGCTGGAGGAGAAGGAAGCACTTCGGCACGCCCGCGCGATCGAGGCCCTCCGCCTGCAGGGGACCGACGCCCTCGCCTCGCTGGGCGAAATCGCCAGTTCCAGCCCCTACGAACAGACCAAGGCCTTCGCCACTCAGGCCATCAGCGTCAACCTGCGATCCGAGGTGCAGCAACTGCGAGCCGACGTGACCGGCCTCCTGATCGACCGGAAATGGAACGCCGCCGAGGCAAGCTGCCGGAAGCTGCTGGAGCACCTCCAGCCCGTCGAGGACGCAGGCCTGCCCTGGGTCGCCCGGGTCGTCAGGTCCCACGGGGACCTGCTCGATGCCCTGGGAAAGGCCTCGACGCTGGAGGCTGATTTCAGGGAAGACCCGTCCCGGGAGAACGCTCTCCGCCTGGCGAGGCTGCATCTACTGAGGCTCGGGAACCCCCTCAGCCCGGCTGCGGTGCAGGCCGATCGCACGCCCGAACACTGGCGGACGGGGCTCGTCCTCGCCCGCAAGGACAGCCGCGACGTCGAGCAGTCGCTGACCTACTCCGGGTGGCTGACGGAGATCCACTACGAAGCCCGGGGCCTTGGGCGGTCGCTGCTGCTCGAGCGGGCGGAGAAGGAGCTGACCGGCCTGCCGGACAGGGGCAAACTGACCGCGGCCCAGCAGGCCCGGGCCCAGGCCCTCGCGCAGAAGGTGCTCATGGCCAAGGCTTCGCTGGATAGCGGGGTCGGGTGGGGTAATGCACTGGCCCAGGTCGAAATCAAGAAGCACGCCCGACGGGGTACCTGGAAATCCGCCTCGGTGGGCATGAAGCTTTCGGCTTCGGATTTCGGCCTGCTGGCGATTCCATTGCGGCCCCGGGGCAGCTACGTGTTGAAAGTGCAATTCTCCCGCACCAAAGGCACCGAAGGAATCTTCATCGGCCTGCCCGTCGGTGACCGACGATGCAACCTGAACCTCGATGGCTGGGGCGGCAGGGCGAGCGGCCTGGAGTGGATCGACCGTCGCCAGGCCAACAACAACCCCACCACCACCAAGCTCGATATCGCCAACAACCAGGTCCACACCGTCACGGTGCGGATGTTCGTCGATGATGACAAGGTCTCCGTATCCGCCAGCCTCGACGGCAAGGGGTTCCTGCAGTGGAAGGGCAAGGCCAGCCAGCTCAGCACCTCTGGCGTCTGGGGCCTCAAGGGCGACGACGCCCTGGCCGTGGGCGCCCACCAGTGCGATATCATCTTCCACCGCGTGGAGATCCGCAACGTTGGACCGGCCGGCCGGCGCCAGTCCCCGTCCCCGGCAGACTGAAGTCGCCCGCCGCAAGTTCACACCGAAGGCTTTCTCCTGTTGCAGGCGGGGGGTACAATCCCTGCCATGGAGCGTCGGTACAGACAGTCAGGACAGGAGACTGGATTGCCGAACCCAGAAGCTCGCTGGGAGGGGGAAGGAAGAGCGCCCTTCCAGGTCCTTGTCTTACCCTATCGGGAGGTCTCCGATGGGATCGAGTATGCTCTCTTCCGGCGGGCCGATGCCGGGTACTGGCAGTTCATCGCCGGCGGCGGCGAGGGCGGGGAGCTGCCTATCGAAGCCGCCCGGCGCGAAGCGAAAGAGGAGGCTGGAATTCCTCTTGAGTGCCATCTCTTTCCTCTCGATTCGCAGAGCACCGTGCCTGTTCTTGAACTGGCAGGCTCGCTGCGATGGGGGCCTGACGTGCTGGTCGTGCCCGAGTTTACGTTCGCAGTACACGTGGGGCCCGGGGATCTGCGGATCGGCGGGGAGCACACGGACTATCGTTGGGCCGATCACGAGACGTGTCGCGAGATGCTCCACTGGGACAGCAACCGCAATGCCGTGCAGGAGTTGAACCATCGCATTATCCATCGCATGATTCCCCGCTCGGACAGGAGTGTGTGAACGAATCTCGCCGCCGGCCAGGGGCCTCAACGAGGTCCCGACGGGACAGCAGACCTCCCTGCCGGCGGGGGACGGAGGTCCGGGGTACGGAAACCACAGGGCTGCGGGCGTGAGGAAACCCGTGGTGGGGGCATTGGCCGGGCGTCGGACTCGGCCTGGTTGACCTCGGGCACTTTGGCTGCCCCCGGTTATCCATGGCTGTCCGGGATCACCCCGCGCCGCCGATGGGGAGCATCCGCTGCAGGTCGTAATCGCCGTACTGGCCGAAAGCGATGAGCGTTTCGGTGCGGGCGATGCCCTCGACGGGAAGCAGGTGCTCGCCGACAAGCTCGGAGAGCTGCTCATTCTCCTTCACCCGGGCGACGGCGACGGGCTAGGGGCGGCCGTCCTTGTCGTGCGCCGGCCTGCCCGATCGTCGAGCCGGGGGCTCCGCGCCGTTGTCGATACCATCGCCAGGCCAGACTCTCTGGAGCCGGTCTCGGTATTCGGTGGGCGTCAGGCCGGTGGTGTTCTTGATCTGGGCACTGAACTGCGGCGCGCCGCCGAACCCGCAAGCCAGTGCGATTTCCAGCAGGGGCAGGTCGGTATCGGCCAGCATGTGCAGGGCCCGATCGGTGCGGATCTTCCGGATGGCCTGTCCGGGGGTGCACCCCAGCGCCTTGCGGAACCGCCTTTCCAGACTGCTGCGTGACACCTCTGCCGCTTCGGCGAGGTCGCTGACACCGATCGGATCGGCGAGGTGGTCCTTGATGAAGTGCATGGCCCGCGCGACGGGCCTGTCGCTCACGGGGAACGTGTCGGTGGAGGCCCGTTCGATGACCCCCAGGGGGGGAACGACGCGGACGAGACGCTCGTCGTCATCCCGGCCCCGGATGCGGTCAAGAAGCCAGCAGGCCGCTGCGTAGGCGATGCCCGGCAGGTCGGACTTGATGGCTGACAGGGGCGGTTTGCAGAACTGGCAGAGAATGTCCTTGCCGCTGACGGCGAGGACGGCTACGTCGTCGGGCACACACAGGCCGGCCAGCTCACAGGCGTTGATCGCCCGCTGTCCGTGCGTGTCGTTCGGGCAGAACAGGGCCAACGGCCTGGGGGTGTCCAGCAGCCAATCGGCCAGGTCGGGAATCTGGTCCTCGTAGTACCACCTGCCCTTAGCGGCCGTTCTGGCCCCGCTGGTGAAGACCGCGCACGGATGGCCGGCCTCCCGCAGGCGCTGCCTGTATCCCCGCTGGCGGACCTCCGAGATGCGCTCGCTGCCATCATGAAAGTACCCGAAACTGAGGAACTGCTTGCCCAGGAAGTACTCCGCAGCCATCCTTCCGATGAGCTCGTCGTCGCTGCCGACGCTGGGGATCGTATCGTCGGACGTACGCAGGATCGACACAGCGGGTATGTCCCCGCGGTGGACGAACTCCTGGATGCGCCCCGATTGCAGGTACCCGAGGATACCGTCCGGCGCCTGCGACAGCGAGAGCAGATCGATCCGGTTCGGCTCGGCGATCACCGTGACATTCACCTCGGGGTGCTGGTCGCAGAAGCGGCGCAGGCCGGGCAGCGCAAGGAACAGGAAGATCTCGTGCCCCTCGATCAGCATGGCGATCTCGATGGATTTCTCTGAACCGGCCATTCGGCAACTCCCCATCCCCCCGGACTGACTTTCACCACATGCTACCCCGAACCGGCGGGAACTGGGAACCCAAACCGCCGCAATTACGCCCCGTATCCGAAGTGTAAGACACTCAAATGAAACAGCTTATCCGGCATGATGGAAAATCGAAAGAACTCTGACGCAAACGATGAAGCATATTACGGATCGGTCGCTATCCTACAAGCATGGATGGCTTGTTCAGCGAGACCCGCCACCCACAGAGCCCAAGCACGACGCAATCTTTCGAAATGCCTGTAAGGAGGTAGAATCCCATGAAAGTCTCGGTCGCAGCAGCACTCGCAGTCGCATTGACGCTGATCGTCGCCGCTCCGGCGTCGGCAGAGGTCATCGCAGAGTTCTCCCTCAACAACTATGCGGACGCCTATTCGGGGCCGGTCAATCTTGAGACCAGTGACAATGGTGGCCCGGGCTCGATCGATGCCTCCAGCCAGGCGGATAACCTGGCCAGCCCGGTCAAGATTGTGCCCATGATGACATCCGGCATTGAGAAATGGAGGCTCGCGCCTTTCGGTACGGACAATCCCAAGCTGGTCACCGCAATCAGCAATGGAAATGATCTGGGCAATGCCCAAGACCAAGGCAGCTACTTCTCGATCACCATCGAGGCCGCTGCCGGATACGATCTGAATCTCGACAGTCTCTCGTTCCGCGCAGCCAGGGACGACGACAACAATGATGGCGGACGACGCTTCTTCATCACGTCGAATCTGACGACGAACGATTTCGACTCGTCCCTTGCGTTCTACGATGGCGACAACAAGCTTGGCGGCACCGTATATGGTGATGGTACCGATGGCGGCGGCTACGACGGTACGCTGCCCGCGATCGACCAGGCTGACGATATCTTGCGGTCCGAGACCATCGATCTGAGCGGCGATTCCCGTTTCCAGAATCTGGCCAGCGGCGAATCCGTTGAGTTCCGTTTCTATCTCACCATGGCGAACTCCAACGCGGCCATCATCTTCGACGACATCGCAGTTTCCGGCAGTGTGGTTCCCGAGCCGGCCACGATGACCCTGCTTGCAATGGGCGGGCTGGTCGCCCTGCGGCGTCGCCGTCGCTGAGGTCTGGCGGAGAACGCCACAGGCACAATCCAATGGGCGGGGCGCCGAGCGTGGTGACCTCGCCCATTCTGTATCCGGCTGACGTCGCGAACCGACGGATCTGAGGAGAGCTGCGGCATGAAGAGCACTGCCAACAACAAGCGGAATGGGTGGCTGGGCGGGTTGGCGCGCGGCATCAAGCGTGCCGCTCGGGAAGCCGTCCGGGTTCTTCGTCGATGTCTGGCTGCCTCCGATGGCATGGGCCATGCCGCCCGGATGACTGTCGCTGCCATCGTCCTGTCGGCGTGTTCGCTGGCCCCGGCAGGGGCGGCGGATCGCCCCAACTTCCTGGTCATCATGACCGACGACATCGGGGCCGAGTCGTTCGAGACGCATTACTCGAACCTGTCCAACACGCTGGACGGCGGGCAGATCCAGACGCCGAACATCAACGCCCTGGCCGCCGGCGGCGTGCTGTTCAACAACGCCTACGCCTGCCCGCTCTGCACGCCGTCGCGCGTGCAGATGCTGACCGGCCAGTACAACTACCGCAACAACCGCGCGTTCTGGTACCTCGACAACGTCGAGACCACCTTCGCCCAGACACTTCAGGCCGACGGCTACGCCACCGGCATCGCGGGCAAGTGGCAACTCTCCGAGCCCGACGACCACTCCGCCCGTCACGACGCGGGATACGGCATGGGCGTCGGCGTCGCGCCGACCGGGCCCTCCGGCGGAAAGAGCGGACGCAACGTCACGCCGCGCGTCCTTCGCGAGCAGTACGGGTTCGAGTCCTATCTTCTCCACGCCCTGAACTACACCGAAATGGGCGAGTCCATGGGCAGCCGATACTGGGATCCGCACATCGAAACCGCCAGCGCCGACGGTTCCTCCAGCGTTCTGGTCTCCACGACCAGCGACGACTTCGGCCCGGACCTCTACGCCAGCCACCTCGAGCAGTTCATGACCGATTCGGTCGCACAGAACAAGCCGTTCCTGGCCTACATGCCGATGAACCTCGGCCATTACCCGTTCGTCTCCACGCCCGACTCCACCACGACCATGAAGGACGGATCCGACGAACGATACTTCGACGACATGGTCAACTACGCCGACAAGCTCGTCGGCCAGCTGGTCGACCATGTCGACAGCCTGGGCGTTCGGCAGGATACCGTCATCATCTTCACCAGCGACAACGGCACGTACCGCACGGTGACCATCAACACCGACGAGCGCGGCAACGTGACCGGCGAGAAGATGTACCCCACCGAAGACGGCACGCACGTGCCGATGATCGTCAACTGGCAGGGAACCATCGGCGCCGGCCAGGTCTCGGATCGGCCCACCGACTTGACCGATGTCTACCCGACGCTCCTGGAACTCTCGGGCGCCCCGGCGGGCGACGCGAGCATCCTGGACGGCAAGGCCATGGTCCATGCCGACGGCACGGTCGACGAGTCCAAGGACGCCGCGTACAACTTCTATCGCCCCCTGTGGGGCAGCCTGCTGAACACGGGCGGCTATCCTCCCTACGAGAAGGCGTTCGCCATCGACCGCGACCGCATCAAGCTCTACGATGACGGACGGATGTACGATCTCCAGGCCGACCCGGATGAAGACATGGATATCTCGGCCAGCACCGATCCGGACATCCTGCAGGCCAAGGCCAGGCTGCAGAGCGTCATCGATCACCACGCCGCTCAGCGCGAGATCTCGCCTCGCTTCCTCAACGGCCACGTCCGGCAGGTCAGCGATACCAACCTCGACGGACAGGGCGACTACCTGGCCAGTCTCGTGCTGATCGTCGGCGACAACAATACCGACGACCAGGAATATCGCACCGTCGCGGAGTTCGACCTCGACGACGTCAACGTCGCCAGCCTCGTAGCCAATTTCGGATCGGCCACCCTCGCAGGCGATATCACCCTGACCAAGGGGAACGTCCCCGATGTCCGCATCGTGGCCATGTCGGCCGGCGAGGACGGAACGATCCGGACCGGCGACTTCCAGGCCGCAGGAACCGAACTGGCCGTGCTGAACGGCCTGGCCGAGGGAGACTCGTTCGCCATCGACGTCACCGACGCCGTCCTGGCCGATCTGCTCGACTCCCAGCAGTGGACCGCCTTCCGAATCGAGGCCACCGGCACCGCGCCTCGCGATCCCGGAGCCGACCAGGTCCGCATCGGGGGCATCCCCGGAGAAGGCATCGGCGTCGAGACCTCGCTGCGGCTGATCCTCGGAGCCCTCGGGGACCTCGACCTCAACAGCCTGCACGACGCAGACGACATCGACCTGCTCGCCGCAGCCATTCGGAACGGGGAATCGTCCGCGAAGTTCGACCTCGACCGCGACGGGCAACCCGCCGACCAGGCCGACCTCGACTACCTCGTCGGCACCATCCTCGGGACGCTCCACGGCGACCTCGACCTCGACGGGCAGGTCTCCTTCCTGGAAGCAGCGACGACCGTGGCCAACATTGGCATGTCCGACGCCGGCTGGGTGGACGGCGACCTCGATGCCGATGGCCTCGTGACCCTTGCCGACGCGCAACTGGCCGTCGACAACTACACACTCGTCCACGGCACTACCCCGCCCTCGCTGACCGTGCCCGAACCCGCTACGCTCGTCCTGCTGGCTTTGGCGACACCACTGGTGACACGCCGCCGCGGGTCTGCGGGCTCGGATAGCCGGACGACTCACGAACGGACGGGATAGACACAGACAGTCGTCCGCCTGCCGACCATTGGGAAGATCTCGACGATGCCCTGCCTCTGGACGTCGGTCTCGATAGGCGCCGGCGGGGGCGGCGAGCTGCCCACCGAAGCCGCCCGGGACGTGGCTCCGGGTCCCGACAGGATCATCCATGTGCATACCGAACAGCTATCCTCGGAGTGGGTTGACAGGGAAGTATACGAAGCCATCTTCGGCCGGGATCAATGAGAATCCGTGGGCAGAGCGAACACCATATCAGGGTAGGGCATCGAAGAGGGGCACAGACACAAGTTGCGGGCTCGTGCCGGCTGACGAAAGCTCCGCGCGTCAGTGCGGGCAGAGGCCTTCACTCCATGCTTCCATTACGTGCTTGAGGCATTTTCGCAACGCGCGTGTTCCGCAGGCGAGGGCCTTCTCACGATGGTCTGCCGGAGTATGTGCAAGGTGGCGGTATGTTCCGGCACGGACGCACGGGGCCTGATGCGTTGCCCGGCATGGGGATCTCGCGTGGGGTGTGCGGGGCTATCCCTCGCTGCCGATGGAGAACATCCGCTGCAGGTCGTAATCGCTGTACTGGCGGAAAGCGATGAGCGTTTCCGTGCGGGCGATGCCCTCGACGGTAAGCAGGTGCTCGCCGACGAGTTCGGAGAGCTGCTCGTTTTCCTTCACCCGGGCGACGGCGACGAGGTCGAACTGTCCGGCTACGCTGTAGACCTCCGTGATGCCGTCGAGCTTGAGGATCTCCTGGGCGACCTCGCCAAGCCGCCCCCGTTCGGTGCTCATCAGAATAAACGCCGTCACCATCGTGCATCTCCTTATGCATGTATGTGTATGCGCCCATTGAAGGCAAGCCTCTCGCCCTCGGGGAGTGGGCAACTGCAGCGGTTCTCCCCGCCTGTCCCGGCCGGCCGGCGATACGTGCGTGTCGCCGCCAAGCCTGGTCTGTGTGGGCGGGCGTTACCGATTCCGCCGGCGTCGCAGGACGGCCGGGGCGACCGCCAGCAGGGCGGCAAGGCTCGCAGGTTCGGGCACGTATTCCACGGAGGCGTCGTCGATGACGAAGTCGGGGCTCCCCGCTCCGCTGGCGAAGGCCACGCCGTGGAAGGTTTCGGGCCCGTTGACGCCATCGGTGCGCGTGTACTGCGCGCCGTCGAAATCGAGGACGATGGTGTACTCGCCGGCCGCCGTGCGGGTCAGCGTATAGCTGACGTTGTGGACGTCCTGGCCTTCAATGGCGAATCCGAGGTCGTCGCCGATGTCCTGCAGGCCGGTTCCGGTCAGCACGCTGGAGTTGGACGTATCGCGGTAGATCGTCGATGCGCTGCCGGCCCCGATGCCCAGGCGGGCGCCGTAGCCGTGGTCGTCGATGGCGTCGCCGTCGTCGTCGGCCTGGGCCTGGCTTCCGTCGTTGTAGATCAGTCCGAAGCGGAAAGACTTGTCCTCGTTGGGGGTCGTCAACAGGCGGAAGCGGAAGGTGAACGTCAACGCCTCGCCGACCTCGTCGAGCGTGACCGCGCCGTAGTCGTTGCCGCCTTCGTCGGTGGTCAGCAGGCCGACGAAACCTTTCCATTCGTCCGACGCGCCGAACTGCAGGGCGTTGCCTGCATTGAGGCCGCCGGAGACATCGTCGTTGACGATATCCAGCGAGCCGGACTCGGCCCGAAGCCAGACGGCTTCCTGCCCGTCGCCGTCGAGGCGGTCGCCGTCGGTGAAACCATCGAGCAGGAGGACTTCGGCCGAGGCGGGCCCGGCCAGCAGTACGGCAGCGAACAGGACGATCAATGCATTGCGTGCGCGCGTCATGTGTGGATCTCCTCCGGTTGTCTGCGGGAGCGCGTCGAGCGATCGGTCAGAAATGGACGCTCCCAAGTGAGCCAACTCAGTATAGCACGGCTTCGGGTGGCGCCAAGTCTCAGTTGCCTGCCATGCTGCCCGAAGTCCGGCCGGGTGTTCGGGGCGTCAGGGCATGGCGAGGGTGCCCAGGACGGCCTCGCTGCGTGCGCCCGTGGCGGAGGGACAGTGTGCGGCGAAGGCGTCCTGCCGGGCGGCTGCGAGCATGGCGTGACAGATCGCAGCCCACGCCCGTGGCGGGACGTCGAACGCTTCGCTGGAGACGGTCGAGCAGGGGCTTAGCAATGTACGTATCCGCATAGCAAGATGGATATTGTGCGCTCCGCCGCCGGTGAGCACCACCTGGTGGGGGCGTTCGGTCAGGGCGTCGACGGCGTCGGCGACGGCGCGGGCGGTGACTTCGGCCAGCGTGGCCAGCAGATCTTCGCCGTCGATGCGATGCTTGCGGGCCATCATCCACATCCGGGGCAGGTGCGTGGTGCGGAAGTCGGTGATATCGATGCGTTTGGGCGGCGCTTTGCGGTAGAAATCCCGGGCGAGCAGTTCGTGGGCGAGTTCGCCGCTGGGCTTGCCCCTGGCTGCCAGCGCGCCGTCGGTGTCGCAGGGCTGGTCGAACCGTGCGCGGGCGACCGCGTCTGCCAGCAGGCCGGCCGGTGCGACATCGAACGCAACGACATCCGTCGCGACGCTGCCGGCCGGCACGAAGGTGATCGTCGCGACGGCTCCGAGATGCACCGCCACGCGCGAGAGTCTCTCGTCCCGCAGGAGCTTCCACGTCGGCCAGGCTTCGACCGGTCCTCCGAGCCCGCCGTGTGCGCGGTCCGTGGCGGCGGGGTTGAAGGTCACCGGCGCGTCGAGCGCGGCGGCGAGGGTGGCAGGATCGCCGGCCGTCAGCGCGGTCGCGGGGCGCTGGTCGGAGGCGGGGAGTTCTGCCAGCAGGACTCCGCTGGCGCAACAGCCGGCAAGGGCCGGCCGTGGCGGTTCACAGCCGGCCGTGGGTGGCAATGGCTGGCCGCGACGGGGCAGCCTCGGCAAGCTTTGGGCAGTTTCGGCAAGAAACCGGCAGGCCTGCGCCGCGATTTCGCGGGTGACCCGGCGGTCCAGGTGCGCAAAATCGGGCGCCGACGCCGCCGATGCGACAGACGAAGCCGCCCGGATCTGTTCGCCCAGGTCCTGAGGCCAGGGCACGGTCTCCGACGCCAGCGCGGTGGCGCGCATCGTCTCGCCTCGGCCTGCAATTTCGGCCACGGCCAGGTCCAGCCCGTCGCCGGCAGGTCCGGTGGTGATGCCCACGAAGATTCTCGGATCGTCAGTCACTCAAGTTGTGTCCTTGCAGTCGGTTGCGGAGCGTGTGGCAGGCGGGCAAGCCAGCCCGCCACGCGGCCGATACCAGCCTAGTCGCTCCGGGCGGAAAAGTCCATCGGCCTGCCGAAGTGACTGCCATTTGCAGATCCACCCGCCCATCCGGCGCCGATTTGGCATGTTCTGCCAGACGAACAGTTAGCGTAAGTACCTGTAAAGAAGTGATGTAGGGTTTTGGCATAGTGCTTGCATCTGGTGTATCGGTACGGACGGAACAGCAATCATCTCGTAGCCGGCCCCGGCCGGCGGAGCGATGGACACAGAGACGAGAGGAAACGGTAAATGGCTTCGAACAAAGTAATCGGAATCGACCTGGGTACGACCAACAGTGTGGTCTCCATTATGGAAGGCTCGTCGCCCAAGGTACTTATCAACCAGCAGGGCAGCCGGACCACCCCGTCGGTCGTCGCTTTCACCGATAAGGGCGAACGCCTCGTAGGCCAGCCCGCCAAGCACCAGCAGGTGACCAACCCCAAGAACACCGTGTTCTCCATCAAGCGGTTCATGGGCCGGCGGCACCGCGAGGTCGGCGAAGAAGAAAAGCAGGTCCCCTACGAGGTCACCGGCAGCCCCGAAGAACTCGTGAAGGTCAAGGTCCGCGATAAGGACTACGCCCCGCAGGAGATCTCCGCGATGGTGCTCTCCGAGCTCAAGAAAGTCGCCGAAGACTACCTCGGCGAGGAGGTCCAGCGGGCCGTGGTCACCGTGCCTGCCTACTTCAACGACTCCCAGCGAACCGCCACCAAGGAAGCCGGTGAAATCGCCGGCCTGAAGGTCGAGCGGATCATCAACGAGCCCACCGCCGCGGCCCTGGCTTACGGGCTCGAAAGCAAGAAGAGCGAGAAGGTCGCCGTCTTCGACTTCGGCGGCGGGACGTTCGATATCTCCATCCTCGATATCGGCGACAACGTCTTCGAGGTCATGAGCACCAACGGCGACACGCACCTCGGCGGCGACGACATCGACGAAGTGCTCATCAACTACATCGCCGACGAGTTCAAGAAGCAGGAGGGCATCGACCTTCGCAGCGACGCGATGGCTTTGCAGCGGCTCAAGGAAGCCGCCGAAAAGGCCAAGTGCGAACTGTCCACCGCGATGGAAGCCAGCATCAATCTGCCCTTCATCACGGCCACGCAGGACGGCCCGAAGCACCTGACCCTCACGCTGACGCGCTCGAAATTCGAGCAGCTTTGCGAAGATATCTTCAAGCGCCTGGAAGGCCCGTGCAAGGCTGCCCTGTCCGACGCCAAGCTCACCACCGGTGACGTCGACGAGGTCGTTCTCGTCGGCGGCTCGACCCGCATTCCCAGGGTCCGCGAGCTGGTCAAGAACGTCTTCGGCAAGGAGCCCAACAAGAGCGTCAACCCCGATGAGGTGGTCAGCATCGGCGCCGCCATTCAGGGCGCGATCCTGGCCGGCGAGGTCGAAGAGCAGATGGTCCTGCTCGACGTCACCCCGCTGTCGCTGGGCGTCGAGACCCTCGGCGGCGTGATGACCAAGCTCATCGAGCGGAACACCACGATCCCCACCGAGAAGAAGGAAACCTTCTCCACCGCAGCCGACAACCAGACCGAGGTGACCATCCACGTGCTCCAGGGCGAGCGAGAGTTCGCCAAGGACAACCGCACGCTCGGCCGGTTCAACCTGACGGGCATTCCGCCGGCTCCGCGGGGCATGCCCCAGGTCGAGGTGACCTTCAGCATCGACGCCAACGGCATTCTGAACGTCTCTGCCAAGGACCTCGCCACCGGTAAGGAACAGTCCATCGAGATCAAGGGCTCGTCCGGCCTGGACGAAAACGAGATCGAGAAGATGCGCCAGGACGCCGAAGCCCACGCCGAGGAAGACCGCAAGCGACGCGAACTGATCGACCTGAAGAACCAGGCCGACCAGATGGCCTACCAGATGGAAAAGACGCTCAACGAGCAGGGCGAGAAGATCGCCGCCGAAGACCGTTCGAACGTCGAGTCGGCCATCAGCAGCGTCCGCGAGGCCAGCAAGGGCGACGACGCCGAGGCCATCAAGCGTGCGATGAGCAATCTCGAGCAGGCGTCGCACAAGATTGCCCAGCAGATGTACGAATCGGCCGGCGCCCAGCAGCAGGCAGCGCCCGGCGGCGAGACCGCCCAGCCCGCCGGCGAGGATTCCTCCGACAAAGAAGACGACGACGTCATCGACGCCGAATACGAGGTGAAGGAATAACCCCAGCCTCATGACAACCCGACGCATCCCCCAGGCCCGGGCGCCAAACCACGCGCTCGGGCCTGCTCATTGCGCCGGCTGGGAAAACCATCTCCGGCAGGCAGGAAGAGGATAGCCTCCAGTGACGCGAATGCCGCGAATCAAAGGAAGGACAAGCCCAGCCCCCGTGGGACGACAGACCTGTCTCCCGGCAGGCAGGGCACGGGCCGGGGCGGTCCATCCTCGGACCTTGAGCTCCGTAGCGACAGAAAGCGCAGGTGGACCGGATCTCGACAGAACGGAGAGACTCGAGACAGTCCGTGACAGCGTTGAATGCGGATCGCACGGCGCATGATCGGCGGAGCTCGCTGCGGGCAGGTGTGCTATTCGGTTGTCAAAGAGCGATGAGGACTTGTCCGGGATCCTGATTCCCGGTCGGCACCGACGGGCGTACCATTGGTGCCTCGCGCCGATGGGCGAACCACGAGAGATCCGCAGTGCGCCTCTCTCCATTCGCGCTGTTCGCGTCATCGGCGGCCGTCTTCTTTTTGCGAAGCACAAAGAGGAACTCTCTCTTCGCATTCGCGCTGTTCGCGTCATTCGCGGCCATCTTCTGTTTGCCAAGCACAAAGAGGAACTCTCTCT
>CAZXSK010000041.1:26991-37103 GCA_964642855.1 uncultured Planctomycetaceae bacterium | reverse complement strand
TGCGGGCCGTCGCTGTCGCCGTACGTCCTGCCCCACCACCCGGGCTTGCCGAGGTAGTCGGTCAGGTCGTCGTGCACGCGACGCATGTGCGAGATGAACCCGTCGTTGTCGGCCAGATCGGCCAGCTTCGACTGCTCGACCCGACCGAGCATGGCCACGGGATTGTGATAGCTGTCTTCCCAGCCTCTGGCGTCCAGCCGGCGGAAGAGCTCCTGGGCGTCGCCGTCCCACGACCAGCGGAGGTTGTGGGCAATCTCCAGCAGAGGCCGAAGCGGCTCGGGAAGGCACGGTTCGATCGTAAACGTTCGAAGAGGTCGCATATCCTGACTTTCACTCCTGCAAGTTCTGCTCGTCCGCAGCCAGCCCGGACGGGACACACAAACCGGCCGCTTCGAGTCTATTCATCGGCATTTCCTGCGCAAAGCATTGGCCGGATTGCCCCCCATACGTCACGGCGACAATCCCGGCTGTAGCGCCTCGGCGAATCATAGACCCCACAGGTCCGCCCGCAAAGCCCCCTGGCGAAATCCAGGCCGGGCACATCTGCGCCCCGAATAGCCCTTGGGCGGACCCTCCGGACCGACTAAAATTCCCTGACGGACCTGCAGACAGGTGCCGATGGTAACAACGGACGCCGGCCGGCTTGGCTAGCAACCGGCTGCCAAAGGATTTGGGGAACCTTTCAGGCGGCCCGAACGACCGTATACATGGAGCCCCAGGCCCGACAGGCCTCGCGGGGACCAGCAAGGATACGACCATGATTTCGCTGACAAGAGTTCTTACGCTTGCGACGGCGACTCTCGCCCTCGCCGCAGCGGTGCTGCTTCCGGCAGTTCCCGCCCGCGCCCAGCACCAGGTCAACACCGGCCAGGCGCTCGACGCCAACCCGCAGGTCGGCAGCGGCGGCTACAACCGCGTCGTCGGCGGACGCGGCGGCGTGAATACCCAGCTCGGCGTCAGCCAGCGCATCGTCACCGGGCAGGTTTCCGGTTTGGGGTACTTCCGCGGGCAGATCCGCTACTCCAGCGCCGAGAGCATCCAGGCCGACGTGCCCACGTCCGAACTTGGCACCTTCCGGAGGCAGTCGGTGGGCATTCCCGACGTGGTTTCCGGCAGCCCGACCTACCGAAGCAACGTTTACTTCGAGCGTTCCACCACCGCCCTGCGGCTGAATGAGATCCGCTCCGGACTCACTTCTCCGGGTTCCAACGTGCCCCAGCGGAGTTCACTCTCCTCCCGCGCCGCACAGCGACTGCTCGGACGCGTGTACGACCAGTACGCCCAGGACGACGACGAACCCCGCGGCCTGATGGCCCGCGAAATGCCCGAACAGGGCTCGATGGTCAGCATCACCTACGACACGCCGACCGGTTCGACCCTCGCCCGGCGCGAAGCGCTGGCGCTGTCCCAGCCCGGAGCCGGGGCAACCATGGGGATCCTCCGGCCCGACCGCCGACGCGAACTCACCCGCCAGTTGATCCTCGCACGCCCCCTGGGAATGGAGGCCGAAGCCGAAGATCTCTCCCCCGCCCTCCGCCGACGCCTCGAAAACCGCCAGGCAGAGGTCGACGCCAACGTCGGACTCATCCCCAAGCCGCTTTCCGAACGCCTCCGCACCGACGACCAGACGCGATACCGCCTGCGACGCAACCAGGATGTCTTCCTGGAGATCCTCGCTCGCCTCGAGGAGCGACAGACCGGCTCCACGGCCAGACGCTCCATCGAGCTGACCGACCTCAGCGAAAGCGAGGAAGCCCGCGTCGAAGCCCAGGCCGACCGCGTAATCATGATCCGTCGCCTCGCGGGCACCGGCGGCGACATGTTCAACGACGCCATGCGGAAAGGCGAGAAGCTCCTGAAGCAGGGGAAATTCTACGACGCCACCACGCAGTTCGAAATCGCTGCCATCACCGACCGGCGGAACCCCCTGGCCCGCATCGGGCTCGGGCTGTCGCTCTTCGCAGCCGACGAGCACTCCTCGGCCGCGTCGCAGATCAAGCGGGCGCTGGAGACCTTCCCCGGCCTGATCGCCACGCGCGTCGATGTGGTCAACCTGCTCGGCGGCGACGTGTACCAGCGGGAGCTGAAGGTCCTCCTCGATCGCATCGCCGAGAGCAAGGCCTCCGACGGCAAGCCCATCGTCCAGCCGGAGATGTACTTCCTCGCAGCCTTCATGCTGCACAACACCGAGAGGCATGACGCAGCCGAGGCCTTCGCCAGCTCGCTGCTGACGGTCAACGACCTCGATCCGACCTTCAAGCGGTATGCGACCTACCTCATGAAACGCAGCCGCGGAACGTCGGACAACACCACCAACCGGGACTCCCAAGGCCCGCGTTCCGACGATAACTGAAGGCCGTTCAGCCGACCGGTCGGTTGCCCCTTATCGCCTGTCTGCGCGCATCCGATTCCCGTGGCGCGGGCAACAGAGCCCGGCCGAAGGACACGGACACTTCAGGTTCGCGAGTTGGCGCTCCACCACGAGACAGGCAGATCGGTCGTTTTCCGCAGGAACCTTTTGCGGCTTCCGTACATCAATGAATCACTGACGTGCCCGAAAGATACCGAACCTGTGAAGGGGCCAGCCTGATGAAACTTCGCACTCTCGCTCTACGCGCGACCTGTCTCAGCATCGCAGCCGCAATCCTCGTCGGCACCGCTCACCCAAGCTCGGGAGAACCATCGGCCTGGCCTGAATCCGTGGAGGGATTCGTCGCGCCCAAGGCGGGCGAGCACCCGCGTCTGCTGTTCCGCAAGTCGGATGTCAAGGAACTGCAGAAGAAAGCGGAAACGGACGTCGGCAAGGCCATGGTCGGAAGACTCAAGTACCTGCTGGGTGGCGGCGAGGACATGCCCGGGCAGTTCAACCCGAACCCCCCGCTGAATATCGGCCCCAAGGGCCCGGGCCAGCTCAAGCCCGGTGCGTTCACCGTCAACCATGCCGCCGGCTTCGGCCTGCTCTACCAGCTCACCGAGAATGGGAAGTACGCCGACCTGGCGAGACAATGCCTCGAAAAGGTCTTCGAAGGACAGGTGGATCGGGACGAACGCTACTCCTGGAAGGCCCCGGGCACGGGTTTCCGGATCTCGGGTGTTTTGCAGGGCGTGGCGATCGCCTACGACCTCTGTTACGACGGCTGGGACGACGAATATCGCAAGTCGGTACTCAAGAAGATCCAGGACCTCGGGCCCAAGACGGTCGGCGGCAAACGAGGCCCGTACACGCTGGAAGTGCTGGCCAGGGGGGGCAACTACCCGCCATCGTCGAACCATTACGGCGCGTACATCAGCGGCCCGGGCATTGCGGCGCTGGCGATCCAGGGCGACCCCGGAGCCGACGACGATCGATTGGAAAAAATCCTGCGTACCGTCGAGTCGTCGATGAAGACAGTCCTCACCAAGGGCTACGGCGACGGGGGCTGGTTCGGGGAAGGCACCGGCTCGGACAAGACCGCCATGCAGCCGGGCCTGCTCGGGCTGATCCAGTCGATGCGCGTTGCAGCCGGCAGGGACTGGTGCCAAGGCGCACCCAACGCCCGGATGATCATGCTCACGAGGGTCCTGGAGTTCATCGACTCCGAAGACGGGGTGCGGCGCCCCATGCGAGGATATTACTCACACGGTCCGCACTTCTGGCCGGGCGGAACGCGGGACCGCTTCCGCGATCGGGGCGGCTGGAGCGCCGACGGGCTGTTCTGCATCGGCATGGGAGCACTTCCCGATCCCTACCGCCCGGGCATGAAATGGGTCTACGAGAATTTCGTCGAGCCCGACACCGACCCAACCAAGCGGATCTACGAGGCCCGCATCGACCCCCTCCACGCAGTGTACGCCTTCGTGAATTGGCCGCTGGATGCCAAGGCCGAGAACCCCGCCAAGGCGTTCCCGCTGGCCGTGCGGGACAGCCTGCACGGGTACGTCCTCTGCCGAAGCGGCTTCTCGGGTCCCGACGACGTGCTCTTCACCGGCCTCTGTCGCACCGGCCCGACCGGGTACCACAAGGTGCGCCCTCCGCAGGACGTCATCGTCTGGGCCTCGGGCTACAAGGTCACCATCGGCCGCTTCGGCCGTAGCGGCATCGGTAGCTGGAACCCCGGGGCGGACGGGTCTGCCACCTTCGTCAACGGCAAAGACGCCTGGGCGATCGACTACTCCGGGACCTCGGGCTGCAAGGGCCTGGTCGCAACGACCTCCTCCCGGGGCCCCAGGGTGACCCCGCCGGCCCCGAAGTTCGACCCCGTCGCCGACGACAAGATCGACCTGACCGGAGCCTGGACCGACGGCGGGCCGATCCGCGTCGAGCAAAACGGAAAGGATCTGACCGTGACGTTTGGCACGGTCCGCAAGCGGGTCAAGAAGGCGTATCTCGAGGGCCGCAAGCTGAACCTGGTATGGAACAAGAGTCGTACGCTCGTGGGCACGGTTTCCGAAGACGCCCAGACCGTGCAGTGGAACGGGGGCGTCTGGACCCGCGTCATCAAGCGTCCGCGCTGGAAGTACAAGGAGGGGGAGAAGGTCAAGGTGTCAACCGTGACCGTTGGCAAGCAGAAGGTCCACGTAATCACCTTCGATCCCGAAGGCAAACACCCGGAAGCAAAAGTCGAGGGCAACACGATCCTCGTCGGCAAGCAGAAGATCCAACTGACCGGCGGCGAGCTGAAGCTCGCGACCTTCCAGCCGGCTGACGGTTCCAGGGAGAAATGACATGAAACGATTTACCGTCTTGCTCGGCGCGGTGGCCACGTTGGCCCTGATTGCGTCGACAACGATTGCCGAACAATCCAAAACCGGCCCGCAGATCGCGGGATACCGACGCGACGGAACGGGCATTTTCCCGGGCATCAAGCCGCCGAAGAAGGACCTGAAGCAGGAATGGGTCGTCAAGCTGCCCGCGTGGGGGAATTCCTCGCCGATCGTCGTCGAGGACAAGGTCTTCCTGACCGTGGATATCACCAAGAAGCACCGGTACTTCCCCGCCCTTCTCTGCCTCGATGCCAAGACAGGCAAGACCCTCTGGGAGAAACCTCTCGATCACACGGCTGCACTGCCCGAGGAACTTCGCGAGGCGGTGCGCAAGAAGTGGCACGGGCAGCAGAAGCCCGAGAAAGACGCCGACCTCAAGGACGCCGGGATCACCAAGGACAACTTCACCAAGTCGATCCCCAACGCCATCGGCGAAGCGTACGCCACTCCCGTCTCCGATGGCAAGCACGTCTGGAGCGTCACCGCGTGGGGCGGGTATTTCTGTCACGACCTCAGAGGGAACCTCAAGTGGCTGGCCTTTGACAAGTCGGAGAACACGGGCGAGTACTGCCGCAACGGTCGCTCCCCGCTGCTGTGGAAGAACCTGCTGATCAGCGACATCACCAATCGTGTTCGGGCTTTCGACGCCGATACGGGGGAGTTGGTCTGGGCCAGCGACGCACCGGCCAACAAGGACAAGCACGGCAACTTCATGGGAGGCGGGGTACACAGCATCGTCTCGCCCATGGTGATGACGGTCGACGGGAATGACATCCTGCTGGCTGCGGGCGTCAATGCCTACGAGTTGCCCGGCGGAAAGCGCCTGAAGGTCGAAGGCTGGAAGGACTACGGCATGCAGACGCTGGTCAAGCACGACGAGCCCGACGTGGTCTTCTTCTGCGGGGCCGGAGAACACTGCGGCTGGACCAGGAAGGGCAAGCTTCCGGAGGGTCCGAATCCCCCGGCCGCCGTACGGTTCACACGCGACGACGACACGCTCAAGGCGAAAGTCCTCTGGCACGGCGGAGACCTCGGCAAGCAGCGCGGCATCTGGGGCAACAATTCGCCGTGGATGACGGTCTATAAGGGCAGGTTCTACCATCGCCAGGGGCACATCCTCGATGCCATGACCGGCAAGTTCATCGCCCGCGGAGGCAGGTACGACCACAAAGCCCCACAGACCGATCACTACTCGCTGATCGCCGACGAGCACATCTACGGCCTGACGAAACACGGGAACCTGAGCGTCTACGCGTTGGACGGCAGGAAGGTCTCGGAGTTGAAGGTGGAACGCCCGGGAAGCCGTGGCAAACGGGCCCGAATCACCCGGGCCGATGGTCCGGCCTTCGTTCTCGCCGACGGGGCGATCTTCGTCCGCAGCGATGGATACCTGCACCGGATCATCGGCGACTAGTTCGCCAGCCGGACACCACAGCCACCCGGAAACGCCTGGGCACTCGTGGCCTCGGTCCGGGTGACGACCGTCTGCCGCCCGCCTCGGCGGTCCCTGACGGATTCGCGCGATTCCCGACATCGGCGGCGATACGCCTGCCACGTCGTAGTGCGAAGCGCGAAGACGAACCGGCATTGCCAGAAACCCTCGACCGCATCGGGCGGTTTGCCCGATGTACCTGCAAGGAAGGCTGGACTTCGCCGGCCGGGGCAGGAGACAATGAACGCAACATGAGCAACCGAACCGCCACCATCACGCGCGAGACGAAGGAAACCCGCATCCGCCTCGAGATCGACCTCGACGGCCGGGGGCGCGTTGAGGCGTCCACCGACATCGGCTTCCTCGACCACATGCTGGACCATTTCGGCAAGCACAGCCTGACGGATCTGACCGTCGACGCCCAGGGCGACCTGCAGGTCGACGACCACCACACAGCCGAGGACGTCGGCATCTGCCTCGGCCAGGCAATCGCCAGGGCGCTGGGCAGCAAGACGGGCATCCGCCGATACGGCAGCGCGTCGGTACCGATGGACGAAGCGCTGGCCAACGTGTCGCTGGACCTCTCAGGCCGGTCGCATGTGGTGTTCAACGTGCAGTTCAACACGCCGAAGATCGGCACGTTCGACACGCAACTGGTGGAGGAGCTGCTCTGCGCAATCGCGCGCGAGGCGGGCATGAACCTGCACGTCAACGTGCCCTGCGGCACGAACGACCACCATGTAGCCGAGGCGGTCTTCAAGGCGCTGGCGATGGCGTTCCGCCAGGCGAAGGAAATCGACCCCGCCCGCGCCGACGAAGTACCCTCGACCAAGGGCACGCTCTAGCGCCCCGTCACCCCCGCCGGGATTCGGTCTGATCGCGCACGAGTGATCTGCGCGCCGGCGCGGCGGTCGGGGACTCGAAGCGCGCATCCCGGGCGCTGGAAATCGGGGTTGATTCGCCTTGCCGGTTCTTGCCGATTCCTGCCAGAGCTTGCCGTGGCTGCCCGGCTGAGTACGGCCGATGCCGGCCACGGCCACCGGCTGCCAGCCGCGGCCCGTTGCGGCCGATTCTTGCCGCGGATCCGGGCAGAAACGTCCCCGATCCCGACCTTCGATCGACGCATGCCATCACACGACGTTGCCGATTGCGTCGAGCTCGAATACGTGGCGGCACTCCGCACAGCGGTACTTCCCCGCGCCCGGGAACGGACGCTCCTTCCCGCACTCGGGACATCGCGAGACAACAAGCGTCCCGTCCGGGCCGATCACCAGCACGTGGCTGCAGTCCGAGCAGCGGTACTTCCCCTCCCCCGGCGAGGGCTTCCGCCGGCCACACGAGGGGCACTGCACAACAGGCCGGGCGGATGGGTCGGGCTCGGACGAGGTCGATTGGCCGGTGTTGCCGACAACCGGGGGGTACTCCTGCGTGGCAGGTTCTTCGGCTTCAATATCTTTGATTTCAGTAGCTTGCGAAGATTCCTCCCCGGAGCCCTCCCCCTCCGGGCGGGGGCCCATCCGTTTCGCTCGGGCACGCCAGAACGCCCGGGCAGCCCGTGGATCAGGCAGCGGCAGATCCTGACTGGCCCTGGTCTCGGGGTCCGTCTCAGCCTCGGGGGCGTCGCTGGATCCGCCGACTGCCTCGGCCGGTTCGGGAGGGGTTCCCGGAGCTTTCTGACTCGACATATCTCCAGCATTGTCAAGATCTTGCGACGTGATAGCAGCTCCATCGTCCGGAAGCCCGGCGGGGTCGCTGTCGGGCTGGAGTTCGCTGAGCTTCGTCCAGTCGGTGCGGGCCCAGATCGGCGGGCCGAGGTCTACAGGCTCCTCGGGCAGCAGCTCGATATCGCCCAACCCGGCCTGATCGTCGGCGGTTTCTTCCGGGGTATCCTCGGGCGGCAGGAGTTCGATATCGTCAGCCGAGGCGATGGTAGACTCCACGGCAGGCCGCTCGCCTTCTTTCGTATCTGATTCTTTGTCAGTAGTTTGTGTCGATTCATCAGGCGGTGCGGCATCGATGGAGATGCTGCTCTTGCCCGCGCGAGGAGGTTCCACGACCTCGGAGAAGTCCGGTATCGGCAGCGAGCCGATGACTCCCGTGTCGAAGTCGGGCAGGGCATCACCGGGCACGTCGGGCAGGTCGGGCAGGTCGCTGCCGGCGGACGTCGATGGCTCCACGGGCGGCTGGTGAGGATGCGACGAAGGCTTGGCGGGGGCTTCTCCGCGGTCCTTGACGGGCGGCGGATCAGGGGCTTGCGTGCTGGCTGTGTCCGCTGAAGTATCTTCATTGCAGTGGGTTACATCGTCACCTGCCGGTACGATCCCCAGCCTTGACACTCCGGCTGGCACTTCGGCAGCATCGGTCGAGGCCGGGGCAACCGCAGCTGTCTCCCGCTGTCGGGCGACGGCCTGCTCGCGCCGGCGGGCGGTTGCGAGGTTGTCCGCCACGGTCTGGCGGATGTCCTCGGCATGCAGGGCAGCTGCTGCGCTCATCGCCGACCGATGGACGTATTGCACGTTGGATGTCGGCGTGGAGGTGCGGGCGTGAATCTCCAGCGGGTTGTAGTGTTGCTTCCGGCGCGGCCGAAGGTTAGCGACGGCCTTGGCCGCCTTGGCTACCCCCCTGCCGCTGCTCGCCAAGGCCCGGCCGACAACCGGCGCCCACGCCCGGACTCGGGCAGACGACGCCCGCGAGACAGAGAGCATCAACACGCGCGAGCCTGCAGCGACTCGGACCACGCCGCGCAGAAACCGCCCCGCGCCGCAACGCAACGCCTGACGAATGTTGACCGGCTCGCCCGCCAGTTGCTCTGTCGGCGGGGCCAGAACCGCAGCTGCGTTGTGCAGGGCGAGATCGATATCGGCCATGGCGAGTTTCTGCCGCGACTGGCCGCGGAGCATGCGAGGCACGTCCAGCACGAGAATGGTCGCAAACGTCGCCAGGCCGGTAACCACCAGGCCGGCGACCAGTGCAAGGGCCATCCACGACGCCCAGGTTGGCAGGTGAATGCCCGGCCACGGCCAGGTCGCGGCAATGGGGTCCCCCGGGCGAACACGTTGCCCGAAGACCATCAGCACGAAGACGATCAGTACACCCAGCAGCGCCGCCTGGCCGATGCAGATCCACCACACGCCGTCGGACAGCGCCTGGCGGAGAAGGTGGTGACAGGAGGGGCAGAAATGGCGGCCTGCCGATGCGCACCCGCAGCGGCTGCACGTGCCCGAAGGCGCGGCAAGCCCACTGCGAAACGTGCTTCCCGTGGCCGATTGCGTCATGCAAAGCATCCGCGCCGTCCCGACCGACTCGGGCGCAGCGCACTGTATCGTGTGTCTGACACTTCCTTTTCCTATCGGAAGCCGGAGGACGAATACTTCATGGAAGGCGCGAATCGTGCCTCACAATTCCTTCCGGTTCCGAAGCGCACAAACAGAGGGCGACGAAAGCCCATACGGACCTCGCCGCCCTTGCAGATCGCTACGATCCCGTCGCAGCCGGCCACCTGTTCGGGCGACTGCAACGGAGGTGATTACGTGGTTGCTTCTTCGCGGCTGCGCTGGGGCTGGGAAGAGCTCGCCAGTTGCGACCAGAGCTGATTGACCTCGTTGGAGATCGACTTTCGCTCTTCGTCACTGAGGTCGGAGCGCTTTCCCCGGGCAAGCAGTTGCTGCACACGCAGGCGGATGGCTTCCAGTTCGTCCATGCTTTTCTCCGCAACGGTTCCGTGTCTGTTCGAAGCGAGGTGTCCGCGGCGACGGCCGCCGGGACCCTTCGCAGGCCAGCGCACTGCGCGTCCGGCCAATCCTGTGTTACCTATCGGAAACCACGGGCAGAGATTTCGGGTTCCTCGCCAAATTCCGGCTGCCCCGAACCCCCGTCGATACCACAGGGATTTGACTTTGCCCTCCGGGCCCGGGGTCCCGGCGGTGCAGTTGGTGAG
>CAZXSK010000041.1:0-26891 GCA_964642855.1 uncultured Planctomycetaceae bacterium | reverse complement strand
ACAGGGATTTGACTTTGCCCTCCGGGCCCGGGGTCCCGGCGGTGCAGTTGGTGAGGAGTATCGGAGATGCTGCGAACCTGGAGACACCTGGCAAGCTGATAATGGACAGGCCCTCGGGAACGCTGCGGAACCTGGCGAATACCGCCCTGAGACAGATCCGCCATCGGGAGCAGGTGAGGAAGCTCCGGTCCCGACAGCGAAGCTGACCGGACCAGTCTCAGACGGCCTCGGGCTGTTTGGCAGCCGGGATGGCTACGCGAATCTTCGTGCCTCCGCCCGGCCGGGTGTCGACAAAGATCCCGCCGTGGTGTCCCTGGACAATGCCCAACACCGACGCAAGCCCCAGCCCGCGCCCGGTGAACTTGGTGGTGTAGTAGGGTTCGAAGAGACGCTCGACGGTTTCCTCGTCCATCCCGCAGCCGTCGTCGGAGACCGTCAGGCAGACGAACCGCCCGGGCCTGGGCTTCTCGTAAGTGTAGCTTCCGGCCAGGGCCTGCTCGGACAGGTCGGCCTGGTCGAGCGACAGACAGACGCGCCCCGCCTCGGGGCCGATGGCTTCGCCGGCGTTGCGGACGAGACTGAGCACGACTTCGCAGAGCCCGGCCATGTCGCCGGATACGACGGAATCCTGCTGCCCGTCCGGAGAGAACTCCAGTTGCAGATCGATCTCCTGGGGCAGGGCCTTGCGGATCGCGCTGCGCAGGTCGGCCAGCAGTTCGCTGAGGCTGATCGACTCGTGCTTCTGGGGCCCCTGCCCGACGTAGCGCAGCATGAGCGTGCTGAGTTGGGACGCGTGCCTGGCCGCCCCTTCCGCTTCCTCCAGCGACTCCCGGGCAGACTCCTCGTCGAGACGATCCTTGAGAATCAGCGACAGGTTGCCGAGCACGACCATCAGGTCGTTGTTGAAGTTGTGGGCGATCGCCCCGGCCATGGTGACCAGGCTCTCCTGCCTCCGGGCGGTCTGCGCCTGCTGCTGGAGTTGTCTGCGGGTTCTCTCGGCCTCTTTCTCCCGGGTGATGTCGGTGGCGAGGCCTTCGATGATGCACTCGTCGTCGGTGACTTCCATGTTGATGTACCGGTCGCGCAGCCATCGCCAGTGTCCGTCGGCGTCGTGGACGCGGTACTCCAGGTCGAACGGCTCGCCATGATCGCGTGCCCGCTCGATGGCTTCTTCCACGGCCGGGTGGTCGTCGGGGTGGATCGAATCGTGCCACAGGAACGGGTTGTCTTCCAGGGCGTCCGGCGGGTGACCGAGCACGTCCTCGACGCGAGGGGACCAGTAGATCGCCCCCCGCCGGGTGGAGTAGATGTACACGACGTCGGGCGCGTTTTCGACGAGCTTGCGGTATCGCTGCTCGCTGCGACGCAGGGCCTGCTCAGCCAGCTTGCGCTCGGTGGTCACCTCGGTGTAGGTGATGATCCCGCCGATCGTGCCGTCGGCGAGATACCACGGCCTGCACTGCCAGCGGTTGTAGGTGATCGACCCGTCGGGGCGCTGGAAGGAGTCGTCTTCGCAACTCTCGACGGCCCCGTTGAGCGCGCGCTGGTGGACCTGTTTCCAGCGCTCGGGCATCTCCGGGAAGACTTCGTAGTGGTGCCTGCCAATGACCTGCTGGCCCTCGATGCCGTAGTCGTGCAGATAGCGGTCGCTGACGTAGACGTAGTGGAGGTCGCGATCGTAGACAGCGATGGCATTGGGGTCGTGACGGATGATGTAGTCCATCAACTGGTGCTGCTGGGTCAGGCGGTCCTCGGCTACCTTCCGCTGGGTGACATCGCGGGTCACGGCGATCAGTTCGCCGATCCTGCCCGTGGATTGATCGCGGATGGAACTGCTGCGCGACTCGACCCACAGGAAATGACCCAGCCGGTGCTTGAGACGATAAACCACATTCACCGGCGACGCACTTTCCAACAGCTTCCGATGATATTGCTCGATGGTTTCGAGGTCATCGGGATGGAAGAGTTCGTAGCAGTTACGGCCGATGAGTTCGTCCGGCCGATATCCGAGAAGCTGCTCACAGGCCGGCGACACGTAGAGGTAACGCCCTTCCAGATCATGCCGGCTGATCATGTCGGTGGCATGATCGGCAAGCAGGCGATAGTCCCGTTCGCTGGCGGCGAGCTTCTTTTCCGCCCGACGTCTCCGGACGGTATTGGCAAGCAGCACGAGCACAAAGACCACCAGCAGGATGAACGCTCCCGCGGCAAGCAGGATCTCGGTGCGGTGTTTCTCCAGCAGCGACGTAGGGCCGTACAGAATGACGCTGCCCTCCGGCAGCCGGGACCTCGGAATGGCAAAGCGCTTGAGCTGGCGATGGTCGAACATGTACTGGTTGGAGCTCTCGACGCTCACCGGTGGATCGGGAAGCGAGCCCGTGCGGAGAATCGCCAGCGCCTTGCGGCCGGTAGACCGGCCGTGTAGTTCCGCGCAGAGCAGCTTCCCGCCAAGGATGCCGTATCGGAGGTACGTATCCGCGTGGCCATAGACGGGCACCGGCGAGGCAGCGGAGATCTCGGGGATGATGTAATCCAGTGCCAGCGGCTTGCCGGTGCGGTCGCGGAAGAAGCCCAGGAAGTACACAGCCGACTTCTTATCGAGCCCGCGGAGGGAGTCCAGCAGTTCCTGCTCGCTCAGGCCGTTGCCCTTGTCGGCGAAGACCAGCTCCAGCCTGCCTTGGTACTCGGGGCGGTAGGATAGAATCGTCCGGCGGTCGGCCAGGCCGGACGTGGTGCGGTCGTGCACGAACACGATGCGCTCGACACCGGGCTGGACCTGCGGGATCAGGTCGATGGTGGACTTGAGATCGAGGCGCTCGACCACGCCGGCGTACCCGGATCGGCCTTCCAGGAGGGTCGGGTCCCAGTCCTCGACATTCAGCCCGCAGAAGACGACCGGAACGTCAGGGTAAAGCGTCCGGCGGTACTGGAACAGGAATGCCAGCGCGTCGTCATCGCACGAGATGACCAGGTCGGGCTTCCAGGTCTTCGCCTTCGTCTGCAGCAGGCGTGCGAAGGTTTCGGCGAGTTCGCTCGTCGAGTGACGTTTGGCGTCCATGTACTCGACTTCGATCTCGACGGATACGTCGCCTGCCTGCAGAACGCTCTCGATGCCGCGCTGGACGTCGTCGGTCCAGACGAAGCCCTTGTGGTAGGAATGGACAACGAGAACCTTGCGGGGCGTTTCGCCAGGGTTTGCCGAAAGCTCGGCCGGCTTCCCCAGCAGCGCTGCGACCGGAAGGACGGCCAGCAAGGCGCGCATCACAACCTTTGCCGCCGGTCTGCCAGCCCACTCAGCAATGCCTGTTGTCCCTTTTCCCATGCGCGGACTCCGAGCCCACATCAGCAAACTTCCGCAAAGACATGCGTAACCCCGGCCGGGCAACTGCAGGGATACGCTTTTCAGGAAGAAAGGGCCTGCAGGTTCCCGACCTTCATTTTCCCTCGTTCGGCCTGTCCTTCAAGGGGAATCCCGTGCAAACTCAGTACGATTTAGCTCAGAAGAACGCGGCCCCCGCCCGCAGCTGAACTTGCCGAAACTCCTTTCCGAAGGTAGGCTTGCCCGTCGTGGCAGCTGACCGAGGAACATACCGCAGAAAGGATCGAAGCCCGCCCTCGCCGCTGCTCTACCATGGAGCTGCAGCGGCCGTTGCCGTCGCCTCCCTCTCAGCCGCTTGCGTCTGGGCAATCGAGATCCACCCGGTATGGGCGTACCTGGCTGCGATCAATGCCGCGGCTTTCGTCGCACACGCCACCGATAAACGCGCGGCACGCCGAGGCAAGCTGCGCCTGCCGGAAGCCCTGTTGCACCTGCTGGCGGCTGCGGGAGGGTCGCCCGGTGCCCTGGCGGCGATGCACCTGCTGAGACACAAGACACGCAAGGTCGGGTTCCAACTCGTGACCTGGGGTATCGTGCTGCTGCAGACCGGGGGCCTGCTGGCGTGGTGGTTTGCGATGGGGTCGGGCGACTGACCCGGCCGGAAGAGGCCCCTACTCGCTACAGCCACTTGCGCCGGACGGCTTTGAGCACCTTCTGGGCGCTGTCGGCGTGTTTCCACTCCACGAAGCGCCACCAGTGGCGCATGTCTTCCGGGGGGGTCATCGCGGTGAGAATCTCCTGGTCGCTCTTGCCGCCCTCCACGCCCCGGCGGGCCTGGGCGATCAGCTCGTCGAGATACTCCAGGTAGCGTCGCAGCGTGTCGCTGTCGCACAGCGGCCCGTGGCCGGGGACGACGGTATCGGCCCCGAAGTCGATCAGCCGGCGGATCGTGGAAGTCAGCAGCTGGTAGCTGTCCTCCCGGAGGTTGCGGGTCAGCGGGATGAGTCCCCAGCCGAAGATATCGCCCACGAACAGGACCGACCCGGCCGGGTCCCACAGCACGCAGTCCTCGCCGGTGTGGCAGCCGGTCATGGGCACCACCTGCACGCGCCGGGCTTCGCCTTCCAGCCACGTGCCGTCCTCGTCGATCTCGGGCGAGTCGTAGCTGAGCACCTGTGCGTCGAACCGCTTGCGGAATGCGTCGTTCAGCGCGACGTGGTCGTAGTGGGTATGGGTATTGAAGACCACGCCGACGGGCTTGTCGCCGACGGTGTCGCGCATCGCCTGCAGAACGTCGGGCTCCTTCTCGGCGTGTTCGAGGGCATCGACAACCAGCAGGTGCTCGCCCATGTCCAGCCAGCCGATGTTGTCGATCTCCTGCCGGACGAACGCGCCGTCGCCGACCTGGAGTACCTTGACTTCTTCCGCCTGTGCATCCGTGCTCGATGCCATCGTCACACTCCCGGTGATTGTCTCGTTCTGCCCCTATCCATCGTATCGCCTCGTCGTAGCAGGTTCCGGACCGCTCACCACGGCCGAATGTCCGCCAGCCGGTCGACCGTCGTCCGCACGGTGCGGGCGTCGACGCGATCGGTGCCGGGCTGGCCGGCCAGTTCGTCGGCGTAGTCCGAGCGATAGAGTGTCAGCTCCACCGTGGCGGGCAGCTCCGGCTGGAACGGCCTGCAATGTCCAGCCTCGGCAACCGCTCGGGAGATCGTCTCGCGAAGGCGATCGTGGGCGACGGGCAGCGGCAGACACCGCGCCCGGTTGCGACCCACGCCCCACTTGACCACCGCGGTGGAGACATCCCCCAACAGCCCGGCCGCTTCGTCGGCGGTGGCCTGGTCGCCGGTGACCGCGATGACCGGCACGCCGAAGTGCCCGGCGAAGGCAGCCTCGATGCCGATCTCGCCGACGACCTGCCCGTTGATGCGGAACTCGAACCACTGGTGCGAATTCATCGTGTGGTCCAGGAACCCGTTGAGCGTCCCCGCCCGTGCGTGGTGCCCCAGCAGCACCACGCCGGTGAAACTCTCGTCGAGTGCGGGCATCATGTTGCCGCGGATCGGCGTTTCGTAAACGGCCCGGCTGTCCATCTCCGCGATGCGAAGCTGCCCGCCTCCGGCGTGCGTGTCGCAGACGACCACCTCGCTGGCCCCGCCGGCGATCGCGCCGTCGACGGCGACGTTGACGTCGGCGATCATCAGCCGCCGGCCTTCCTCGTATTCGCAGCTGGAAGACTTGACCTGCTCGATCTTCCGGATTCCACTGATGCCTTCCATGTCGGCAAGGATATACACTTTCATAGGCGGCTCCGCTGGAACTGGGGGTGCATCGGAACAGTCTACCGCGCCCCGGACGGACGGACAACGACCGGGCAAACGCCCTGCAACAACGATCGGCCGCCAACAACTGAACCTGTGGGAGGTAGAACACATGACGAAACTGCTGAGATGCGCAGCGATGCTGGCTGCTCTGGGCGGAATGCTTCTGTCGACCGGCTGCGACCTGACGCGCCACATCGTGGGATCGCGAACCGAATACCTCTTCCATGCCTACGACGCGATCGGCCGGCCTGGCGAGCAGGTTGATCTTCGCGTGCGGCTGCAGAAGGGAACCTTCCTCCGAGACCAGGAGGACGTCACCGTCCGCTTCGCCCTGCCCGACGGCAGAACCTTCGAGGCCCGCACCGACGAGGAAGGCTACGCCATCGCCGAATTCATCCCCGAACGCCCGGGCGATTACTTCTTTACCGTCACGGCCGACGCCCAGACCGAAGACGGGCAGCGACCCACCCCGCGGGAGCTGCTGGTCGCATGCAGGCCGGCCGATGCGCCGATCATCGTCATCGATCTCGACAAAACACTGGTCGCCTCGGGGTTTCATCACGTCCTGGCCGGCGACCCCGTGCCGATGCCAGAGAGCGAGGCGGTCATGCGCGAACTGGCCAGGAACCATACGATCGTCTACCTGACACAACGGCCGGACTACTTCGGCCCCAAGAGCCTCACCTGGCTCAACCGTCACGGCTACCCCCGCGGGGCTCTGTTGATGACCGACAACGGCTCCATCCTGCAGGGCAACCGTCGGTTCAAGGACGGGGAAATCAACGAATTGAGCACGCGGTTCACGGCGATCCAAGCCGGCGTGGGCGACAAGACTTCGGACATGGAAGCGTACCTCAACAACGGCCTGCGCGCGATCTACATCCTGCACCTGGAAGACGCGACCGATCCCGAGGAGATCCTCGAAGATGCGGACGATCTCGACGGCCTGCCCGAAGGCACGGAAGTGGTGCTCCACTGGCGACAGGTCCGCAAGGCGCTGCTGGAGGGCGAGAAGTACCCCGTCGCCGATATGAAAAGCTACCTCAAGAAAATGGCAGCCGATCTGCAGGCAGAGCAATAACGTCGCCCTCGGCGAGCCTCAGCCGCCCGCGTGCAGGCGGCGGAGCGCCTCGACAAGATCGGCCGTCTCTTCCGGCGTTCCGACGGTGATGCGGAGCTTGTCCGACAGGCGATCGCGGTCGTAGTACCGCACGAAAATCCCCTGCTCTTTCAGGGCGGCGGCGATCGGTCCGGCGTTGCCCTCCGGCGGGCGTACGAGCAGGAAGTTCGTCGCCGACGGCCAGGTTCGGTAGCCCATCGCCTGCAGCGCGTCGACGAGCATCCGGCGGGATTCGAGAATCTGCTCCACGCACCGGTCGTGGTAGGCGGCGTCGGCAAGGGCAGCCGCCCCGACCGCCTGGGGAATCGTGCCGACGTTGTAGATCGACTTGGTTTTCAGGAGCCCCTGGAGCACGTCGGGCCTGGCCACGCCGAACCCCAGGCGCAGGCCGGCCAGCGAATACCCCTTCGACAGCGTCCGCAGGATGATGACGTTCCCGTGACGCTCCAGCAACTCCAGGGCGCTGTCTTCGGCGAAATCCACGTACGCCTCGTCGATCACGACAAGCCCGTCCAGGCCCGCGGCGATCTCGGCCAGGGCGTCGGTGGGCGCAGCGATGCCCGTGGGGCTGTTGGGATTGGCGATGAAGGTCACGTCGGCGCGGGCGTCGATAAGTGCGTCAACCGGCAGACGGAAATCGTCGTCGAGGGGCACCTCGATGCGCTCGGCGCCCTGGATCTGGGCCTGGGTGAAGTAGAAATCGAACGTAGGAACGGGATAGGCGCACCGCCGCCCGGGCTGCAGCGCAGACCGCGCGACCATCATGATCACATCGTCGCTGCCGTCGCCGGGCAGGATCCACTCGGGGGGCACGTCCAGCAGGTCGGCTACAACGCTGCGGAACTCACCGGCCAGGGCGTCGGGGTAGCGACGAAGCGCAGCGATATCCAACCCGCTCAGCACCTCGCGCACCTTCGGTGAAGGCGGGTAGGGATTCTCGTTGGTGTTGAGCTTGATGACCTTCGCCCCCGCAGCTGGCTGCTCGCCGGGCACGTAGGCTTCCATGGCGTCGATGTTGTCGTTGAAATACATGATGTCCGGGTTGATAGCCGCAAATGACGCGAATGCCGCGAATCTACTACAAGTCAGGTTGCACGTCGCCTGATCTTCCCCTCCTGCCGCCGGGCCTTTGCCCTCAGCGGCGGGGAACACCATAGCCGCAAATGACACCGACGGGCCGAACCTGCACAAGCGGATGGGCGGTCCCGTTTGCTGTGATGCCCGATACGCATACGACTCCACGGGCCAGCAGAATGCTTCCGCGCGGGCGGGTTGTCAATGGCCCTTCGTGAAAACCACACGCTCGAACATTCGCGGCTATTGTTCGCCCGCTGCCTGCCTTCGGACTTCCACAGCCCGGGCGTGGGCGGTCAGGCCTTCGCGCGTCGCGAAGTCGATCACGTCGTCGGCGTCGGCAGCCAGGCTGGGCGCGTCGTAGCGGATTACGCTCGAAGCCTTGCGAAAATCGTTACAGCTCAGGGGCCCGAAGAACCTCGCCGTCCCGCCGGTGGGCAGCACGTGCGACGGGCCCGCGTAGTAGTCGCCCATCGGCACGGGCGTGTGGGGACCCACGAAAATCGCCCCGGCATTGACGATGCGCTCCAGCGCCTCGGCCTCGTCGGCGACGACGATCTGCAGGTGCTCGGCCGCGAACCGGTTGGCCAGGTCGCACGCCCGGGCAAGATCCGCAACAACGAAAATCGCGCTGTAGCGGTCGAGGGCACCGGCGATGGCGTCGGAGCGGTCCAGGGCGGACAGCTGCTTCTCCAGCTCAGCCGGCACGTCCCGGGCAAGCTCGCGCGAGGTCGTCACCAGGATCGCCGAACCGGGATTGTGCTCAGCCTGGGCGATCAGGTCGGCAGCGATCCAGTCCGCCCGGGCGGTTTCGTCTGCGACGATCAGCACTTCGCTGGGCCCGGCGATCGAATCGATGCCCACGCGCCCCAGGACCTGTCTCTTGGCCTCGGCGACGAACGCGTTGCCCGGGCCCACGATCTTGTCCACCCGGGCGACCGGGTCGACCCCCATCGCCAGCGCGCCGATCGCAACCGCCCCGCCGAGACGATAGACCTCGTCGATTCCGAGCTCACCGGCCAGGGCGAGCACCATCGGGTCGATGTCGCCTCCGGTCGGCGGAGAGGCCATCACGATCCGCCCGACCCCCGCCACCTGGGCGGGGACCACCGTCATCAGCACGGTCGACGGGTAGAGCGCCCGCCCGCCGGGCACGTACACCCCGGCAGAGCCCACCGGCGTATACCGCACCGACAGCTCCCGTCCCCCGCGGACCAGCGGCGGCGGATCCGTCACGAGGATCGATTCCTGGTACTCCCGGATATTCGCAATCGCACGGCGGATCAGCGAGAGGAATTCCGGCTCGGCCTGGCTGTGGGCGGCCGCGATGCTCTCGGTTGGTACGCGGAGCGTCTCGGGCGTCAGCTCCGCCCTGTCGAGCTTCTTCTCCAGCCGGCAGATCGCCTCTGCACCTCCGGCTTGGAGGTCGGCGAGGATCTCCGAGACGATCGCGGGCACGTCCAGGGGCTGGTCGTCGGTGGTGGCGGTCAGCCCGCCGCCTTCCAGCAGTTCCTGGAGGCGGGCGATGCCGTCGGAGAAGTCGTCGCGATCGTGGTAGTAGGTGCGGATGGTCATGATGTCCTCACTGCTGGCGAGAATGGAGCGGGTCAGCTGCGCCGTGGCGGCGTGCCCCGCAGGATGATTTCGTGGATCGCCTTGGCCGCTCCGTCGGCGTCGTTGGTGTCGGTGACGTAGTCGGCTGCTTCTCGCGCGACGGGCACGGCGTTGCCCACGGCTACGCCCACCCGGGCCCAGCGCAGCATGCCCACGTCGTTGGCGTTGTCGCCGATGGCCATCACCTGCGAGCGGTCGATGCCCAGCCTGCCGGCGACCATACGCAGCGCGCGGCTTTTGGACGCCTTGACGTGCATGATCTGGATCAGCTCGCCCTCGGTCTGCACGACGGAGACCTGCTGGCCGAACAGATCGCGGATCACCGGCACGAGGCGGGACAGCTCGCGCGGCTCGCCGAGCAGCAGCAGCTTGGTGAGGTCCTGGGCGATCCAGTCATCCAGCGGGGAGACCACGTCGGGCCGGAACAGCCGGGCGGTTTCGGTCTTCCAGGGCGCGTCGAACTCGTCATCGAAGCGGTCGGTGTACCAGCGGTCGAGCTTCTCGCCGGAGACCAGCACGCCGGGGTAGAGCTTGCGGGCGAGCGAGGCGATCTCCGCGGTGGCGTCGCCCGGGACGGGCCGATGCAGCCAGACGCTTTCGTCGCCCGGGTCGAGCACGAGCGCCCCGTTGTAGTTGATCATGGGCGTGTCGAGGTCGAGCAGGCGGTGGAAGGGCAGCGTGCTTCGCGGGGGCCTGGCCGAGGCCAGCAGCACGCGGACGCCCTGCTCGGCGCGGGCCTGCTTGAGGATCGCAGCGGTGGTGTCGGTGATCTGCTTGTTGGAGTTCAGCAGCGTGCCGTCCAGGTCGATCGCTACGAGGCGGATTGTGTTGGTCTGGCTTTGCATGGTCTTCCGGCAGGGCTGAACCGGCTTCAGCGGCGCGGGGTTTCGCCCGGGCGGACGAAAAGTTTACCCGCTGGAGAACTGTTGCCGCAACCGGTCGTCTTACCGTATGGTTGCGCATGGAAGCCTGGCGGTGATATAGGTGTGTCGACGACGTAGAGCACTCTCGAGAGGATCAGCCATGAAACGCCTTGCCATAGCGGGATTTCTGATCGCCCTGCTGGTACTCTGCCTTGCCCACGCCGCAGCGCAGCAGAGAGTCCAGCGGCGCCCGCGGGGCAGGTTCTTCGGCGTTGGGAACAACGCCAACGCAGACAAAGGCGAACAGGAAGACAAGCAGGAAGACCCCAACAAGCCTGAGAAGAAAGAGCCCCTGCTGGGAATCCACCTGAAGACCGAGAAGACGACCAACCTTCAATGGGCGGTAGTCGACGGCAAGGGCTTCCGGTGGGACATCCAGCGGTACGGGAACGTGCAGTACGGCCAGAATTACGCCTACTCCGGCGGGGTGTATCTGCAGATCCGCGGCACGAACTTCTACCCGCAGACCAACCAGGCGAAATTCCACGAGAAGAACAACGAAATCGAGCTGGGTCCGTGGACCTACAGCAATCTGAAGATCTACCGGCGCGTGAAGGTGTATCCCGACCGCGGCATGGCGCGATGGATCGACATCTTCGAGAACCCCACCAAGCAGGCTGTTTCCGTGCCCGTCCGGTACTACACCAACAAGTACGGCAGCATCGAGAAGCGCTGGAGCGTGTCGGGCGATCAGAAGATCGACGAGTCGGACTGGGCCTTCGCCACCCATTCCCGCGCCCGCTACGGAGCGGCTGCGACGCTGCACATCCCGTTCGGCAGGAATGCCGAAACCAAGCCGAAGGTCAACGTCAGCGGCAACACGATCTACTACAACTATGATCTGAAGATCCCCGCCGGCGGTCGGGTGGTCCTCTGCACGTTCGAATCCCAGGACAACAGCATCGACAAACTGAAGGAGACGCTGGAGACGTTCCGCGCGACGGAGCTGCTCTCCGACCTCACGCCCGAAGCGCGGGACATGATCCTGAACTTCTCGGGCGCGTTTATCTGGGGCGAGATCATCCTTCAGCGGCGGGACAACGTCGACACCGTCGTGCTGCGCAGCGGCAAGAAGCTTCGCGGTACGCTGGGCGTCGAGAGCCTGCGGATCAAGACCTCGTTCGACGGTGTGCTTACGCTTCCCGCCCGGGACATCATCGGAGCGAAGCTCTCCAAGGACGAGGGACCTGCACAGGTGGTCCTCGGCGACGGGCAGTTGATCGTCGGCCAGCTCCAGGATCACGCCCTGCCCTTCGAGCCGGTCGACGGAAATGCCCGGGAGATCAAGCGCGAAGACATCCAGGAATTCTCATTCCGGGTTACCGAGCACCGCCCAATCATGATCTCCTACAACGGGCCGTACCTGAGCCTACGCTCCGGCGACCGGCTTGCATTCGAGAGCAAGGATCTCTCGCTGCATCTGCGCACGCGGATCGGTGAGGTGATGCTCAAGTCGCACGACGTCTACGCCATTGCGGCCAGCGGGGACACAGCCGGGGGGCATCGCGTGCAGCTGCTCAACGGCACGACGATCTCGGGCCTGCTGTCCAACGACACGCTCGGTGTGAGGCTTCGCGTTTCCGGGCCGGTGCAGTTCGGCCGCAGGGAGGTGCTGGGCATGCTCCTGGCCGAGGAGCCCGAGCCCAATCTGTTCCTGACGCGCGTGGAACTGACCAGCGGGGACGTGCTGATGGGCGTGATCGACCAGAAAGCCCTGCAGATCGGATCGACCTTCGGGGAGATGGAGCTCTCGCCCCGGGACATCAAGACGATGGATTTCGTCAGCGATCCGCTCGGGCGGGCGACCGTCGGGACATGGAACGACTCCCGGTTCCGCGGGGCGATGGAGAGCGAGACGTTCGAGTTCCGCCTGACCGACGACCTTACGGTGGACCTGCCGGCCGGCCTGTGCGCGTCGCTCAGACGGGCCCAGGAACTGCCCGCCGACGAAGTCACCGCCGAGGCCAGGAAAGCGATCGCGAAGATCCGCACCGCCGCAGACGTCTCTGCTGTAGAGAAAGAACTGCGCAAGCTTGGCCCGGGCGTGATACCCCTTCTGGAGAAGGCCCGCAAGGCCAGCGACGACGACGAGGTGCGAAGCCGGATCAAGGACCTCATCGGCCAGCTCCGGCCGGAGCAGCCGCAGACGCTGGATGCCGGCGGTCAGGAGATCATCTTCGTCGACCCCGTCCGCGCCATTAGACGGTAGCGCAGGCCTGAACCGGCTGCGACGACGCCCAGCGAACCCGCTGCCCCAAGCAGGTAGCCCGACAAGGAACAATCATGAGCAAGTGGATGAGAAACGCAATCGGATGGATCCTCCTGCCCGCGGTGCTGCTGGCTGTGTGCTACCTGCCAGCCCCCCTGCTCCGTGCCGAGGACTACACCTTCAGCGACGGCAAGCAGTATACGCAGTCGTACTGGAACAACAACGACGGCGCCGGCTATCGGTGGGACATCTACTCGACGTACGGGTACATCAACTCGGGTACGAATTCCGCCTACAGCAACGGGATGTACCTCTATTGCAACAACAACGGGGTGTACTCCAACACGCGCCAGGTGAGCAAGGACGGCCACGAGCTGCTGCTGGGGCCCTGGAGCAATAACAACATCACGGTCTATCGGCGGATCTACATCGATCCGAAGGTGGGCTACGCCCGCTGGATCGACATCTTCACGAACAACTCCGGCTCCGACCAGTCGGTCCCCATCCGCTACAACCTCAACACCGGCTATTCGCTGAAGGACGTCAAGACCACCACCGGCGGCGAGAGCCTGGGCAAGAAGGACTGGGGCCTGGTGACGTACCCCTCGGGCAGCAATGCCCCCGCCCTGGTGCACTTCTTCGCCACGCGTGGCGCCAAAGAAAAGCCCGTCCTGACCTACAACACCGGCAACAATACGATGCAGTACAACATGACGCTTTCCATCCCTGCCGGCGAGACGCGGGCGGTTTGTTTCTTCCAGGCACAGCGTCACCCGCACGACAAGGCGGAGAAGCTGCTGGAGAGTTTCAACCTCTCGCGGGAGCTGCAGAAGGTTCCGGCGAACCTCCGGAAAATCCTGGTCAACATGAGCGGGCCGATGGTGACCCTCGGCTCGCTGGAACTGCCCCGAGACGCCAAGAATGACCTGGCTGTTACCCTCGCGGGCAACGAGTTCCTCGGGACAATCATCAACGATCAATACACGCTGAAGACGTTCTACGGCGAATTGAGCTTCGAGCCCAATCAGGTGATGGGCCTCAGCGTTCCGGACGTCAACGACAAACACGTGCTGCTGGGCCTGGTCGACGGCCAGGTCGTCGCCGGCGAGTTGACCTCCGGCCCGCTCAAACTCAAGCTTCCAAGCGGCTCGGAGATGACCCTTCCCACCAGCAAGCTCAAGACCATCGCGTACCGGGTCTCGAAGGAACGTCCCGAGGAGATCAACACCGACAAGCCGGCCGTGGTGCTTCGCTCCGGCCAGCAGCTCTACGTGAATCCCGAGGATGCCGCCTGCTCGTACCTGACGGAATACGGCACGGTGAAGCTGGACGCCAACTCCATGCGCGGCGTGCAGTTCGACACGCCCGACGGGGGTCTGCACCGGGTAATCTTCCGCAACGGGTCGGTGCTTTCGGGCCTCGTGACCGACCGGCAGATGCGTCTGCGGCTCAAGCTCGGGCGCACGCTGGACATTCGACGTCACCTGATCAAGAGCTTCTCGCTGAGTTATACCGACGTCGACAATTCGAAGCTCGCGCAGATCACGCTGCGCAACGAAGACATGCTCTTCGGGCGGGTCGCGGAAGAGGAACTGCTGATCGACACGCCTTTCGGGGAAGCGCCCCTCAAGCCCCAGAAGATCGAGACGATCGAGTTCTTCACCCGGCCGGTCGGCAAGGTGAAGATCAAGCTGCACTCCGGCTCGACCATCGAGGGCAAGCTGGCAAGGAACAAGCGAACGCTGAAGTTCAAGATCGAGCCCGGCCCGGAGCTGGACGTGTTCGTCGGGCACATCGTCACGCTGTCGATCCCGAAAGACTACGCCTTCGCCGACAAGGACGTCGACCCCAACGAAGAGTTCGTCCTGCCCAGCGACCCCAATGCCGTCGACGCCGCCAGCTCCGATGCGTCGGACGACGGCAGCACCGATGGCGAAAGCGGCGGCGAGGTGGATGTCTCCAGCCTGACCGACGAGCAGCGAGCGGTTATGCTCAAGCGACTGGCCGCGAAAGCGGATCAGCAACAGAAACAGATCGCCGAGCTGCAGGCTTCTCTACAGACCGTCAAGGCTCGCATCGAGAAATCCTCTCGGATGCGCAGGAAAGCGATCGAGTCCGACGGGGAAAACTCGGCGCTGGCCAAGAAGCTCGCCGCCCAGATCGCCGAGCTCCGGGCAACGGCGAAGAAGACCGAAGCGAGGGTGGTGGACGCCAGGAGGGAGATCGTTCAGGTGCGCGAGACCATGGAGAAACTCAAGGGCGGCTGATCTGCGCGAAGCCGAAAGACCGGAGGTACGCAGCAGCCAGGCCCTTGCACAGAAATCAGTCAGGCCCCGCCGACACGTCGACGGGGCCTGTTTTCCTTGTTGCGGCCAACCCGGCTGTGCCGGTCAGTCGAAAAGCTTCTCGGCTTCGGCGGCCTCTTTGGCCTTGCGGCGTTCCTCGGCCTCTTCCTGCCTGCGGTTCTGGGCCCAGGCCTTCCAGGCCGCGGTATCGGCCCCGAACTCCTGGTCCGTGACCTCCGCCAGGCGGGCGAGGACCAACGCCTGCTTGCCCTTGTCCTCCGTCACATCGAGCAGCCTGACGAGGTAGTCCCAATCGGAGGTCAGCTTCAGCGAATCGACCAGCCGGCCGAGACGGTCGGCCTCCTTGTTCTCCGCCAGGATCCGGTTGAGTCGATTGCGTGCCTCGGCCGACATGCCCTCGCGGTTGCGGTCGGCGTGGACGATCGCCTCGCGATACTTCAGGTAGTTCTCCGAGAGGACCTTCATCGCCTCTTCGCGGGTCTCGTACTCTTCGCCGTCGAGCTGTCGGACCAGCTGCTTGCCCTCTTTCAGACGGTCGTCATCGGCCGACATGCCCAATTGGCGGATGACCTCCTCGCGAACTTCCTTGTCCATGGGGCGAAGCGGCAGGCCCACGCCGAGGTAATCGAGCGTCGGGAAGACCTTCTCCTCGAGGAAGATCGCGTTCTCCGCGTAGAGTTCCATCATGCTGCCCGCCTCGATGCGGCGGGTCTCTCTGGTGTCGACCCACAACAGCTTGGCGCTGCCGTCACGCTGCTGGGTGAGCACGACCACCAGTTTGCCGGTCGGATCGATCAGCGACACCCGCACGCCTCCGTGTCCGTCGTCCAGGACATCGAGCATGCGCCCGGACTCGGTTTCCTCGCGCAAAGACAGACGAACGAGTTTCCCGCGTTCGACGGCCGATCCTGACAGCACGCCCCCGCTGAACGTCCGCCGGACGCCCTCGCCCGAGCCCATCCTGCCCGACGTGCTCGCGCCGACGGCCTGGCGAAGTTTGTTGAGGCTGCTGGACAGCCCGTCCTGCTGTCGGCGGAGGCTGGCGACGATGACCGCGATCTTCCGGGCGTCCATCCCGCGTTTCTTGAGACGTTCGACGGTCTTGTCCACGTGGGCGTTGGCGTCTTCCTGTGCCCACTGCCGATTCAGTGCGATCGAGTCCTGCTTCCACTCGAGATTCACCAGTTCGCGGACATGCTCCCGGTTCTTGTGCAACGGGCCATCGTCGATCTCGCTCTTGTCGTCCCCGGCCAGGGCGACCGTAGCAGCAACCATCAGCGTGCAGAGGCACGCAAGCGTGCGTTTGGTCATAATCCATCCTTCCTCTTCTACCTGTGCTCCCCGCCCGACGTCGGGCAAAGACTTCCTATCCTGTTCAGACGCACAAAGACGGAAAATTATCCCACTTCTTTTGATTTTCCGCAATCAGGACAGCCTCAGGCCGCCTTTCGCTTCTCGCGGTCTGCTGCAGGTCGGCTTTCCGAGCGGTCCGTCTGCGACCCCTTCGGCGCCGACCAGTCCCGCTGGCCCATCTCCTGGATAAGCTTCTCGATGGCAGGATCGGCTTCGACGCTGTCGTCGATACGGTGCACCGTAGCCGTTGCGGACTCCACTTGGTAAGTGCTCCCCGTCCGACGCAGCGTGATGTCCACCTGCCCGAGATACTGCACATACTCCCCCGCATGAGCGATCAGCGTGCTCCTGCCTACCAGGCGCGGCACGACCGTACCCCGCTCCAGCAGCGTGTGCGTGTGGCCGCCGACAATCACGTCAATTCCGCCCACCGCCGAGGCAAGCAGCAGGTCCGGCTGGTATCCGATGTGCGTCACAGCCACGATGACATCAGCCTGCTTCCGCAGCTTCGGCACGAGCCTGGTAGCCGCGGGGATGGCGTCGGTGTACTTCAGCCCCTTGCGATTGCCCTTCCGGGGCAGCGAGATCCCGAACAGCGCGATCTTCGCGCCCTCAACGTTCACGACGACCCGGCCCATGCCCAGCGGCTTGTCGGTCGCCTCGTCGATGACGTTGCTGGTGAGCACCGGGAAATTCGCCTGCTTGATCCTCGCCTTCAGCACGTCCAGGCCGTCATAGTATTCGCCGTTGCCCGGCGTCCAGGCATCGAACCCCAGGCGGTTCATCAGGTGAATGTTTGCTGCACCCTTCGTGCGGCGGGTCGTTCGGTCGCCCCGGCTGAGGATGTCGCCGGCGTGGACGAGCAGCACCCGATCGGCCTTGCTCTGCTTGCGGATCTTGGCGATCTTCCCGGCCAGTCTTGCCCAGCCTCCCACGCTGTTGCCGTCTTTGCGGTACGGGTTGAGGCGCCCGTGCGTGTCGGCGACGTGCAGGATCGTCACGTGCACCTCGTTAGCGCCCACCGGCTGGGTGTCGACCGGGCGGGACTCGTTCGCGTCAGCGGGACTTGTGCTGGTCGCCGGGGTCGAAGCATCCTGCTCGGCAAGCGTCCGCGCGCCCAGCCACACGCAACCGGCCAGTGATCCGAGAATGGCCAGAACCAGGATGGCGCGACGAACCATGCGTATCTCCGTTTCCGATGCGGGACCGGCGACCGATGCCGCCCTGGCCTCCGGTAGCCTGACAGCCTCAGTGTACATGGTACGACCCCCGGAAGAAATCGTTCGCGGTGGTCGATCCGAGGGGGGTGATCCGGTGGCCTTTGCCCGCCGGATGCTTGAAATCCCCTCCGCCACCCAGCATACTCTCACTCGCCGGCCGGGACGGGAGAAACCCCGCGTGCCCGGCCTGCGTTTTCGCTGCATATCCATCGCCACAAGACAGACGCCCCAAGGAGTCCCCATGTCTGATGCATACAACGTAGACCAGCCGGATTTCGATCACAGCTTTCTGACGGGGATGACCCGCTCACACTGGATCGAGGCGGGAAAACACCTGCTGGCCGGCGTGCTCCGGCACGTCGAGGGCGACGACGACCCGATCGCGCTGCCCAAGAGGCCGGGCAAAACCTACCCCAAGCCCGACGCCCCCCCGTGGAAGTTCCGATCGGCCGAGTTCGAGGGCCTCAGCCGCACGCTCATGATCGCCGGGCCGGTCATCTCCGCACAGCCAGACGCCCAGGCAGCGGGAAAGAACCTGCGCGACTACTACGCCAACTTGATCCTCCGCAGCACCGATCCGGACGACCCGTCGTTCGTCGGCTTGATCTCGGACATGGCGGAGGAGTACAGCCAGCCTCTGTTCCAGCACACAGCGGAAGGTGCCGCCCTCGCGCTGGGGCTGATGTACTCGAAGGAGCAGATCTGGGACCGTTACACCCAGGACCAGAAAGACCAGATCGCCAGGCTGTTCCAGGACTACTGCGCCAACCGCACGAACTCGCACAACTGGCGGTTCTTTAACGTGATGATGGCCAGCTTCCTGAAGCTGCATGGCTACGAAATCGACGAGCAGGTCCTCGACGACCACCTGCAGAACCTGATGGCCTACTATGCCGGCGACGGCTGGTACCGCGACATGGGCCAGTTCGATTACTACTCCTGCTGGGCGTTCCAGTTCTACGGGCCGATCTGGGCTCGCATGTTCGGCTACGAGCACAGGCCGGAAATCGCCGCGATCATCGAGAAGCGACACCGGGAGATGATGGAGACCTACCCGCTGATGTTCGGCCGCAACGGCCACTCGCTGATGTGGGGCAGGAGCATCATCTATCGCTGTGCGGCGTCGGCGCCGTTCCCCGCCCACTTCCTGCTGGAGAACCCGACGATGGACCCGGGCTGGGCGCGGCGGATCTGCTCGGGCAACCTGCTGCAGTTCATCACGCGGGACGACTTCTACCTCGACGGCGTGCCGACGCTGGGCTTCTACCGCGAGTTCGAACCGCTCGTGCAGTCCTACTCCTGCCGACTGAGCCCGTTCTGGCTGGCCAAGCTGTTCCTTGCGCTGCACCTGCCCGAGGATTCGCCTTTCTGGACGGCCGAGGAAAACGAGGGCGACTGGGCCGATCTCGGCGATGACCACAAGACCGCCACGATCGACGGGCCCGGGTTGTCGATGACCATCGACGGCAAGACAGGGGAGGCCCAGATCGCCCCGGGCAAGGTCCAGAGCAACAAGAGCAACCCCAACTACACCCGCCTGGCGTACAACTCCGCCTTCCTGTGGGAAGACGACTGCCCCGAAGGCGCCACCGCCATGGCGTACTCCGTCCACCAGACCGGCTATGACATCCCGTTCATGGCCAATTCGGCGCTGCGGTTTGTCGGCGAGCGAGACGGGGTGATCTACCGCCAGACCGACCTGCCCGGGTGGCTTGCCCGGGTGGACCTGGCCGAGGTCCCGATCGTCGGGGGCGTGCTCCGCGTCGACCGCGTGAGCATTCCCTACTGCAACCGCCTGACGCTCGCCAACTACGCCCTGCCCCACGTAGGACCAAAGGAGCCCGTGGTGGACACGTTCGAAACCGACGGCCGGCCTGGCATCGAAGCCACCGGCGACCTGCGGCACGTCTGCATGGTTTCCTACAGCGGCTGGGACGGGCTGGATTCGGTCGTCCACGAAGGCCTCCACCCCGAAACCGACAAGAGCACCGTCATCTACGCCCACCGCACCGAGGAGAAGGACTACGCGGGCATGTTCCTGGCGATCACGGTCATGCTCTCCAGCACTCAGCCCGGGCGGGGACAGTGGACGTCCGAAGAACTCGCCCCGATCGCGGATCTGGAAATCCTGCCCTGGTCCCCGACCGGCCATCCCCTGGCAGCGAAGATTACCCTCAAGGACGGCCGGAAGCTCATGGTCGACTATGACGACGCCATGGGCGAAATCCGCACGTGATTCATCGGGGGCCCGTTGGCAATGATCCACAGGGAACGCGTGAGCAGACAACAGGCGATATCACCCGCAGCTGGGCGCACCTGGCGGACCGGCTCGTGTTGCTTCTTCCTGCGGGCCGCCCGAACGTTGGCCTGTCTCGCCCTGCCGGTGCTGGCAATGGGCGGCTGCGAGAAACCCAAGCCCCTGCCCCCCAGCGACCCCAACGCCGGCGCCCCGGGTGACGGGGGACTGGTCGCCGATCCGAACGGCTCGTCGCGGCTTGAACAGATCGACCCGGTAGACCCGGTCGATCGCACGCCCGTCAAGGCCGTCGACGTGCCCAGGGACCCGGTCAAGCGATGGAGCATGCTCCTCTCTGCCGCCCAGACCAACGACCTCGACGAAGCCCGCGCGCTGGTGGATGCGGGCATGAACCTCGATCGCGGCCCCACCTCGGCTAAGCGTCGCGACGCGGTCCCCCTGGCGATTGCCATCGACGAGGGCAGTTGGGATGTCGCGGTCGTTCTCGTCCGAGGCGGGGCGGACATGACGGCCGCCACGAAAGAAGGCCCGTGCGTCCATCGATTGATGGTCGATGACCTCGGCGCGACCCGTGTGCTTCGCGAGATGATCCGCCGCGGGGTCGACGTCAACCTTCCCGACAAGCAAGGCCAGACCCCGCTGCTGGTGCTGATGGATGCCCCGTTCACCGGGGCCCGCCGGCGTCTGGCAGAGATGCTCCTCAAGGCCGGCGCGGATATCAACGTCCACGGCAAGCGCGGCATGGCGCCGCTGCACCTGGCCGTTGCCAGGGAGGATTCCGCAGCTGTGCGGTTCCTGCTCGATCACGATGCCGACCCGGACGTGAAGATGAATGGCGGCCACACGCCGCTGCACCTGGCGGCCATGCGGGACCTCGTGAACATCGCCCGCGCCCTGATCGACGCCGGCGCCGATATTCGCGCAAAGAACGACGAACTCGACACGCCGTTTCTGACCGCCCATTTCAGCCAGGCCCCGGAGGTCAAGGCGCTGTTGGAGAAGCACGGCGGGAACTGACCGGGCCGGGCGAGAGTGGACACGGTTTTCGGGCAGGATAGTTGACACCGCCGGGCGGGCATGGAACCCTGTAGCGATCCGGCTCTGCCATGGGCCGGGCCAGTCAACAGCAGAAGGAAGGAAATCGCAGACATGCTTTACCCACGAGAGAGTGAAACGCGGGAAATCAAGGACCTGTCGGGCATCTGGAATTTCCGCCAGGACACCAAGGGCGAAGGCTGGGACAAGAAGTGGTATGCAAAGCCGCTGAAGTCGACGATCCCCATGCCCGTTCCCGCCAGCTACAACGACATTACCCAGGACTCCGGGCTGCGCGATCACATCGGCGACGTGTGGTACGACCGCGACTTCTTCGTGCCCACCTCGTGGCAGGGAAAGCGTGTGGTGCTGCGCGTAGGGTCGGCGACGCACAAGTCCACGCTCTTCGTCAACGGTCAGGAGCTCGTGACTTACAAGGGCGGCTACCTTCCCTACGAAGCCGACGTCTCCGACGTGGTCGAATATGGCAGGAGCAACCGCGTGACGGTGGTCGTCAACAACGTGCTGGACGACACCACCCTGCCGCCCGGAGAGATCAAGACCATCGATCATCCCGACTTCCCCGACGGCTACAGGATCCAGGACTACCAGCACGACTTCTTCAACTACTCGGGCATTCATCGCCCGGTCCGGCTGTACTGCACGCCCAAGACCTACATCGACGACGTGGCCGTGATCACCGACATCCGCGGCGAGAGCGGCATCGTGCAGTACCAGGTCGACATCGCCGGCGGCAAGGGCGCCGTCAGCGTCCGCCTTCTCGACGCAGGCGGCAGGAAGGTCGCCGAAGGCCAGGGCGAATCCGGCAAGCTGACGGTCAAGAAAGCCAGGCTCTGGCAGCCGGGCAAGGCATACCTCTACACGCTGGAGGTCTCCTGCAACGACGGCGACGACGTTTATCGCCTGCCGGTGGGCATCCGCACGGTGAAAGTCAAGGGCAAGAAGTTCCTTATCAACGGCAAGGAGTTCTACTTCCAGGGCTTCGGCAAGCACGAGGACATGGACATCAAGGGCAAGGGCCTCGACGAAGTACTCATCGTCAAGGACTTCAACCTCATGCAGTGGATCGGGGCCAACAGCTTCCGCACTTCGCACTATCCTTACAGCGAAGAGCTGATGAACTACGCCGACGAGCAGGGAATGGTCGTCATCGACGAGACGCCTGCCGTGGGTCTGTACATGTTCAAACGCCAGCAGGACAAGTTCACCAAGGAGTTCCTCTCCGGCCTGGAAGGACACCACTGCGACATGGTCCGCGACCTGATCGCCCGCGACAAGAACCACCCCTGCGTGGTGATGTGGTCGCTGGCGAACGAAGCCGCCTCGCAGGAGAAGGCCTTCGGGCCCTACTTCAAGCGGGTGTTCGAGGTTGCGCGCGAATCCGATCCGCAGAACCGCCCGATGACCATGGCCGTGCATACGTGGTTCGACAACGACCTGGCCGTCGAACACTGCGACGTGATCTGCCTGAACCGCTACTGGGGCTGGTATGGCAACCCGGGACATCTCGACCTGATCGAGCAAAAGGGCGAGTGGGAGATCAAGCAGTGGTACAAGCACCAGAAGAAGCCCATGATCCTCTCGGAATACGGTGCCGACACCATCGCGGGAATGCACAACGATCCGCCGGTGATCTTCACCGAGGAATACCAGTGCGAGATGATCAAGCGCATCAACAACATCCTCGACCGCCTGGATTTTGTCATCGGCGAACATCTCTGGAACTTCGCCGATTTCATGACCAAGCAGGGCATCTCCCGTGTCATGGGTAACAAGAAGGGCGTCTTCACCCGCCAGCGGCAACCCAAGACCGTCGCCCACATGATCCGCAAACGCTGGACCGGAAAGGACCTCTTCTCCTGACGACATAGCCCGCCGGCCAAGCCAGCCGGCGCAACGAAGCAGAACCAACCAGGGCCCGGGGACAGATGCTCTTCGGGCCCGATTTCTACCACCATCGGCCGGGGATACCGAACGGACGTACAATGGAAACAACGAACGCAACGCTTGCCCGCCTGGCCGATCCCGTATACCGCACGCAGGAGGACCGCGTCTTCCAGGCCTTCGCCGCCGGCGGCGGGGATCTCGTGGCCAGGCACGAAGTGACCCTCGAACACACCGCCTGCGAGCTGGTCGACGGCCGCCCCGCTGTCACCTTCCACCGGTCCGGCGGAACCATCGAAGCCACCATGGCCGGACTCGCCCTGCCCGAAGACTGGAAACCGTTCGGCCGGCTGGCGTTGACGCTCACCGCGCCCGACGAGCCGGCGCGACTGGAGATCACCGTCGTCGGTGCCCGATGCAGGCTCATCGATCAGGCCGAGCTCGATGCGGGACAGGTCCAGACGGTCAACGTCGACCTGGCCGATCTTGCCCTGACGGCCGGGATCCGCCCTACATATCAGCCGGCGGCCGTGCGACTGTCGCTGCACTGGCAGAACGACAGTGAGCGGACCGTCACGCTGCACGACCTGGCGCTGATTGCCCGCGATGGCGACCCACCGGCCGTAGTCGACCGCTTCGGCCAGCGAATCCACGCAGACTGGCCGGGCAAGGTCACCGACCCACGGCAACTTGTTGAGCGTCGCAGGCAAGAGGCCAGGCAGTTGGAGAACATCCAGCCTCCCGCCGATCGCGACCGCTTCGGCGGCTGGACGGGCGGGCCGACCTTCCAGCCTGGCGGGTTCTTCCGGCTCGAACAGGACGACGGCGGCCGATGGTGGCTGGTCGATCCCGAGGGCAACCCGTTCTGGTCGGTTGGGATCACGAGCATCCGCATCGACGCCAGCGAATTCACGCCCATCGACGGACGGGAGCACCTGTTCGAGGCCCTGCCGGACCCCACCGGCCCGCACGGTGCTGCGAGGCTTTCGCCAGACAATCACATCCCCACCTTCCGCAGGCGGGCACGCGACCATGTAAGCTTCTACGCATGGAACGTTTTGCGGAAGTACGAAAGCGAGTCCGACTGGGCCGACCGTGTCCTGCAGCGTTTCGGCAAGTGGGGCGTCAATACCGTCGGCGGATTCACGCAGAACCCCCTGTTCCTCGAGCAGCAGCGGATTCCGCATACGCGACTGACCCGCACCCGCAGCCGCAATCGCGACGACCATGCCTTCGTGGGACGCTTCGCCGACGCCTTCGACCCACGGTGGGAACAATGGCTGGACGATCACTTCGCGGAGTTCACCGCCCCCTGTCGCGAGAATCCCTGGCTGATCGGATATTTCGTCGACAACGAAGCGTCGTGGCGCAACCCCCGCCTGCTCTCCTGCGAGCCGGGCCTGCCCCTGCGCGGCCGCTGGCTGGCGTTCTGTCGCGAGCGGTTCGACACCCCCCAGTCCGCCGGCGACGCCTTCGCCGTCCCGTGCGAGACCTGGGACGATGTGCGAAACCTCTCCGACGAGCAGATCGCCCACACCGGTCCCGGACGTGACGCGATGGACGATTTCGAAGCCCTGTTCGCCGAGCAATACTTCTCCACCGTCGCCCGGCTGCTCAGGAAACACGACCCCAACCACCTCTATCTCGGCTGTCGGTTTACGAAGGTGGCCCCGGCGGCGGGGGTTCTGCAGGCATGCGGGCGGCACGTCGACGTCTGCAGCGTCAACTGCTACACCTATCCTCCGCCGAAGGACAATTTCGACTTCTACCATGCCCAGACCGGCAGGCCGGTGATCATTGGCGAGTTCCACTTCCCACTGTCCAGCGCGCGTCAGCTTCCGCCGTTGTGGCGGTGTTACACCCCCCAGGAGCGATACGATTGGGCGACGGGCTACTTCCGCTGGTTCGCCGAGAGGCCTTACGCGCTGGGGTGTCACTGGTTCCAGCACGCCGACCAGCCCATCACCGGCCGGTGGAGCAACGGCGAGAGTCAGCCGATCGGCCTGGTGGACATCACCGACCAGCCCCACGACGAAATGGTGCGGGTGTTCCGCACCGCCGCCGAACATGCCCCGCGCTGGCATGCCATCAGCCAGGGGTAATGCTCGCCGTCGCTTGTCGCCCGGCCGCGCCCCGCGTATGATGCCGATTGTGACAGACGATACCGAAAAAACCCGGCGTCAGATCCGCAGGCGTCTCGGCCTGGCCGAGCGCGACATCGCCATCGTCGCGCCCTGTCCGATGATCCGCCAGGCGAAGCTCAAGTCCGCGATCTGGGCCCAGGGAGTGCTGTGGCTTGTGGAGCACCGGCCCCGGGTTCACCTGCTGCTGCCCGTTCCCGGACCCGCCGAACCCAGGCTGCGGTTCTACGCCGAGCACGTCTCTCCGGGCGGGATGATCGCCTTTCCGGACCGCACCGGGCCGCTGACCGACGCACTCCTCGCCGCTGACATCGCGCTGTTTCCCGCCCCCGGCGCCCCGGACCGTGTCGCACTGGGTGCCTGCCTGCGCGCGTCGCTGCCGGTGGTGGCCCCGCACTCGGCGTTCACACCGGAACGCCCGACGTGGGCGATGACCTACGACGACTCCGAGCAGCGACAGCTGCCCCGCGCGCTGCTGATGCTCATCGAAGACCCGTCCCTGCGCGAGCAACTGGCCGGCCAGGCCCGCGCCACCGACCCCGACCCGCTATGTCCGAGCCCCTCCTGAGCCTGCGAAACGTGGCCGTAGCCACCAACGGAACGCCCCTGCTGGCGGGGCTTTCGCTCGAACTCCAGCCGGGCGAAGCCATCGCACTTTCAGGACGGTCCGGAATCGGCAAGACCTCCCTGCTTCGCGCCGTCGCCGGCCTCGATGACCCCGACGAAGGCGAAGTCCTCCTGCAGGGCAAGTCGCCCGAGGAGATCGGCTACCCGCAGTTCCGACGGCAGGTCATGCTCGTTCAACAGCAACCCGTACTGCGGGATGCTTCCGTCGAGGAGAATCTCCGGCGGGCGTTTGCCTACCACGCGGCCACTGGATCCCGATACGATGCCCGCCGGGCCGAGGAGTTGCTCGCCCGGCTGCACGTGGGCTCCGAGCGACTGGAGCAGGGCGCGACGTCCCTGTCGGTCGGCCAGCAGCAGCGCGTCAGTCTGGTCCGGGCCCTGCTCACCCAGCCGAAGGTCCTCCTGCTCGACGAGCCCACCAGCGCCCTGGATCCCGACGCCACCGCCGCGACCGCCGATCTGCTTTCGGAGCTCACCGATGCGCAGGGGCTGGCTGCGCTGATCGTCGCGCACGAGTCCAGCCTCATCGATGCACTCGGCGCGCGTCGCGTCGATCTCGCCGAGTACGTCCCCGACACCCCGGAGGCCACGCCATGATGCTCCTGCTTGCCCAGAGCGGCGTGATCGAGATCGGCCCGTGGGGGCTTGCGATCTCGGCGGGGCTGATTCTCGTCTGCGGCGCGGTGAGCCTGTCGCTGAAGTTGGGGCTCGAGAAGCGTCTGGCGTTGGCGTCGGTGCGAACGATAGTCCAGCTGCTGTTGGTAGGCGTGGTTCTTCGCTACGTGTTCAACCTCGACGCGTGGTGGGCGGTGCTGGGGGTGATGGTTCTGATGATCTTCGCCGCCAGCCGGGCTGCGGTGAACCGCCCGTCGCGAACGCTGCCCGGCGCGCAGCTCATCGCGTTCGTCGCCCTGGTCGCCAGTGCCGCAAGCGTTACCTTTACCGTCACCGAGGCGATCGTGGGCGTCACGCCGTGGTACAAACCCCAGTATGTCATCCCGCTGCTGGGGATGATCCTGGGCAACGGCCTGACGGGTATTTCGCTGTGCGTGGACCAGTTGCTCCAGACACTGGACGAGCGACGCGGGCTGGTGGAGATGGACCTGGCTTGCGGCGCGACCCGCTGGGAGGCTGCCCGCGAACCCCTCGCCGACGCCGTCCGCCGCGGGATGATCCCGATCCTGAATTCCATGATGGTGGTGGGAATCGTCTCGCTACCGGGCATGATGACCGGCCAGATTCTCGCCGGCATCGATCCGATGGACGCAGTGAAGTATCAGATCATGGTGATGTTCATGATCGCAGCGGGCACGGCGATGGCGAGCATGCTGATGGCAATGATGGTCTTCTGGCGGGTGTTCAACAAGCGTCATCAGCTTCGCAGGGGAACCATCCGCCGGAAGAACTGATCGCATGCTGGCGGGTTGAACGCCCCGTGGACATCTCGCTATAATGCCGCCC
>CAZXSK010000040.1:0-38309 GCA_964642855.1 uncultured Planctomycetaceae bacterium | reverse complement strand
TCGGTGATGTAGCCGGTGTTGTCGGGCACGGGGTGGGTGACGTCGTCGCCGGGCATGGTCACGCACGCCAGTACCGTCAGGGATCCGGCGCCGTCGAAGTCGACAGCCTTTTCGTATCGCCTGGCCAGCTGGGAGTACAGGTCGCCCGGATATCCGCGGTTGGAGGGGATCTGCTCCATGGTGATGGCGATTTCCTTCAGCGCGTCGGAGAAGGCCGTCATGTCCGACAGCAGGCAGAGAACGCGCTTGCCCTGCAGGGCGAACTGCTCGCCGACGGCGAGGCAGAGATCGGGCACGAGCAGGCACTCAACAACCGGGTCGGCCGCGGTATGCACGAACATGATGGTCCGTCCGAGCACGCCGCCTTCCTCGAACGTCTCGCGGAACTTCAGGTAGTCGTCGTGCCGCAGCCCCATCCCGCCGAGGATGATGATGTCGGCATCGGCCTGGAGACCGACGCGCGCAAGCAACTCATTGTAGGGCTCGCCTGCCACCGAGAAAATGGGCAGCTTCTGCGATTCTACGAGCGAGTTGAAGATGTCGATCATCGGGATGCCCGTCTGGATCATGTTGTCGGGCATGCGGCGTTTGATCGGATTAACGGGGGGCGAACCGATCTCGACACGCTTGGCTTCGACTTCGGGACGGTCATCGCGTGGCTTGCCCGAGCCGTCGAATACCCGACCGAGCAGATCGTCGCTGAAGGGCACTTCCATGGGTGCTCCGAGGAAGCGGACCTTGTCGCCCGTCGAGACGCCCTGGGTGCCCGCAAAGACCTGCAGGGACACCTGGTCGCCCTCGAGACGGATGACCTGTGCCAGCGACGGGCCCCGGTCGGTCGTGATGACAGCCAGTTCGTCGTAGGTGATGCCTTCGGCGGTCACCGTGACAACGTTGCCGGCGATTCTCGTGATTTCGTCGTAGTATTTCCGCATCGCTTGGAATCCTTATGGTCCGAAGCCGGTGTGGGTGCTACTGCTGGCCTGCCGCAACCGGCTGGGCGGCTTTGCCCTTGCTCCACTGGTCGATGAACGCATCGATCTGGGAGAGGATTTTCTTGTACTCGTCGCTGTCGGTGGCTGCGTAGTTCCAGTTCCGCAAGAGGTCCTGGATCTCGAAGATCGTCTGGCGGGCGTTCTCCTTGTCCTCGAACCCGAACTCGATATCGAGGATCTGCCTGATCTTGTCGAAGACGAACTCCTGGCGTTCCCGCGGGCATGCAGCGTCGACCTCGTCGAACGCGTTCTGCTGAAGGTAGCAGTTGTCAAACATCTCCGCCTTGAGCATCGTTGTGAAGTCCGCTACCGGCGTGCCCTCCTCGCCCACAACGGTCATCATCTGCTTGACCTCATTGCCACGGGCGAGCAGTTCCCGCACCTTCTCCGCACGCTCGGAGGGGATGATGCCCTGGTATTTCGACCACGATTCCAGCGGATCGATCGCCGGATACCGGCGGGCGTCCGAACGTGCTCGCGACAGGCCGTGGAACGCGCCCACAACTTTCAGCGTACCCTGGGTCACGGGTTCCTCGAAGTTTCCGCCAGCCGGGCTTACCGTTCCGCCGATGGTGACCGAGGCGGTCCGGCCGTCGTTGAGTTCGACCGAGCCGGCACGCTCGTAGAAGCTGGCGATCCGGCTTTCGAGATAGGCGGGGAAGGCCTCCTCGCCGGGGATCTCCTCCAGCCGGCCGGATACTTCACGCATCGCCTGGGCCCAGCGGGAGGTCGAATCGGCCAGTAGCAGCACGTTCAGCCCCATCTGCCGGTAGTACTCGGCCAGTGTGACGGCTGTGTAGACCGACGCCTCGCGGGCAGCGACCGGCATGGCGGAGGTATTGCAGATGATGATCGTCCGCTCCATGAGGCTCTTGCCGGTGCGTGGGTCTGTGAGTTCGGGGAACTCGCGGATGGTTTCGACCACCTCGCCAGCCCGCTCTCCGCAGGCGGCGATGATCACGATATCCACGTCGGCATGGCGGGCGGTCAGTTGCTGGAGAACGGTCTTACCTGCACCGAACGGGCCTGGAATGCAGTAGGTCCCGCCCCGGACGATCGGGAACATTGAGTCGATGATGCGCTGACCGGTGACGAGGGGCTCGGAGGGCATCAGACGCCGCCTGTAGACCGAAAGCGCCCGCTTGACCGGCCAGTCCTGACGCATGGTTACCGCATGGGTCTGGCCGTTCTCGTCCTTGACGGTGGCCACTTCCCTGGCCGTGTCATAGGTTCCCGGCTCCACGACGGATTCGACGGTGAACTGCCCCTGCCAGCCGAAGGGGACCATGATCTGGTGTTGGAAGATGCCCTCGGGCACCGTACCGACCGCATCACCCGCCGTGACGGTATCGCCCGGCTGGACGGTCGGAGTGAACTCCCATTCGGTGTCGGTGGGCAGGCCTTCGATATACAGGCCCGGCTTGAGGAAGAAGCCTGCTTCTTCGGCCACTTTCACGAGGGGGTTCTGCAGGCCGTCGTAGACCTGGCCGAGCAGGCCCGGCCCGAGAGTGACGGCGAGCATCTCATCCCCGAATTCGACGGTATCGCCCACGCGCAGGCCTCGGGTTTCCTCGAAGACCTGCAGGTCGGCGAAGCGTCCTCGCACTCGGATGACCTCGGAAAGCAGGCGTGCGCCATCCTGTCGGCAGCAATAGGCTACCGAGTTCTGCACGACGCGATCGCGAAGCTCCACGATCACCATGTTTCCGAAGGCTGCTACGATTCGTCCGGTCGTCACGGTGCTTACCTCTATCTGGCTGGGGGTCAGGCGGTGGCATCGACAGGGCCCGTCTGCGACGTCTGGGCCGACTCCAGTCGATTCCAACGCATCAGCAGCATGAGCTTGGTGGCATAGGCTGCTATTTCGTCATCGGAGAAGCTGAACCATGCGTCATGGTCCTGCATCCACTGCCATCGTGCGCGGTCCAGTGCTTTCAGTGCGGTCAGGGGGTCGGGGGCGGCCGACCATTCGCCAAGAACCGAGTCGTAGGGCGACAGGTCGCTTTCGGTGAGTTCCTGGGCGACCAGGTAACCCAAAGGGTCGAGGTCCAGAGTCTTGGCACGCTGGCTGGCCAGGGCGTTGCGAAGTCCCACCTCGAACCCCACCCAGTCCCGCAGGAAGGAGTTGCCCGTCTCGGCCGCGACACGATCAAGGTATCGGTAGTAGCTCTCCCAGAGCACGTCGGCGGCGATTCGCCGGGTTGCCCCCGTCTGCTGCTCTTCCTGGAAAACCTCAGGAAGGGGAGCCTGGTCGCGGACCTGTTCTTCAGTCAACACAACCGGTTCGGGTTGATCCACCTCGCCCGCCAGGACCGCCTCCCGGAGGAGAAGATCGTCGCCGAGGAAGATCGCGCGGATCAGTCGTTGGGCCCGGGGCATGCCGTCGGACATCTCCAGAAGCTCGGATGGACCCACCGGGGGTTGGGTGCCGAAGCCTCCCAGTGTCGGCAAGATAGTCAAAAGGTAGGTGTTTTGCTGACCAACCATGAAGGGTTCCTAGCCTTGTCCTTCCTGGACGGCCTGGTCCACCACGTCGCGAAGCTTGGGGCTGACCATCTGCTTGAGGATTTCCACAACCGAATCGAGCGTCACCTCGACGGTCGCTCCTGCGCAGGAGTATTCGAATCCTGCCTGGGAAAGCGTTCCTTTCAGATCGATACCGATATGCTTGCGTGTTTCCTGGACTTTGTCCCGGCCGATCTCGCGGAGAGCCCAATCCACCAGTTGGTCCCGCAGTTCGGGTTTGACCCGGATTTCGATGCGGTCCGTGCCCTCCAGGTCGCTCTTGGCGTAATTCGTGACGATGTCATGGAGGATCTTGCCGAGGAAGTCGACGTCGGAGAGGGCTTCGCTGCTTCCCTGCTGGATTACCGCGGCGATGGCATTGGAGAGCGTATCGCGCAGCGTGAGGATCGTATCCCGGGCGGCGAGTTGGATTTCCGTTCTCGACCGCTCCAGCTTGCTTGCGGCTTCCTTCTCTGCGTCGGAAGTGATTTTCTCCGCTTGCTCCCTGGCCTTGGCGAGGATCTCGTCGGCCTCGGCCTGGGCCTCGTTACGGATCTTCTCTGCTTCCTGCTGGCCGGCCTGGATGCCGTCCTGCTGGAGCTTGCTGACAAACGACTCGATCGTTTCAGGCATTTCGCTACTCCCAAAGGCTTTGCAGCGCTTGTGTTTCTCTAGGTGTACACATCGGAAGAAGGGGACGCATCACTAAACGTTTAATGGGATCGACAGTCGATGCTTATTCTCGTCATGGATCCGAAGGTGAGCTCGACCTGTCTCGCGACAGGTCCTGGCGGAAGGCACGTTATACAGCAGGCAACCCCGTAAAGGCTAGATGATCTTCTTGAGCTTCATCGCGTAGACCACGTGCTGAGCGATCTGGGCGAGGGAAAACACCGAACAATCGTAGACCAGGTTAAAGGCTGGTTTCCGGGGGAAACGGGTTTCGTAGATCTTGCGGAGATACTCCTTTTCCCTTTGCTTGGCCTGGATACGCAGTTTGGCTTCGGTTTCGCTGAGACCTTCCCGGAACGCCACCTGCTTGACTCGCCAGTCTTCCGGTGCCTCCAGCCGGATCGACAGGCCGTTGGGCAGGTCGTTCAAGGCGCCGGCTCCGCCCTGTCCGACGATGATCGCGTGGCCGTCGATACCCAGTTCCCGGATGATCTTGGTGATTCGGTTGCGGACCTCGATGCCTGAGGGGATTCTGTCTCCACTCTTGCCCAGCGAGCGGAAGAAATCGGCAAACAGTCGAGGCTTGCTGCGACGCTGCTCTTCGAGAACCTCGGCGTCTACGTCCGTTTCCGAGGCGAGGCTGTCCAGCACTTCCTTGTGGTAGATCTTCCATGGATGGCCGGACGTGTCTTCCTCGTTGAGGATGTCCAGAAGCAGCAGGCCCAGGGAGAATCCCCAGCAGCCAAACTCACGAGAAACAGTGATATAAGGCCCGGCGTTCTGCATCTGCTCGTCCGAAATCTCCGGACGATCCTGCATGTGTTCCGCCAAGGACACCTTGGCCATGCGGCGACTCCTTCCAGACGTACCTGCGACTGCAGCACCTACACTATCGACCACCAGCCGATGGGACATTCTGCGGTTTTCCCGGCGGATGTCCAGCACCGAGCGCTGTTTCGGCCCACTTTGCCGGCGGGACCGTGAAGGACCCGTGGCCTTGTCTTACGAATCGATTATACGAAGTCGGGAGACTATTTTCGATCCGCTCGGTCTAACGTTTTCTCGTCGAGTTTCCCGAAGATCATCCGCCCCGCCGAGGTCTGCAGCACCGAGGTCACGGTGATCATGATCTCCTCGCCGATGTGCTGCCGGCCTTGTTCGGCGACGACCATTGTGCCGTCTTCGAGGTACCCCACGCCCTGGCCGGGTTCCTCGCCGGGTTTGACGATCTTGACGCGCAGATTTTCTCCCGGGAGCACAACCGGCTTGAGACCATTGGCAAGGTCGTTGATGTTGATGACCGGAACGCCCCGGAGTTGGGCAATCTTGTTGAGGTTGTAATCGTTGGTGACGACCCGCCCGTTGAGATGCTCTGCCAGGGCAACCAGCTTCGCGTCGACGTCTCTCTGCTCTTCCACGCTGGTTACGTGCGACTCATACAGACGGATCTCGACCTTGTCGGATTTCTGGAGGCGATTGAGCATATCCAGCCCACGCCGGCCTCGGTTACGGCGGAGCCGGTCCTCGGAGTCTGCGATCGCCTGCAGTTCAGCCAGGACGAATCGCGGCACGAGGACGTCGCTCTCAAAGATCCGGGTTTCGGCCACGTCCGCGATGCGTCCGTCGATGATCACGGAGGTGTCCAACAGAAAAGGACGAGGCCCTTTGGCTTGCCGGGAGAACTCGACATAGGGGATCACAAACCGGAAATCGTCCTTGGTCTGCAGGACGAACGAGACGCACATGAATACGGCTGCGGCGCTGATCAGTGCCTTGATCAGGTGCACCACCGGGTTGTCCGGGCCGGCCGAGATCGCGACATCGGCTACCAGGTCGACGATGAGCGACAGCAGATAGGCGATGACGATTCCCGCCAGAATTCCGAAGAACAGCCCGCTGAGAGCCTGCAGCCTTTTACGGCGCCAGAACATGTCGATCAGGACCAGCGCAAAGGCAAACAGGGAAGGAGCGAGGATGTAGTAGGTGACAAAGTCCGGGCCGCGGTCGGTCACGTTCTTGGTCAGGGCAAACGACATCGTCAGCGCCAGCACCACCAGAATAAACATGGCCCGGACTACGTGGATGACCATCGGGACGTCCTTTCCCTGTGACGACAGGCTGACTGCCCGTGGCGACATTCTTCGCCACGCCCAGGCGTCATCTGCCTCGGCATGATCATATCATCAGGCGGGGCAAGGGGAAAGCGCATACTCACCGGGAGGGTAAGTCGGCGTGGACGGATCGCGTATGATTCAGCGGCGAGGACTGGGGTTCCTGGTCTCAGCTGCCGGTCAGCGGTACCACCAGGTGGGCATCTTGTCCTTGTCCCGGTCGTCTTCGTACCAGATGGGCGGGATGTCTCCGGACTCGTACGTCCTGGCGTGCCCGTCGATGAACACCACATTGGTCTGCGTGCCGTTCATGTGTCTGGCGTGAACCGCATCGTGCGAACTCATGTGGGTATGGCCGCCGTCAAAGACGCTCATGACCTGGTCCATCCCATAGGCGAAGTCGCGCATCTTCACCCACTTGAGCTGACCATGTCTTGGGTCGTAGCGGCGATGGGGTACGGTCTTGTGGCCGCCCCATTTGAACAGGTTGCTTTCGACGTTGCCGCCGTTGATGCCGTACGAGGTGTGCGTATAGAACTCCGTCTCGCCCGACGAGTTGATCATTTCGTGAGGAAGGATCGTTCCCCGGCCCTTGTGGTTGCGGAAGGCGGTGCTGCGGTCCGTGCTCCAGGTTCCGTCGGTGAAGCCCCATTCGTCGTCGGAGTTATACACGTGCAGGCGTTTGAATTCCGAAGGGCATCGGAGGATGGTGGGCTCTTCGGGGATATCCGTGGAGTCGCTCCGGCCTCCGGTGATCAATTCGGCCAGCACGAGTTGGTTCGCCCAGTTGACCCGTTTGCTGCTCGGGCCATACACACGATCCGGGGAGATGGTGTCGTTGTTGTTCCTTTGATACGTCATCATCGCCAGGCCCACGTCTTTCAGATTCGCCAGGCAGACGGTTTTGAGCGCCTGCTCCCTCGCGGATCTCAGACTGGGCGAGAGAATGGCCAAGAGCATCGCAATAATCGCGATGACCACAAGCAGTTCGATGAGCGTAAAGCCGCGAGAGGCGACAGAGCGAGAGCAAGGCATGACGGTACTCCTGTGGTCGGGGTTATTCTCCGTAGTCCAGATGTCCCAATCCGTACCCCTATTATTGCATTTTCCCCGCAACTCGTCCAGTGCTTTCGATGCTTTTCGGCCTTCACGCCAGTCGCTGGCAACGGCCCTGGTAGGGACAGAACCGGCAATAGCCTTCGGCGGGGGGGTACGCCCCTGTCCGGCGGGATTCGATGATCGATCGCCCCAGCCGCACAATCTGCTCGAGGCCGTCTTCCAGCGATCGCTCATCCAGAGAGAATGAGTGCTCCAGACCCTTTCGAAGAAAGTACAGCCGGGCCGACTCGATCGTCGTATCGAGATACCTCCCCGCCGCCAGGCAGTACGCGAGCATCTGCATCCTGTAGCCTTCGGCGTGTTCGGTCAGTCGCTCGGGGGTGACGCGGTCGGACTTGTAGTCGATCACATGCCAGTTGGCGTCCGCATCCTGCAGGAGAAGATCGATCTGGCCTCGCAGGCGAATCGGGCCGGCGTCGAGAAGGAAATCCAGTTCCCGGTGGGCTTTCCTGGCGGAGGCCAGCTGCGATTGCAGCGGCGTTTCCCGGAATGCTTCCAGGATGTCGTCGAGTTCGCTGATCGCCTGCTCCAGCCCGGGCGAATCGATCATGTCCAGTTCGGCTGCCACCGCGGTGCCGAGCACGCCGGCTGGCTGGGGCGATTGAGGATCCAGCCGTTCCATGCACAGATGGTAGAACGTCCCGAGCGTAAGGGCGTCGATGGCTTGCTCGGAACGGGCGGCCTTGTCGGCCTGATACTTGCCCGGGCCCGTCCATTGTCCGGGCAGACGTAGTTCGTATCGCCAGTGGAACAGCCGGGCACAACGCGAGAAGTCAGCCAGCGCGGTGACAGCCAGCTCGGGCACAGCGCGGTTCGCTGGAACGGGCCCGATCAACGGCAGCTCTCCGCTGCCCGGTGCCTGCCTGATGAGCGACGAAGCGAAGGCCTCTTCATCGGTCGCCTGGCGAAGCAGGCGGACGCCGGCTGGCATCTCCGAGCGGGTGGGGCCAGGCCCAAAGCCACCCGGCTGGCAGCGACGGAGGAGGATTTCGAACTGCCCGCCTGCATACGGGATCCGCTTGCGGCCGGCGTCCAGCGCCTGGCAGATCCCCAATGCCTCGTCGAGCTTCGCGAGATGAGATGCGCTCTTGTACCCGCCGTCCTTCATGCGTCGATCCGATCCGACCAGGATTATCTTGTCGCGGTGGCGCGTGATCGCCACATACAGCAGCCGGGTGTCTTCTGCCAGTGCGTCATCTTCTTCCAGCTTTCTGGCCAGACGGAATGAGAGAGGCAGGGGGTGATTCCTGTCCTTGGTTTGAGTGCGTTCCAGTTCGTCCCTCTCCGAGCCGGTGTGTCTGCAGGTCCAGCCCCAGTCTCTGCGATGAAGGAGAGCCCCGCGATGCCCTTCGTGGCCCGTATTGAGATTCGGCAGGACGACGACGGGAAACTCCAGTCCCTTGGCTGCGTGCACGGTCATGATACGCACGACGTTTGCGGACTCTCCCGACACGGCCGCCTGTTCGTAGCGGATGTTCTGCAGGATCATCTCCTGCACCCGGGCGACGAAGTCGGCCAGCGACAGTCCGTCTGCGTCGGCTTCCGCGGCGAGTTGTCGAATCTTGCGCACCGAACCCACCATTCGGTGACCCTGAGGCTGGGCGAGGAGCGTGGCTTCATACCCGGTGAATCGCAGAATCTCATCCATGAGCGCAGCGATCCCAACTGCATCCTTTCGCCGATGGAGTGATATTAAGAGACCCGCCGTCTCTTCGATGGCCTGCTGCTGGGCGTCGGTCAAACCGGCCAAGGGCTCCTGGAGATCGAGTCGATCCCTGACAGCAGGCAGGTAGGGAGGTGCCAGTGCCCGGGAAAGGTGCATCAGTACGTTGTCATCGAGGCCGACCATGCTGCTGCGGAGCACTCCCGCGAAAGCAACGTCATCCATCGGATTGTCGACGATCTGCAGCGCGTTGAGCACGTCGAACACTTCCTGCTGCTGAAACAGTCCCGTGCCCTTGAGCACGTGGTAGGGGATCTCCCACTCCTGAAGCCTTCGCTCCAGTCGCCCGCTGTACTTGCGCCGCGTCAGCAGGATCGCGATATCACCCCACCTCGCTTTGCGATAGGCCTTTTCCTGATCGTCCCAGACGCTTCTCTCGTCGGAGTGCACCAGCCGATGGATTCGACCGACCACCGCCTCGGCCTGCATCTGGCTGCACTCATCTGCACTGCTTGCCGTGTCCGGATCCTCCCCGGGGCTGGTCATCAGGATTTCCACGGCCGGTTGATCCGGGACCTCTGTCCGGTGCGGCTGGCTGGGCTGATACGACGAGCCCATCAACTGCCCGAACAGGTGGTTGACGAAGGACACCCCGGCCGGATGGGTGCGGAAGCTCAGGTCCAGCACCTCCCGCCGTGAGCGGCCAAGCTTGGCACACAGATCGCGGAAAATGTCTACATCTGCGCCCTGGAACCGATAGATGCTCTGCTTGTCGTCGCCCACGACGAATACCCGTCCGGGGGGCAGCTCGGGCAGGTCCGTCGGATCGTCCGCGCCGAACAGAAGCCTCAGCAACGTGGCCAGTTGGTAGGCGTTGGTATCCTGGCATTCGTCGATGAGTAACTGGTCGATACCCTCGCCAATGACCCGGGCGATCTGTGGGTGCTCCTCGGCCAGTCTGCGCACGCGGATCAGCAGGTCGTCGAACGTCAGGATCCCGCGGCGTCGCTTCTCCCCGGCCAGGAACCGCTCGCCATCGACTGCCGTCCGCGCGACCGTCGCCAGCACCCCAGCCGAACGGGCGTCCACCTCGTCGAGGTCCTCGGTAAGGACCGCGTACGGTTCGATATCGGCGGAAACGCCCTTGATGGCTTCCCGGACCGCTTTGACATCGTCCCAGTTCTTCTTCGATCCGCAATTGCCCGGCTTCTTCGTGGCGCGGGAGAACGCGTCGGGCCCGGCTGACTCGGGATCGCTCACGATCTCGCGGGCGGCGGAGAGAACCTGCTCGCGATGGACGGCCAGTTTGTCTGACGGGTCGCTGCACGGGATCTCCTCGAGTCGCTCAATCTTCCGTGCCAGGCAAGTGTCACCGCGGAGTTGATCACAGAGTATGCGTCGCGTGCGATCCAGCGACCCTTTCCATCGCTGCAGGATCACGGCCGGATCCGTGTACGGTCCGAGTCCCTCGCTGGTGTGGTGGGACATCAGTTCCACGACCATCTCGCAGACCTGGCCGTATCGCGTCGTCGCCAGCAGTTGTGTCAGGTCGTCACGTCGGCTGTCCAGGCCCTGGAGAATCGCGCGATCCGCCGCGTCCTGGCGAAGCGTTCGCGTCAGCAATTCATCGGCGCAGACGGAAAAGCCCGGATCCACTCCCGCCTCGATGGCGTAGGCTCTCAGCAGCGCCGAGCAGAAGCCATGGATGGTGCTGATCCTGGCTTCGGGGATTTCCTCGATCCAGGAAGCGATGCGCTGCCGCTGGTCCGGATTCCGGGATCCCTCGGCCAGCTCCGTGAGCATCCTTCGGACGCGCAGGTTCATCTCCAGGGCAGCCTTCTCCGTGAAGGTCAACGCCACGAATCTCCGCAGGGGGCTGTCGTCTCTGCCGTGCTTGAGGAGTAACTCCGTGAAGCGGCGGGCGAGTACGAGCGTTTTCCCGCAGCCGGCGCCGCTCATGACCGTCAGATTCTCTCGGGCCCGGGTGATCGCCGCAGCCCGCTGGGCGTCGGTAAGGAGGCTGTCCATCTTCATGGGGAAGTCTCCGTCTGGGAGGGGCGATCCTTGCGTTCGGCACGGGGATGCGAGAAGTGACAGATCTGGCGATAGGCACAGTAGGAGGGGCACTTGTGAGTCGGCAATGCATCGAACCGGCCCTCGGCCATGCGGGAAACGAATTCGCCAACCAGGGCGAGGATGTCTTCGCGCCGCTGGGAGAACTCGCGCGTTTCCTTCTTCGGGACGCGAGACGCCGAAAACTCGCGGGTGTCGCTGCTGCCTCCGATACGATGGAAAGCGCCTCCCGCAACGGAACCCGCCAGGAGTTGCTCTGCAGCCTCGGTGTACAGCGGCAACTGCAGGCTTCTGCCTTCGCGGATGTCCGCGTAGGTCGGCAGGGCGCCGGTCTTGTAATCCACGACGAAACTACCGGCATCGGAATCATCCACGCGATCGATCTTGCCCCGAAGCCGCACAATCCCGCCCGGCGTCTCCAACTCCACGGCTCGAGGAGTGCTGGCTGGATCGCTCAGGCCAGCCGAGAGCTCCCCCAGGCCGAATGCGAGTTCGAAATGCCTCGGCCGGGCCCCGGCCTGATTCTGCGTCAGCAGGTAGGCGAGCATTTCACTTCGCATCTGCTGCACCTGGGCCTCCCAAAGCAGGGGGTATGCAGGCTGGGATCCCTCGCATTCTGCAGCGATGGCGAGATCCAGCGCTTCACTCAGCTCATCCGACTCCAACAGCGAGAGGTCCAGCGGCCCGCCTGCACGCTCGCGCAGAGAAGTCATGACCCGAAACAGCACGTCGTGCACAAAGATGCCTCGCGAGACAGCTTCCATGTCGCGCTCGGGCTCGGCGAGGGGCCTCAACTGCAGCACGTGGCTGGCGAAAAACTGCCACGGACACTGTCCGAACTCGCCCAGGCCTGTGGCGGAGAAGGTCTCTTGATGGGGGTATCGGTTCGCGAGCAACTCCACCAGTGCCGGATCGGTCAGGACGCCGTCGAACCTGTCGCAGGGCCCGCTCTGCCACCGGGCATGCCGCGAGAACAAGCCACGGGCAATTCGGCGCAACACCTCCGGGCGATTCCCTGTGCACCAGGCCAGCGATCGGCCTTGGGGATCGAGTGACGCATCGAACAGCCCGGCTGCGCCGGCAAGCAGGGCTACTTTGGGTTCGGCGATCTGATCAACGCCCGGGGCGAACTCGCCGAGGTCAAGCACTTCAACCCGGCCTTCGCAGCCGGTGCGGTCTGGCAGGGGGATGGCCGGGGAGGACAGCAGGAACGCGCTCGGGGCTGAAGGCCTCCCGGCAGAGTCGGTATGCTGATAGCTGATCGTCAGTGAGCGGTCGGCGCGAGTGCAGGCCAGGTAGAACAGCAGCATCTCCCGAGCCGTCAGGAATTCGCGGGTGTCGAGATCCAGACCGGCCTGTCGCCAGCGCGACCGGTTTCCCTCGCCGATCATCGGGCTTTCGGTGAACTTGCCCGGGAACTGCCCCTCCGACATGCCCACCAGAAATACGTGATCGAACCGCACGGCCCGTGCATCGAGCACGCCCAGAACTTCGACCGCTTGCTCGCCGCGAGGTGGAGGCACGGTGATGGTTTCCAGCGCCGTAAGGAGGCGGGGCATCGACGGGGATTCCTCCTCGACGGACCGGACGGCCGAACGCAGGGCGGCGATGCCTTGCAGGTCTCTGCTGGCGAGTCGGTCGTCCTCGTGCCGGGACGCTGTGTCCTCCAAACCCAGTCGATCGATCAGTTCGCAGAAACCTTTCGGGGTCGACGCAGATTCTGCCGCTTCGAACAAGGCTTCGACCATGTCAACGGCGCGGCGGATGTCGTCGGGCTGGAAGGTCAGCGGCCCGAGCGAAAGCCCGCAAGCCGCGTCGGGGTCTTCTGGATCGGCTCGACGCGGGCTGGCGATGAGTCCCTCGGCTACATCACGCATCTGATGTCTGCCGCGGTAGACGTTGCCCTCGCGAATGACCATCTCTGCTGCGGATACGATCTGTGAGTCGTACCTGCCCAGTGCCGACGGAGAGAAGTAGCTGCTCCGGATGATCCTGAGCACGTCGATGGCCAGGAAGTCTCCCCCGCCCGGGAGCCTGGCTACCTGCAGGAGAAAGCGGACGATCGGGACGTCCGTAAGGGCCGTAGCGGACGCGGCGATGGGAATGCTGCATTCGTCAAAGATCCGTTCGATGGTCGGACGGTAGGCCTCGGGCGATCGGGCCAGGACCGCGACCGAGCCGGCTGCTGGATCATCCACCAGCAGCTTCTTGACGCGACGGGCCACGGCGCGGATTTCCGATTCGATTCCCGCCGCGGCGATAACGCCCAGCCCGTCCGGCGATGCGGTGTCTCCGGGCAGGCTTCGCAGCAGGTTCGTCCACGACGAGGACAAATCGGACGGACCGAGATCCGGTGCGGACAGCTCGATTTCATGCAGCGTGTCTCCCCAGGTTCTCCGGAGAGCATCCAGCGATCGTCTGGCCCACAGCCACATCCGATGCCGGCCGTCGTCATCGTGGGGGAGCGTGATGACGACGCGCTCCGCCCATTCCGCAAGGTACCGGAGGATCTGCAATTGCGTGGGCGTGAAATCGGTGAAGCCGTCAACAACGATAGCTCGCGAAGAAGCAAGGTCCGTTCGATCCATCACGGCGACAACGTCCGAAGCGAGCGCATCTCGCGCCAGCCACATCACACCTTCGCGGTCGTAGACGTCCTGCTGGCGCAACTGATTCTGGTACTCGGTGTAGATCCGGGCGAGATCCCGCTGCTTGCACGGGCCGGCGGGAACGACCTCCTGTAACCTCTCGGGTTCGATGGCGGCCCGTTTGAGTTCGGAGATGCTTCGGTCCAGCGCAGCGACGCTGCCGGGAGCGGAAGCGACGGCAGAGAGAGAAGGAATCTCACCTGCCTGGGTGAGATCATCGAGAATCCTGCCCAGGCGGATCCGTCGCTGTAGATCGGAGAGAACCGAGATTGTTCCCCGGGTCGATGCCAGGATGCGGGCAGCCAGGGTCGAGAAGGTCATGACCTTCGGACCGAGAATCGCCCCTCCGGGCCTGCGGGGAAGAAGATGGCTGAGGGTCCATCTCTTTGCAACGGTGGATGGGGTCAGGAAGATCGCCTCGGCCGGGCCCGTGCGCGGGCAGTGTTGCTCGTAGAAGCGCAAGGCTGCGGACGTTTTGCCGCTTCCCGCCGGTCCCCGAAGCAGCACGACGTTGGTATCGCTGGCTTCGATGGCGGCAAGCGTGCGATGCGGCTCCGTCCTGTCGGCAGGTCGATCCATCGACTACCATTGTGTGCGATCCGTCCGCCGCACGCAACGGCTCAGGTGCCTTCACCCAGGTAGCGCTGGCGCAGTACCTCATGCCACTGCCCGGGCGTCTTGACATTCACGAAGGCCAAGCGGAGTTGCTTGGGATGATGGTGCATGCGGGCGTACTTGATGCCGAATTTCCGCATGTGGGCCGGACCCTTCTTCGGGCCGTATAACTTCACCGAGCCGGCCATGTGTTCCAGCATGACCTCAGCCTGCTCCTTGAGTGTCGGCTGATAGGGCTCGCGTCCGGCTGCAAGGTCCTCAACCTGTCGGAAGATCCAGGGGTTGCCAATTGCCCCCCGGGCGGCGGTGACCGCGTCGACCCAGGTTTGCCGGAGCATGCCGATCGCCGAAGCGGCATCGCGAACGTCGCCGGAGCCCATGATGGTGGTGTCCGGGAACGCCTCGCGCACCTCGCGGATGAACGACCAGTCGGCCCGGCCGCCGTATTTCTGTTCGACGCTTCGAGCGTGAATGCAAAGCCCGGCGGCTCCGGCGTCGAAGGCACCCCGGGCAATCTGCCAGAAGTTCTCGTCGGTATCGGCAGTGGCGAAGCGTCTGCGGAGCTTGAGCGTGACGGGCCGGCTGACGGCGTCGACAACTGACCTGGTGATGGCCACGGCCTGGACGGGGTCGGACATCAGCCACCCTCCGCGCCTGCGGCGTAGCGCCTTGCGGACCGGGCAGGCGAAGTTCAGGTCAATGACGTCGAAACCTCGATCATCGAGTACTCTCGCAGCCTCGGCCATGGTGTCGGGCTCGTTGCCCACGATCTGACCGACGACGGGGTGGTCGTCTTCATCGGAGGCGACCAGGCGTGTCTGAAGCTTGCCCTTGGTCAGCAGCGATCGGTCGAGCATCATTTCGGTGGCGCATAGGGGGGCTCCCATCTGCCGGCAGATCCGGCGGTAGGCGAGATCGGAGTATCCCGCCAAGGCTGCCAGTACCACCGGGCCCCCGACCTGCACGTCACCGATTCGGAATGGTCTGAGCTCTTCGGCCATGGTCGCACCACTATACCAGCCGCGGCCGTACGGAGGAACCGGGCTCGATTCGGCTTTGGCAACGCCAGCCGGGCCGCGTATGATGCCCACCATGGATGACAATCACCCCCCCGTGGTAGCCTTGGTGAGCTTGGGCTGCCCGAAGAACCTGGTCGACAGTGAGCGCATGCTGGGCATCCTCGCCGAGGGCGGCTGCGTGGTCGGCGCGGACCTGGAGGAGGCCGACGTCGTGTTGATCAATACGTGCGGTTTCCTGGAGGCTGCCCGGCAGGAAGCGCTGGGAGTGCTTGCCGAGGCGGCCGAGCTCAAGCGAGCGGGGGACCTGAGGCGCATCGTGGTGGCAGGGTGTCTCTGCCAGCGGGACGGGGAGGTGCTGTTCGACGCGGTTCCGGAGATCGACGCGATCGTCGGAGTGAACGATCGCGAGGAGATTCTCCGCGGAGTCTGCACCGACGGCCGGCTGGCCATGGTTCGGGCTTGTCCGACTCCGGCGGGGATCCACTCCGACGCAGGGCGCTTTCGACTGACGCCCGCGCACACCGCTTATCTGCGGATTGCTGAGGGGTGCTCGCGGACGTGTACGTTCTGCAGCATACCGAGTATTCGCGGGCCAATGCGCTCCAAACCCCCCGAACTGGTGATGGAAGAGGCCCGGGAGCTCGTCGCCGACGGGGCGGTGGAACTCAATGTCATCGCCCAAGACACGACTGCGTACGGGCAGGATCTGGCTTCACGGAGCAACCTGGCGGAGTTGCTGCAGGAGTTGAATGGAGTCGAGGGCCTGGAGTGGATCCGGCTGCTATATACGTATCCCGAGTTGGTGACGGATGAGCTGATTGACACGATGGCCGGTTGCGGGCCCGTGGTTCCGTATGTGGATATGCCGCTGCAGCACATCGCTGACGGCGTGCTGCGCAGGATGGGTCGGCGGGGAAGGCGTGAGGACATCCTGCGGGTTCTGGAGAATCTCCGGGCCGCCATTCCGGAGATCAATATCCGCACGACGCTGATTGTGGGTTTCCCGGGGGAAACGCCGGAGGAATTCGCCGAGCTGCACGAATTCGTTCGCCAGCAGAAGTTCGGAGCGATGGGCGTGTTTGCGTATTCGCCGGAGGAAGGGACGCCGGCAGCGAAGATGACGGAGCAGGTGCCGGAGGACGTCAAGGCCCGGCGGCTGGAAACGCTGATGCTTACCCAGCAGGAGATCGCATTCGCTGCTGCCGAGGCGATGGTGGGCAAGCGGGTGGAAGTGCTGGTGGACGGTCTGGATGAGCAGGGACGGTGCATCGGCCGGCATGCCGGGCAGGCGCCGGAAATAGACGGCATCTGCTACGTGACCGATCCCCAGCCGGATGGGAGCATGCCTTGCTGTGAGATCATCGCGGCCGAGGGGTACGACCTGATCGCCAAGCCATTGTGAATCGGCCCGGATTGTGGTACACCGCACGCGCCGGGGCAGGCCCGGCGTGACTTTGTGCATCCACAAGCTCGACGTGCCCGAATGAACTGGAACATTCCGAATCAGTTGACCGTGTCCCGCATCGTCTTGGCGGCCGGATTCTTCGTCCTGCTGGGCCTCTGGGAGCCCGGGAGCCCGTATGGTCCGTGGCTTTTGAACATTGCGTTCGTCACGTACATCGTCGCCGGGGTTACCGACATTCTCGATGGCTGGATCGCCCGCACGTGGAACCTTACATCCGCGTTCGGACGGATCGTCGACCCGTTCGTTGACAAGGTGCTGGTGGTGGGAACCTTCGTGATGCTCACGGGCAGAAACTTCGCCCTGGTCGACAGCTGGCAGGGCCCCGATGCCAGCCTCCCCGGCTGGGTTACCGGTGGCATGCTCACCGGCGTGCAGGCGTGGATGGTCGTGGCGATACTCGCCCGGGAGTTCATCGTCTCCGCCGTCCGGGGGTATTCCGAATCGCAGGGCGTAAAGTTCCCCGCTACATCGGCGGGGAAGATCAAGATGCTCGTCCAGTCGGTAACGATCTGCACCGTGCTGTACCAGCTCGCCAATGTCCAGCAGCCGCTCTGGGGCGTGTGGCTGAAGGTTTCGCTGGTCTGGCTGACCACGATTGTGACAGTCCTCAGCGGGTTCATGTATGTAGGGCGGGCCCGGAAACTGCTGATCGGCGGCGGGGGCGAAGTCGGAGCCGCTTCGTGAACAAGCTCAAGAAGCTGCTCGTGACGGGCCTGGGCACGGGCTACCTGCCCGTCGCACCGGGGACCTGGGGCTCTGCGGTTCCGGCCGCTGTTTTCCTGCTGGTCTGCATGCTCACCGCGGGCGATTACGCGGCCGTCCACATCACGATGGCGGGGGTCTTCCTGGTTTCCTGCGTGATCTGCGTTGGGCTGGGTCGTTTCACAGAAAAGACCTATGGGCGGAAAGATCCTGGCCAGTGCGTGATCGACGAATATGCCGGGCAGGCGGCGTCGCTGATGTTCCTGCCGCTGTCGGTCGCGGGGACAGGCGATCTGGCCGGTTGGATTGTCCTGGCGGGGGCGGGCTTCCTGGCCTTCCGCTTTTTCGATATTCTCAAGCCGCCCCCTGCGAGGCAGATGGAGAAGCTACCGGCCGGTTGGGGCGTCCTGCTCGATGACGTCGTCGCCGGCATTCTCGCCAACGTGGTCCTTCGCGTCGGCCTGATTGTCATCCAGCAGATCGGGGGCTGAATCCTCGACTTCCCCGGCTGCTTCGGCCGCGTCGACGCTGCGAAGCACGAAATCCTCCGGCTTTCTCGGCTCGGGCACCTCGGTAATGGCCGCTCCCAGGCCGGAGAGGATCACCAGGATCTGGGAGCCCCAGACCAGCGTGGAGAACCACGCATTGAGCCAACCGCCGAAGGAGGTGATGGCGAGAAGCTCCTCGCTGTCGGGCTGCTTGATGACGGGCGTTGCTGCCGCTGCGGCGATTGCCGAGTGGGCGAAGGAGTAAATCAGGCCCATACCCACCCCGCAAAGCGCCCCAAACGCCACGCGTTTGCCCGGCCTGGCCCCACCCGCAAGCAAGGCTGACGCCCCGCCGGCAAGTAAGGGTGGAATCCAGAAGGCGAACCAGACGTCCCGCATCAGAGGGCCGGTGCCCGTTGCCGCCCAGAAGATCAGATCAATGGCGACCAGGCCGGCCGCACCGATTCCCGCCACGATCGGGACGTGCTTCCAGCGAAGCTCCTTGTCCTCCCTCAGTTGCGTGCGGATGCGGAGCCTGCGACGCATCGTCAGCGGGAAGTTGTAGAACAGATCGAAAACGGCATGCTCGGCCAGTGCGCCATGCTCTCCAAAGACGGGGATCACGTGGACAGCCCCCGTCGCCCAGTGCCCAGCCATGAACCGCGCCAGAGCAGGATACCGGTAAGCCATCTGAATGGGGAACGCCAGGTACCCGATGTACTTGAAGAATCCCAGGAATACCGCGATGTTGTAGTCCTTGAAGTTCCGCTCCCGGATCACCAGGTAGACCACGTAAAGTCCTCGAACCAGCGAGCCGGGTGAGATCGGAATCACCTGGAAGATCGCCACAATGCCCAAGGCCACCGCCCAGGCGTTGGGGTCATCGCGATGGAACCAGTAGTACACCCCCGCGATCGCCAGCGACACGATCTGGGTTATCGGCAGCGTGCAGACGTGCACCGCCAGGCTCTTGAGATACTTCTGGATGAACGGTTCCTTGATCCGGGAAAGGATTGTCTCGGCGTCTTCCTCCGTCAGCATGTGACGACGTTTGCCCTCGGCGACCATATCGCGAAGCCATTGCTCCCGGGCATCTGCATTGAAGAACAACCGAACCGGCCGGAATACGACGTTGGCGAAGACGTCCTTCAGGTACGCCAGGTCCGTCAGCATCCGGTGGGCGAATACCGGAAGCAGCGAAAGAGGCAGATGCCATGCCAGTCGGAACGATTGCCTGCTGATCGTGATTGCCTTCGGGCCTGAGACCCTCCCCGCCCGATGCCAGGCGATGAGACGTTCGGCGTTGTGGGCGCGTAGCGCTTTGCGCAGATATACACCGTTGGAGACAATCAGGCGGTAGTGCTTCCGCAGGTCCAGTCGCCCCCAGAGCGTGCGCGCAAAACGAGCGGCCGCCGGAAGCGGGAAGATCAGCACCAGTCCGATCGCGATGGTCCAAAAAGAAAAGACATCCCAGAACGCCCGGTCGCCAAAGACGCCCTGAAAGAATCGCCAGACCAGCAGCACCAGGCCGACGGCACGCAGCGCAGGTCCGAGCAAGCCCAGAAGTGAAAATGCAGTGGGCTTCCACCAACTGACTTCCATCTCGCGGGCAAGCTGCTCATCGACCTTGCCGCGGATCCGCCAGCTGGTGACCTGGGCATCGAGAATGTCGCCCCACAGCGAAGGTGTCAGCAGCTTAACGTGGTTGTGCGTGATGTCCGGCATGGATCGACGGTACTTTCGCTCGACATCCTGGAGCTCCCGGAAAGCATCTTCCATATCGGCGAAGTCATCCGGGTGCTCGTCCATGTACCGGCGGAGCTTCTTGAGGCTGCCCCGATCGAACTGTACCAGCGAGCCACGGAGAAGGCCTTTGAGAATCAGGGGAATGTCGCCCGGGCTCATCGGCAGGAAGGGCAGCAGCGCAAGACCTGCGCGGAAATCGACAGCCGTCAGGCCCGTGTAGGGATCCGCTTCGGTATCGCTTCGCTTGAGGGCGTTGGGCTGACTCTTGCAGGTCCACCACTCATACTGGCGGGCGAATTCGTGTGCGCCCACGTCGTGAAGCAGGTGGACGAACTCACGCATGAAGCGCTTTTTCGCACGGTATTCCGGCGAGTAGACTTTCTGGAGATCCCCGGCCGGGATGGACCGCTCCTGGAGATGGTCGTCGACCTCGAACCGCCAGGTCCTGCCGTCGACCCACTCACTGAGTTCCCCGCAGCTTCCGAGTTTGTCGTCCACGAAGGTCGCGAGGATATCCACGACGCACCGATTATCTTCGAAGCGGTTCTGGGCTGCCCGGCGGATGAATTTCTGCCAAAGCGCTCCGGCGCGGGAAGCGTCCGGGTTGACCTGCAGGGAGAACGGCGATTGGAAGCCGACGGCGTAGATTGAGTCGCGGAAAGCCTGGCTGAAGCGCGACGGCGGACGAAGAATCTTCATCGCGTACCGGCCGCCCGTTTCGAGACCCTCGATGTCTCCCTCAGGTGAATCCACCCCCAGAACCTGCACGCGGTAGACCTGGCCGGCGAATCCACCGCCCACGAACTTCTCCACGACCAGCGAGACCATCGCTCGACGGGCGGGGAACACCCCCGTGACCTCGTACGTCAACTCGTCTCCTGCGTCGTAGCGTTCCACCCGCATTGGGCGGATCACGTCAGCTTTGCGGAATTCCTCCGCAAGCTTCTTGCAGGCGTCCACCGAGTAGTCCAAAGCCATCGACTCTGCTCCTCAGACATTCGGGCCGGCACGCACCTCAGGATGCCGGTACGTTAAACGTATCGGCACGGGAAGGGGTGAATTCCGGCATCTTTCGCTCATCCATGAACTTCGCCGGCCCGGACGGAGAGTCATGCCCCGAGCCTGTTCCGACAGCCTGTGCTACGATGTCCCGCTTCAGAGGTTCTTGTAAGCGTGTCGGTACGCTATCCGGGCTCTACGGTTGTATGGCCTGAAGGGCGTCATCGACGGCCTGCAACTCGCCCTCGAGTTGCTCCAGGCGTTCCCGTTCCCGCTGCACGACCTGCTCGGGAGCCTTGGTCAGGAAATTCTCGTTGCCCAGCTTGCCCTTGATCCCGCCGATGCCTTTCAACAACGTCTCTTTCTGCTTGGTAAGCCGCTGGACTTCAGCCTCGCGGTCAACGACCCCCAGCACGAGGGCCTGAACATTCCCGCAGGCCGCCGCCGCGGCGTTGGCCGGTCGATCGACCTGCTCGGATGTTACGGCGGTGCTTTCCAGATTCGCCATGGCCTGCAGGATAGGCAGGTTCCGCTCGAACACCTCGCCCTCCGCCTGCGGTGCCTGAAGGATGGCGTCGACCTTCTGTGAGGGCGGGACGTTGTTCTGGGTCCGCACGTTGCGGATCTCCCGGATGACTTCCTGGAGTAACTGGAACTCACGTTCGGCGGCGGGGTCGGTCCTGCCGGCTTCGTCGCCTGGCCAGGGGGCGGAGATCAGCATGTCGGCCGCCTGACCTTGCGGGCCGCGGGAAGGGAGCAGCGATCCGAGTTTCTGCCAGATCTCCTCCGTGATGAACGGTGCCACCGGGTGAAGCATTTTGAGAATGCAGTCCAGTACGTGGGCAACGATGGCCTTTGGAGCCTGGTCTCCGCCGGCGATACGCACCTTGGCGACCTCCAGATACCAATCGCAGAAGTCGTCCCACACGAAGTGATAGAGCGTATCGGCCAGTTCGTTGTATCGGAACTGTTCGATCCCGGCGGTTGCATTTTCAATGGCATGCCTAAGCCGCGACAGGACCCACCGGTCCGAGAGGGCTTGGGTGGTATTGACGTCCTGCCAGGCTGGAACGTCGGTGAGGTTCATCATCGCGAACCGCGACGCGTTCCAAAGCTTGTTGCAGAAGTTGCGGCCTATGTCGAATTTCGGCGACGAGTTCACCTTTCGCCCGTCGGGCAGTTCCATCTCGGCCACGGGCATGCGGACGTCCTGGGTCTGCGTGGTCATGCTGACCAGCGTAAAGCGCATCGCGTCGGCGCCGTGGGAATCGCAGATATCCAGCGGGTCGATGCCGTTACCCAGACTCTTGGACATCTTGCGTCCCTGGCCGTCCTGGATCATCGCGTGGATGAACACGTCTGAGAAGGGGATGTCTCCGCGACAGTACTGGCCCATCATCACCATGCGGGAAACCCACAGCGTAATGATCTCCCGGGCGGTGCAGAGGACGTGCCCGGGGTAGAAGGTCTTCAGAAGCGGCGACTCCTGCGGCCATTTGAGCGTGCTGAACGGCCAGAGCGCCGAGGAGAACCAGGTATCCAGGACGTCCGGGTCCTGCTGGAACCCAAGCTCGGCCAGTGGCTGGGCGAGAGAGTCGTCCAGCGGACAGACATAAACGGTGTATTCTCCGGCGGTATCGGCGGTGATGGGCAGCAGGTCGCTGAGGTCCTGGACGGCCTCGCCGGATTCGGCGTGGATCACACGCACGCTGACCGCGTCGGGATCGCACCAGTTGTTCTCCTCCAGCAGGGGGTCGATGATGTTTCGGAGGAAGTCCCGCTCCCAGTTATCCGGCGTCAGATCGAATGTTCGCGACCAGATCGGGATGCGATGGCCCCACCAGAGCTGACGAGAGATCGGCCAGTCCCGGAGATTCTCCAGCCAGGTGCGGTAATTGCTCGCGTATCGTGCGGGCGTGAACTTGAGTCGACCGTCGAGCAGGGGCTTCAGTGCCAGCCCGGCCAGCGAATTGTGCGGCACGTCGGTGCTTTCGATCTCCCCGTCACCGAACTTCTCGGCCAGTCGGTCGACGGGCTTCTTGACGGCTACGTACCATTGGTCGGAGAGATACGGCTCGATGGGCACGTGACTTCGATAGCTGTGGCCCACTTCGTGGGCGTACTCGCGAACGTTTTCCAGGAGGTTCTCACTGCGGAACCACTCGACGATTGCTTCCCGGGCTTCGAAGCGATCCATGCCGATGAGGTTCTGGGCTTCGGGCGCGTCGGCGTCGTTCCAGCCATAACGGTCGGAGATCGATCCGTCCGGAGCCATGACGTTGATGAACACGTTCTTGCGGACGTCGGCGGGGTCGGCTTGGGGGGCAAGAACCGCCGCGATCTCTTCGAGATGTCGCTCGCCGATCTGGTAGTCGTCCGGGTCGTGGGCGGGAGTAACCTTCAGGAAACCGGTGGAGAACTTCGCCTTCGGATCGTCGCTGTCCGGATCGGGCAGAACGACGTGGTCATCGCCGACGATGGGGATCACCCGGCCTACGATGGGCAGGCGAACCTTCTTTCCGATCAGGTACTCGGCTCGCGGGTCCGCGGGGTTCATGGCGATCGCGGTGTCGCCGAGCATGGTTTCCGGCCTGGTGGTTGCGACCGTAACGTGCTCGACGGTCTGGCCGTCGGGCAGGGCAACCGTCTCGACCAGGGGGTACTGAAGATACCAGAAATGTCCCTCGACGGTCTCGTGCTCGACCTCGTCGTCCGCGAGAACGGTCTGGGTGGCGGGATCCCAGTTGACCAGGCGTTTGCCGCGGTAGATCAGCCCCTCGTTGAAAAGCCTGAAGAAGACGGTTCGCACGGCGCGGGCGCAAACGTCGTCCATTGTGAATCGCTGGCGGTCCCAGTCGCACGAGCACCCGATGAGCTTGAGCTGATCGGTAATGCGCTGTTCGTACTGGTCCTTCCAATCCTGGATCAGGCTGACGAACTCGTCGCGTTGGAAGTCGGTCCGCCGCTTGCCCTGTTCGGCCAGGACGCGTTTCTCGACGACCGTCTGCGTGGCGATGCCCGCGTGGTCGGTTCCGGGCATCCAGAGCGTGTTCCTGCCCGTCATCCGTCGATAGCGGATCAACACGTCCTGCAGCGTATTGTTCAGGGCGTGTCCGAGATGCAACGCAGCGGTGACGTTGGGCGGAGGGATCACGATGCAGAACGGGTCGCCGCCAGCGTTGGGGTCTGCATGGAAGCTGCCCCTCTCAATCCACTGCTGGTAAATCTCGCTCTCGACCGCCTTGGGGTCGTAGATTTTGCTCAGTTCGCTCATGCTGTTTCCGGGTTCGTGTCTGACTGAATTCGATGCGATGGAACTAGCCTTTATAGCCGAACCACCCCTCAGCGTTCCACCGGTGAGGGCTGTCTGGTTACTCAGCCTCGTCCCCGTCGGTGAGGATCTTGAACTCCACGGCGTCGACCAGTGCCTGCCACGAAGCGTCGATGATGTTCTCGCTGACACCGACGCTGCCGAAGTAGGTTTCCGCACTGGCGTCATGCCAGTCAACGACCACGCGCACCTTCGCTGCGGTTTCGGCAGCCGTGTTTACCACGCGAACTTTGTAGTCCATCAGGTGCAGCGTGTCGACGCATGGATAGTGGCTCCGCAAGGCCGCGCACAGTGCCTTATGCAGCGAATCGAACGGGCCATCGCCTTCGGCTACCGTATGCCGAGGATCACCATCAACAAGAAGCTTGACCGTGGCCTCGGTGCCGACTTCGTCGCCGTCGCGGCGCAGGATCGTGCAGCGGTAGTGATCGAGATCCCACAGCTTGCGGTACCAACTTCCCCCCAGGATCCTCCGAACGATCATCTCGAAGCTGCCCTCAGCGGCCTCAAACTGGTAGCCTTGGTTCTCGAGTTCCATGACCCGCTGAAGGATCTTCTTCTGAGCGTCGCGATTCTCGTTGAGCTTGAACTTCGCCGGGGCGGTCGCTGCGATGTTGCTCGCGCCCGAGACCTCACTGACGAGGATCCGCCGCGTATTGCCGACGATCTCGGGATCCATATGCTCGTAGGTGGAAACATTCCGTTGCACCGCGTGGACGTGCATGCCGCCCTTGTGGGCAAAAGCGGAGGAACCCACGAACGGCTGATTGTCTCGGAAGTTGAGATTCGCCACCTCGTAGACGTAACGAGATGTTTCAGCCAACTTGCCGAGAGTCTCGGGCGTGAGGACGTCACGATCGTATTTGACAGCAAGATTACCGATCACCGCGCAGAGGTCGGCGTTGCCGCATCGTTCACCGATGCCGTTGATCGTTCCCTGCACGTGACAGCAGCCATGCAGCACCGCTGCCAGGGAGTTCGCCGTGGCGAGGTCACCATCGTTGTGACAGTGGATGCCCAGCTTCACGTCCGGATACGCTTGGCGGACCGCATCGACGGCCTCGGCGACCTGTTCGGGCAGGGCGCCGCCGTTGGTTTCGCAGAGGACAAGGCAGGACGCGCCTTGCTCGACGGCCGCCCCGAGCGTTCTCATCGCGTACTCCGGATTCGCCCGATAGCCATCGAAGAAGTGCTCAGCGTCGTAGATCATCTCGCGGCCGGCTTTGACCATCAGGCCGACCGAGTCGGCGATCATGCGCAGGTTCTCGTCCTCATCGACGCGCAACACCTCTCGCACATGCAGGTCCCAGGTCTTGCCCACGATCGTAACGACGGGGGCTTCGCTGTCCAGCAGGGCGTTCATGCCCACGTCGTCGGCCGCCTTCACGCCGCGTCGACGGGTCATGCCGAAGGCGGTCAGCCTGGCACGTTCGAGACTCGTGTTCTTCATCTCCTGGAAGAAGGCGGCATCCTTCGGATTGCTCAGCGGGTATCCGCCCTCGATGTAGTCCACCCCCAACTGGTCCAGTGCCTCAGCGATGGCGAGCTTGTCCTGGAGAGACAGACTCACGCCCTGGGCCTGGGTGCCGTCGCGAAGGGTCGTGTCGTAGATTTCGACTCGTTGCTTGCTGTTGGTCATGATGTCACCGTGAAAAAAGGCCTTGAAGCTGTCAGAAGCCTCAAGGCCTGGAAGAGGTCAGTTTCGTTCCCGGATCCCTAAGGCGCAGGTTGAGGACGTACGATGACGGAAATGATCCGGGCGCGGACGTCGCCCCGGGCTCTGACATCAGAGCCACGAGCGATCAGCATGTTGCGTGCATTCGTCCGCATCGTCGCCTCATTCTGTGCCTTTGTCGCCCCGACGGGGCAACCGATCATTGGATTATATCGGCCCCTTCCTCGCCGTCAATGCAAGATTCTGCAGGCATGCAGCGCAGCAGGCAGGCTGGACGTCGTCTCTCACGTCGCCCAGCCTGCGTTGTTGGTGTATCTGCAGATGCCTGTCTCGGTCAGTTGACCGTTGACTCCTCGGTCTCCATCCGCCAGTCTGCGTCTCCGCTGAATTCGGAATCGGTGATCTGGGGCCTCTTCATCTCTCCCGGGTCGGTCGGGGCGTACTTGGACCGACGATGCCTCTCCTCTCTGGCCTTCTTCGTGACCATGGCCTGGAGGTCCCCCACCATTCGGTTGAGTTCCTCTGCCTGGCTGGAGAGTTCTTCTGCGGCCGAGGCGGATTCTTCGGCGGTGGCGGCATTGGCCTGGGTGACCTTGTCCATCTGTGCCACGGAGGAAGAGATCTGCTCGACGCCCTTGGCCTGTTCGCCGGAGGCTTCGGATACCTCTTGGACCAGGCGGGTTTGTTCCTCACTGGCTGCGGAGATCTCTCCGATCAGTGTGGCGACCTTCTGGGAGCTCTCGGTGATGGCGGTCAAGGCTTCGGCCGTCTCGGATGCGACGGTCACGCCGTTGTCGGCGTTCTTGAGGGACTGCTCGATCAGCGAGGCGGTATTGCGGGCGGCCTCTGCCGATCGTGCGGCGAGATTGCGGACCTCCTCGGCGACGACGGCAAAGCCTTTGCCGGCGTCTCCCGCGCGGGCGGCTTCGACGGCAGCGTTGAGGGCCAGCAGGTTGGTCTGGAAGGCGATCTCGTCGATGGTCTTGATGATTTTGGCCGTCTGCTCGGAGGAGCCCTTGATCTCGTCGACTGCGGTGGAGAGTCTGCCCATCGATTGCTGTCCGCGATCGACCAGCTGGGCCGACTCGGTCATCAGGGAGTTGGCTTCGCGGGCGTTGGCGGTGTTCTGGGCGGACATCTCCGCGACCTGCTGGGTGGCGCCTGCGGAGTTTTTGACCATCGAAGAGATCTCTTCGACCGAGGAGGTGATCTCTTCGATGGAAGCTGCCTGCTCGGAAGCGCCTTCGGCGAGAGACTGGCTGGAAGCAGCGACCTGCCCCGATGCACTGGTGGTCTGCTCGCTGCCGTCGGAAAGACCCTCGATCACCTGCTTGAGTGCGGAGACAATGCTCTTGGTGATCAGTGCTGCCAGCAGGACACCGACGACCACGGCGCCGAAGGAGATTGCCCCCGTAAGAATCTGCGTCGTGGTGTTGGCCTGCTGAAGCTTCGGGCCCAGGGTGTCCTGGTCTTCCTTCACCGACAGTTTGACATCCTCTATTGCTTGGGCGAATTGCGGGCCAAGCACGTCCAGTTGCTCATCTATGATAGCATTGCGTTTGGCGATTGCCTGAACCGTTCCATCGAATGCCCGAGTGTATTCCTCCGCCAGTCTGCGAACTTCCTGAAGAGTGGCCTTGGCGGCCGACGATGACTGCTCAACCTGCTCGATGCGGAGGTGGAAATCCCGAAACTCCGCAGCGACACGGTCGACATCGGCCTGGACATTGGTGTCGAGGAACTTGACGACATACAGGCGGGCCAGAAGCAGCGCCCGAAGCGCGTAGGCCGTCTGCCTGGAGGCTTCAGTCTCATCCCGCTGGCTGGTTTCGTCGAGCAGGTTGGTGAGCGCTCGCTGCATCTTTGGGCCGTTGACATTCAGGACACCGTTTACGAGTTCATCTCGCCGGTTCATCAGCTTGACGACCTCACCAAACGAAGGCCCATACTGGGCCATCATCTCGTCTGCGTCGTCAACCAGCTTGGCTCTCGTGGGATTCTGGATCTCCTGCTGGGCCGTGTCCATGAAGCCCTGGGTGGCCTGCCAGTAGTCATCAAACTGTCGACGGTCCTCTTCGCTGCCGGTGATGATGAAGTCCTTAACGTTCATGCGAACCATCAGCATGTTTGCTTGAAGTCGGCCTACCAAGTTGGTGTCCCTGGCCAAGCCACGGTACTCCTCAAAACCAACTGCGGCACTGTGCTGGCCGTTAAAGGAGATTGCCGCTACCAGAACCAGCAGCAAAAGGATGGCCGCGAAACCCAATGAAATACGCCAGGTAACGGTGAGGTTCTTGAGCATCGTGAGACTCCGAGTGACTTTGTTCCGATGGTTACGAGGTGCCGCGCCGGCCCCGAGGCCGAGTCAGGTGCGGCTGCCCTGGAACGCCGCATTCCTCTGCGATGCGCCCCAGAGCGTTTCCCCTGATTCCTTGATGTTCTACAGGCTGTCGTGTGATTGACAGCATCTCGGTTCACAGGGCATATCGGCTGGAGCAGGGGGGGCATTCAATAAATCCTCGCACTTCCATGGAGGACCTGGCCCATTTCCGTGTCGCATGCGCAAAGAGCAGGCCTCGGGGTCGGCTGATCCCGAGGCCTTTCGCTCATCTCCGGTGCTGAAGCCCGATCAGAAGTCCGACAGTCGTGGATCCGTCTCCTGGTAGTCTTGAGCGTCACTGACTGCATCGCGCCAGGAAGGTTCTTCTGTTGAGTGAATCTGTGGACGACGTAGGCGATGTGCTTCATCGGCCTGATCGGGGGAGCGGCAACTGGCATTGCCTTCGTAGTTCCGGCTCCGCCTCTCCTCTCTGGCCTTCTTCGTGACCATGGCCTGGAGGTCCCCCACCATTCGGTTGAGTTCCTCTGCCTGGCTGGAGAGTTCTTCTGCGGCCGAGGCGGATTCTTCGGCGGTGGCGGCATTGGCCTGGGTGACCTTGTCCATCTGTGCCACGGAGGAAGAGATCTGCTCGACGCCCTTGGCCTGTTCGCCGGAGGCTTCGGATACCTCTTGGACCAGGCGGGTTTGTTCCTCACTGGCTGCGGAGATCTCTCCGATCAGTGTGGCGACCTTCTGGGAGCTCTCGGTGATGGCGGTCAAGGCTTCGGCCGTCTCGGATGCGACGGTCACGCCGTTGTCGGCGTTCTTGAGGGACTGCTCGATCAGCGAGGCGGTATTGCGGGCGGCCTCTGCCGATCGTGCGGCGAGATTGCGGACCTCCTCGGCGACGACGGCAAAGCCTTTGCCGGCGTCTCCCGCGCGGGCGGCTTCGACGGCAGCGTTGAGGGCCAGCAGGTTGGTCTGGAAGGCGATCTCGTCGATGGTCTTGATGATTTTGGCCGTCTGCTCGGAGGAGCCCTTGATCTCGTCGACTGCGGTGGAGAGTCTGCCCATCGATTGCTGTCCGCGATCGACCAGCTGGGCCGACTCGGTCATCAGGGAGTTGGCTTCGCGGGCGTTGGCGGTGTTCTGGGCGGACATCTCCGCGACCTGCTGGGTGGCGCCTGCGGAGTTTTTGACCATCGAAGAGATCTCTTCGACCGAGGAGGTGATCTCTTCGATGGAAGCTGCCTGCTCGGAAGCGCCTTCGGCGAGAGACTGGCTGGAAGCAGCGACCTGCCCCGATGCACTGGTGGTCTGCTCGCTGCCGTCGGAAAGACCCTCGATCACCTGCTTGAGTGCGGAGACAATGCTCTTGCCAATCACGTATGCCAGGACGATGCCCAACAGAACCGCCGCCAGGGATACCACGACCACGATCGTATTGGTCACCGATGCCGAATGCAGCATCCCTCGATTCGTGTCCCCAACTTCCTTGTCAACGAGGTCACGAGCTTCTCGGAGCAGTTCCTGCACATCATGCAACGCCGGCTGGGTTTCCTTGACCAGAACATGCGATGCCTGCTGCATTCCCTCGATGCGATCGGCGTTCCATGCGATGAGTTCCTCCAGGGGTTCAATGGTCTCTTCGGCGGCCGGTTTGCTGCGCTGATCGAACACGGCAATGGCTTGGTCTCGCTTGCCCTGGGCGAGCAGCGCGTTGATCTCCTGGATACTCGTGTGGAGTCTCTCGTGCGGCTGGACGATGCGATCAAGCATCTGAGCGAACTGTGGATCGCTTTCGCGGCGTCTGACAACACCGGGTGAGCTCAGCCATTTTCCCAGTGCACAACGGGTCGGGTCATCTTGGATATCGATACGAGTGACAGATGCGTCCATCAGCCCATCGGCGACTCTGTTCAGCCAGGTGAGATGATCGGCCTTGCGGTGGGCGAGCACTCGTCCCAACTCCAGGTTGGCCTGCCGGAATGTTCGGTCGATCTCTTTCGCCGAGTCGTGCAGCCTCCGGTGAGGCTCCTCGATACGCGCCATTACATCGGCCAGGCCGGGGATGAGTTCCTCAGCCCGGACTCGCTGTTCACTGTGATACCACTTGCCGAAGGCACATCGGGTGGGGTCGGTTTGTACGTCCAGCGAAGTGACATCCTCATCGGTGAACAGGGCGCTTACTTTTCCTGCCCAGTTGAGATGGTCGATCTCCCGCTGAGACAGACTCGCCGTAAGCGTATTCTTCTCGATCACTGCCTTTGCGTCCGAGGACATTCCTGAGATACCCCGAACCGAAAACGCGCTGACCACAGCCAGCAGAACCAGAACCATTGCGAAGCCGAAAGAGAGCTTCTTTCCTATCGTCATTGAGCGAAACCAACCGGACATGGGGTCTCCTTTGGGGGCGCAAAGCTGCCATAAGCCCGTAGGCAGCCAAACTGTATCCTTTCTGGCTGCGGCATCCAGCCAGACGTTCGCCTTCGATGCGACGCTGTTGCAGCCGGAAACGCCTCGACCGGCCCTCTGCGTGGCCGACTGCCCGACCCGGCAGTACAGGTTCCGGCAGTCTCCCTGCTTGCGTTCTGTAGATCGGTCCAACTGGTTGGCAGAATTAGCGGCAAATGGAACTCCTGCTCGATTGCATGCAATCTACCAGCCTATCGCTAAATTCCCTGTCTCCTGAGATATGGCGAAAGTGGCCAAGAGTCTCGCAAAGGCAGGAAAAGTCGGGGCAGGGGGTTTACAACGCATCGGCCGATGGTACAATACCTGGTCTTTCCGGACGCTGGCCCCCAGGTGGGCCCGTCGGATCCATCGGCAGAAAGGCAGAATAGACCAATGCCCAAGATGAAAACTCATAAAGGCGTTGCCAAACGCGTGAAGATTACCGGTACGGGCAAGGTGATGCGCCGCAAGCCGGGCAGCAGCCACCTCAAGAGCCCCAAGACCAAGAAGCAGCTTCGGGATTTCCGCAAGGATAAGCAGGTTTCCAAGGCTTTCTCCAAGCACGCCCGAGGCCTGCTGGGGATCTGACGCCTTCGGGCAACGAAGAGTAGACCAAGCAACCGGCCCAGGTGGGAGCCCATGTGGGGCGCTTCGCGGGTGGCAGAAGCTGCCCGTGGAAGGAACCGTCCGCGACGCCGCGGAAGTCCACCGGCCCAAGTGAAGGAGCAACACCATGCCTCGCATCCGCAAAGGCGCCGCACGGCGTCAGAAGCACCGCAAGACCCTTAAACAAGCCCGTGGCTTCTACGGGGCGCACGGGCGCCACTACCGGCTGGCCAAGCAGGCCGTATTCCGGGCGGGCGTCAATGCCACCCGCGACCGCAAGCTCCGCAAACGCGAGTTCCGTCGCCTGTGGATCACACGTATCTCCGCAGCCTGCAAGCAGCGGGGCATTCGCTACAATCAGCTGATGTACGGCCTGTACGAGTCCCGTATCGATCTCAACCGAAAGATGCTCTCTGAGATCGCCATTGCAGATCCGGAAGCCTTCGACAAGATCGTCGAGATGGTCAAGCCGAAGATCGAGGAGATGAACGCCGGGAAGTAGCGCGGCGGGAAGAAACAAGACCAGACGGGCAGCGCGTCAACAGGCGGCTGCCCGTTTCTGTGCGCGCAGCAGCGACCGGCTTTGGGACAACAGGCAAACAGGACGGGTGCCTGGGTGAGGGGCTACTTGAACAGCAGCACGATGTTCAGCAGGATGCTGATGGCCAGGCCGGCAGCCAGGACGATCATCAGGGGCATGTAGTTGGTCGCCTCTTCGTGGACCACCTGCACTTCGTCGACAGCCTGGCCTCCCTCGGCGAGCCCGGTCAGGACGTTCTCCCCCACCTGCCTGCGGGCGATCAGGGGCGGCTCACCTTCGGCGATGGCTTCAAGATCCATCAGTAGGTCAGCCGTAGAACTGTAACGACGGTTGCGGTCTTTGTTCATCATCACCTCGACCACCTCGCCGAGCCCGGCGGAGAGCGCCGTGTTGATATGGTCCGGAGGGATCAGCGGGTCCTTGAGGTGTTTGTGCATCACCGCCGTGGGAGTCGCCGCGTCGAACGGAACGCGCCCGGTGACCATGTGATACAGCGTCGCGCCGAGCGAGTAGATGTCCGCGCGGAAGTCGATGTCCACCTCGCCCCGGATCTGCTCGGGGCTGATGTAGTACGGGGTGCCGTAGGCCTTGCCCGCCTCGGCCTGGGCGAGTCCGGAGTCCGAAATGTTGCGCGCCAGACCCATGTCCACCAGCTTGGCGTTGCCCTCCGGGGTGATCATGATGTTCTTGGGTTTGACATCACGATGGATCAGCCCCTGGCTGTGGGCGTGTTCGAGTGCGCGGGCGACCTGCAGCACGACCCGCAGCGCCTCGGCTTCGGAGAAAATCTTCCCGCCGGAGATCTCGTCATAGAGCATGTGCCCTTCGATATACTCCATGACGAAGTAGTGGTAGCCGCCGGCTTCGCCCACGTCGAACGCCTGGGCGATGTTGGGGTGATTGAGTTTCGCTGCCGCCCGACCTTCGCGATAGAACCGCTCGACGTAGTCGGCGTTTTCCGAGAGCCTGCGCGGCAGGACCTTGATCGCAACTTCGCGGTCCAAGGAGATCTGCCTTGCCCGGAACGTCGTAGCCATGGCGCCCGAACCCAGCTTGCCCAGGATCTGGTAGCCGGGAATCTGCCGGCCTCGGCGGGACTCCTCGATTGCCGCCTTGACGCGGTCGATCTGGCTGCGGGTGACAACGCCCTTGTCGACCATCACGTCGGCAAGGGTTCGTCCGGGGTCATCGGTTGCGCTGTGCACCGATAGGCATTGCTCTACCTCGTCGGGTGTCGCGAGGTGCTGTTCGACGACCAGACGCCCCAACTCGGTGTCGACTGATACCTGCTCCGGACTTTTCGGTCCCTGCGTGGTCATAGTACGGCATCTCTGATCCGTCGGACATGCCTGCAGCACGAAAGCGGGCAACGGGGGAAAGGCGCGAAAAACCTTACCTGTTGCCGCGTTGGGCGTCAAGCCTTCCGACCGGTCAAGTTCAACGGATATAAGTACATTTTACAAGGGTCAGCCGGTTTGCGTCGCCTCTGCGGGGCGAAGCATCCATTGCGGCCCGAGTTCGTCGGGGCATTCACCCCGCCCGGCAAGCAGCGAACGCACGCACCAGCACAGGTGGCACTTGCCGGCGAAGGTCTCGCCTGCCAGCATCGCGTCCATGCCGGATCGCCTGGCCAGTTCAGCCGGCCCGCCTGCGATGAGCGCTCCCAGAACGGTACGGTTCTCCGCGTCGTCCCAGAGCCTCTGCCAGACCTCGGCGACCGTCGTCGAGTCGGCCAGCCTGCCAAGCACGATTCCCGCGCAGGTACCGGGCATGATCCGCCCGTCGGCGTCGATGTGCACATGCTTGCTTCGCAGCAATGGCTCTCTGCAGGAGTTATCGGCCAGTTCGGCCAGCGACTTGCGTTCGACCAGCGGCGCTAACTCTATCGCAGCCCTTCCATTATACCGGTCGCGTCGCTGGACGATATAGTTCGCGATCTCTTTGCGCAATTCAGCAAATCCGAGCTTCGCAGTGGTGCAGCCTCTCTCCAGCCAGTCACGCCAGCGCACCTGCACGCCGTCGGGGCCGAGAACGGCTTGTGCCACCCGGGCCGCCAGCCGGGGCCGCTCGATCGGAACGAACTGCTGGTGGTACGGATCGGCCGAGATCGAGAGCTTCTCCATACCCGCCTCCGCCAGCAGCTGGACACGCCGTTGGACCTCCGTTTCGTCAGTCGCCCAGAATGCGTTGGTCTCGATCTTCTCCAGCGGTCCGAGCCCGGCTGCCTGCGCGCGCGTGCAAAGATCCAGCAGGCCTGGGAAGTCGCCGAATGGCTCGCCGCCGCTGAGATGGACCCGGCAGCCGTGCGGCGAGAATTCCTGCAATTCCTGCCAAAACTTCAGCGTGTTGTCGACGTCTATACTGACGTGGTGGTCGGGGCTGCATCGCAGGTAGCACGACGCGCATCGCGCGTTGCACCAGTACGTGAGCATCAGTCCCGCCCGTGACCAGTACTTAACGCGCATGGGCTGACCGCGGGGAATGTCCATGCGGCTATTCTACGCGAACTGTCCGCGGCGCCCAAGACAGATGCACCGCGCGACCCAGCGAGGATTCATCCCCTCGAAAAGGAGATTCCCATGTCCCGTGCCCATCGAACCGGTCGTGGTTTCACCCGCCTGCTGCCGCTGATACTGAGCAGCGCGGTGGTGCTCGCCGCCCTGGTTGCTCCGCTTGCGTCCGTCGTACTGGCCGGAGATTTCGATTCCGTGGATCCGGCTTCTCAGGCGCGCAAGGCCTCGCAAGCCGACGATAGCCGAACGTCTTCCTTGGTCCAGGCACGCGAAGGCGAAGCCCGGAGAGAGGATTCCCAAGACGAGCGTCCTGCCCGGAAGACCAAGCGAAGGGCCAGGCGTCGCAACCAGCCGGCCGGGCCCGTGCGCGTCGCGCAGATCCGCATGACCGGGCCCGTTCTCAAACGCCCGCCGGACTTCAACTTCATGGGTGGCTCGGGGACGTACATGACACTCAAGGACTGGCTTAAGCGTCTGGCCAAGGCACGCAACGACAAGGACGTCCATGCCGTTGTGCTGGAAGTCGATTCGCTGGTCGTCGACTGGGCCCAGGCCCAGGAACTCGCCGACGCCGTGCGCAGGCTGGATAAGGTCAAGCCCGTGTATACGCACATCGTTGCCGGCGGAGCGGGGCAGTACCTGATAGCCTCGGCCGGGCGGGAGGTCCACATGGAGCCGGCCGGCGAGTTGTGGACCATCGGCGTGGGAGTTGAGATGGCCTTCTTCCGAGGCACGCTTGACAAGCTGGGTATCACGCCGCAGATGATCCAGATCGGCAAGTACAAGGGGGCGTCCGAGCCGGTCGAGCGGACCGGGCCCTCGAAAGAGTTGCAGGGCGAGTACAAGAAGATCATCGATGATCTCTACGAACAGATGGTCGAGCAAATAGCCAACCAGCGGAAGCTGAAGGTCTTCGCGGTTACTCACGCCATCGACGAGGCCCCGCTGGGCGCCAAGGCAGCCTTGGAGGCGAAATTCGTCGACAGGCTTACTCATCGGGCCGACTTCCGCCAGACCATCGAGAAGAGGCTTGACCGGAGGAAGCGCAAGACCGAATGGGTGTCCGAATACGGCAAGAAGCAGCCGCCCAAGATGGACCTGTCCAATCCGTTTGCCGTGTTCTCCATGATGCTCAAGAAGCCGTCGACGGAGCTGAAAGAACCGACCATCGCGATTGTTCACGCCGAGGGGATGATCATTACCGGCGAGAGCGGACAATCGTTCTTCGGCCAGCGGTACGTGGGCGACAAGACCATAGTGGAGGTCTTCGATCGCTGCCGCACAGAGGACAACATCAAGGCGGTGATTCTGCGGATTTCCTCGCCGGGGGGCAGTGCACTGGCCAGCGAGATGATGTACCAGGCGATCCGTCGATGCGCCGAGAAGAAGCCCGTGATCGTGTCGGTCTCGAACATGGCTGCCAGCGGGGGCTATTACATCGCCTGCGCCGGCGACCGGATCATCGCCGACCCCGCTGCGCTGGTCGGGAGCATCGGCGTGGTGAGCGGCAAGCTTGCTGTCGAAGGGCTGATGGACAAGATCGGCGTGAGTACCTTCACGATGAAGCGGGGCAGGAACGCCAATCTCTTCAGCAGCCGCAAGTGGAACGAGCGGGAGTTGAAGGTTATGCGCAGACACGCCCAGCGGTGGTACAACACCTTCACCGATCGCGTTAAGGAAGGGCGAAAGGGCAAGATTGAGAGCATCGAGGAGGTCGCCCAAGGCAGGATTTTCACGGGCCGGCTTGGGGTCAACAATGGGCTGGTCGACCAGGTCGGAGGTCTGCAGGACGCTGTTGCCGCGGCACAGAAGGCGGCGAAATTGGAGTCCAGTTACTTCGAGGTTCTCCCGAGACCCAAGACGATGTATGATCTGCTGGCGGGAGGCCCGTCGGCGTCGGCGTTGGAGATGGATATCTCTACCCGGGCGGCGGCGAAGCTGGCCCGGAAGGTCGAGGGTCTGGCGTATCTGCTGGGCCTGGCCGATGTGATGCAGCAGGAGCGTGTGCTGATGGCGCTGCCCTATGCGGTGACCATCAGCCATTGAATGCGGGCCCCGGCGGCGGCCCGCGGACGCGAGGAATGAAGAGGCCCTGCCGGCGTGAAACCTTTCAACCTGTTCGTATACGGAACCCTCATGAATCCGCGCGTGTTTCGCGCGGTGCTGGGTAAGCGTCTGGTTGTGGACCCAGCCAGCCTCGATGCTGATTCACTGCTGGCGGAAGAAGGGGTCCTGGACAACTACAAGAAGATCTCGCCCGACTCGACGTATCAGTACGCGGTGCCCGACCCTCAGGGGCGCATCCGCGGGTTGCTGATCCGCAACCTGCCCGGCGAGGCGATGCGCGCCCTGCGGGACTACGAGGGCAGGAACTACGTTCGCAGGCGGGCGCGCGTGTCCACGAAGGACCGCGAAGAACCCGCCGTGGTGTTCATCGGGAACCTCAAGCAGCTCGAGCACGCGTTTGGCTACCAGTTCGACGATCCACTCAAGCAGGAGATTCTCCTGGAGCGCAAGATTGACGCGGTGCTTCTGGAGGCAGAGCGCGATCAGCTGCACACCACCGAGCAAACGTCCCGCAGGGCCGTCGGCGAGTTGCACGGCTCGATCATCCGGGACATTGTTCGGAGCCACTTCGACCAGGGCGGGATCAGCGACTACGCGATCCGCACGTCGCTGAAGGAGACTCCGCTGCGCGATTACCATCGGCTTCTGGGGGACCCCGAGGCCGAGGCCGTCGCCCCGAACTACCTGGTCATGGTGGTCCGCCAGGTGGTCTTCAACCAGCTGGAGGAGCGGATCCGCAAGGATTTCCGTTACGAGCTGGACCACATGGGCCTCTCCAAGCAGTATTACGATCGAACGATCAGCTCGCTGGTGGCGCTGCGGTTTCTCAACGCGTCGACCGAGCTGCTGGATGTCCTCGCCGGAGACTGCCTAACCGAACTGAGCTTCAAGGAAGACCACCTGGTGGACTTCGTGCGCTGGGCGGTGGTGGCTGCCGATGCGATCTACGATTCGCGACAGATCAAGCAGCATCTGAGCTTTGTCGCCAGCCACACCGGCGGAGGGTACATTCCGCTGGGTGTGGAGCTGGAGTTCTCGAACATCGGCCATAACGTGATTACCGATCCCAAAGGCGCGTCCCTGAGAGATCTGCGGTACGACGGTTTCCTGTACTTTCCGGACTTCGGGCTCGACGTGTTGACCTGGAAACTCGGCGGGCACATCGACGATCATCACGAGAAGGCTTCGTCCAAGCCCCGCCGGGGGTTCTTCGAGGTGGCGCTGGGGAACCTGTCGATCGAGGCGAACATTTCCAAGCCGATCACCGACGACCCGTGGCTGCTCAACCAGATCATCCACGAGGTCCGGCGGTTCTTTCACATCGCCCCCCACAGCGTGCATCTGTCGATGCAACTCCGCAGCCAGCAGAGCCCGCTGAAGGACCGCCTGTTGCCCATGGCTGCCACGAAATGTCTCTTTGCCATCGGGGGCGATCCGGCACGGGACGCCGAAGGCAGGATCCGCATCTCCCGTCTGTACGCCGACGAGATCGTGGGCGACGCCCCGGACCGGGCGCTGATGTTCTCCGAGATCTCCAAGCGATTCAGCCGGGAGGGCAACGAATACGTGCCGGGCAGTGCGATCGCCAACAGCCGCGGCCGGTACGTCCAGCAGTACCGGTTCCTGAGGCTCTCCAGCGAGATCAACTATGAGCCGATCGCCCTGGCGCTGAAGGGCCTGCAGATTTCCCGCAGGCCGGGCACGTTTGCCACACCCATGCAGTACAAGACGTCGCGGAAGCACCGGGACTACCTGGAGAAGCTGCTGGAGTGGGGGGCAGCGCCGACGCCCCTCGCGCCGGAAGAGCGCGAGGTCTTCCTGGCAGGTGTGTATGAGGGGCTCATGGTCGAGCGGCGGGGCAAACCCGCCCACAGCGAGGCGTACATCGCCTGGGCGATGTCCGAGCTTCGCCAGGCGCTGGAAGGTTTCAACCGGATGCTGGAGGAGTAGCTGGCCTCTGTCGGCGAGGGGGGTTGGTTTCC
>CAZXSK010000039.1:32241-39167 GCA_964642855.1 uncultured Planctomycetaceae bacterium | reverse complement strand
CGCGGCACGCTGAACGTCTGTGCGGTCAAGGCGCCGGCCTTCGGCGACCGCCGCAAGGCGATCCTCGGCGACATCGCGGCGATCACCGGCGGGAAGGTGATCAGCGAGGACCTGGGCGTGAAGCTCGATAGCATCGAGATGGACATGCTCGGCACGGCCAAGAAGATCGTGGTCACCAAGGACAACACCACGATCATCGAGGGCGCGGGAAAGAAGAAGGACGTCTCCGCCCGGATCGACCAGATCCGTCACCAGATCGAGAAGACCACCAGCGACTACGATCGCGAGAAGCTCACCGAGCGCCTGGCCAAGCTGACCGGCGGCGTGGCGGTGATCAAGGCCGGTGCGGCTACCGAGACCGAGATGAAGGAACGCAAGGACCTCATCGACGACGCGGTACACGCCACCCGGGCGGCGATCGAGGAAGGCGTGGTGCCCGGCGGCGGGGTGGTGTTCCTGCACGCCCTCGACGCGGTGGAGAAGGCCCGCAGCAAGGCCCGCGGCGACGAGAAAATCGGCGTGGATATTGTGCTGCGAGCGCTGCAAGCTCCGACGACCCAGATCGTCAACAATACCGGAGAAGACGGCGCGGTCGTGGTGTCGGATATCCTCGAGAAGAGCGGCAACACCGGCTACGACGCCGCGACGGGCGAGTACGTGGACATGGTCAAGGCGGGCATCATCGACCCGGCCAAGGTGTCCCGAAGCGCCCTGCAGAATGCCGCGTCCATCGCCGGTCTGCTGTTGACGACCGACCTGATGGTCACCGAGATGGACGACAGCGAGGACGCCGAGCCCGTAGCCGGGGCGATTGCATAAGCGTTCTCGCGGCATCGCCCGCGAAGCACTACACTGGAATGGAAACCAAGGCGAAGGGCAGGGCGAGCGGGTCTCGCCCTGCTTTTTGCCCGTATGGCTGAGACAGGAAAGGACACGATCATGACGTTCCTTGGATTGGCAGTACTCGTAGCCATCGCCGGTGTAGTGGGTCTGTTTCTGCGGGAGGTGCCCAAGCCCGCGTCGGTGGCCGCGTTCGTCGTGGCGGTGGGGCTGGTCATCGCGTCCTGCGTGGTGGTCGTCCCGTCCGGCCACGTGGGGGTCAAAGTGTTCTTCGGGGAGGTGCAGGAAGGCTACCTGCCGGAAGGGATTCACCTGATCAACCCGCTTCTGACGGTTCGGGACATGTCGGTGCGGACCGAGGCGTACACGATGTCGGGCATCAGCGGCGAAGGCCAGGTCAGCGGCGACGACTCGATCACGGTGCTCAGCAGCGACGGCCTGCGGCTGGTGCTGGACGTGACGGTTACGTACAAGCTCCTGGCCGAGGACGCCGCGTGGGTCTTCCAGAAGCTCGGGCCCACCTACCAGGAGAAGATCATCCGTCCGGCGACGCGGACGGCGATTCGCGAGTCGGCCAGCGAGTTCGAATCGTCCCTGGCCTACGCCGAGAAGCGCAAGGAGCTGGCGTCGCGGACCGAGGAGATTCTTCTGGATCGGATGAACGAGATTCTCCGCAAGACCGACGCCGGCAAGGCCGGCCTGAAGCTTTCGGGCGGTGCGTTCGTGGTTCAGCAGGTGCTGCTGCGGAACGTGGAGCTTCCGCGTAGGCAGCGTGAGGCGATCGAGAACAAGCTGGCGATGGAGCAGGAAGCCCTGCGGATGAAGTACGTGATTCAGAAGGAAGAGCAGGAGAAGCTCCGCAAGAAGATCGAGGGCGAGGGGATCGCCCAGCGGATGGAGATCATCAAAAAGCAGCTGACCCCGGAGTTCCTGCGGTTCAAGGGCATTGAGGCCACCCTGGAGCTGGCGACGTCTCCCAACGCCAAGACCGTGATCATCGGCTCGGGCGAGGATGGCCTGCCCGTGATCCTGAATACCGAAAAGTAGGTTATGCCCCAGAAGCGAGATTACTACGAGGTGCTCGGCGTCGAGAAGACCGCCGGCGGGGACGTGATCAAGCGTGCCTACCGGCGGCTTGCGCTGAAGTACCACCCGGACAACTACGACGGCGACAAGGCCGATGGCGAGAAGAAGTTCAAGGAGCTCGCCGAGGCCTACGAAGTGCTCAGCGACCCGCAGAAGCGCCAGCAGTACGACCAGTTCGGCCACGAGGGCCTGCGCGGTGCGGGCATGCACGACTTCTCGAACATGGGCTTTGCGGACATTTTCTCGATGTTCGAGGACATCTTCGGCGGGATGGGTTTCCGCGGGGGGCGCGGTGCCGCTGCCGACCGTGGGCTGGACCTGGAAACCGAGGTCGCCCTGTCGCTGGAAGAGGTGGCCACGGGCGTGGACCACACGCTGGAATTCGAGCGGCTGGATTTGTGCGATCACTGTTCGGGCTCGGGCGCCAAGCCGGGCAGCGAGCCGATCAAGTGCGGCACGTGCGGCGGCTACGGGCAGGTGCAGCAGAAGATGCAGGGTTTCTTCGGCGTGTCGGTTCGGATCGTGGCGTGCCCGAAATGTCACGGCAAGGGCACGGAGATCACCGACCCGTGTCCGCAGTGCCACGGCGACGGCCGGGCGCGGAAGAAGCGCGTTCTGACGGTCCATGTGCCTCCCGGCGTGCACGACGGGCAGGTCGTGCGGATTCGCGGGGAGGGCGAGCCCGGGCGTAACGGCACGTCCCGGGGCGACCTGCACGTGTATGTGCGGCTCAAGCCGCACCCGCTGCTGATCCGCCGGGGCGACGACCTGCTCTGCAGGGTGCCGATCTCCTTTGCCCTGGCGTCGCTGGGCGGGGATGTGGAGGTGCCCACGCTGGCGGGGACCGAGGAGATGGAGATTCCCGCCGGCACGCAGAACGGCGACGTGCTGACGCTCAAGAAGCGTGGCCTGCCCAACGCCCGGACCGGGCGCCCGGGTGACCAGCACGTGCAGGTGTACGTGGAGGTGCCCCGCAGGCTCACGCAGAAACAGCGCGAACTGCTGGAGGCCTACGCCGAAACCGAAGACGGCAACGTGATGCCCGAGCGGAAGGGCTTCTTCGAGAAGCTCCGCGATTACTTCGCCCCGGGCGACGACAAAGCTGACCGACAACAGGAGTGATGTCGAATTTCGCAGGATTCACCATGACCGAGCCAGATAAACACGACGAGACCGCCCCGAACCCCGAGGACCTGGACGTCGAGGAGATGATTCCCTCCGACCAGACCCCCGACGCGCCGGACAGCGACGGGCCCGAAAGCCCGACCGAATCCCTCCAGCAGGAACGTGGGGACCTGCTCAACCGCCTCCAGCGGCTGGGCGCCGACTACCAGAACTACCAGAAGCGCGTGCAGCGGGACATTCAGCAGGCCCGCGAGTACGCCAACGAGGAGCTGATCAAGTCGCTGCTGCCGGTGCTGGATGACATGGAACGCGCGCTGAGCCACGCCCGCGAGAACCACGGCGAGGACGACCCGCTGTTTCGCGGCATGCAACTGGTGCACGACAACATGCTCGCGACGCTGGGCAAGTTCGGCGTCGAGCGCATCGATGCAGCGGGCGAGACGTTCGACCCCGACCGACACGCCGCAATGATGCAGCAGCCTACCGACGAGCACGAGCCGATGACGATCCTGGAGGAAGTCCAGCGCGGGTATCAGCTCAAGGGCAGGACGATCCGCCCGGCCGGGGTGGTGGTCGCCCGTGAGCCCGGCGAGCAGTAGCCCCGGCGTTGGAAACGGGCAAGAAATCCCCACGGATCGTCGAATAGAGAGTATACTGCGAGGCTTTCCGGCCCCCGTGGCAGCGGCTGGCGGGTGGCCCGACGCGAAGGAGACAACCGATGCCGACGTACGATTACCAGTGTGATGCCTGCGGGCACGAGTTCGAGAAGTTCCAGTCGATGACGGCCCGCCCTGTCAAGACCTGCCCCGAATGCGGCAAGCGGAAGGTTCGCCGGCTGATCGGCGTGGGGGCGGGCGTGATCTTCCGAGGCTCGGGATTCTACGAGACCGACTATCGCAGGTCGTCCACCAAGAGCGACGCCGCCAGGAAGGACTCGTCCTCCGAGAGCAGCTCGTCGGACAGCTCCTCCGGCAGCAAGAGTACCTCGAAAAAGGGCAGTTCGGACAGTTCCGCCGACTGACCCCGGCGGACACCGCACAACACGATGACGATTCACCGGGCCGGTCCGGACACGACCGGCCTGTTTTTTGCGCTCCAGCCCGGCCGGTCCGCTTGCCGAAAGTATACTGTTGGCAGGCCTTGAGGATGCCCGTTATAATCCGGCGCGAAATGCAGGGTCGCACCTGCAGGGCCTGCCCGCATAGCATGGAGTGAAGAACGCAGGCCCCTTCGATCGGCCGGATGAGCGCTCGTGAGGAAAGGACCAGGTCATGGCAGAGCATAGCAGCGAGTTGAGGCGCGTAAGCTGGAACGAGGTCTTCGGTTTCACGCACATCTTCAAGAGCTTCCGGATGGCGATCCATCCCAGCAAGATCATGCTCTCGCTGGCGGCGATCATTGTCCTGTACGTCGGCGGGATGATCCTCGGCGGGATCTGGTCGATGGCCGGGGTTCGGGCGGAAGTGAACATCGCGACGCCTCTTCGGCAGAACTACGCGACCGAGGCGTACCTCCATTACGCTTTGCCCCAGGACCAGTACGACGCAATCCTCGACCAGCGCGAGGACCAGAAGACCCAGGCGATTGTCGATCTGTGGGTGTCCGCGATCAACGAGCACCGCAACCTGACCAGCTACGTCGGGCGGGTACAGAACTACCCGTACTTCGGCGACGCGTTCAAAGACTTCGAGGAAGCCCAGAGCAAGGAGCAGAAGCTCGACGAAGGAAAGGATCCCGATCTCGAAGCCCTCACCAAGAAGGCCGAGGACGATCCCAGCGGCGCCCTGTCGGACATCGAGGAGATCTTCGCGAAAGAGGTCGACCGGATCGAGACGCTTCTGGACCAGGCCGCCGACGATGACAAGGACGGCAGCGCGTGGAAGCGCCTCGAGCAGGATGACAGCCTGCAGGGCAAGGAAGAGCTCAAGGAGGACAAGACCGATGAGCTCAAGGAGAACATTCAGCGGGCCCGCGCGGCGCTGACCGGCAGGAAGGTCGCCTTCGCCCGGAGCCTGCAGACCATCCGGGGCGTGAACGTCTTCCGGGCGTTTGCCGACTACGAGTGGCACAACATCAGCCAGGCCCTTCGGGCGGTGCGATACGGGAATATCTTCAGCGGCCTGGAAGGTTATCGCCAGACGGTCTCGCGCGGCGATATTCCCGCCGCTGCAGCGGGTATCCCCGAGCAGGCTGCAGCCAACCCCGCGCCCCAGGGCGACCCGCCGGGGTTCCTGGTCTACAGCCTTCGGGCCGCGCACGGCTGGTGCTGGTTGTTGAAGGAATACACGGTATTCGCGATTCTCTATCTGGCCTTGACCCTCGCGACGGTCTCGCTGTTCGGCGGGGCGGTTCACCGGATCTGTGCCCTGCACTTCGCACGCGAGGAGAAGATCTCCGCCGTTCAGGCGCTGCGGTTCTCGGCTAGCAAGTTCCTGAGTTTCCTGACGGCTCCGCTGATCCCGCTGGGAGTGATCTTCCTGATCGGGCTGATCCTGATCATTGGTGGATTCCTGCTGGGCACGTGGGGCGGGGCGATTCCGATGGCCATCCTCCTGCCGCTGGCGCTGCTGCTGGGTATGTTTGCTGCCTTCATGGCGATCGGCCTGGTGGGTGGCTTCCCGCTGATGTACCCCGCGATCGCGGCGGAGGGTTCCGACAGCTTCGACGCTCTCTCGCGGAGCTTCTCGTACGTATTCGGCCGGCCTTGGCGATCGATCTTCTACGGCCTGGTCGCGGTGGTATACGGCGTGTTGACGTACCTGTTCGTGCGGCTGTTCGTGTTCCTCACGCTCAAGCTGGTGCACTGGTTCGCGGGCATGGGCATTGGGGTCGGTGGCAATACCTTGTCGCCGGACGCCTCGAAGCTCGACGTGGTATGGAAGGCCCCGACGTACGATTCGCTGTGGGGCGAGTTCCACTGGCAGGCGATGGGCGGCACCGAGCCGATCGGCGCCTGGCTGATCGGCGTGTGGGTGTTCCTGCTCGCCGCCGGCGTCGGCGCGTTCCTGCTGTCCTACGCAGCCAGCAGCAGTTGCTCAATCTACTTCCTGCTGCGTCGGAAGGTCGATGCGACCGATCTCGACGAGGTCTTCGTCGACGAGATCGAGCATGACGATTACTCGATGATGTCCGTCGAATCGGCGAAGGATGACACGGCCGGGCCTGCGGGCGATAAGACGACCGAATCGGCCGGTGAAGAAGGTTCGCAGGACAAGGCCGAGGAATCTTCCGACGAGAACAAGCCGAAGGAAGAATCCGAAGACGAATCCGGCGAGGACAACGAGGAGAACTGACGCAAGAGACCCTCATCGAGGGATGACGATTGGTTGGACCTGACCTGGCGCCCCCGGCCGTTGCGGCTGGGGGTTGCCTTTGCGCCCGGGGGAGTGGCAGCAGAAACCGTCCCGCCAGAGCGCGGGGCGGGGCGGCCAGCCCGGTCAGCCCGCGATGCGCTCGTGTTCCTGGAGGCAGAACCGGTCGGTCATGCCCGCGATGTAATCGCAGATCACCCGGTGTACACCGTCGTCGTGGCTGCGTTTGCGGTAGCGCTCGGGAAGCAGCTCGGGATGAGAGAGGTAGGCGGTGAACAGCTGCCGGATAATCTGGCCGCCACGTTCGCTTCGCTGGGCGTTTGCCCCTTGCGTGTAGACGTTCTCCAGCAGGAATTCCTGCATCGCGTCGACGGCTTCACGCACCTGGGTGCTCAGCGCGACGCACTTGTGCCCGCAATCGCGTACGGCGTGGGGCGAATCGATTCGCAGGCTCTCGACGTGGGTCAGCGTGGTGGCCAGCAGGTCGTCGGCCATCAGCGCGATGACGGTCTTGGTCGCACGGATTCGTTTGTGGATGTCGCGTGCCTGGGGGCAACGCTGTTC
>CAZXSK010000039.1:0-32141 GCA_964642855.1 uncultured Planctomycetaceae bacterium | reverse complement strand
TAGGGGTGTTCGAGGTAATCCACCACGCGCAGCGACTGGCGGTTGTGTTCGAATCCGCCGTGGTCGACCATCAGCTCGGCGAGGGTCGCCTCGCCGCTGTGCCCGAAGGGAGGGTGTCCGAGGTCGTGTGCCAGCGCGACGGCTTCGATGAGGTCTTCGTTCAGTCGCAGCGCCCGTCCGAGGTCCCGCCCGATCTGGGCGACCTCCAGCGTGTGGGTCAGCCGCGTGCGGAAGTGGTCGTCCTCGTGGGGCACGAACACCTGGGTTTTGAAATCCAGCCTTCGGAACGCCGAACAGTGCATGATGCGGTCGCGGTCCCGCTGGAAGCAGGTGCGGTAGGGGTGCTCGGACTCGTCGTGGGTTCGTCCGCCGCTGTCGGCTTCGCCGACGGCGTAGCCGGCCATCTGCTGGACATGCAGGCGTTCGAAGAATTCCCGTGTGGTCGTCAGGTCGGTCATGGGGTCAGTTCGGGGAGTTGGAGTTCGCCGGACAGGCGGACCATCCGGTCGTAGAGTTTCTCGAGGGCTTCGGGGATCACGCGGACCTCGCCCAGGACGGTCACGAAGTTCGTATCGCCCGACCAGCGGGGCACCACGTGCAGGTGCAGATGCCCGGGCAGGCCCGCCCCGGCACACCTGCCCATGTTGACGCCCATGTTGTAGCCGTCGGCGCCCACGGCGTGGTCCAGGAGCTTCTGCATGTCCCTGGCCATTTCCATCATCTCCAGCATCGTCGAGCCGTCGAGATCGGAAAGCGAAGCTTCGTGGGCCTTGGGGCAGATCAGCGTGTGCCCGCCGGTGTAGGGAAAGCGGTTCATCAACGCCATGCACCGGCTGCCTCGCCAGATGACCAGGTTCCCGCGGTCGTCGTGATCGTCGCGGTGGTGGCAGAGGAAGCAGCCGTCATCTTTGTCCGAAAGGGTCTCGATGTACTCCATCCGCCACGGCGCCCAGAGGTTGTGCTTCATCTCGGTGTTGGTGCGCTGGTCGGCCATGCAACGAACTATAGCACCGCCGGGCGGTGGGCACAAGCAAGGCGGGCACCCTCACCGCTGAAGTAGCGGCAGGAGACGGGCGTTGGCCTTGGGGAACGGATACCGCCCCAGTTGCGACGGCCAGACCCAGCGAACCTGCTCGCATTCGATCGCCCTGGCTTGCCCTGATACCCAGGTACACTCCACCGCGCGGAGCGTGATGCGGAAATGCGAATAAGCGTGCCGGATCGTCGCGAGCACCTCGCCCGGCCTGACGGTCAGGCCTGTTTCTTCGGCAACTTCACGGACGGCAGCCTGCTCGGGCGTTTCGCCTTCCCGCTGCTTGCCTCCGGGGAATTCCCACAGCCCGCCCAGCAGGGCGTCGGGCTTTCGCTGATCGATCAACACCCGGCCTCGCTTCCAGACAATCCCGGCTGCGATGTCGTAGTGAGGGACTTTCGCGGCGGCGGGCTTGACGGGCAGTTGCTCCTGGATGCCCTCTTTGCCGGCCAGGCATGTCCTCGCCAGCGGACAGGCATCGCAGTGGGGTTTGCGCGGCAGGCAGACCATCGCGCCGAGGTCCATGATCGCCTGGTTCATCCGCCCGGCCTGGCCGGGGGGCACGAGCTCTTCCGCCCGCTGCCACAGTTCGTTGCGGGTAGCTGCTTTCGTGACGTCGCCCCGGCAGCAGTAGACGCGCGAGAGCACGCGGATGACGTTGCCGTCCAGCACCGGCTCGTCAAGATCGAACGCGATGGAGGCAATCGCCCCGGCGGTATACCGGCCGATGCCCGGCAGCGATCGGAGGCCTTCGACACTGGGCGGCAGGCGGCCGTTGCTTTCGGTCGCGAGTTGTCGTGCGGCGGCGTGGAGATTGCGTGCCCTGCGGTAATAGCCAAGCCCCTCCCAGGCCTTGAGGACCTTCTGCTCGGGTGCCTTGGCGAGCGCCCAGACGGTGGGGAACTGCTTGAGGAACCGGAGGTAATACGGGATCACGGTCTGCACGCGCGTCTGTTGGAGCATGATCTCCGAGACCCAGATGGCGTAGGGGTCGCGCGTATTGCGCCAGGGCAGCTCCCGGCTGTGGATGTCCCACCAGGCGAGCAGGGCGGTTCGGATGGCGTCGGGATCGGGCGGGCTCACGCGGGCATGATATCGTTTTTGCGGCGAAGGACCAAGCCTGTCAGAACGTCTATCGGGGTGTTGGGAGGGGCTCGTCAGGCCTTGATTGCCCTTTACGGATTCCGGGCCTGCGGATATCATGGACGTTGGGCAAGCGAGGAAAGCGATGGCCGATGCACACACACCGCAAGCCGCCATCGTGGTGATCTTGACGCGAGACGCTACCTTCGGGGACGGGGGTATGATGTCCTCTCCGGGGCGCGATGTCAGCGTCCTGCGGGTCGAGAGTCCCTACGAGGCGATGGCAGAACTGCTCCGGCAGCGGCCGGATGTGCTCGTGATTGATCTGCGCACAGTCAGTGAGCGTCACGAGCCCCTGATCCGCCTGGCGCGAAAGCGTGGGGTGAAAATGCTCGCAGCCGGTTCGCTGGTGGGGGGCATCGACGGCGACGTGCTTGCCGGCGTGGAGCTGGTCGCGCGGGGCGATCTTCCCGCCCGGGTGACGGAAACCCTTTCCGGCCGGGGGGAGTCAGACCACGCGCGGACGGATTGTCCCGAGCCGGAGCATCCGAAGCCGGACGGGGCTTCCCGGGAGCCCGACCCGGGCGAGTGTCCTCCGTCGCAGTACGCTCCGGTTTCTCCCTTGCAGGCGCATGCCACGGGTCCCGATGGCAGAGGCGAGGAAAAATTCCATGCGACCTCGGTCTCTGGCCGCCCCGCTGCGGATACAATGTATACGGAGCCTGCGGAGTTACTGCAGGAGATCCAGCGACTTGGGGACGAAACGCTCAATGACGGCGCTTTCCTGACCGAAGGGGAACACCAATCGAGACACCAGGACAGTACGAGGGGACTTCTCACAGAGGAAGAGCTCTCTGCCCTTCTGGAGAACGAGTCGTGACCAAGGCAGGGACATTTCTCCTGCTGGCCGACGAAGTACAAGGCTCGGAGATCATCAGCCCATTCGGAGCGGAAACCGTTTGCCACGTGGATGACCCGTATGCCCTGATGATGGAGCTTTCGCAGGAAGACTGGCCGGCGGTGCTGGTTACGGCTCCTCGGGCGGATCTTGCCGGCCTCTGCCGGGCCGTTCGCAGGCTGCAGCACAACGCCTCGCTGTTCGTTTTGTGCACGCCCACGGCCGAGCCGGAGGCCCGTGAACTGGCCGGAACGTTGATCGACGATTACTTCATCCTGCCGATGCGGGTGTCGGACGTGCAGCGGGTCCGCGAGAAGGTATCGGGCTGGCAGGCGAAGGAGTCTTCCGGCATGCTGGCCGGGGCGGAGGTCTCCGATCTGGTCACCGCGGCCCGGAGCCCGGGCGAACTGGAGGAACTGCTCGTGCGGAAGGTCAGCGCCAAGCTCGGGCGACCCGTCCAGTGGCAGCCTGCTGACACGAGCAGTGGAACGGTGCTGTTGTCGATGCCCGGCGAGCTGGGTCGGGAGTTGGTCTGCGCGTCGGCAGCGGGCACCATGCCCCGCAGTTCTCGCGGGTATCTGGCGGCGCTGCAGGACTGCCTGCCCGCACTGGCCCGCCAGGCCGAACGCACCGAATCGCTCCATCGCCTGGCGATTACCGATCATCTGACCGGGGCGTACAACCGGCGGTACTTCTACCACCTGACAGACCAGATTCTCTCCCAGGCGGGGGGCTCGGCGAATCGGATCACGCTGCTGCTGTACGACATCGACGACTTCAAGCGATACAACGACACGTACGGCCACGCTGCGGGAGACGAGATTCTGCGTGACACCGCCCGGCTGATGAAGCAGGTTACCCGCACTCAGGATGTTGTCGCGCGGATCGGCGGCGACGAATTCGCGGTGCTGTTCTGGGATGCCGAGCAGCCTCGTGTGGAGGGCTCGACCCCTCCGGATACCGCTCACGTGCTGGCCAACCGGTTCCTCCAGGCGGTGTCGCGTCACGAATTTCGCAGTCTCGGGCCCGAAGCGACCGGGGCGCTGACCATCTCCGGCGGGCTGGCGCGGTATCCGCGAGACGGCAAGAGCTGTCGCCAACTGCTCCGATCGGCCGACGAAGCGCTCCAGCAGGCCAAGGAGGCGGGCAAGGCGGCGATTCACCTGATCGGCTCGACCGACGAGGACGAATCCTGACACCACGACCCGCCGGGAACGGGGGCTTGGGATTGCCGGCCGGAGGGAGTACCATGCAGGTCCGGGAGAGATCCGACCGAGACTCCAGCGACCCTCCTCAGCCTGCGATGCCGGGAGCCTTAGCCATGCCAAACCGATCGATCACGACTTGGACTATCCTGCTGGCCTTGTTGCCGATGGTGGCAGCTTCGGCGACCCTCGCCGACGACGACCGCAAACTGCCCAAGGACTTCGAGAAGTACGAAACGCCCTTCTACACGATGTTCACCGACCTCAAGGACGACGACGTACGCGAGGCAGCCATCCGTCTGACCTGCATGGCCGAGGAATATCGCGACCGCACCAGCAGCTTCCAGGGCAAGGGCCCCAAGCGCATGCCGTTCTATCTCTTCAGCGACCCGAAAGATTACGCCCGAGTCAGCGGCGTGCCCGGAAGCGCGGGGGTGTACATCCACGGCAGGGCGCTGATGGCCACGGCGGGGCGGGGCAACGTCTGGCACGTCGTGCAGCACGAGGGGTTTCACCAGTACGTCGACCAGGCGATCGGCGGGGACTTTCCCATCTGGGTCAACGAAGGCCTGGCCGAGTATTTCGGCTCGGGCGTCTGGACGGGCGACCGCCTGCTGACCGGCGTGATCCCCCGGGCCCGTCTGAGGGGCGTCAAAGGCCTGATCAAGGTCGACAAGCTGCTTGATTTCGAGGACATGCTCACGATGAGTCACCAGGAGTGGAACGCCGCGATGAGCGGGAAGAACTATCTCCAGGCCTGGTCGATGGTGCACTTCCTCGTGCACGGCGACAACGCGAAGTACCGCGGATCGTTCACGAAGTTCCTCTCGGACCTCTCGCGGGGCAGAGACTGGAAACGCTCCTGGGCCAAACGCATGGGCAGGGATGTCAGCGGTTTCGAGAAACGCCATGCCAAATGGTGGTCGTCCCTGGGTAGCCATCCCACGCGGGATCTCTACGATCAGGCCGTCGTCGAGACCCTTACCAGTTACCTTGCTCGCGCCACGAAACTCGATCTCGATCCCAATGACGCCGAGAGCTTCCTGGATGACGTCGCAGCGGGGAAGGTCCAGGTCGATCCGAAGAAGGATCCCTGGCTGTGGCTGCCCGTCTCGCTGGGCAAGCAGGCCGTGCGGGACGCCAAACGCCTGGGCGACGTCGAGTTGGCGATCCCCGACCGCGGATTCCCGAAGCTGGTCGTCACGCGCAAGGACGGCACCACGTTCAGGGGGTCGTTCACGCTGCCCCGCAACGCCAGGCCGGAGATCAAGGTGTCTGTTATGCCCGGCAAGGGCCAGGCCGATGAGGAAGCAGACGCCCCCGAAGACAAGAGCGATGCCGCTGACGCGAAGGACTCCGGCGAGGACAACCAGGCCGGCATTCAGTCGAGGGAGCACTCGTCGCAGATCGTGTTGACGACGGTCTCGGTGCCCGGCCTGTAGAGCTCGCCGGCTTTGTCCGCCATTCGATCGAGCTGATCGGGCTGATTGAGCAGGAATTTCGCCGCCGAGACGATCTGCTGCTGTCCGCGCGCGATGACCGCTGCCCCCTGGCGCTGGAAGAACTCGGCGTTTCCGCCTTCCTGTCCGGGAACGGGATTGGTCAGGACCATCGGGGTCCGGCGGGCGAGACACTCGGTGGTGGTAATTCCCCCTGGCTTGGTGACGAACAGCGAAGCCACCTCCGAGAGCTCGTGCAGCCGGTCGGTGAACGCGACGGGCAGGATCCGCGAGGGGACCTCTTCGAGTTGCGAGAGCTTTCCGAGCAGGTCCTTGTTCCGGCCGGCAAGGACGACCACGTACGCCCCGTCGCAGGAAGCAGCGATCTTTCGGGCGGTTTCCACGATGGGCCCGCAGGTGAATTCCGTGCCCCCCGAGAGCAGCACGATGGGTCGGTCTTCCGGGAGCGACCAGTCGTCCAGCACGCGCTGTCGGTCGACGTGACTCGTCCACTTGGCGTGAACCGGAATCCCGCTGACCGTCAGTTCGTCGTCATCGATACCCCATCGCCGGAACGCCTCGCCGGAGTACTCAGCCGGCAGGAACCACCGGCGCACGCCTGAACTGTACCAGAACCGATGCACCTCGTAGTCGGTGACCACGACGTACTGGGGCACGTCGAGCCGGCCGGTGCGGTTCATCCAATCGATGACCGGCGGGGTCAGGAAATGCGTGTGGACCATGACGTGAGGATCGTACTGCCTGATCATGGGTCTGATATGACGTGTCGCGATGCGTTCGGTCCACAGGCGATAGCGCTCCAGCAGGCCCCGCCTGGTTCCCTGCGGGTGGTTCATCAGCCTGTAGCCAAGGCCGTACGCCCAGGGCAAGGCCGTCATGCCCAGTTCGAACCCGCCGGCGTAGTACAGCCGGAACAGGCGAGAGGTGTAGTCCAGCACGTCCACGAACTTGACCTCGGCGTGGGGGAGGCGTCGCTGGAACCGGTCGATCAGCGACCGCGCAACGGAGTTATGGCCCGCACCCACGGTGGCGGAGATGACCAAGACGCGCGGTTCGGCAGTGGAGTTGTCCTGTTCCCGCATGGCGACACAGTGTCCCCGGATTACGCGTTGTTGGCAAGCGCTGAGGCTTGGAATTGCGACATTTACAGAAAGGCGATTGCCAGCGGGTCAAGGCTGGACGCTGGAGTCTGCCCGGAGAAACTCCAGCCGCTGGCCTGCGATTTCATGCCATGGATTGACCGGGCCCGTGTGGACACGCTGGAAGTATTCCCGGGCGCTATGGATGTTCTCCAGGTCGGTCAGGTCGGGGTGTTTGAGCACGAGAATGCCCAACTCGTAGTTGGCTTCCATGGCGGCATCGCCATCGGAGACATCCTCGGCGACGGGGGCAAGCAACTCGGCGCGCCGATATGGATTCCGCTCGGCTGCTGCGATCATGACCTGCCAGTTTCCCGCCAATGGCGTGTTGGCGTGTTTCTCGGCCAGGGCGCGAAGGCGCGGCAGATTGGGACGCAATGCGGGATTCACCGCCAGGTAATCTCGCAGGGCACCGCATGCGTTGGGATCTCCCAGCACACGATTGGCCTCGATCAGCCAGATCGTGCGATTTGCCCGGAAAAGCTCCTCGGCGTAGTAATCCGGGCTGGGGATCGGTTCGGGTTCCCGGAGCACCCGGCCGTTTGTCTCGCCGGCGGTCGAGTCGTTCTCTTCCGTGATGGCGACCAGGCGATCCCGGGCGACCAGCAGAAGGTCGTAGCCTTTACGGGCGTGTCCCTGGCGGATCTGCAACTCCGCGAGGCGCCTCTCGGCAAGCGCTGCCTGGGGGGACAGCGGGGCCTGTTCGGTGATTTCCCTCCACGCCGGAGCCGTGCCGGGCAACGGATGACTGGCCGTGGGTTTCACCAGGCCGGTCGCGAGGGCCTGCTCATCGAGTTGCAGGCTGCGGCACTGGGCCTTGACCCAGAGCACTTCCGTGGCCAGTGAGCTCTGGGGGTATTTCCGAAGGAAGGCGCTGCACTTCTGGATGCGATCGTTCGCGGGCTTGCGAATCAGGGCTTGTCCGGTCAGCCCGGGCGTATTGTATTTACGATTCCAGTCTTCCACTGCGGCGGGCTCGAAGACCGCGTCGCCCGGGGCCAGGTCGCCCAGGATGAGTCTTGCCGCAAGGACGTCGGGTCCGATTCGGCTGAAGAACGCCAAGGCGGAGATCCCCACGATGATCACGACGACCACGCCTTCGGCGATGCGACGGACCCCGGGGACCTTTGCCAGTCCCAAGGCGACGATTCCGCCCACGATCGCTGTAACGGCCGAGACGAGCAGCGGCACGGTCAGCAGCCATCGCTGCAGTGGCAGGAGCACCATCGCGTGGGAGCCCAGCAGGCTGGCGACGACGAGGTACACCATCGCGGGCAGCAGTCCGATGGCCCACGCCAGCCAGGTCAACTCGATTCGCCTTGCCGCCAGGTGCGCCAGGAGGCATCCCGCTGCAAGCGCCATCGCCAGCCAGGACATGTGCCCGAAGACGACCAGCACGATCACGAGGATCAGCGAGCGCGTTGTTTTGCCTCGGCCGGCCAGGACGATTGGAACCGTGATCAGCGCTCCGAGCAGACAGCCCAGCACGAGGATGCTCCACGGATGGGTCAGGACGTTGACCGGCGTGCGGAAGACCTCGGCGAGGGTGGTCTGGAAGCTTACCCGATACGCCGACTCGCGGAAGTTGACGACCTTGCCCGTTGTGAGGTACTGCCAGAAGCCGGCGGCAATCGTGTAGGCGAGGACCGTCACCAGCGAGAGCAATCCACCGGCCAGGCGAGACCACCAGGGGGTCGGCGCGTCCGTGTGGCTGTCCGGGGCCTTGGGGCTGTGGTCAGTGGATGTCATGGCCTGGCCTCGATTACGGACTGCACGCGGGGGACGGCGCCGCAAGGCCGCTCGGGCTCGGGCTGGCCGGGAGGCGGCGGAGACGCGGGAAGGATATCGTCTGCGTCCGCTCAGGCCGTCGACGCCTGGGACTGCAGTTCCAGCTCGATCACCTTGCCCATCCGTCGCCAGCGATCGTAGCGGTGCCGCAGCAGCTTGTCGACGTCCACCCGTTTGAGTTCACGAAGCGTCCGGACGATATGCCGTTCGAGGTTGTGCGCCGCTTCGGCCCGGTTGCGATGCGCCCCGCCCAGCGGTTCGGGCACGATGTCATCGATCACGTCCAGCGACTTGAGGCTTCTGGCGGTGATCTTCATCGCTTCGGCCGCTTCGGCTGCCTTCTCGCCCGTGCGCCACAGGATGGCGGCGCAACCTTCCGGCGAGATCACCGAATAGTACGCATATTCGAGCATCGCCATCCGGTCACCCACGCCGACGCCGATCGCTCCGCCCGATCCGCCTTCGCCGATGACCGTGCAGACCACCGGGGTCCGAAGGCGACTCATTTCCATCATGTTCACGGCGATGGCTTCGGCGACGCCGCGTTCTTCCGAACCGATGCCCGGGTACGCCCCGGCTGTGTCCATCAAGGTGACGATCGGCAGGCGGAACTTCTCGGCGAGCTTCATCGCCCGCAGCGCCTTGCGGTAGCCCTCAGGGTGGGCGCAGCCGAAGTTGCAGGCGATCTTCTCCTTGGTGTCCCTGCCCTTGTGCTGGACGATGAGCATGACCTTCTCCGTCCCGACCTGGGCGAAGCCGCAGACGATCGCCTTGTCGTCGGCGAAGCGCCGATCGCCGTGGATCTCGACGAAATTCTTGGCCATCAAATCAATGTAATCGCGTCCGAGCGGACGATTGGGGTGGCGGGCAACCTGCACGGTTTCCCATGGGCTCAGGTCCCGGTAGGTCTTGCGGAGCAGGGAGACATACTGCGCCCGCAACTGGCGAATCTCCGAACCGTAATCCCTGCCATTGTCAGCCTGGGCTTCCTCAAGCTCGACGATCTGTCTCGCCAGGCGGACGATCGGCTTCTCGAACGGAAGCTGGAATCCGGTCTCCATCTCAAACTTGCCAGGTTCGGCCATCGGCTTCGATCCTCATCAAGAGGGGAACACGATTCTGTATCGGGTGGCCCGTGTCGGCGGCGATCCGGAGGCACCAAAGCCCAACCGCCACGGACGGCCTGGAGTGTACCCGCCAAACGGGCGGGCATGCAAGCCCAATGCGCCCGCCCCGGGCCGGTCCCGTGGCTGCACGGAATCGTCCCATGAGGCACGATTGACCGCCGCAGGAAGAGGCAGTAAGCTCATGCCTCGATGTCACCGGAACCATTCAACCACATTGTCATTATCGGCGCGGGGCTGCTCGGAGCCTCAGCCGGATTGGCTGTCAAACGCCGCTGGCCGGGTGCCCGGGTCGTCGGGGTCGGCCGGCGTCAGAGCTCGCTCGACGAGGCGATCAACGTCGGAGCGGTCGACGAAACGTCTCTCGACCCCCCAGCAGCCTGCGCCCGGGCGGACCTGGTGATTCTCGCCACGCCCGTCGGTGCCTTCGCACCCATCCTGCAACAGGTGGCATCGAGCCTCAAAGACAGCGTCGTCATCACCGACGTCGGCTCGACGAAGGCCCGCGTCGTCGCCGAAGCCGAGAAGATCCTCGAAGGCAAAGCCGGGCGGTTTGTCGGCAGCCACCCCATGGCCGGCAGCGAGAAGAAGGGCCCGTCCCACGCGTCGCCCGATCTGTATCGCGGCGCGCTGTGTATCCTGACCCCGACCGATCGCACCGACAGCCAGGCCCTGCAGCAGGTCGCCTCGCTGTGGGAGGCAGTGGGGATGCGCCTGGTGACCCTCGCGCCGGAGGCCCACGACCAAGCAGTGGCTGCGGTCTCGCACGTCCCCCACGCGCTGGCTTCGCTGCTGATGACACTGCCCGAGGACGACCATCTTCCCGTGGCTGCTACGGGCTTTGCCGACATGACGCGACTGGCAGCCGGTGATCCGGAGATGTGGCGGGATATTTTCGCGACCAACCGCCAGGCGGTTCTGACGGTCGTTCGGCGCTTCGCCCGACAGCTGGGTGAATTCGAGAAGCTCGTGGAAGCCGGCGACCCCGAGGCGGTGGAGGCGTTTCTGCAGCAGGCGAAAGACCGACGCGACGCGATGCCCCTGCCCCGGCGCGACCTGCCCGCCGGCGACGAGTGACTCAGACCCCCGCCAGAACCTGCCGGACCTCCGCGGCGGTCATTCCCGACACGCGGAACTCCTTGATCGGGTTGGTTTGCCCTCCGGCGATGGAGACGTCCTTGCGGGCCAGGCCCAGTGCCTTGGCGAGCGTCCGGCCGATGGCGTTGTTGGCCTTGCCCTTCTCGGGCGGGGAGGAGGTCGTAATCTTCAGGGCGTCGCCGAGGACGCCGGCGATCTTGTCGCGCGAGGAGCCCGGGATCGCCTTGACCGAAACGATCGCCCCGTCGTGGACCTCGCGGATGCGAAGGTTCTCGACGTTCTTCACTCGGCGTCTCCGAGTCGCTTGCGGGCGAAGATTCGGTCCAGTTGGACGGTCATCACGCGCCGGGCGAGTTCCAGCTCGACGCCGTCGAGCTTGTCGGCTTGGTGCAGGTCCACGATGGCGACGGGAATCCACGGAAGCATGTCACCGGCACGCTCAAGCATGCGGACCATCAGGTCCATCTCGGCCGAGTTGCGGGCGTCGGGGAAGTCTCCACGTGCGAAGCGTTTCTCCTGGGCCTCGGTCACGAAGAAGATCTGCGGCTGCTGGGCCCGAAGCGCCTTGAGGACCTCCAGGGGGTAGTTGGGGTCTCGGGCTGCTTTGGGCAGCGAGCCGGTGGAATTGGCCTGCACCGCGACGTCGCCCAGGAACCGGCCGAAGTTGGCGATCAGCGTGGGGCTCTCGCTGCGCGGGCCTTCGTCGGCGGTCCGGGCGTTCGCGTCGGTCGGCGGGGCGGGTTGTTCGCGTGTGACGGCCTGATTGGCATCGTCGCTTCCCGCTCCATCGGGGCCTTGGTCGCGGAGCGTGGCGTCACGGGCGCAACCCGACGCTGCTGCGATCATCGCAGCCAGTGCGGTGGCGCACAGGCATGTTGCGAACCGTTCGGTCCGTCGGTGCATTGGATGCTCCTTCTGCCTTCCTCCGCCTCCGGGCTGGGGGTCCCGGCTGTCAGTCGATCATGCCCGCCTGGCGGGCGTAATCGAAGATCCCACCGGCCTTGATGATTGGCCCGACGTCGCCCAGTGGCTGGAGGCTGAATTCCTTGCCGGTCCTGAGATTCTTGACGGTCCCCGCCTCGGGGTCGATCTCGGCTTCGTCGCCGGTGACGAACTCGTCGACCAGGCGCTGCTTGCCCTCGAAGGGAACCACGTAGCCGCCGTTGACGGCGTTGCGGTAGAAGATCCGGGCGAAGCTCTCGGCCACGACCGCTTGGCAGCCGGACTCGGCGATAGCCAGCGGCGCGTGCTCGCGGGACGACCCGCAGCCGAAGTTGCGGCCTGCGATGATCATGGCGTACTGGCTCTTGAAGCGGTCCTCGGGGGTAAAGGGCACGTTGCCTTCCGGGAGTCCTGCCGATTCGGCGGGCACGCCGCTCATGGCGTACCGGCCGAAGAACTTCCTCTCCTCGGAGTCGGCGGGGTTGTAGGTCAGGAACTCAGCCGGGATGATCTGGTCGGTGTCGACGTGGTCGCCCACGACGTATACTTTTCCGCGAATCGCGTCCATCAGTCAGGTCCTCGTTCTTAGGGTACGCATGGCCTTGTCGGGACCGAATCCCGCGACGCATTGTACGCACCTCGGAGGCGATCGGCCAGAGATTGGTCGCCGCAACGGATGGGATGTTCCGATCGGGGGGTCAGATTTTGGCCAGGGGCGGTTTGGTGGATCGCGGCCCGTAGCGTCCCTTGCCACGTTTGGGTTCGGGTGAGAGGGCGGCACTGAACACCCGAAGGGTCCGGTTCTGGACGACGATCCCGACGGCTGCCAGGGCAGCTGAAGCTGCAGCGATGACCCAGGGCACCCACGAGGCAGGGGGGCTTTCGGTCGATCCGAGTGTGAGCTGCCAGGCGACCAGCCCGATGGAGGCAGCGCCCGAGATCGCCGTCAGCCAGACTACGATGGTGCGCGTGAAGATCATGACCGCCACGCCCAGAACCAGGGCTGCGAGAACCGCGAGGGTCCACGTTGCAGCCGGATGCCAGCTCCAGGTCAGGGCTGCGATGGCTGCCCCCACGGCCGATCCGACCGCCAGGCCGGTGTAGATGCGATAGAGGAACCAGCCACCCAGTGCGAGCATGACGGCGCCTGCGGCTCCGGCGACGAACTGGTCGAGCTGGGTGGGCTCGGGTCGCAGCCAGGTGACCAGGATCTGGCCAAGGACTGCCCCCACGATGCCCGCGTAGATGACGAGATAGACCCGGAACAGAGCGTACCCCAGGAAGCATTGGGCGAGCCCGGCCAGGAGAATCAGCACGAGAGTCAGCGGCGAGTCGAGGCTTCCAGGTGGAACAAGGCTGTTCGGATCCGGCATGTGGGTTTCTCGTGTTCTGGACTTGGGTTACCGTTCCGGTGCAGGCATCGTGACAATTGGAGGGGATGCTGTCAAGCGCTTCTGGATGGAGGGAGGAGCACACATAAAAGGGCGACACCCAGGTGGAGGGAGACCTTGGTATCGCCCAAATAGCCGCAACCTGGATGCAGGCGGAGGGAGACCTACATCATCAAGGATGCAGCGGACAACTTTTCGTAGCTATACTTCGGAGCACGTCCTCAAGAAACTTTAACCAATTGTGCCGACGAAATTAGAATATTTCCAAGCTTTCAGCCTTGTAAGGGTTTGAAACGCAGGACAGATCCCCAAAACAATCGGGCGGCGAAGCGCCGACTTCACCACCCCCGCATCCTGCATGTAGTCCCGCTTGGTCGCCGACCGAGGCCTTCCGGAACGCATGGGGCGTCATGCTGCTTTCCGACGGCGCGGCCTGTTGTCAGCTTCCCGCCGGATGAAGTCTCCGGCGTGGGGTTGGGCGGGCTTCCCTGCTCGCCACAGCTCCGGGCGTCGGGTTGTTCTCAGCCCCGATCGGGCCTTGCCGACGCTCGAAAAACCGTACTCTCCGGGCTTACGAGCACCCCAGAGAGGATCCACAGTTGTAGCATTTGTAGCAGTTGCCGTTCCGCACCGTGATCGACCCGCACACGTCGCAGGCGGGGGCATCTTCCTGGTAGTGCGAGAACTGCTGGTCAACGCGATCGATGCGGCTGGCGGGCTTGGCCGTCGAGGTCCTGGCCTGCGTTGCGGTCGATGCCGAGGCCTCTGCCCGGGTCTTGCCTGTGGGGGCGCTCCTGCTTCCGCCGTTGTTACCGGAGTTGCCCGAACTGCCCGAGGAGAGATTCATCCGATCCTCCCCGACGTACAGGCCGGACGACTTCGACTCCGGTTCCGAAGACGATGCGCCGGTGGGCTTCTTGCCTTCCGTGGCAGAAGCCCCGGCGCGTCCAGTTTCCGAGGAAGCGTCATCCGTGACAGCCTCGGACGCTGCCTTCTTTCCTGTCTTGCTTGAGCCGCCCCGTTGGATCTTGTTGTTCTTGCGGAACTCTTCCAGGAATGTCATTCCCAGCCAGCGGAACAGGTAATCGACGATGCTCTTGGCGAACGGGATGTCGCGGTTGCTGGTCATGCCGCTGGGCTCGAAACGCTGGTGCGAGAACTTCTTGACCAGCGCCTCCAGTGGAACGCCGTACTGCAGGCAGAGGCTGATCGCGGTGGCAAAGGCGTCCATCATGCCTCCGACGGTCGAACCTTCCTTGGCCATGGTGATGAACAGCTCGCCCGGGCCGCCGTCTTCGTAGAGGCCCACGTTGAGATAGCCCTCATGGCCTGCGACGTCGAACTTGTGTGTGATCGAGGGCCTCGTCGCCGGCAGACGGTGGCGATGGGGCGTCCGCTTGGCGGCTTCGAGTTGCTCGGCGCTGATCGAGAGCACATCGCCGGCTTCGACGACCTTCTTCCGTCTGCTCTGCTTGCTGGAGACATTCAGCGGCTGGGTGCGCTTCGAGCCGTCGCGGTAGATCGCCACGGCCTTGATGCCCAGCTTCCAGGCATCGATGTACACCTGCATGATCTCGTCGATCGTCGCTTCGTTGGGCATGTTGACGGTCTTGGAAATCGCACCGGAAAGGAACGGCTGGACCGCGCCCATCATTCGGATGTGCCCGAAATAATGGATGCTGCGCGTTCCGCCTGCCGGCCTGAATGCACAGTCGAAGACGGGCAGGTGCTCTTCGTCGAGATCGGGGGCACCCTCGATCGTGTCGTTTTCGTCGATGTACTCCACGATGCCGGAAATCTGGTCCTGGCTGTAGCCCAGGCGTTCCAGTGCAAGGGGCACGGTGCGGTTGACGATCTTGAACATCCCGCCGCCGGCGAGTTGCTTGTACTTCACCAGCGCGATGTCCGGCTCGATGCCGGTCGTGTCGCAGTCCATCATGAAGCCGATCGTGCCCGTCGGCGCAAGGACCGAGACCTGCGCGTTGCGGTAGCCCATCAGCTGTCCCGCCTGCAGCGCCCGCTCCCAGGACTTCTGGGCCCACAGCCTGAGCGATTCGGGGCAGTGGTCCGAATCGAGGCCCTCGGCTGCGGCGAGGTGCATCTTGATGACCTTCAGCATGGCGTTGCGGTTCTTGAAGTACTGCGGGAACGTACCCAGCCGGCTGGCCAGTTCGGCGGATGTCTCGTAGGCGGTGCCGGTGAGCACGGCTGTGATCGCGGCGGCTACGCTCCGGCCGTCGTCGCTGTCGTAGGGCAGGCCCAGGGACATCGTCAGGGCACCGAGATTGGCATAGCCCAGCCCGAGCGGGCGGAAGTCGTGGCTGTTGCGGCAGATCCGCTCGCTGGGGTAGCTGGCGTGGTCGACCAGGATCTCCTGGGCGATCACGAACACCCGCACGGCTGCCCGGAAACGCTCGGTGTCGAACGTGCCGTCCGGCAGGCGGAACTTCATGAGGTTCAGGCTTGCGAGGTTGCATGCCGAGTCGTTGACGAACATGTACTCGCTGCACGGGTTGGATGCGTTGATCGGTCCGCTTTCGGGGCAGGTATGCCACCGGTTGATCGTGGAGTGGAACTGCACGCCCGGGTCGCCGCAGATGTGCGTGCCTTCGGCGATCAGCCTCAGTAATTCCCGGGCCTTGTGTTTGTCCATCGGTTCGCCGGAGGTGATCGCGTAGGTCTGCCATTCGGCGTCGTCCAGGGCCGCACGCATGAACTCCTCGGTCACGCGGACTGAGAGGTTGGCATTCTGGAACATCACCGAGGCGTATGCATCGCCATTGAACGAGCCGTCGTAGCCCTGCTCGATCAGCGCCCAGGCCTTGCGCTCTTCGTCGGCCTTGCAGGTGATGAAGTCGCGGATATCCGGGTGGTCGCAGCGGAGGGACTGCATCTTCGCTGCCCGGCGGGTCTTGCCGCCCGAGCGGACGACCGCGGCGATCTGGTCGTAGATCCGCATGAAGCTCAGGGGGCCCGAAGGCTTGCCGCCACCGGAGAGTTTCTCCTGGCTGCTTCGGAGCGTCGAGAGATCCGTGCCCGTCCCCGAGCCATACTTGAACAGCCTCGCTTCGTCGGCCGCCAGGCGCATGATGTCTTCCATCGTGTCGTCGACCGACTGGATGAAGCATGCCGACGCCTGGGGGTACTCGTAGCCGAACTCGGTGGGCGTGGTGGTGTTCTTTTCGTAATCCCAGTGGTGTCCGACTTCCGAGCCCTTCACGCCGTTGACGTGGAAGAGCCCGACGTTGAACCAAACCGGCGAGTTGAACGAGCCGTACTGGTTGACGCACAGCCAGGTCAACTCATCGTAGAATCGTTCGGCGTCTTCGTCGGTGGCGAACACGCCGTCGGCCTTGGCCCAGTCGGCGATGGTCCGCGTCACCCGATGCACAAGCTGCCGGATGGAATTCTCGCGCGAGCCTTCCTTCTCGTGGTCGCCGTAGAAATACTTGCTGACCACGACGTTGGTTGCCAGCTGAGACCAGTCGGCCGGGACTTCGACTTCGGGCTGTTCGAAGATGGTCTGGCCTTTGTCGTCGGTGATTTTGGCGGATCGCTTCTCCCAGACGAGTTCGTCGAAGGGGGACTGGCCTTCGGTGGAGAAGACGCGGTTCATCGTCAGACCGTCCTGGGATTCCCGGACGTCCTCAGCGTTGTTTGTTTCATGCGACGACATATAGCCTGTCTCCCACAGCTTGAGTCGAGTGCTCATCGGGCCCGCGCCCGGGCCTACGCTCCAAGGCGACAGATTACGATTATTCAGCCAAATCCAAGTATTGCCGCTTTTTCTCCGGGCCGTCCCAGACCGCCCGTTGGCTGGCCTTGAGGTCCATCCGAAGTGAATTGGTGCAACGAGATGATAGTATACCCAACATATGGTGTATGCAAGCCTCTAGTCTCCGAAATGTTGAGGATTTCTCTTAACCGGCCCCTCATCAAGCCTTTGGAGAAGGTTAATTCCTTTGTCAACAGCTACTAACACCCTGCTACCAGCTGGACATACGACACTTACGCCGCCGGAATCAGCCGTTTCGGCCGCCTCCAGCGGCTGGAAGCGAAGGGGACCTTCGCGGGTCGTCCAACTCCTGGGGGACCCGGTGGTGGGGTACCTCTGGATTCCCGGGCTGCAAAACCCCTTCTCGCAGGGTATACTTACCATGATAGAAGAGGAACCATGGGCCCCCAAGTGGCCCAGCAGAACGTAAGGAATCCCGCGATGACCGATGAAAACGGAATGAAAACGAAGGTACAGGGCGTAATCGAGACGATCAGGCCGGCCTTGCAGGCCGATGGTGGCGACATTCAACTGGTCAACGTCGACGAGGAAACCGGCGTGGTGTCGGTGAGGCTGCAGGGCGCCTGCCAGGGTTGCCCCGGCGCACAGATGACCCTCAAGCTCGGGGTCGAGCGCAGGCTGCAGAAGGAAGTGCCCGCCGTCACCGAGGTGGTCGCGGTTCCGTAAGCGATCTGTGCCCGTATCGACATATCTGGATAGATGCAGTGCGGCGCCCGGTTCCTGCCGGGCGCCTTGTTTTGCGCTCACCACTTCGGCGCATGCTTCCGGCCGGCTTGTTGATCTGGTTCGGCGCGGGGATGACAAGCTCGACTTGGCGCGGTAAGATTCGCCTCATGACACATCGATCACCATCAACATGGGGTGTGGCCGTGGCTGTCATGATCGTCGCGGCAGGGGGCATTACAGGCTGCAAGGAAACCATTCATCGCTCGGACGGGAACTCTGCGACCCAGCAGAGCGGGTACGACGAGCACTACGTGCGTGCCCTGGAGGCGGCCAACGCGTTCTGTCGTGCCTGGCAGGAGGGGGACTATCCGACTGCCCGGGCGATGCTCCACCCGCGGACCATCTCGCGCTATCCCGAGTCACACATCGAGGGAGCGCTGACGGAGGTGGGGAACCCCGAGCACGTCGCCTGGGAGCTTTCGCAAGGCCGACGGACAGGAGACCGGGAATTCACGTTCCACGTGAGGCTGTTTCTGATGTATCGAGGCCAGCACACCGACCGCCTGGAATCGCCTGCTGGAGATCTGGCAATCGAGCGTGATCCATCGGGGCTGTGGAAGGTCTCGCGATTTCCCACGATTCGTTGAGCGGTGGCTGCTCCGGCGCGTGGCGAGCTTGACCTGCGTCCGGGCTGAGGCTACGATTCCCGTCATGATCTTGATCGTGGACAACTACGACAGCTTCACCTACAACCTCGTCCAGCGGATCGGCGAGCTCGGCCGGGCTGATGAGGTATCGGTGATCCGCAACGACGTTCTCCCCCCGGACGAAGCGGAAGAACGCTTCCGTCCGACGCACCTGATTATCTCGCCCGGGCCCTGCACGCCGAACGAAGCGGGGATGAGTTGTGATTACATCCGCCATTTCCACGGGAAGATCCCCGTACTCGGGGTCTGTCTCGGGCACCAGAGCATCGGGCAGGTATTCGGGGGGAAGGTGATCCGCGCGGGGCGGCTGATGCACGGCAAGACCAGCGAGATCCGTCACGACGGCAGGGGCGTTTATGAGGGGCTGCCCAACCCGTTTGTCGCGACGCGCTACCACAGCCTGATCGTGGACCCCGACGGGCTCGACGACGATTTCGAGCAGACGGCATGGTCGGCCGACCAGGACGAGCTGATGGGTATTCGCAGCAAGACCAAGCCGACCGAGGGCGTGCAGTTCCACCCGGAAAGCTTCCTGACCGACGTAGGCCACCGAATGCTGGGGAATTTTCTGGGGCAATAGTCAGTACGAATGCAACAGCGCAAAGCAAAGCCCGCCGCGGGTCGGTTGACCGGCGACGGGCGTTTTCGTATCGCGTCCAGTTGCGGACTTACGCGGGGATCAGGCGGCTTTCTTCTTCTCCTGCTTGTCGTCGCTGTCTTCCTGGGGTTTCTCGTCGGCCTGGTCGTCCGGGCGGTCGCCCTTGTCTTCTGCCTGCCGACGGTTCTTCTCTGGTGAATGAGGCCGGCGGATGCGGGCCGGTTTGGGCTGGAGCGTCACGGTGGTCTTGTCGTACTTGCCGTCGCGGCGGTATTCGACTTCCAGTTCGTCGTCGACTTCGTACTCCGAGACCAGCTGCAGGAGATCGTGCGAGTTGAACACCCGTTCATCGCCCACGCGGATGATGACGTCGCCGGGCCTGAGGCCGGCCTTGTGCGCGCCGCTTTTCGGAACGACCATCGAGATCGCCAGCCCGTCGGGGACCTGGCGTGTGGCTACGCCCATGTATCCCTGGTTGGCCTTGAGACGCAAAGGCGGAGCCTTCTGCTTGACCACCCAGGTCCGCCACTGGGCTTCGATCTTGCCCAGGTCTTTGCCGAAGACTTTCTCCATGGCCTGGGCACCGGTGGGGTCTTCATCGAAGCCTTCGGTGTACGCGTCGTACCACTTCTTGAGCAGCCCCTGGTCGTACAGGTACATCAGGACGTACCTCGCCTGGGAGTAGGAGATGCCCGACTTGTACTGGGCCTGCATGAACTGCTTCTGGTCGAAGCCGAAGAACTTCTCCCAGTCGATGGTGCGCTTTCGCCGGACGAGATGCTGCAACTGGTTCAGCCTCCGGTTGGGCTGGGGCACGAGGTGCCCGTCGATGAGCTTGGAGGTCTCGAAGAGCGTTGCGAGGCCTTCCATGACCCAGATGGGGTGCTGCTGGCCGAGGCCAGAGAGGTCCGCCCCGTGCAGGGCGTGGGTGAACTCGTGGGTGAGTTCCATGCCAAGCCCCCGGCTGACGAGCATCCGCCGGGCGTGCTGGTAGTATCCGCCCATTCTGCGATTGCGGAACGTGCCCTCCTTGGGAATGACGATGGTCACGTACTGGTCGAACTTGTGGGTGAACAGATCGCGCCACTGGGCATTGGCGACGGCGGTGAGATACTCGGTCATCTCGTCGAGGGTTTTGCGGTCGGTGTTGGTGGCGATCACGAGTTTGTCATCGTGGGAGATCTCGTAGAGGTAGTCTTCGCCGAACCGCTCCTCCAGCTGCTTCGCGATGCGCTCGGCGCGGGTTCGCTGGATTTCGTCCTGCCGCTGGAGGATGGCTTTGTATTCTTTGCGGTCGCGGAGGGTTTCGAGATCGGGATCTCGCTGCATGTGGCGGAAGTCGCTGTAGCCGTGGTCCAGCGAGCGGTTGAGCGACTCCAACGCCTCGTCCTGCTTGCCCATGCGTGCGTAGGTGCAGGCGTAGTTGTAGTGGGCGGTGGCGTTGTTGGGGTCGATCTGCAGGATCTTGTCCAGCAGCTTGGTACACTGCTGGTACTTCTTGTCCATGAACAGCTTGTAGAGCTCCTGGTTGATGCGGGCAATCTCGCGGGCCTCGCGGAGAGCTTCCTGCACGTCCGGATCGGATCGCTTCTCGGCCATCTGCGCCTTGCGGGCTGCATCCAGCGCCCGCTGGAAGCGCTTGTGGTTGCGGAGGATCCTCAGGTCGTCGTCGGCTGCGATCTTGCGGTAGTCGGTGTAGCCTTCCTTGACTGCCCGCTCCAGCGCCCGCAACGCCCCGGCCTTTTTGCCCTGCAGTGCCTTGACGCACGCGAGGTTGTACCAGGCAGCTGCGTCATGCTCGTCGAGATCGAGGATCTTCTCCAGCGTCGCGATGCACCGGTCGTAATCCTTGTTGCGGTACTGCTTGAGCATCTGCTCCTGGAGTCTCTCGAGTTGCCGGGCGGAGTCCTTGGTCTCCCCCTTCGTCTGGGCCTGTTCGGCCGACTGAGGGGTCTGAAGACTGGCCGACGAAGCCTCGGGCATCGAGGCCGTGGAATCGGAGGGATTGCATGCCAGCAGGCCGGCAAACATGGCCAGGCATGTGAAGAAAGCTACGCAACGGCGCATCATGAGCGACTCCTGTCAAATAGGTATGGGTTGCAACTCCCCTATTAGAACGAACTCCGCCACGGGAAGTTCCCAAAAAGTAAAGGCCCGCGGGGGATGGGCACCCGCGGGCCTGGAACCATCATGAACCGGCTTGGGAACTACGCTTCGGAATGGTCGAACAGTTCCTGGGCCTTGGTGGCGATGTCCTCGGCGGTCAGTCCGACCAGCTTGAGCGTTTCCTCGGGCGTCTTGGCGCTCTTGGGCACGCTGCGGACGTACATCGAGGAGACCATCACCCCGTAGTCGCTGTTGGCAGCGGCTGCGGTGATTTCGTCCGCGATGCCGCCGATATAGTTGTCTTCGACCACGAGAATCTGTCCGCGACAGTCGTCGCCGATGCGGAGGATCTCGTCGGTGTCCAGGGGCATCGAGTAAGCGTCGATGAGCGAAGGTGACAGGCCGGCCTTTTCCTCCAGAAGCTCGCAGGCCTTCTTGGCGACGTGCACCATGTAACCGCTGGAAACGATCGCAAGATCTTCGCCGTCGATGAGGTGCTTGAATCCGCCGACGGTGAACTCCTCGTCCTCGTCATAGATGAACGGCACGTCGGGCCGGTGGGTTCGCATGTAGCACATGCCGTCGATGTTGGCCATCAGCTCGGTGAGCTTGAAGGCGCTGATCGCATCGGAAGGCTGGAACACGCGAATGGCCGGGGCGCCGTCGACGCGCGTCGAGCGGCTGAACGCGCGGAAGAATGCCATGTCCGCCAGCGCCATCTGGCTGGGCCCGTCCGCAGCGAGCGATACGCCCGCATGCGAGCCGCACATCTTGATGTTCGCGTTGGTGATGGCAGCCATTTCGATCTGGTCGTACGCCCGGGCGAAGAACTTGCCGAACGTCGAGACGAACGGAACCTTCGAAACGGCCGACAGCCCCGCCGCTACGGAGATCATGTTCTGTTCGGCGATGCGGCATTCGAAGAACCGGTCGCCGTACTTCTTGGCGAACGGATCGGCGAAGGTGGAATTTTTGACATCCGCGTCGAGAGCGACAATGCGCTCGGTTGCGGTGCCCAAGGCAACCAGGGCGGCTCCGTAGGCCCGGCGGGTTGCCCACTTGCGGTTTTCCAGTCCCTTCTCCATCCCAGCGGCCTTCATGGCCTCGGAGAACGATCCGGCCGAGATCGCCTCCCTGCCCAGGCGGTCGTAGGAACCGGGAGACTGCACGTCGATGACGTCGCCGGCCTCATCGGGGGCACCGGCGTCCTGGGCGGTTTTCTCCAGATCGGCCATTGCCTGGTCGAGCTGATCTTCGCTGAGCGGCTTTCCGTGATAGTTCCCTGCCTGCAGCTCGTCGACGCCCCAGCCCTTGATCGTCTTGGCGACAATCGCCAGAGGCTTATCGGTTGCCTCGGCGGTCAGGGCCTCGAACACGTCGTCCCAGTCGTGGCCGTCGATAACCTTGACGTCCATGCCGTAGGCCTGCAACTTGGCTGCGAGCGTCTCGGCGGTCTGCTGGTTGGAGACGTAATCGCTCTGTCCCTGGCCGTTGGCATTGAAGATCGGCCGGACGCTGGTGAGGTTGTAGTCGACAATGTAGTCGACGGCTTCCCAGATCTGTCCCTCTCGGCTTTCGCCATCGCCGATCATGCAGAAGAACTTCCGGTCGCTGCCATCGAGATTCGCCGCGTTGGCCAGGCCGGCCGCCACGGAAAGCCCCTGTCCCAGCGAGCCGGTCGCCGCGTCGAAGAAGGGGAAGCCCTCGGCCGGGTTGGGGTGGCCATCGATCACGCTGTCTGCTGCGCGAAGTGTCAGGGCGTCTTCGGCGGACAGGACCGACGGACGGTCCGGTGCCCCCACGACGCCACCGATGTCGCAGTAGGCAGCATAGACGATCGGTACGGCATGTCCTTCCGACAGGACCAGCCGGTCGGCGTTGGTGTTCCAGGGGTCTTTGGGATCATACCGCATTACCCGGTACATCAGGGCGGTCGTCAGGTGGATCAGCGACAGGGAACTGGAGGGGTGTCCGCTGCCCGCTTCCGTACACATCCGGCAGACCATCTTGCCGAGATCGGCGACCTTGCGATCGAGGTCCTTGTATTCAGCCATCTCACTCTCCAGGGGGTTGTGCGTTTGCTCGAACATACCTGCGCCCTCGCAGAGGGGCGCGGAAAGATGGATACGGTACCGCAAACCTGAGCGCATGGCAACACCGATCAGAACTATCTGCGCGAGCTTCTTACTGGCGGCGGGCTCTTCATGGAGTAACGTCGAGGCATGGGTCGCCGGGCATGCAGGGAGGTAGCTGCCGGGCGCTCAGTCTTCGTGTGAGTCTCCGACGGGGGCGCGGGCTTGACAGGCTGTACCGGCCGGATGCTCGTGGTACCACAGGCGAGACAGCTCCCGCACCGAAGACCATCCACAGGCAGTGCAGCGCAGCCCGAGCAGCTGCCCAACGAAGTGGAAAACATTGGGGTCGCGACGGGCGAGTTGTCGCAGTTTGATATTCACAGTTCAGGACCTCGTATTCATGTCCGTCTCTCCATATGTCAGTACGATCCAACCGGGCGGAAAGTTCAGCTTTTTCGTAGTATTCCCAGTTAGTGTGTTCCTCTATTCAGACACCTCCAACGCCGGCAGGTGAGTGCTGCTTCTCACGCCTATATCGAGAAAGTGACCCGCAGGAGGTCCGGCGGGCCGTTCTTACCACCCGTTGGGCTCGCCCGGCACCCAGCCAGGGTGGCTGCATGAGAGCCCGGAATCCTGGGCAGCCGCAGAGGTCACCGCTGGGAGGATGAAGAAAGGAGAGCAGCGAATCTTCGATCCGCTGCTCCCTTGGCAAGGTCGGCAGAAGGGGAAACCAACCTGAAACATTGTAGGAGCAGGCGCAAAGAGGACAAATACCGGTACGGATTTCGCGGGGAGATTTCGACCGTCGAGCCTGTCAGACCCGGGAATCTACGGAGTGTTGCTCGGACTGCCGCTGCTTGCCTGTCTTCGTTGCTCCATCCCAGCGGGCCATCATCTCCTCGCCCATGCGCGCTTCGATGGCGACGAGAGCGTTGACCACGACCGGGTCGAACTGGGAGCCCGCGGCGGCTTTGATTTCCTCGATGGCGTCGCGGCGATCCCGGGCACCGCGATAGACACGATCGGACGTGATCGAGTCGAACGCGTCGGCCACGGCGATGATTCGTGCGCTGAGCGGGATTTTCGCTCCCGCGACGCCTTCGGGATATCCCTTGCCGTCCCATCGCTCATGGTGGTAGCGCACGGCGGGAATCTCCTGCTCCAGGAACTCCATGCGCTCCATGATCCGGACACTCATCAGGGGGTGCTGGCGCATGGTCTCCAGCCGCTGAACGTCGAGTTGTCCCTGGTGGAGCAGTACGTCGTCGGGCAGGGAGAGCATGCCGATATCGTGGAGAACCGAGGCGACCTGGACTCGCTGCAGCACGCGGGAGGGAAGCTCCATCTCCCGGGCGATCAGGGTCGCGTAGTGCTGCACATTCCGGGCGTGATACAGCATGTTCGGGTCCCGGTCGCCGAGAATGTTGGCGACCTCCTCGACGGCATTGATGAAGAGGTGCTTGAACTGCTGGTCGAGACCGGCGAGCTTCTTCTGCAGGAGGCTGGCGTCTTCGCCCTCGCCCGGGGACCGGACATCCAGACCGGTGAGCTTGTGGGCCTGCACCGTCTGGTTGCGTCCGAGTTCCTTGGCTGCGTAGAGTGCCCGGTCGGCCAGGGACATCAGGCCTTCGGGACAGTCCATCTCTCCGGCGTTGAGATCGGCAAGCCCGATCGAGACCGTCGCGTTGATCTCGACGCCGCCGACTTCCATCGGGCGTTCCGCGACGGCCTGGCGGATGCGGTCGGCAACCGCCGCCGCCGATTCGGAAGTGGTTTCGGGCAGCAGGACGGCGAATTCATCTCCACCCAGTCTGGCCGGGAGGTCGGCCTTTCGGCAGACGTTTTCGATTTCCCGGGCGGTGATCTTCAGCAGTTCGTCGCCCGCCTGGTGGCCGACCGTGTCATTGACAGCCTTGAAGAAATCGATGTCCATGATGATCAGGGACAGCGAGCGGTTGTATCGCCGGGCCTGGTAGTAGAAGGCGTGGAGCACTTCCTCGAAGTGTCGCCGGTTGGCCAGACCGGTCAGTTGGTCGGTCTTGGACATGTAGGCCAGCTTGTCAAATGCTTCCTCCAGCCTCCGAGCGAGCATGAGCGGCTCGCCGTGCATGTCGCGGACAAGATCACCCACTTCCCCTTCGCCGACCTCCAGTTTCTGGAGCCGCTTGAGCAGCCGGATTACAGGCCCGGTGATCAGCATGTGCGTACCGACGATCACCAGCAGGGCCAGGCCGGTCGAGAGGGAAAGGACGATCAGGACCATCCGTCGGCTTTCCTTCGCCTGGCGGGTGATGTCAGCGACCGGAACGCGGGCTTGGAGGTATCCCAGGTGTTTCCCCCTCAGGCCCTCGATGGCCCAGGCTACCGCGAGGCTGTCTTCATCGGGCTGCCAGAATCCGTGGGTCGCGCCCTGCTGGCTTCTGGATTCTGCCGGAAGGGTGCGGCTTCGAATGATCGTGATGTCACCGCCAACGGCAGGGGTCAGCGCGTCGAGAAGAGAGTCGCTTACCGGGCGGATGGCCAGCAGGAAGCCCCGCCTGTGATCCCCTGAGACTTCCCGGATCTCGGCAGCTGCAACCTGCAGGAGTTGCTGGCCTCTGGTCAGGAAGCCTGCCGCGGGTAACTCCGCGATCTTGGCCAGATTCGCGTCCAGTTCGTCCAGGACATCACGTGCCCGGCCATCGGTCAACACCTGCACGTGGCCGTGGTCTGAGACGTCCCATGCCCGCAGAATGCCGCCGTCCGGGCTGCAGACCAGCACACAGGAAACGTGCAGGGCCTCGGCGGATCTCTCCATCAGCCGGTCGATCGCGTCGGTCTCGAGAGGAGCATTCACGAATCCCAGGGCCGACGGGGAGTTGGCCCACATCGTCGTGATCCTTCGGAGATTCTGCTCCTCCCGCACGAGGGCATGGCGGCCGGCTTCTTCAATACGGGCCGAGCGGGTTCGGATCGAACTCCATTTCTGTTCGTCGGCGCGGGACTGCAGATAGAACACGTCCAACAGGAAGATACAGCACGCAGCTGTAACTGCCAGGATCAGCAGCACCCCCGGGGATGTCAATTTGCGGCCAGGCAATCCCTGCCCCATTCTTCGACCCTTCCGCTACGTTCGTTCCGATGGCGGCCGCACCGGATCCGCCTCCAAGCATATCGGCAAGTGGGGGCAAGACCTTAGCGAGATGGAAGAATAATGACCGCAGAGCCGCGGTCCGGCATCGCTTCGTGAGTTCTGCACGTCGGCGGGGAGATCCTCTCAGTCCAGAGAGACAATTCCCTTACGCAACGCGAATTTGACCAGGGAGGTCTGGTCGTGAATGTTCAGTTTCCGCATCAGCCGGCTTCGGTGAGTGTCGACCGTCTTGACCGCCAGTTGCAGGTCCTCGGCGATCGCCCGGTTGGTCTTGCCTTCCGCGATCAGCTGGAGCACCTGGCGTTCGCGCGTTGTCAACCGTTCGTAGGGATCCTCGTTGCCCTGCACAGCACGGTGGATCGCCTTGGAGGGGATCCCCGAGCCGAGGTAGAGCTCGCCCTTGGCGACTCGTCGCACGGCTTCGCAGAGTTCGTCGGCGGCGGCCTCCTTCAGCAGATATCCCGACGCCCCGTGTTCCAGCGCGGTCGCGATGAACTGCTCGTCGTCGTGCATGGTCAGGATCAGCACCGACGTGCCCTGGACCTTGCGGGTCAACTCCCTGCAGACATCCAAGCCGTTCAGGCCGGGCATGGTGATGTCCAGCAGGACGACGTCCGGCTGAAGCTGCTTGACTTCATTGACTACCGAAAGGCCGTCGCTTGCCTGCCCGACGACCTCAATGCGCGGGTCTCCGGTCACCAGTGCCGCAAGACCTTCCCGGACCATTACATGGTCGTCAGCCAGAAATACGCGGATCTGATTTTCTGCCATCTGCCTGCCTCTGTCTTCCCTGCCTGAATCCCAGACCGGCACACGAGAACCGATCGCTGCAACACAGAAACCTGTCGAGTTCCCCACCAGGAACACTGTAGGCACACCGGGAGAACGCTTTCGCATTCGTCTCAAACAGCCCAGCCGACATCATCTTGCACACCCAGCCGGGTCCCGGGGCGGGAAAGCTATCGGGGACAGAAAAGCAAGCCGGTGGATTCTCACCCACCGTCTCGGCGGTACGGATCGCCTCAATTCCCCTTTACGCTTTCACAATGCTTGGCTATTGTAACGGGTCCTCTTGCGAAAGGCTATTGTTTTTGGATGCGATCGTTTTCGATTTCGACGGAGTCATCGTGGACTCTGAACCCCTTCACTATGAAGGCTTTGCACGGGCTCTTCAGTCGGTGGATATCCCGCTGAAGAGGGATGATTACTACACCAGCTATCTCGGCTACGACGATCACGACTGCTTCCACAAAGTCGCGCAGGATCTCGGCAGAGACCTCGATGAACAGCGGATCCGGCAACTGATTGACCAGAAATCCCGCTGGATGCAGAAGACGCTGCAGGAGACCATCGAGCCTCTGCCCGGTGCAGTGGCCCTGATCCGCAAGTTAAGCGACCAGGGCGTTCCGCTGGCGATCTGCTCTGGAGCACTGCGGGAAGAAATCCAGATCGCCGCACGCCGCGTGGGCGTTCTCGACTGCTTCCGGCTGATCGTCTCCGCCCGCGATGTCGAAGCCGGGAAACCCGATCCGGAAGGATATGCCAAAGCGCTCTCGCTGCTTTCTCAAGATGTGGGAAAGCCACTCGCCCCAGAACGATCCCTGGCCATCGAAGACTCCCCGGCGGGCATCGCCTCGGCCCGATCGGCCGGACTGAGTGTCCTCGCCGTCACCACCTCTTACCCCGCCCGGGAGCTTTCCGAGGCCTCGCGGATTGTCAACTCACTCGAAGACGTCGATGCCGACGAGCTGCGCACGCTCTGCGACGCCGCTACCTAGACGCCGACGGTAGCTGACGGTAGACCTCTTCGATCTGCGTTACCATGCGGCGATGGTCGAACCGCTCCCTGCAGAGTTCCCTGCCCGCCTGGCCAAGCCGCTCTCGCAGCACGGGATCATCGGCCAGCTTGCGGACGGCTTCGGACAGGCCCTCGATGTCCCCGGCCGGCAGGAGCACGCCCGTATTCTCTCCGACCACTTCCGGCGCCCCGTCGACGTCGTAGCTGATCACCGGCTTGCCCGCGAGCATCGCCTGGGGCAGTGTTCGGGCGAGGCCTTCCCGGTAGCTGCAGTGCACCAGAACATCGGTCGCGTGCATGACTGCGGGCATCTGCTCCGGCGGGAGCAGGCCCGTCAGGCGGAACCGCTCCCCGGCCGGATGACAGGCGATGGCAGCTTCGATCTCAGCCCGTCGCCAGCCGTCACCGACGAAACAGAAATGCACACGGGGATCCTGCCACGCGTCGCACGCGAGGATGTCGTCGTGCCCCTTGAGCTCCGCAAGCCGGGACACCTGCGTGACGAGGACGGCGTGGGGGGGCAGGTTCAACGACGCCCGGAACGCATCGGCGTCCTCCGGCCTGCAGAGGAAGCGATCGACTTCCATTCCGCTGTAGACGGTCTGGAACTGCTCGGGCCTGCCCACGCCGGCTGCCAATGCCTGGCGGGTCATCGCGTCCGAGACGCACAGGACCGCGTCGGAGACCTTGGCAGCGCTTCGCTCGAGGTGGATGTACAGCCTGTTGCGCCACCACGTTTCGTACGGATGGAACGGCAGGCCATGGATCGTATGGACGATCTTCATCCCGATCCTGCCAGCCCTGCTTGCTGCCCGACGGGCCAGGATGCCCGCTTTGGACGAATGGGAATGCATGACGTCCGGCTTGAGCGATCGGAGCAACTGCTTAAGCTCGCGATAGCAGGCCAGATCCCTGCCCGGATGGATCTCCCGACGAAGCGCGTCCAGGACCACGACCTCGTACCCGCCGGCTTGAGCCCGGGCGAGCAGCTCTCCTTCCGGACCGATTGCCGGGCCGGTCACCAGCGTTACGTCGTGCCCGCGCTCGTGCAATCCCTCGCAGGTGAGGATGGTGTTCTCCTGGGCGCCACCCAGAATCAGCCTCGTGATAACATGGCAGATTCGCATGGGCGTATCGTCCGCGAGTGGCCTCGACCGGTCAAGCGCCGGTTGACAGGATCGCCCGGCTTGGTGCTGTCAGCCTTTGGAATACCCGGCCGGGGCTTTCGCCAGGCCGCCGCAGCGCGCATAATCCTCGCGATGACGGACCAGGAGCATCGTGAGCGGGAGCATTTCTTCGGGGCGGCCAAGGTGATCGCCTCCGTTACGCTCCTGTCGCGCGTTCTGGGCCTGGTCCGTGACATCGCCATCACCTCCCTGGGCGCCCAGCGGATGACCAGCGCATTTCGCCTGGCGTTCCAGATCCCGAATCTCTTCCGCAGGCTGTTCGGAGAGGGGGCCCTGTCGGCTGCTTTCGTGCCCGTCTTCTCCGAGAAGCTCGAAACCGACGGCATCTCCGCTGCGCGAAAGCTGCTCGGCAACGCCCTGGGGCTGCTGGCCGCCTTGTTGGCTGTGCTGGTGATCCTCATCGAAGTCGGCCTGCTGGCCTGGCGGATGTGGGCGGGGTCTGGGGAGGACCTGGACCTGCTGCTGGTGCTCACCGCGATCATGATGCCGTTCACCCTCACGATCTGTCTGCTGGCGATGGGCTCTGCTGCGCTGAACTGTCGGGGCAGATTTTTCTTCCCCGCCTTCGCGCCGGTGCTGCTGAACATCTTCATCATCGTCGCAGCCTGGGGTGTTTCACCGTGGCTGGCGGGGTCGCTTCAGGGCCGGCTGTGGATCATCGCAACTGCGGTCCCGCTGGCGGGAGTCGTCCAGCTTGCGGGGGTCTGGGTGCTGCTCAGACGCGCCGGGCTCCCCGTGCGCCTTGAGCTCCGCCCGATCCAGCCTGGCGTTCGGGCCATCGTCCGGCTGGCCGGTCCGATGCTCGTGGGCCTGGGGTTCATTCAGCTGTCGGAGTTGATATACAGCCTGATCGCATGGGTGCTGGCTGCCACGGCCGACGCGCCGACCCTGCACCTGCTCTGGTGGTCGGTCACCAAGCCCCTGCAGGAGGGTGCGCTGGTGCGGATCGAGGTCGCCCGGAGGCTTTACCAGTTCCCGATGGGCGTGCTGGCGATCTCGCTGGGGGTGGCAGTGTTCCCGCTGCTCAGCCGGTATGCCAGCCGGTCCGACATGCCCAACTTCCGCAGCAGCGTCAGCCGGGCGGTTCGACTGGCGTTCATGGAAGGTCTTGCCGCGGGGACGGGACTGTTCGTGCTCGCCGGACCGATCACGCGGATGCTGTTCGAGCACGGGCGGTTCACCACCGCCGATGCGCTGCAAGCCGCCCATATCCTGCGATTCTATGCAGCTGGCATCTGGGCGATCTGCACGTACCAGATCGTGGCGAGGGCTTTTTTCGCGCTGAAAGACACCATCACCCCCCTGAAGGTCGCCTGCGCGTCGATGGTCATGGGGCTTGCGGTTGTGCTGGCGACGATCTGGCTGCCCGGGGTGGGGGCAGGGGCCTTCGGGCTGGGCACGATCGCCTCGGCTGGAGTCAACACCGCTGTCCTGCTGGCGATCCTCTGGAAGCGCGTGGGGGAACTGGCCAGGCGCGAGCTTCTGGTCAGCATGGCCCGCTCGGCTGCAGCGAGCGTCGCGATGGCGGGCGCACTTGTGGGCCTGCTTGGGGTTCTGCACGGCAGGCCTCCCTGGCTGGTCGTGCTGGCGACCGTACCGGCCGGGGTAGCCACGTTCCTGCTTGCAGCGTGGGTCCTCCGCATGCCCGAGATCGGGGAGCTCGTCGGAGCAATGCGTCGCCGACAGGCTCACGACGACCAGCCCCAGGCCTGAGCCGGGCTGGCGTGCGTCCCCATACTGCCATACAATGAACCACCGAAGCGAACGACTACTTTCCATCCGGAGCACCCGGCCCCATGCCACTGACCGATGAAATCCCAGCCGAGTATCAGCAACTGTCCCTGGAAGAACTGACCTCCCGCATCGCCGCCCGGAAACGGGAGCTGGGCGAGGAGCTGGTGATCCTCGGGCACCATTACCAGGCCGACGAGGTCATCCGGTTCGCAGATTTCCGCGGCGACAGCCTGAAGCTCGCCCAGCTTGCCGCCGGGCAGGACAAGGCCAGGTTCATCGTCTTCTGTGGCGTGCATTTCATGGCCGAGTCGGCGGATATCGTCTCCTCGCGCGAACAGGTGGTCTGTCTTCCGAGCATGCTCGCGGGTTGCTCGATGGCGGACATGGCCGAGCCGGACGCCGTAGAGGCTGCGCTTTCGGAGATGGCCGATCTGACAGCAGCGCGCATCCTGCCCGTCACGTACGTCAACTCGACGGCTGTCACCAAGGCCATCACCGGCCGGGCTGGCGGAGCGTGCTGCACCTCCAGCAACGTGCAGAACGTCTTCCAGTGGGCGTTGCGCGAGCAAGCCGACGGGGGCGGGGGCGGCGAGAAGATCTTCGCAATCCCGGATCAGCACCTGGGCAGGAACACCGCATTCGCAATGGGGTACAAGGGTGAGGACTGCGCTCTCTACGACCCGATGCTCCCTGCCGGAGGCCTGAGTGCCGACGACGTGAACCGCGCGACCTTCCTGTTGTGGAAGGGACATTGCTACGTGCATCAGCTCTTCAAGCCGGAGGACGTCCGTTCCGCTCGCCGGGAGAACCCGAACGCGAAGATCATCGTGCATCCGGAGTGCCCACGAGAGGTCGTTGAACTCGCCGATGCCAGCGGATCGACCCAGCAGATCATCCAGGCGATCGGCTCTGCCCCGGCGGGAAGCGCGTGGTACGTTGGAACCGAGAGTGCCCTGGTCGAGCGGCTTGCTTGCGAGAACCCCGACAAGCAGATCCGTGTGCTCTCCGGATCGCCTGCTATCTGTCGGCAGATGAAGCGGGTCGACCTGCCCCACCTGCTGTGGGTACTCGACGGTATCGCCACCGGCCAGCCTGTCAACCAGGTGAGCGTAGACCGGGAAATTGCAGGTGATGCGAAACTCGCGCTGGACCGGATGATTGCCATCCGAGCCCGGCAGGA
>CAZXSK010000038.1:23227-40554 GCA_964642855.1 uncultured Planctomycetaceae bacterium | reverse complement strand
GAAGGTACCCCCGGGTACGCGTGTCCGCAAGACATATGCATTCTGGCATACAGACGAAATGCAGAATCCAGCGAACGTCCGATAACCGTCGCGGTTGGTCTCAAAACAGATGGCAAACGGATCGCGGTGGCCGATTGACGCCGATACCCACGCCCGACACGGCCTGGGGTACTTTTACTCCCTGAGCAGTCTCTCCGCCTCCGCAGCCGCTTTGGCATGCAGAATCTTCCCGCAGTACACACGGTGGTAGTCCCCGTCTCGGTACGCACCCGAGAGGATCTCGTCAGCCAGCTTGTTCGGCAGGATATCGCTGGCGTGCACGACCTGGCACTCGTAAACGATCGGACACTCATCAATCGAAGGGGCAAGCACCCGGTCGGCCTGGCCGGCTGTGATCTCCGCTTCCTCGAACTTGTCAACGTCCGCCCCGCTGGTCGAGCCGCACACCGCACAGGCCATCGACAGCGACTCCGGAGGTACATTAACCGTGAAGCAGCCGCTGTGCTCGATACAGTGGTACGTGTGCCGGCTGGGTCTGACGAAAACCATCCACATCGGCACGCCCCAGACGCTCCCCAGCGACCCCCAGCCGATGGTCATGGCGTTGGGCTTGCGGTCGGCGTCGTAGCTGCCAAGAAGCAGGCCTCGAGAGCGCAACGCCGCCATCACCTCGGGAAAGAACTCGGTATAGTCAATGCTTCTTCGTTCCATGGTCTGGTACCGTCTTTCCTCAAGCGGTCGTCTCGTAGGTTCTGCCTGCCTTGCCCGTGCCGGCGCCCTTGCGCGCTGCCGACATCAGGCGGTTGCCCCGGGCGGTAGGATACCTGCCCGTAACGCACCCGAGGCACATGTCTCTGCGATCCAGGCCGATGCACCGAGGCAAGTCCTCCACGCACAGGTATCGCAGGCTGTCAACCTTCAGAGCCTTCGCCATCTCAGCGAAGGTCTCCTCTTCGGGGCAGCCATCGTAGTTCTTTCCTACGAACTTCGGTGCGAACAGCTCCCCAAGCGTGGACATGTCAATGCCGTAGAAGCATGGCGCTACGATCGGCGGGCACGCGACGCGAACGTGGATTTCCTTCGCTCCGCACTCGCCCCGGATGTGCTTGACGAGGGTCTTGAGTGTCGTAGATCGTACGATGGAGTCCTCCACCAGGAACACCTTCCTGCCCCGAAGCACCTCCGGCAGGCCGGTGTATTTACTATTGGCAGACCGCTTCCGGGTAGTATTGGGCTGGATGAACGTTCTGCCGATGTACCGGTTTCGGATCAGACCTTCGACGCCCGGAATCCCAAGCTCATACGCGAACGCGTCGGCCGCCGCTTTGGCGGTATCCGGCACGGGCACCACGATACAGTCGCCGTTAACGTCCTGGTCCTCCAGTTTCGCCAACGCTGCCCCCGACCGCGCCCGCGCAACATACACGCTTTCGCCATCGATCTTGCTTGCGACGTTGGAGAAGTAGACCCATTCGAAGAAACATCGTGCGGTGCTCTTGCGTTCGGAGAAAGATTCCAGCCGCAGCTTGCCGTCTTCGATGATCGCCATCTGCCCGGGCTCCAGACTGTGCACTTCATCGAAGCCAAGGTTCGTCAGGGCTACCGATTCGCTTGCCGCACCGAACAGCCTGCCCTGGACTGCCCAGCTCATGGGTCTCAGCCCCAACGGATCGCGGCAGATGAACATCCGTCCCATTGCGTCGAGGAAGGCGACGTTGTACGCGCCATCGAAGCTGCGACCCAACGAAGTCATGACGCGTTTCAGATCCGTCGGCTTGTCGCCGCGCAGGCGATACGCCAGGGAATGCATGATGATCTCGGTGTCGGTGTCCAGCGAGAAATGGTAGTGACGCTTGGCAAGGAGCTGGTCGCGCAACTTCGTGTAGTTGGCCAGGTTGCCGTTGAACGCGAACGAGAACCATTTCCAAAGCCGCCCGTGGTGCCGCTCGAAGGGCTGGGCATAGCGCGCGTCATCCAAGCCACACGTTGCGTAACGCGTGTGCCCGATGGCCGCCTTGCCCGAATACTCCTCGAGAATACTCCGGTGCTTGTCCGGGTGGGACATCCGGAACGCCTCATTGACAGTTCCAAGGTCCTTGAAGGTGTCCAGCAACTGGGGTCGGCCGGGCTGGTAGCTGCTCATGCCCGCGGCAAGCTGCCCGCGATTTTGGAGGTCGAGAAGGATCTGGGGCATCAAGGCAGCCACGTTCTCCTCATGAACCGCCTGGCTTGCCGATCCGCCCCTGCCCTGGGGCTCGGCCAGCCAATACAATGCCGCCACGCCGCACTCGTGATGAAGCTCATCGCTCACGTCGGTCTCCCTGCGATTGGGGTCCCGCCGGGCCGCCCTGCCCAGCCGGGGAAAACGGTATCATACCCGATCTGTCAAGCGCCGCAAATTCCTTTGACGTCAACCGGACAAGATCCCCGCCCGGAAGCCTTGCAGCACCCATTCCCGACGGATTATCCTGCCTGTTCCATAAACGCCGACACTTAGGAACAACGACGCCCATGCACAGCATGCACAGACCGACCCTCATGCTATCCGCCCTGCTCGTCTCCGCCCTGCTCGCAGGCTGCAGCGACGACAACAAGGCGGACCCCAACGACAGCGCCCACCAGACAGGCTCGCGCTACCGTCAGCCGACCGAGACGATCGACGCCGAGGAAGTGGAAGAGCTCGTGCGGCAGATCCGCCAGGCATCGGGCGATCAACGGTCGGAACTCTTCAAGAAACTAGTGGACCTCGGGCCGGTCGCCGCTCCGGGACTGATTGAGGTCATCCGAAAACATGCTGCGCGTCCCGGTGTGGAGGGCTGGAAGATGCGTGTGACTGCCATGCGTGCATTGAAGGCGTGCGACGACCGCGCGCTTCCCGCCCTGCTGGCTGCCAGCCGGGACCCCAACGAAGTCGTCCGCTGGACGGTCCTGTCTGCCCTGGCGGGGACGGAGCCACGCGATAACCCGGCCTTGGACCGCCTGATTGAGGCGTTGGATAGCGACCCCTCTCCCGTATGTCGGAGAGCGGCCGCAACTGGGATAGGCTCGTTCGGACCGCGTGGAGCCGTCGCTGTCGACCACCTTCTCGCGGCGATCGACGCTGATCCCAATGGCATGAGCTATCCTGTGCTGCGATCGCTGAAGGAAATTGGACCGGCCGCTGAAGCTGCCGTTCCGGCCGTGGTCGATCTGGTCGAAGATCTCCGAACCGGCCAGCTCCAGTCTATGGCGATGGAGTTTCTTGGGCGGTGTGCGGATGTCTCCGAGGTCGCTCGAGATGCTGCTCTGGAAGCAATGGGACACCAGAGCATCCACTACTACGCCGGGGCCTCTCGAGGCTTGGCGGAGATTGAGGAGCCCAGCAACGGCCTGCTATCAGCCCTTGCTCAACGGATCGAGACAGGCAGCCCTGAACTCCGTCAGCACTCTGTCTACCCACTGAAGGCCTGGGCGCAGGAGTCTTCCAGCGCGATGGGCCTTCTTGCGGGTCTGCTGGGCGATCGGGCAGCCTGCGGAGAGGCGGGCAGGGCGCTGGGAGAGTTGGGTGAACCGGCCGTGGCCCCGATTCTACAAGTCATGCGAAACGACCCTGACGTCGCGAAATACTCCGCCTGTTATCAGGCGCTGCAGAAGATTGGCAAGCCGATGGAAGCTCCTGTCCGCGGCCTGCTCCGCGACGGCCAAGCGCCGATCAAAGTACGCACTGCGGCTGCCCGGGCATTGATGAAACTCGATAAGCCCAAGGCAGGCACCGTATCGACTGCAGCCAGATTGATCGATCACGTGGACCTGGGTCTCGCCCGCGCATGCCTGAAGGCGCTCGCTTCGTTTGGCCCGGCTTCCCAGCCGGCTACCGACGCGCTTGTGGCTACCATGCGCCGGCTGGCTGCCGAGGCCGATGCCGGAGGGATGATCGGGAATCGCGGGGAGCTCTGCGCGGTCGCATTGGGCAGCATCGGAAAGTCTGAACGCAAACATGTGCTAACGATGATCGCCAGCGAAGATGGTCGCCTGGCCGAGTACGGCGGAATCGCAGCCAGCCAATGGCCCGAACTCGACGAGGAAACGGTCTCCTCACTCGTCGACGCGGTGAAACGGTTCCGGAACCCTCGCCGGCAATTGGTCACAGCCTTGGGCAAGGCCGATAAGCACGGGGACAAGGCCGTAGGGGTTCTGCTCGAGAAGATGGATACCATCGGCCTGAAACAGGCAGTCATCATGACGTTGGGTGAAATCGGGCCTGCTGCCGCGAACGCCGCGCCGGTGCTGGTCGACGAGCTGACCAACGAGACCGTCCACGCCAGCTATGCTGCCACTGCGTTGGGTCGGATCGGAGTTGTCAACGACGACGTTTTGCCCGCTCTTATCGACGCGCTGAGTTCGGAGAGCGGCTTCGTGCGCACCCAGGCGGCCCGGGCCCTTCGAGAGATCGGCAAGGACGCGCGCCCTGCCATTCCTGCCCTGGTCAAGGCGTTGGAGGACGACAACTACTGGGTGGTGGACGGTGCGCTGGGGGTGCTGGCCAAGACCGTTGGACCGGACGACGCCGAAGTCGCAGCCCCTGCCGTGCTGAAGCTCGTGCGTGCGGGCAAGCGAGGAACGCGGGCAAGGAAAGCTGCCGAGATCCTCCCACTGTTTGGGAAGGCGAACAGCCCATACGCCGATGATCTCATCGCAATCGCAGAAGACAGCAAGCAGAATCTCAACATCCGCCATCAGGCCGTAAAAGCACTCGCCGGACTCGGAGCCGACCACGCACAGGCCGTCGCGTGCCTGAAACGCATTGCTGACAGCAAGGCCCCGACGATCAGTCGTATGGCCGCGGAGGCGTTGAAGAATCTGTCCACGAGCGACTAGCAGCCCCTAACTCCGCGACACAGATTCTCCTTTGACTCGAAAAGTCTGCGCAGCCCCGCAACCTTCTGCATATCCACGGGTGAACTTTCAGAAGGAAGGAGATCAGCAATGCCCGCACGTGTCTATGTTCCTCTCGCCTTGGCCGCACTCGCGTTGGCCGGGTGTTCCTCGGGGTATGCTCCGATCGCAATGCAGGAGGCCCCCGAAGCCGACGGGATGACCCGTGCCAGAAGCGGCCAGGCCGCCAAATCGGCACTCGCTGCCGCCCATGCTCGTTCCGGGCAGGAAGGCAGCCAATCGGGCAGCAACGCCTCCGATGCCCCTGCCTTCTCAGCCGTCGCGACACGCAAACTCGTTTACAAGGGGCGTTTCACGTTGGTGGTTGGGGAGATCCGTCAGGCCCAGGACAAGGCCCAGAAGCTCGCCGAAAACATGGACGGGTATCTGGAGTCTCTGGAAGCTACCTCGATGGTCATTCGCGTGCCGGCCGAGAAGTTCCACCAGGCCGTCCGGTCGCTACGCGAGATCGGATCGGTAGCTCAGCGGGATGTCGAGGTGGTCGACGTCACCGACCAATACCGGGATACGGAAACCCGGCTGGAAAACTACAAGGCGATGGCCAAGCGGCTTCGCGAGCTGGTTGCCAAGGCCAAGGACGTCAAGGCCGCGCTGGAAGTGGAGCGTGAGCTCGGGCGCATCCAGGCAGAGATCGACAAGCTCGAAGGAGACCTGCGGACACTCGCGCAACGAGTCGCATTCGCGAGAATCCACCTGAGGTTCCAGGGCGTCATCCGATATACGCCCCCCAAGGTTCAGGTCAAGCTTCCCATCGGCTGGCTGCGCGAGTTGGGACTGCAGAGGCTTATGCGGTTCGACGGCAAGGAGATCTACTGATGCACGGAAGAGACACCATGAAACGTACCTTCGCCATGTCTGTCTTGCTGGCAGGTCTGGCCGTTCTCACCGGGTGCGAACCTCACGGCATGATGACCCTCCCGGAGCACTTCGTGGAGATGGACGTCGACCGCAGCGGCTATACCAAGCGCGGTATCTCAGCCGATGGCGTTGTCGTGGCGTTCCAGGTCCGCGAGAACCTGAAGAACGGCAGCAGCGAGTTCTGGACCGACGCCATCCGCAGCGATCTCACCGGCCGAGGCTACAGGTTGGAGAAGGAGGAAGACGTTGAGAACTCCGCAGGCCAGCCGGGCAAGCTGATGACCTTCTCGGCCAAACAGCAGGGGTCGCAGTTCACCTATATGCTGGCGGTGTTCGTAACTGCCCAGCGTGTGGTCACGGCCGAAGGAGGGGGCAAGTCCGAAGCCGTCTCGAAGCGCGCCGACGCGATCCGCGCTTCGCTGCTGTCTGCGAGATAGAGGATCCGGCAACTTCCCGAAGCCCGGACATCTCCGCTCGACCGCAGGTCACTCACGCCTTGCGGATGCAGCTTCAACTGGTTCTGCGGCTACCCATAGTTGACCAGCACGTATACCCCCGCAAGGAACAGGGCCAAAGACACGGCAGTCTGTGCCAGTGCGCAGAATATGCCCCCTGGCTCAAGACAGCAGTCCTTCGGGTTCGCCGGATCGTGGAGTACGTGGACCTGGATACCCAGGGGGTATCGCGACTGCAAGTCGCGCGCTGTCGACCACGCATGATCTCCGCCACCGAAGATAGTCAACTCGAAGCTCCCCCCTGCCTTGATCCGTGTCCCGGTGTACTCCCGGCCATCGACCTCGTAGCGATACCGGAACCGGTGTTTCTCGAACCGATCTCCCCCCGAGTTACTGACCTCCAAAGCGCTTTGGATGACTAGCCCGTCCGCTACCGGCCAGTTGCGGGCGACTCGTGCCCGCCTGATATCGAACAGCGACCAGACGCCTGCAGCCAGTCCGAACAGGGCCAGTGCTGCGCCACCCACTGCGGGGAACCATTCTGGCAGATTGTCCATCTTGACTCGCCCCTTCGTTGTGGAACCCGCATTGGCCCCTCGCTACCAGACTTCGGCGGCCAGCTGCACGGAATTGAGCCTGAAAGCCTTGGCAAGGACGGCGCGCTCGCGCGGCTACCCGGACCGGATGAATGCGAACAGACAACCCAATGGACAATCCAAGCCATTCATTCACAATCGCTTACGATAATCCTTTGACAGGTCGGGCACATTCCCCTTACAATCAGTGCAGTCGGCAATTCCCTCAGAAAGCCGGCTCCTAAGCAACGCGGGTCCGATTTCGGTCGGGCCCGCGTTTTTGTGCGCACCAGGTTAGGATCTCCCGTCCACAGCCAGTCGATTGTTACCCCGGCCTCTGCTCAGCAGATCTACCCCCCTGCCGACCAGTTCAGCAATCCGCCGGAGACCTTCGCATCGACCGCCTTTCCATTGATGGTCAGTCTCTCAGCGCCCTTGGGCACCCGCAGCTTCAACGCGGAGAGCTTTCCGCTGACCTCAACCGCCTTGCCCGTGATGCGAACGTGGGCGTAATCGGAGAACGTGAACGACTCACCATTGCCCGAAAGCGTGACAGGTTTGTCGATGTCCTCGCCCAGGGCCATCAGCACTCGGTCGTCAAAGCCTTCGCCCTCGATCCTCACAGCCAGGCCCTTGTCAGCGTCTTTGGCGATGGAGGTGAGCTTGGTATCGGGCGCCCTCTCCATGCCGCCCTCGAAGGGCTCGTGCAACGCCACGAAGAGGGTGTCTTCCGTCCTGCGGCGAACAATAAGCGTCGCTCCGCCGGTCTCGGGCAGTTGGCCCTTGCCCCGCTTGCCGCCGTAAGGAGGAGTCCCCGCGTAGGCGACTGTGCCCTTCTCGCCGAGCATGGTCACGCGGACGCCCACACCCCGGTCGTACCAGGCCTTACCGAGATGACTCTTACTGACATCCTCCATCGCACAGTCCTGCAGGATGACCGTCGACCAGGTGTTGTCGGCCAACTTCGCCTTGCGAACATTGGTCAGATCATTGCCATGGGGCTTCTGCTTGTCCGAATTGCTCTGGGGGGCATCGACGTCCCTGTACAGCATCGAGCCATTCAGTTCGGTCGTAGACACCCAGCCCTGCGCTTCGGAAAGCTTGTGCGAGCCCATCGACGTCACGTGCCAGTCATACTGCCGGGGCTTGTCCGACATCAACCAGAAGACATCGAATAAGTACTCGTCGGTCAGGAACAGTCCGCGCTCGAGATCCACGCCGGGATAGATCCCCCGCACGCTCTTGACCTCTACGACCTCCATCTCGTCTTTCTCTTCGTTGAAGACCCAATGGGTGTCGGTGATCTCCGTGGGCTTGACCCGCCCGGCTGCGAACTTCACGGCCGGGTGGAACCCCTTGCGGATGCGATGATTCTCCAGACCGTTCTCGCCGCTGGCGATGGGCATGGCCTTGAGGTTATCGACCACCACGCCACCGGCGTGTCCGCGGACAGTGTCATGCCACGGATGCCCACCGATATAGCCCCGCGGATGGCGTTTGATGCTCTCATTGGTTTCGCCGCCCCGGCCGCCCCATCCTCGAACGTAGATCGGGCGGTTCTTCGCCCAGTATCCCAACAACGAGAAGCAGTCGTGGGCGTAGTGCACATAGTACATGCCGAACTGCAGCGCCACGGCTGGCTTGGGCGATTCCCAGTATTTCGGCGACTCTTCCGCCCGCAGCATGGCAAATCCCCGCTGCATGGCGACATAGCTCTCGACGTCGGGCGGGCTGACCTTGTCAGGATCGATCGGTTCGAGCCCGAAGTAGAGGCTGGGATAGTACTTCTTCTCGCCGGGCTTGCGCATCTTCGCGAGGAAGTAGTCGAACCCGGCCTCTGGCCAGCGGACGTCTGCCATCTCGTACCACATCGGCAGGCGGAGCTTGGGCAGCGGGCCGTTCATACGCGATGCCCCGAACCGGCGCGTCCCTCCCTTGCCGTTGGGGAGATAGCCCGCCACCTGGGTGTCGTCGCCCAGTCCGTGGATGCCAAACTGGCTGCTGGGCGTGTCGCCCATGCTTACGACGGTGTAGATATCCCTCCCGCCGGGAATCTTCGTGGCGGGATATCCGATGGCGAAGAACATCTCCATGAACTTCTTCATGGTCGCCCCGCCCTTGCCTTCGTACCCGTAGCCGTACTGGTCCAGCCCGAGTTCATGCAGGCCTTCGCAGTACATCATCATCGTTCCGATGTTCGAGTAGTACTTGCCGAATTCCTCCATGTAGAAGGCATGGTCGCCTAAATAGTCGTCAAAGAAGTACTTCCACCCTCCCGTGGAGTTGAACATCTTCTTGGTGAGTTCTTCGTCTTTCATTGCCACGGCCATCAAATGCGTACCGATGGTCCTGGGCCAGTGCATGTTCGGCAGCCAGGTCATGCGCCCGTACCGGAAGTCCGGATGCCATGGCCGATGTCCGGATACGTGGAAGTCAATGTACGCGCGGAACGATTTCTCAATGTCTTCCCGCTGCTTGTCGGTGAGTTCGTTGTAGAAGATGTCATAGCGCAGGACGTTGAGTGTCTGCTCGTCTCGCATGTGCCGGTCGGAGAAGCTGGCATTGCCCCGCACCCACTTCTTGCCCTTGGCTTTCTCCTGGAACGCTTTGGTCAGCGGCTCGGGAACCGAACCGGCGAACCTAAGCAGTTGAGCTTTCTCCCTCTGGCCTGCCTCCTCGTCGCCCATCACCATGTACCGGAACAGGTTCAGCAGCGTCGGATGGCCGTTCTTCGGGTGCTTGGAGTACTCGACCATTTTCTCATATTGGATCTTCGCTTCCGGATCGCTGTCCAGGCGTCTGGCGATGGCCTTGGCTTCTTCGGGCGTCCAGAGGAGGAAGGGATGCTCGACATCCTTGGGCCCGGCAGAAGCCACCCCGCCGACCGCCGCCAAAATCACTCCCACCGCCACCAGCCGTATCCGCATATCAGCCGTCATCTTTGTTCTCCGTGTAGGATTCGCTGCTTGCATACATTCTGTGAGTAGAACCCCTTCACCCGGTGGGGAGTTCCGCTCGGAGCTCCATCCCCTTACTCCCGATACGGCTCAGCCAGGCCCCCACTCGGACAAAGCAAGCGCGTTCCTCCCTGTTCCTCGAGCGGCCGAGTACACCTAAGCACAGCGGAGACTAACCTTTGCCAGCCAGATGTGTCTGCCCGATCGAGCGGAAAATCGCATGAGAAAACCGCAAAAGAACCCTTTTGCAGTCATATGCAATCGTTATACTGGCAATAAGCTCTTCGATGCGCAGGGATAGGCCCTGCGCGAGCGGGCAGTTGGGATTTACGCGATGGCAAGAGCGGCTGTGATCGTCATTCTGCTGGGGATGCTCGCCAGCCTCGCGGTGGCGGACACCCTTGTCCTCACCGACGGGCGCACGTTTACCGGCACGGTCTCCGAGGACGACGACGAGATCGTCATCGAACTGGCCTATGCTACTCTCCGGTTCCCCAGATCCCAGATCAGTCGGATCGTCAAGAAGCCTACCCCCGCCCAGGAACTGGAGAGCAAGCTCGCAGAAATTCGCCGGGAGAACGTCCAGGCACTCTACAACGCCGGCGTGTGGGCCCGAGAGAACGATCTCGACGGCAAGGCTGTCTCGATCTTCGAGAAAGTCATCACGCTCTCGCCGGACCATAAGGACGCTCACAAACAGCTTGGGCACGTGCAGGTCGACAAGGAGTGGCTGACCACGGACAAAGCGATGGAACTCGCCCGCAGCAAACTCCAGGCTGGGGAGTATCCGGAGCTTATCGAGACGTATCTGCCAGCCCTGGAGGAAGTGGTCACCACCTCCGAGCAGGCAACAGCCGTCGCCTGGATTGAGGGCTTGGCTCTGATGCGTACCGGCGAATTCAGCGAGGCTGCTGAAGTGTTCGAAGCGCTCGGGCAGGTCCAGGAGAACACTCGGATCACGCCCGAGAAGATCCGCTATCGTGCCATTGCCGAAGTCCTGGATGACAACGACGATGGCATGGTGCTTCTGGAAGAGGACTATCCCCCGTCGTCGGCGCTGCTGGACGACACCGAGCCGATCTTCAAAGCCGGGCCGATCTCGCTGAAGCACCCCAAGGCCCTTGATGCGATCCTCCGCCAGAAGGCGAAGGAAGACATCGACGCAGGAAGGAAGCTGCTGGCCGAGGCCCGCAAAGACGACGCCACCGACCCGGACGCCGCCCGGTCAAAGATCACCCGTGCCCTGGCCGCCTTCGATCGCGCCGATGCGCTCGTGGAAGACATCTCCAGAACGTATCGCGTCGAGGTCGCACGCCGGGAAATCAGCAGCATACGCGAGGGCATCGAAGCCGATGCCGATCGGTTCGACAAGCTGATCGACAAGCTGGGGACGAGAAACATGTCTCCCAAGGCGTACCGGACCATGGTTCTGCAACTCGTCCACCGGGTCAACAACATCACCGACGCACTCGAACAGATTCTCGACCTCGCCAGCAACTACGAACGCGAACTGGTCCTCGAGATTCAATGGGCCAAAGCAGACATCAAGAAAATGGATTCGCTTCGGAAGGTACTCAAGGATGAGTTGTCCGATGAATAGAACCGCTCGCATCACCGCACGGACACTGGCCGCGGCCGGGCTGCTGGCTGTTGCCTCCTTCGGAGGCGCGCGCCTGGTGGCGTCTTATGGTCTGGATGGACCCTCCGACACCCATCAGCTTCACCAGGCCATCGACCAGTTCCAGGAAGGCGATTTCATCGCTGCGGAGCTCTCCGCTTCGGTTCTCGCCTCCCGCGGGCAGCAGCCGGTAGATCGCGCCTGGCTGGTGGTTGCAGCGGCTCGTGAAAAACGTGGGCATTATGCCTCGGCCGTGCGGGCTTACAAACTCTTCCTTGCAGACTGCGACTCCCGCCGCCTCCGTAAGGCAATCCTCGGTCGGGTGCAGCATTGCCAGACCCGCATCCGCTCCACGGTTGAGACCTCAGCCCCTTCCGAGCGACTCACCGACAGGCAGCGGAAACAACTGGCCGAAGTCGACGACAAAACATACACGGAATCCAGCGATCACTTCGTGGTCCGAGCCCGCAACGCCGAACTCGCCAAGCTCGTCGCCGAAGAGGCGGAGAGTTCTCTCCAGCGTATCTGCCGCAGCATCCTGCCCGGCCAGGAGTACGCTCACAGCGTAGACATTCACGTCTGGCCGACGCGGAAGGAGTTTCTCGCCAACGCAAACAGTGCCCGTGAATGGTCCGGCGGAGGATTCTCGATCGAGACTCAGTCCGGCGAAATCATCCGGCGCATCGATCTGACCCAACTCGACAGTGAGGGCAACTTTGCTTCGACCATGCTCGACCGCGTCCTGCCCCACGAGACCTGCCACCTGGTCACCCACGAGTTCTTCGGCGACGCCGGCGCGCCGCTGTTCCTCAACGAAGGGCTGGCCATGCTCGCAGAATCCACCGTCGACAATCGACGTATCCTGCTGGCCGGAGCCGCACTGGCCGGCGACGCCAAGATCCCCCTCGACAAGCTGGTGATTTACTCCCCTGTCGACCTGAAGGACAAGCCGTCGCTGTTCTACGCCGAGTCGCACAGCCTGGCCGACTTCCTCCAGTCTCGACTTACGCGCGACCAGTTCCGGGACGTGCTTGATCACGTCAAGAGCGGCGCATCAGTCTCCGAGGCCATCCAGCGGGCGCTCTACATGCCCGAAGACCCGGAGTTCTTCAGCAAGCTTGCCAAGAGTTGGGAAGAGCATGCCATCGCCCAGGCACAGATCGTCCAGGCTTTGACGGCAAGCAAGTAGCCTCCGTCGCATCTGACGACTTTCGAAACCGGACCATCCGCGGAATTCCGTGCGCCTATTCGCCGGAACTCGCCACGCTGATCCCACGGACCTTCAGGTAAGGCATTCGAATCGTGGGTTCGACATCGCTGGACAGTTCCACGTCGCTCTTGAGCAGTTCGTAGATGTTCCCGGCCACCATCGTATCCTTCACCCGGCCGACGATTTCGCCCCCCTTCACGCGGAATCCGAGGCCCACGTTGCACGAGAAGTCGCCGTTAATCAGGTTCCCCTGGCCGAACCCCAGGAGTTGCGCAATGTAAAGCCCGTCGTCGGTCTCCGAGAGCAGTTGCTCGGATGGCTTCTGTCCGCCCGGAATCGTCAGGCTCCACGGACTGCACCCGTCGTGCCCGGTGGGCTCTGCCCCGTCGCCAGCCAAGCCAGCCGAGTCCAGATCGTACAGGAATGTCCGCAGCACACCGTTCTCGAAAATGGAGGTCGCCCGCGTGGGCACTCCCTCGCTGGTGACCGCGGTAGCCCCGTCGGCGTAGTCGGCATGAGGGTCGTCGGTCAGCGTGATCGACGGGTCCAGAACCTGCTCCCCGATGCGGCCTTCCAGCGGCGAGTTGCCTCTCGCGACATTCCGGCCATTGACGCCCATCTCCAGCGCCTTGAACAACCGGGCTGTCAGGCTGGGTGGCAGCAGTACGGTCATCCTACCCTCGCCGCTGGGCGCTGTGGACTGACCCCGCTGAAGATCGCGCAATGTCTCAGCCGTGATGAACTCGGGATCGAACAACTCGCCGGCGTCCCGCCAGCTCCTGCCCGAGCCGACGAACAGCATGCTCGTGCCCTCAGTTCGCTGCACGTGCCCGCCCAGGCGCCATCGCGTTCCGCGGAGGGTCTCGCACACCCCGCCCGATGTCACGATCACCGACTCGGTTTCCTGCTTCTCGCAGCCCGCCTCGACGTGCAGGTCCGCATCGAAGTCCTTCATCCGGTTGACGTACAACTGACAGGCCTCGATCATCCGCTCACGCGTAAGCTCAACCGTCCGGTTGGAGTGCATCTTCACTTCCGCCAGCTCGCCGGCTGCGGGGTACGCGTCGAAATGCGCATCGCTACCCGCCCGGGCGAGCGTCAGCGCGCGGTCGATGATGTCTTCGAGCTCACGCAGATCGTTACCCATCGCAGAGCCGCTCCGCCCGTCCGTTATCACCTCCACCTCGAACCGCACGCTCTGGTCGCTGCTGACCTCCTTCAGCCGCCCGGCATCGAAATCACAACCCGTTCGCTCTCGCTGGCTGAAATGGATCCTCGCCGCCTGCGCGCCCCGGCTGCGGGCGAGTTCGACGCCCTTCTGCAATCTCTCGCGTGCGTCGTCGACCATCGATGTTCGCATCGGTACTTTCCTCTCTATTGTCCGCCCACGACCACGTCCCGAATCCGAAGGTGCGGCGAGCCGAACGTAACCGGCAACGGCGACTGGCCACCCTTGCCACACCCACCTCCTGCTTCGATCAACGTGAAGTCGTCCCCGAAGCCGTCGATGCTATTGAGCGTCTCAAACACATTGCCCGTCAGGACTACGTCGCGGACCAGCTCGCCAAGCTGACCGTTCTCAATCCGGTAGCCATAGGCAGCCGAGAACGTGAACATTTCCATCATGGTCTGGCCGCCGAACATGTTGCAGGCATAGATGCCGTTGTCGATCCCGCCGATCAACTCGTCGAACGACTTGTCGCCCGGAGCGATGCACGTATTGGTCATCCGCACGATGGGAGCAAAACCCCTGCCGATCGCTCGCGCATTTCCGGTCGGCTTCTCGCCCATTTTGGCAGCTGTCTCCAGCGAATGGAGGTGGCCGGCAAGCACGCCGTTCTCAATCAGCATGGTTCGCCCGGTAGGCGTGCCTTCGTCGTCGCACGGATGGGTCGCGACGGTCTGCCCCAGTGAGCCGTCGTCGTAGATGTTCAGCTCCTTGACGCCCATCTCCCGGCCGAGGTGCATCAAGTCGCGCATCTTCGGATTCTCGTGCAGGAAGTCAGCCTCCGAAAGATGCCCGAATGCCTCGTGGGCGAACACGCCCCCCAGCTTGGGATCCAGTACAGCCGTCGTCTTGCCCGCCTCGCAGGAAGGAGCCTTCAGCAGCGCCGCGGCTCTCTTGCCTGTCTCCGTAACCATTTCTTCCAGCCCGAGGACAGCGTCGAAGCTCGTCGCCGAGGCAGCGCTATCATGGGCCTGCTGGATCAGTCCGCCGTCACGCGCCACGGCCAGGAAGATCGCCGTCACGCTGGGCCTTTCATCCATGAAATACGCTCCGCGAGTCGAGGCGAAATGCACGCGCCTGAACTTCTCGCGATACGCGGACATGGTCGTCATGATGCTCTCGTCCGCCCCGAGCAGCAGGTCGTTGTACCTCCCCAGCAGCGCGAGCTTCTCGTCCATCGGTACGCCGCGGAAGTCCCGATCGAGATCCGCCGGATTCTCTCGATCTACCGGCTCCACCTCGGCCAGTTCCGTCGTCTCGCGCCCGACCAGCCTTGCCGACTCGCATGCCTCGGCCACGCGGTGGTCGAGATCGTCCAGGGAATCGAACGTCGACACCCCCCAGCCACCCTTCACGCAGGCCCGCACAATCCCCCCTGCCATCTTGCCGCTGGAGGCATGCTCCACCTCCTCGCCGCGATAGGCGATCTGCGTCTGATCTTCCTGTTCGAACCGGATTTCGGCGTAATCGGCGTCGGCGCGGCGGAGCGCTTCGGTCAGTCGATCCTTCATGCTGTTCTCCCTCGGTGGCGGTCCGGCCACTCTATCCGCCTGCGGGCTTCGCTTCAACCGCCTCCTCGACCCATCGGTCGTTTCCGGCGGTATTCGTGGTATACTCGCTTTCCCCGCATCCAAGCAATCAGATGAGGTGAATTGATGACGTACCAACCGTTCCGGACCGTCGCGATACTCGCTCTCTTCCTCGCTGCTGTCCCATGCTCCGGAGGCAATGACGTGGCCGCTCTGAAAACCCGCATGCAGAAACTCTACCTCCGCCGGGGTGCCCCCACCGCAGACAGTATCCGAGATATCCTCTCAGCCCAGAAAACCGACGGCAGCTTCCCGGACGTGAACTACACAGCTTCCGACCGCACCAACTGGAATCCTCGCACTCACCTCAGCCGCATCGTGATGCTCGCGCGGGCTTGGGCGCATCCGGAGTTCACCGACCCCAACGACGCCGTCCTTCAGAAGGCGATCGAGCAGGGCCTCGCGTGCTGGATCCAGCGCGACCCGAAGTCTACCAACTGGTGGCAGAATGAGATCGGCTCTCCCACGCAAATGGCCGAGATCCTTATCCTCGTCGGCGACGATCTCGAAGCCGACCTCCGCGGCAAGGCGATCAAGATCCTGCCCCGCGCCCGCACCCGCATCGACAGGATGACCGGCCAGAACCTCGTCTGGACTGCCCGGGTCGCCATGACCGAGGGCGTGCTGACCGGCGACCCGAACCGCGTAGACTCCGCGGCCGAACGTATCCGCTCCACGGTCGGCATTACCGACGACGAGGGTATCCAGGCCGACTTCAGCTTCCACCAGCACGGGCCACAACTGTACTCGTATGGCTACGGCGCAGGCTTCATGGACGACGTCGCCGACTTCGTCGTCCTCACTCACGGCACTGAATTCGCGCTGTCCGACGACAAGCTCAAGACGTTCGTCGACTTCCTGCTGGAGGGCCAGCAGTGGATGATGTACCGCGGCGTGGCCGAGTACGGCGCAAGGGGCCGGGAAACGTCGCGAGCAAGCGCAGCCCGTCCGGATACTCGCAGGCTTCTCTCCCCCGTCAAGCGGCTGGTCGACCTGCAGGACATTCCCCGCGCCGATGGGCTCAGGCAACTCATCGCCCGCCTCGAACAACACAAGGAAGCACTGCCTCTCACGGGCAATCGTCATTACTGGCGGTCCGACATCATGATCCACCGGCGCGAGCAGTTCTATTCGTCGGTCAACATGGCCTCGACACGCGTGGTCGCCACCGAAAGCGGCAACGGGGAAGGCTTGCGGAACTGGTACATGGGCGCAGGCGTTCAGTTCCTGATTCGCCACGGCAAGGAGTACCGGGGCATCTTCCCGCTGTGGGACTGGCGTCATCTGCCCGGGATCACCGTCGAGCAGGAGACCGGTCCCCTGCCGGAATGCAGGTGGGGAGGCGGCGCGCGTGGGAAGACCCGTTTCGTCGGCGGCGCGTCCGACGGCCGGTACGGCCTGGCTGTGTACGACTACCGGAAGGACAACGTCACCGCCCGCAAGTTCTGGGCGATGCTCGACGACCGCATCGTGTGCCTCGGGGCCGGCATCAAATGCGACGGCAACGAGCCCGTGCATACGACCCTCAACCAGTGCTTCGGCCGAGGCGATCTGTCAGCGGACGTCGACGTGACCGGCAGCCGGGATGCAAGGCAGATCCGGAGCGCATCGTGGATCCACCACGACGGCGTGGGCTATGTGCTGCTGGGCAAGACCAGCGCATCGGCGGTTGTGGAGCCAAGAACCGGCCGCTGGTCGGACATTAATCGAAGCCAGTCGAACCGCAAGATCACCGGCAGCGTGTTCCAGGCGTGGGTCGACCACGGCGAGAAGCCCGACGGAGCGACCTACGCCTATATGCTGCTGCCCGGGGCGTCGAGGAAAAGCGTTGAGCGGATCTCGGACGCCCCCGGCGTGGAGATCGTGTCCAATACGCCCGACATCCAAGCCGTCTGGCAACCA
>CAZXSK010000038.1:20173-23127 GCA_964642855.1 uncultured Planctomycetaceae bacterium | reverse complement strand
AGACGAAGCAGCCCTGCAGCCACCAGTCCCCAGACGGCATTGTAGAAAACCACCAGAAGCGGTGTCATGCCGCCGAGGTCCAGGCCCAACCAGCCCTGCTCGACCTGCAGAGGAAACACCACCAGCAACTGCACCAGTGTGGGAGCAATGCTGAAAACCAGCCCCCGGATCCACCACGCACTGCGAGGAATCAGCAGCAGGAACATGCCACCCCAGATTCCGCCCCAGGTCACACGATGGTAGATTACCGCCGGCGTCAGCGACGGTGCGATCTGCACGCCCAGCCACTGGGCGATGCCCCACTCGCCGAACGCCCAGACAACCAGAGCGTTGGCGACTCCGCCACAGGCCCCGGCTGCGAAGACCAGCATCAATCGATGCAGCAGGCGACTCATGTATGATTCTCCTTTCCGGCCTGGCCTGCGACATGCACAGGGTCACGGCCCTTCAGAGAATCATACGCAGCGGCGGGGCCGACACAATCTTCCCGACGGCCGCGATCAGTCCTCGGTGATGTGCCGGTAGAACTCGACGAAGTCGTTGGGTGTATCGCCCTTGAGCCAGTCGATGGCCGCCGAGGGATGGCGGTCGAGGCTGCCGGTGATGAAGTACGGAATTCGGTAGCCCCAGTCGAGCGTGTCCAGCAGCGGGATGATCTTCTCGCCGATCACTTCCAGGATTGGCACGATGTTGAATTTGGGGTTCTTGAGGAACCCGAGAAGCAGCTCAAGGGGGCAATTACCCGCTCCGCGACCCAGGCCGTACAACGTGGCGTCGAGGTAGTTGGCGCCCTTGATGATGCCCTCGATCGTATTGGCGAAGGCGAGCTGCTGATTGTTGTGCATGTGGACGCCGATTTCGCGCTTCTTGACGAACATGCGGTAGCGCTCGATCAGGTAGTGCACCGTCTCGCTGTATAGCGCACCAAAGCTGTCGACGATATAGATCGCCGATGCGTGCGTCTCTTCCTCAAGTTGGTGAAGCGCTTCATCCAGGAACGGCCCACCCTCCTGGCTGATGGCCATGATGTTCACGCACGTCTCGTAGCCCTTCTGGTGGGCCACGTTGGCCAGGTTGATCGCCTTGTCCACGTCCTTGACGTATGTCGCGCAGCGAACGAGACTCACAACCGAATCATCAGCATCGAGAAGGTCGTCGGGATCGGACTTGTGCGCGTCCATCATGACCGCCAGCTTCGTATTGCCCGGATCGATGCCATCGGTCGCCTTGCGGAGATCCTCTTCATCGCAGAACCGCCAGGGGCCGAACTCATCGGGATCGAACATCTTGGGCGAATTGCGGTATCCCAGTTCGACGTAGTCCACGCCGGAACGGCAGATAGCGCTGTAGACGGCGCGAACCGTCTCCAGGTCGAAGTTCGAATCGTTGACCAGTCCACCATCGCGGATGGTGCAGTCCACTACCTTGATCTCGGGCCGGTACATCATCGGACTCCTTGTTCGCCTTCTCTCGCGGGTATCTATCCCCAGCACAAACTGGAGGAAAGAGCGGCATTATATCGCAGAACGCCGCTTCTGTCGGCGAAAAAAGGGCAATGCAGTCAGCTTCCGAGTGTACCAACCGAAGTTGGGGGCTTTGCGCATGCCGGGCAGGCGGCTACAATGACCGCGCCATGGCCGAACCGACACCCAACCCGCTGCATCGTCACATCCGCGACCACCGCAGGCAGTGGGGCGACTGTCTCTATGTTTACCCGGTGGTTTCCAGGCGGGCCAAAGGTCTGTCGATCGGCGTGAACCTCAACCCGGACAAGCGCTGCAACTTCAACTGCGTGTACTGCCAGGTTGACCGCCACCTTCCGCGTGGTCTCCACGAGGTGGACCTCTCGCACCTTGCCAGGGAGCTGAAACTTGCCCTCCGCGCCGCCACGGACGGTACCCTCTGGCAACATGACCGGTTCCAGGCAGTTCCTCCCCAGCAGCGAAGGATCAATGACATCGCATTCAGCGGTGATGGCGAGCCGACCTGCTTGCCTGATTTTGATCAGGCGGTCCAGGTCGCTGCGGACGTCAAGGCCGATCTCGCGGCGGAAGATGTTAGGACCGTGGTCATCACGAACGGCACCATGCTCCGCAGCCCGCAGATGCAGCGAGCCCTCCCGATTCTTGACGTCTCCAACGGGGAGATCTGGGCCAAGCTCGATGCCGGCAGCGAGGAATACTTCCGACGGATCAACAGGCCGGCCGGCGACGTCACACTCGCCCGGATCGTCGATAACATCGCATCCGTGGCCATAGATCGGCCGGTCGTGATTCAGACGCTTCTGCTGAACTACGCCGACATGCCACCCATCGCCAGCGAGATTGAAGCGTATACGATGCGACTTCGGGAGATTCTCGACGCCGGAGGCGAGATCAAGCTCATCCAACTGCACACCGTCGCCCGTCCTCCGGCCGAGGCGTACATCACCCGCCTCAGCGACGAGCAGCTCGATGCTGCGGCAGCCCAGGTAACTGCCGCGCTGCCGTCGGTACCCGTGGAGACCTTCTACGGCCAGGATGTGCCTCCCCAGGCGAGAGGGCCCGCCTGATGGTCTCCGTCCACGAGCTTGCCAGCCATGGCTGGGCCCTGCTGACGGTCCTTGGCGCCGTAGGAATCCCGGGCTATCTGCTGACGCGCCCGCTTCGCCGCCAGCATGGCCTGCGGGACACCTTGGCGATCGCTCCGCTTGCGGGCGTGGCGTACTGGTCGGTGGCCCTGTACCTCCTGCCGTTCCGTGGCGGGCTTTGGCTTGCAATGGGCCTGGTGATTCCGGCGGCAGGCATGCTCGCGGCCAAGGCGGTCAAGAGGCGAAGGCGTCACCGCAACGATCCTCCCCACGAATCGGGCCACGGCGTGCAGCATCGCCTGGCCAAGGCCGTACTGGTCCTTGGGTGCCTGGCGTACCTGACCCCCCTTCTGACCCAGCACGTGCCCCTGGGGATGGATGCGTC
>CAZXSK010000038.1:0-20073 GCA_964642855.1 uncultured Planctomycetaceae bacterium | reverse complement strand
GCGGTGATCGCCACGGGCATCGTCTGGATGTCACGCTCGGCGCAGACGACCCTCGGCTGGGGAGGCTGGGCCACAATTCTGGGCATCGCGATGGGCGTGGTCGCCTGCCGGCTGATGCTCTCCGTGATCCGCAGGCCCCGGTCGTACGGCGCGTTCCTGCTGGGGCTGATGATCGGCGCGATCCCGCTGGTTCACGGTGTCGCGGCGGCGGAATGGATTTATATCGCCCTGCCCGCTGCGTTCGTGACGGCGGTGTTCGTCTCGCGTCAGCGTATCTGGGGGCTGGCAGCCATGGGGCTGACCGGCATCGTGGTGGTGCTGGTGCTTGCGACGTTCTATTGGGCGGCCCAGCCTCGCCTTGACCCCGTGGCGGTCGACTACCTGCGGGAGTACACCCGATCTGCCGCCCCGGAGGCCTCGGGCTTGGCGCTGGTTCCCGCCTCGCTCGCGTTTGCAGTCAAGCATGCGGATACCAACCTTTCGGTAGCTGCGATCACTGCGTTTGCCGTGCTGCTGATCACGCGTCGATGGGCGACAGCCTGCATCAGTCTGGCCGCATTCGTCGCGATCACGGCCATCCTCGTCAACGCGAAGTACTGGCTGCTGCCGGCTTCGCAGTTGCTGCTACCGGAGCGGGCGGTCTACTGGATGGTCCCGCTTGGGGCGCTGACTGTAGCCATGGCCTGGAGGCCGATCAGGGCGAAGATGCGCTACCTGCGAGGCGGAAGGCTGCTTGCGTTGGTGGCAGCGATCGTGCTGCTCTCGGTGGGACTGGCCCGCCACGAACACTACTACCAGGAGAACGCCTTCAAACCTGCCATCTCACAAGATGAATGGGCCTTTCTGCAATGGGCCCGCGAGAATCTCGATTCCGACGACTACGTCTGGGGGCCCTACAGCTCAGCCGGGTCGTATCTGCCCGGCGTAGCGGGCGCTGCTTGTGACGGATGGCATGTGCACATCGATCAGGTCACCGCCAGCCGGCAAATGGTTCGCCGTCGCGTGCCGACCCATCAATTGATCGTCAACGGCCGGAAGGGCTCCGCGAAGGGGCGAGGCATGGATGCCGATGCGTTCGAGACGCGTGAAGTCTTCCGCTCCGGCGACGTGCGCCTGCTGAAACTCACGCCCCGCGACCACGTGGACGAAACGCCTTCGTCCCGCGACGGTGGGACATAGACGCCAGCCCGCGCGCCGACCGGTGCCCGAATCGTTACTCCGCGGCTACCTGGATGAGCGAATGAACGGGGCATGGGAGTTTCTCCCGGCCTCGCAGGAAGCTCAGCTCGATAACGAACGATGCCCCGACCACGATGCCCTGGAGCTTCTCGACCAGCCGGCAGGCAGCCTGCATGGTTCCGCCGGTGGCAAGCAGGTCGTCGGTCATGAGCACCCTCGTGCCCGGCTTGACGACGTCCACGTGCATTTCCACAGTATCGGTCCCGTACTCCAGCGTGTAGGACTCGCTGAGCTTCTCAGCGGGGAGCTTGCCCGGCTTGCGGATCGGGGCGAACCCCACGTCCAGACGTTCGGCGATCATGCTGCCGAAGATGAACCCTCGACTCTCGATGCCGGTGACGAGTTGGATGTTCTCGTCGGCATATTGTCCGGCAAGCTGGTCCGCGGTGTATTTCAGCGCATCGGGATCGGCCAGCAGCGGGGTGATGTCCTTGAAGATGATGCCCGGCTTGGGGAAATCGGGCACGTCACGAATCAGGGCTTCGAGATCCATCGGCGGTCCTTACGGAATTATGGGCAGTCGGAGGCGCCGCGTCCGGGCGGCCTCGGCCAGCCCCGCCAGCGACGTCGGAGGCCGATGATACGCCTGCTGACGGTACAGGTAAAGCGCCATCCGGTACAGGGAGACCATCTCGCGCTGCATGCGCTGGGCTTTGCCTGGAGGCAGATCGTCCGGCGAGGCGGGCGCAATGGTCAGCGCGTCGGTGTGGAAGTACATCGGCTCGCCGCGGGGCCTCTGGACCACCGCATGGTTGCCCCGGACAAAACCAAGCCGGTCGGCTTCGTGAAGCAGTGCGAACCCCTCGCCTGGGGGCACGTCCAGGACGTTGCGCCCCATGAAGCAATGCTCGAACGGCCCACCGAGAACGGAAAGCAGCGTCGGGGCCAGATCCGTCTGACTGCAGACGGTTGAGATCCGTTGCGGAGCAATCGGGTCCTCCAAACCCGGCGCGAGGAACAGGCAAGGCACGCGGTAGGTGGGCACGTCGAGCACGAGCTTCTGATCCATCGCCCGGCCGTGGTCTGCCACGAGCACGAAAATAGTGTTCCTGAAGTAATCGGCCTCGCGAGCTTCCTCGAAGTAGCGCCCGAGCGCCCAGTCGGCGTATCGATAGGCATTGAGGAAACGGGTAGGTTCCTCCTCGCCCGGGAGCATCGGCGTCCGGTCTCGGGGCACGTGGTACGGCTCGTGGTTGGAGACGGTCAACACGGTGGCGAAGAACGGCCTGTCGCCGTCGAACTCCTGCAGCCGTTTGTGGAGCTTGTCGAAGATGTACTCGTCGTGCACGCCCCAGATGTCGGGCTCGACGCCCATGTCATGCTGGCTGATGATCTCGTCAACGCCGCCCGGGGCAGGAGCAAATTCGTCGTCGCCGGCCGAGAAGAACTCGCCCATATTATCGAAAGTGGGTTTCCCGCCGTAGACAAAGAGCGTGTGGTAACCTCGCTGGCGAAACATCTGAGGCAGCGTGAGGAAGTGTCCCTTCGCCTTCTCCCGGACGAGGATGCTGGGACCGGCCAGATCCGGGAACCCGCAAAGCGTAGCGGTGAGCCCGCGTGATGTTCTGGCGCCGACGGCGTACATGCGGTCGAAGAACAGGCCCTGCTCGCAGAGACGGTCGAAGTTGGGCGTCTGGCTGGGCCAGTGTCCCAGCGCGCCGACAGGTCGCCCGGCCATGCCTTCCATGACGATCAGCACGACATTGAGGGGTTCCTGGGGACGGGCGGATTCCGTGCGTCGCCACAGGGGGTTCGCCCCCGCACCCAGGCCCAGATCGCGAGGTCCGATCAACATCGCGGTGGATACGTCCGCTGCTTCCTCGACCGAGGGCAGATCGTGCTTGCGGATATCATCCCGGCCATCGGTAACGATGTTCGTAGCCGCCTTTACGGCCGTGACGAAATTGTTGAGCGTCAACTGAGAGACCAGTTGGTTGCCCGTATAGTAGGCGTAGTCCCGTCGCAGCGGGATGGACGAAAGCCCCCCCCGGCAGGCGATGACCGCCGTGGACACCACGAGGAACCCGCACATCAGCCGCACGGCCGGACCGGGCTCGGGCCTGCGAACCGAGGGCCTCCTGCCCCAGAACAGCCGCATCAGCACCAGGTAGATCGCCAGGCCCAGTAGCGGGATGGCGACCGCAAGAACCCACCAGGCCGGGTATTCGGCGCGAATGTGATCGCGGATCTCAGGCGTCAGGCCGTAAACCGCCATCCAGTTCAAACGCTGCCCGTACCGCAGGAAGAAGGGTGTGCCGACAGCTTCGACGATAAGCACAACCATCACCACCCCGGCCGCGTAGATGCTTACGATCCGCCGAAGCAGTCGCGACGCCAGAGCCCGCTCGGACGACGCGGCAAGTACAATCGCCACGGGCAGGCAGAGGTAGCCCATGGGCATGAGGTCGTAGCGTACGCCGATCATCAGGCATCGGGCGATCTGTCCCATACCCGCATCGAACTCGCCGATGCGCATCGCCAGGAGGATCGCGCGGAACACGCTGAAAATCAGCAGAATCGCCCCAGCTGTCAGCCAGAACGGCCTGCCTCGAGGCCCGAGCATGGCAAGGGCAGACTCGCGCAATGTTCCTCGGGCCTCCTGTTGCGTGGTTTTTGTTCCTGCAATCTGTGCCCGGCTCATAGGGGGTTGCCCGTCAGTGACTTGCGGTCCTCTTTCAGTCTGGCTGTCTGGTCAGACGTTGAAGGCGCCCGGATGTTGCGCCTCTCGTGTAAATGATATCTTAACGTAGCAGGCAAATGACGTGAACGCCATCGTTTTTCCAGAGAATTGCGAGCTGGCTTGTCATGCCTGAATCGGCCCAAGCCATGTAGCCAGAAACAGATAAAGCCCCGGCGGATGGCAGGACCACCCGCGCGGGGCTCGCACAGAATGCAGGAACCAGCCGGGGCTCGACACCGGCCGAGCTGAGACTTCTACAGCGTTTCCTCCGCGATCTCCCTGAGGCTCGCGAGGGCTTTTTTCTCCAACTGGCGTACACGCTCGCGCGTCAGGCCGATGACCTTGCCGATTTCCTTATACGTTCGCTGGGGGCCGTCGTGCCCGTCAAGACCAAAGCGGAGTTCCAGGATCTTCTGCTCCCGAGGCTCAAGGTTCTGCAGGAACGATTCGACAAGCGGAGCGTTCGAAGCGTCCAGCAGTTCCTGCTCAGGCAACGGACTGTTCTCATCGATGATCATCTCCGAAGCCGTCTGCGTTTCATCGCTGGCCATCTGGCTGGGAGCATTGACCGCCGTCAGTCCCTGCCGAATGATCCGGGCCTTCTTGAGCGTGACGCCCAGTTTCTTGGCCATCTCCTCGACGGTCGGCGCCCTGCCCAGATTGTTCTCCATCGCCATCGACGCACGCTTCCACTTGTTGATCAGCTTCACCAGGTAGGCGGGAATGTGAATAGGCTGGCCGGAGTTGATCATTGCACGCTTGATGGCCTGCTTGATCCACCAGGCGGCATAGGTGCTGAATCGCACGCCGGCGTCGGGGTCGAACTCCTCTACCGCCCGCATCAGCCCGATGTTGCCCTCTGCCACCAGGTCGCCCAGCGTCATCCCGGGGTTCGAATACTCCTTGGCAATCTTGACGACCAGCCTCAGATTGGCCTGAATCATCTGCTCCCGGGCCATCGGATCGGAATGCTCCCGGATCCGCCGGGCAAGCTGTTTCTCTTCGGTAGCGGTCAAGAGCGGCGTGCTCTTGATCTGCTCAAGGTACCACCCCAAGCCGCCGCCACTCCGCGTGCGAGTCGCCATCGGTCACCTCCTGTGCTCCTTGGTTACTTCAGAGCGAACCTCCAACCCTGTGCATCGACCGGATCCCGAAGCGACTTTACTTAGCCCGCACGAGCGATCTTCCCTCTCTAACCCTTTGTATAGCAAGACTTGGAGTGCCACTCACACAGACGTGCCTCTCCCGCCATGCTCTCGATGCGCGCAAAGAAACAGGCGGACGCCCCGACCGGGACGCCCGCCTGCGTTCGTTCTGCGTAGGAGAGGTTACTCTGGCTTGGGCTCCGGCTCGCCTTCGGCTTCGGGCTTCTCTTCCGGCGTCGACTCCCCGCCCGATTCTTCCTCCGTCTCGGCCTTGCCCTCTTCCTTGTCTTCCGAAAGGGCTTCCATGGCCTTGTCTTCGTCGCCCGACTCGCCTTCCTTCTCGTCGCCGTCGCGGATCGTCTGGATGATGTTGTCGGCCATGTCGCCAAGCAGGCCTCCATCGCCTTCCAGGCCGCCTCGGCGTTTCACCGGGCCACCACCACTGGTGACCTCCGTGGACTCGCCGTCCTCGGCTGCCCACTGGGCACGCTTGAGAGACAGGCCAATCTTGCGGTCTTCGGTGTCGACCCGGAGGATCTTGACTTCCAATTCCTCGCCGACCTTGACGATGTCCTTGGGATTCTCGACCTTGTAGTCAGCCAGCTCGGACACGTGCAGCAACCCTTCCAGCTCGGGCTCGAGTTCGACGAACACGCCGAAGTTGGTGATCTTGGTGACCTTGCCCTTGACGATCTGCCCGGGCAGGTAGTGCTCGGGAATCTGCCGCAGCCAGGGGTCCTCGGTGAGTTGCTTGAGGCCCAGGGCGACGCGCATCTTCTCTTCGTCGACGGCCAGCACCACGCACTGGAGTTGCTGTCCCTTCTTGAGCACCTCCGACGGGTGGCCGATCTTGCGGGTCCAGGAGAGGTCCGAAACGTGCAGCAGCCCGTCGATACCTTCCTCGATCTCCACGAACGCACCGAAGTTGGTCATGTTGCGGACCATGCCCGTGATGACCGTTCCGGGAGGGTACTTCTCTTTGACCACCATCCAGGGGTTCATCTCGGCCTGCTTCATGCCCAGGGAGATCTCCTGCTTCTGCTTGTCGATCTCCAGGACGACCACGTCGATGATGTCGCCGACGCTGACCATCTCGGAGGGGTGATTGATCCGGCGGGTCCAGCTCATCTCGGAGATGTGCACCAGGCCTTCGAGACCTTCTTCGAGCTTCACGAAGGCGCCGTAGGTCATGATATTGACCACCTCGCCCTTGACCTTCGAGCCGGTCGGGAACTTCTCTTCGACGTTCTCCCACGGGCTGGGGGTCTTCTGCTTGATGCCCAGGGCGATCTTTTCCTTCTCCTTGTCGACATTGAGGATGACGACCTCGATCTCCTCGTCGATCTTGACGACCTCGGAAGGATGACCGATCCGGCCCCAGCTCATGTCGGTGATGTGCAGCAGCCCGTCGATGCCGCCGAGGTCCACAAATGCGCCGAAATCGGCGATGTTCTTGACCACGCCCGTGCGGCGTTCGCCTTCCTCGATCTCCTTGAGGAGCTTGTCCTTGGCCTCGGCACGTTCTTCCTCGATCAGCCGGCGACGCGAGATCACGATGTTCCGGCGGTCCTCGTCGATCTTGAGGATCTTGGCGTTGATCTCCTTGCCGATGTAGTCGCCGATGTCATGGGGTCTGCGGATATCCACCTGTGAGGCGGGCAGGAACGCGGGCACGCCGATGTCCACCAGAAGCCCGCCCTTGATCTTCCGGCTGACGGTACCGGTGATCTCGTCGCCTTCGGAATTGTTGGCCACCAGGCGCTGCCAGCCACGGATGCGGTCGGCTTTGCGCTTGGAGAGTTCGACCAGCCCGCTGTCGGACTCGACGTCTTCCAGGAAGACTTCGACCTCCTGGCCGGGCTCGATGCTGTCGGCATCGGGAAACTCGTTGACGTCGACGGTGCCTTCGCTCTTGAGACCCACTTCGATGATGACATCGTTCCCGATGACGTCGACCACGTGGCCGCTGAGAATGGTTCCGGGCTTGTGGACCGCTTCGCCCTTGATGAGTTCTTCGCGGAGGATGTCTTCGTTGGTCTCTCCCCCGAGGGCTTCGGTCATCTGCTGCTGGAAGTCGTCGTCCTTGAGCCCGAGAGAATTGATGAGGTTGTAATCTACCATGGAGTTCCTGAAAGGTTGCTGTCAGACCGTGTTCCGCGGCGAGTTTCCCCTCGCTCCTGCAGCGGGGGCACCGAGGCCGTCGCTTCTGCCCGACGGAGGACCGGCCGGACCGCCCGGCCGCTGATAGCGCGCAAGGCCTGCGTGGCACTTGCGACAAACGCTAGACTTTACGCCTTCTTCCCGCCCCGTACAAGGCGATTTTCCGCCGAAATCTCGCCCTGGCCGTTGGCGTGGAAACCCCAACCCACATCCCCGGGGACGGTCGCCGACACCCACTCAACTCAACCCTTTTTACATGAAGTGCTTAAGGCTACGCAAACTTTGCGGGCTTCCTTTGGCCTCGGGCGGAGGATGAATCGTAAACTCCCCTATGCGTGGAAGTAGAGTCTCCCGTTGGCACTTTGCCGGAGCCAAGATATGGACGTAAAGCCGATCTCCTCTTTGCCCGATGCGATGACAAGCAGCCTGCGAGGCATGCAGGCTGAGCGAGGGCGCCTCGACCAGGCTGCCCACCGCATTGCTAACGGAGACCCCCGCCTGGCGAGAAACCTTGTAGGACTTGCCGAGGCAAGACATGCCCACGCAGCGAACGTCGCCACCGCCAAGGTAGCCGGCGACATGTACGACGCCACGATCGACCTGCTGGCATAGCGCCGCGCAGAAGCGTGCGGCGGGCCATGGACAGCCCCCTCCGCCACCAGCGGACACCGGAAGGAACCGGCCGGACAGCGGGTCAACTCGTCGCGTCACGAAGCTTGGAGGGCGAGACATGATGTGCCCCAAAACCCGCTCGAATCGTTCCCGAAGGGGACTGGCTCTCGCCGTGTCCCTGCTTCTGGTAGCCGTGCTCGCTACCCTCTCTCTTGCCCTGCTCGGTTTCACCGATTTGTCCCTGCAGAAATCCGTCAATCACGAGAACGCCACCCGTGCGCGCATGACGGCAGAAAGCGGCATGGCCTATGTAGCGTATCTCATGAGCGATCTGCAGCAACAGAAGTGCTTCAAGACCGCTCCCCCTCTGGTGGATGTCGTAGAGGCCCATCTGGAGAAGAAGTTGATCCCGGGCCTGCTCGCTGACGATCCAAACAGCATCATCAAGGATGGCAACAGCCTGAGCGTTGAGCCGATCCGTCTCAGTTCGGACGAAACGTTCTGGTTCACGATGACCCTGACCCAGAACCAGCAGGATCCCAACTACCACACGTTGGACATGAGAGTTACGGGCCAGTGCGGCTCCCTGCAACGTAAACTCGGCATGCAGTACCAGATCCTCGTCGACACCACGCTTCTGCGATATGCGATGGTCAGCCGCACGAGAATCATTGCACGGGGCAACGTTCGCGTCAAAGGCGATCTCTACAGTTGCTACGCCCGCGACTGGCCGAACAACACGCGAAATAAAACGGTCAACCCGATCGACATCAAGCTCGACTCCAACGGCTGGATCAGCGGAGACATCGCCACGGCGATGAGTGAAGACGAGTTCCGCGGGATCGTGCCCGGTCACGGTAACGACGCCAACTTCCTGCCACAGATCACCTGGACCACCCCCAACTTCGACGACCCCAATTACGGAGGTCCTGCGGAATTCAAGGACGCCAACACCTGGCCGGATCCGAGTGAGGCTCTTCGCAGCCAGATCACCTATGGCATGGAGGAAAGCGAACTACTCGGTCTTGAGACCGACGACTTCGACACGTCTCCTCTGAAGGACCGGACCTCCGCGATCAATCTGCCCACGGCAGACGAGGGAAGCAACGTCTGGAAGGACTGGGGCGCAACCGACGCCAACGGCAACCTGCTTGACCCCAACAAGCCGCCCCTGCAGAACATCTTCGTCGCCCAGGGGACGAACCCGACGTTTGAGAACTGCCGGTTCAAGGGCATCACGTACTTCGATGTCGACCCGAACGAGTATCCCACCAGCAGCACCTCCAACAAGGTGCAGTTCACCGACTGCACGTTCGAAGGGCCGATCATCACCGGCGTACCCAAGCAGATGGAGTGGAGCGTCAACAAGATGAACTTCGACGGCGACACAAGGTTCAAGTCCTCCGCCATCCAGGCAACGCTTGGTGGGGCCACGCTGATCGCGCCCAACTACAACGTCAACATCGGCGGGTGTAACAACCAGCACGGCGACTGGAAGTCCGAGATCTGCGGGTTGGTAGTCGGCGGAGTGGTCGACCTGCGAAACAAGATCAAGGTCAAGGGCACGGTCATCTCGATGTCAAAGATGGTCGTCGACGGCGCGCCGATCATGGGCAAGGGCTGGGGCTTCCTCAACAACAATGGCGAAAACGGCGTGTGCGGATCGAACCTGGGCAACTACAGCGGCGGAAACAACGAGGTCGACCTCCAAGCCGACCCCAACAACGTCGTGCCGCTGGGCATCAAAAAGAAATACATCGTCACGCCGTTGCGTACGACCTACATCGAATACAGGCCATGATGCACCCGGAGGGAGTGCGTCATCGCAGATTCTCCGCCCCGGCCGGCCGGCCACGCCCGCCGGGGCGATGCATGCGCTACCGATCTATCCTCCTCGTTGGCGGCTACCGACGTCGTCTCCGGCGGAGCATCGCTGCCGCTGTGCACCCAAACAAGGCCAGCGTTCCGGGCTCGGGCACGCCGGTGACCTCCACGAACTCGTCGAGGTCCGACAGGCTCGGCGGGGGGTCGTCGGGCGAGGCGAACGGAGCCCAGCCGTAATTGTCGTACAGCATCCGGGCGTCGTCGGAGTCCACGTCGCCGTCGTTGTCGAAGTCGCCCTCCAGCCAGGTGTGGCCCGTCGCTCCGTCGCCGTAGGCATCCAGGAATGCCCAGGCGTCGTCAAAGTCGACATCGTAGTCCAGGTCCAGATCGCCCGGTGTGTCGACCTGGTGAGCACCGACCGCATTGCCGTCCCCGTCGGTCAATACGTAAGCCGCAAAGATGAACTCCGTCTGATGAACGTAGATCTGCTCGTTGGGATCGGCTACGTACATGGGGAACTCGTTCCACGGCCAGGGGTCCTCCCACTGGGTCGTGTCGTGGATGGGCTGACCGGAAAGCAACCCCAGCGTGTCGAAGTCGTCGGCGATCAACCGGCCGAACACTGCGTAACCGCCGCCGTTCTGTTCACCCAGGGTCTCGGAGTTATCCACCAGGTTGAAGAAGAACTGGCTGCTGGCGGTGTCCGGGGCAGACTGGCGGGCCATGGCGATTGTCCCGGGCAGGTTCGGAACCGTGTATTCCAGGGGAATCGTTCCCTGGTCGGGGACGTAGTAGATCTGGTACCCGCCCTGCTCGTCGGTTCCCCAGCGGAATCCTCCGCCCTGGAGAACGTAACGGTTGGGGCCTTCGTCCCAGATCCGATGGAAAATCGCCCCGCCGTAGTAGCCGTTATTGACGTATGACAGGAAGTTCTGAACCGTCGTCGACGCAACGTCATCGAACAGGTGAATGTCCATCTTCTGGGACATCCACTGTCCTGCATCGAAGTCGTAACCGACATTGACTTCCATCCGAACGACGGTATCCGCCCCGGCCTGCGAAACGGCGAGCAGCGAGACAATGGCGACAATGGATACATGGCGCATGATACGCATGAAGTCTCCTCCGCGAGAAACAACGCAATGTGAGCGAAACAACCTGAGCAATCCCGGCCCTCCGCGACGGCTGACACCGCCCGCGCCGGGAGGTAAGTATACTACCACACGCCCCCGGATCCGGCAACCCGCAAACAGCCCGTCGGGCAAAGCTTGACACGATGCTCACATGCCCGCAGGGGCTGTCAATCCGACTGGCCGGATTCCGCGTCTCGTGGTATCATGAGCGTGGAGGATCCGTGAACCCCATACCCGAACAGAGCGAAGCCCCCTCGCCCCCCGCCCGGCGGAGTATGTCCCTGCCCGCACGACTGTGGGCAGGCTGGCTGGCGGGATCCCTCGTCGTGGCGGGAACCCATCTGTACCCTTCCATTACGGGTCGGGTCGTGCTGGCCATGATCGGAAGCGGCTTCGTGCTGTTCGCCCTTGCCCGCGTCAGCGTCGTCGGGCGGCCTGCGCCCGATCCGTGCTGGTCGGCCTTGGGCACCCGTATGCGGGCAACCTACGCAGCCGGCTACGCCCTGATGGCCGGGGGTACGGTCCTCACCATCGCAGCCTCGTTTCTCCGCCTGCTGTAGGCGGCCGGACATTCATCCCTGACGAAATTGTTCCATTTTGCGCGCAAAAGCCGATGTGGTACTACGTCAGCTAGATCGAGGCGAGAGGCAGGCTCGCCCCAACTGCTCTTGCAGACAGACATTGCAGTGGGCACACATCGCACGGGAAAGGACGAAACACCATGGCAGAATTTACGGAGGTAACCAGCCAGAGCTGGTTCTCGCGCATCGCAGCATCTATCAAAGGCGTCGTCGTCGGGCTGGTTCTGTTCGTCGTGGCCTTCCCGGTTCTCTGGTGGAACGAAGGACGCGCCGTCACGGACTACAAGACCATCCAGGAGGGGGCGTCAGCAGCGGTCGAGGCGCCGGCCGATCGGGTCGATCCGGGCAATGACAAGAAACTCGTCCATCTGACCGCCCAAGCCAAGGCACCTGCCGACTTGAAGGATCCACTGTTCGGCGTATCCTCCGACGCGCTGCGGCTGAAACGTCACGTCGAAATGTACCAATGGGAGGAAGAAGAAAGGAAGAAGACGAAGAAGAAACTCGGCGGAGGGACCGAGACCCTTACCAAATACGAACACAAGAAGGTGTGGTCATCCAAGCGAATTGACTCCGACAGGTTCCATGAGGATGCCCGGCAGGAATACGCCAATCCCTCGCACATGCTCCCCGGGTGGTCCGAAACAGCCGAAGATGTCAAATTGGGCCCCTACAAGCTCCCGTCCCGGATGGTCGGTGGCCTGAGCAACTTCCGGAAGGTCCGGGCAGAGACATCCAACGTCGAGAAACTCCCGGCCGACGTACGCGAGCGTTCGAAGCTTTACGACGGAAGCATCTACATCGGCGCGCAGGGCAATGACAACGTCGACCCCGCCAATCCCCGGATCGGGGACACGCGCATCACCTTCCAGGCCGTGCCCGAGGGAACGGTCTCGATCATCGCCCAGCAGGCGGGCGACACATTCCAGCCCTACACCGCGGAAACGGGCGGCACGATCTCCTACATCAAAGCCGGTTCGCACAGCGCCGACGAGATGTTCGCCGAGGCGGAGAAGAAGGCTGCCATGCTCACGTGGCTGCTTCGTGTGGGCGGGCTGGTCCTTATGCTGTTGGGCGTGATGCTCGTGTTCCGGCCGCTGGTGGTGGTCGCCGACTTCGTGCCCTTCATCGGAAGCATCCTGGGGATGGGCACGTTCGTGATCGGCCTGGCGATCGCCTTCCCGCTCTGGCTGCTGACGATTGCCGTCGCCTGGCTGCGATATCGTCCGCTGCTGGCCGTTGCGCTGATCGTCGTGGGCGTGGGGGTGTTCATCGGCCTGAAGTTCCTGCGCAAAGGCGGGAAAGCCCCGGCCGAAGTCGCCACGCAGGAGCCGGCGCCTCCGTCTGCATAGTCCGCGCGGAGCAAATTCTCGCACGATGCTTGCACCACGCGTGCGCAACGTTCACCCCGCCCGAATGTCTTCACGATTTCTTCGCGTATGCCACTGGCACACTTCATCGATCCGACATATCATCATGTGGACAGGAATCCGCGGACGCAGACCAACCTCTCCTTCCTTGTTCCGTTTGAGCGGACTCGCGAGGCTGCGGGAAGGCAAGCCGCGGTCCTATCGCCCTTCGCCCCACTTCCACAACGTCCACTTCTGCTTGCTCATGCGCCCAGGTTCACTTGCCCCGCCCATGCGGCCGGAGCCGGCACGATGAAGACCCGCTTGAAGCCCGGCACCGGGTTCCCGAACAGAGCCTAATCCACCAGCACCGCATGCAGGACGACTTCGTCGATCTGCCGGGCCCGCTCGCGCGGGATCCGCGAACGTCCCGTGACCAGCGTCGACTTCCCGCCGCCCAACTGCAACGCATCGATCCGATCCGTCGCCAACTCGAAGCCCTGACCGTCGATGAACGACACGCGGACCTCGAAGCGGTGCCCGCTGCGGTCGGTGTTGGTAAGCCGGCCCTGCCAGACCACGTACGTCCCGTCGGGATCGTTGGGGTCTCCCCGGGACATGCTGAAACGTCCGTCGCGTATGCGGGCGAACGGCGACAGACGGCTCCTTGCGTTCTCTCCGTTGGTAACTTCGGCATGGTCGCGGGCTGCGTTGGACTCGACAAGGGCGGTCTCGGGAAGATGCCACGCCGTTGCTGTCGCAACACCGATCGCCGCCAAGCAGACCATCGCACCCAGGATCGGGCTGGCCTTGCCCCGCCGGCGGCTGAACATCCCCGACATCATTCCGCTGAAGGCAAAAAGCAGACCCACGCCACCGATGAACATCGCGATGAAGTTGATCACGGGAATCCAACTCAGCCCCGCGGCCATCAGGCCCGTCACCACGGCCAGCACGCCCATGGGGTTGATCCGTCGCAGGGGCTTGCGCGGCCGCAGGGTGATCGAAGCAGGAACCGGACGGGCCACCCGATGCCCATCGTGGGGATCTTCATGCCGGGGGGTTTCGATCGTCGAGCCGCAGTGCGGACAGACCGCCGGCTCTCCCTCCACGGGTTTGTCCACCGAGGACATCTCCCCGCATGTCGGACACGTGAGATTCATCGCACTTTCCGAGCCGTCAGGCTATCCTCGCCCCTGCCAGTGTCCCGGCCTGCATGCGAGAGATGCACCGGCAATGCTCCGCCTTCGATGCGCCAGCGCCGCCCTGTTTCGAGAGGGCAGACTGGGCGTTACAGGACTCGAACCTGTGACTTCATCCTTGTAAGGGATGCGCTCTAGCCAACTGAGCTAAACGCCCGCTTCAGGAGGGATTCTACCGCATCCGACAGAGAATGCAATCCCGAGGCGGGCAATCCCCTCCGCGGCAAGGACCCCCGTCGACAAGCCAGCCCTTTCTCCCATGCCAACGGAAGAAAACGCCGGCCAGTCCTTCCTGCATCACCTCTCCAGCTCAACCCGAGGCAGGGCCTCTACTTCTCCACCTTCGATCGACTGGCCGAAACCGTGCCCTCCGCGAAACCCGAGCGCGATTCGCGCTTCTCGTACATGCCGTCGTAACTGCCGCGGATCTTGTTGTCTTCGACGCGCAACTTCACGTCGTACTCGCACGGCGTGTCGTGGGCAGGCACGAAGCCGTCCGTGCGAATGATCACCTCCACGATCCCCGTCAGCTCGCCGTCCTCGAGCTTCAGATCCCCGAAGTCCACCGTGTGGTCACTCCGGTTGAAACGCGGGGTATTGGCCTTGACGAACGACGGCTTGCCGTCCCGAAGCTCCACGAAGATGTCCACGTCACGCTTACCCGGCAGCGCATCGCGCAGCGTGAACTCGTGCAACGCGTTGGCCGGGTCCACCTTCGCATCGGCTGGCGGCTCGAACTTGCCCCACACCATGCGGTTGACCTTCGACCGCGGCGTGATCTCCTTGCCCTCGTAATACGAGCGATAGCTGCCCTCCGGAATGTTGCAGATTACCGTGGTGTCGAAATCCACCCGATACGTGCCGCTCTTGACCAGGTTGTTGCTCTTGAGATCCACCGTGAAACTGCCCGTCAGCGAACGCCCCTTCTGGACCGCCTCGAGCTTCGTCACCTCAGCCTGCCACGAAGCCGAGGGAACCTTCGCCTCGATCTTCGCCGTGTCCGCAACGGCCTGGCCGTCTTTCATCTCGAACGTGAGCGTGGTCTCGAAATGCTTGTTCTGCCCGCCGCACCATTCCCGGCGGATCCGGAACATCACCTTGCCCGTACCATCGGCGATCGCCTTGGACGTCCCCGCAAGCGAGCCCTTGACCTTCTCGCCCGTAAACGTGTCTTCCCATCGGCCGCGGACCTTGTTGCCCTCGATGTCCATGTCCAGCTCCATCGGGTACGTCCGACCCAGCGCCTCGATGCGGACCTTGCCCACCAGCCTTCCCTTCTTGACCTTCAGCCCGTCGGGGAACGTCCAGTCGGGCGTGTTGTGATCCGGGCCATACGTCACCCACGACTGGACCACCTCGCCGTCCCGCGTTCGCACATGCAGCCTCAGGTCCTCGCCCTCGGGCGGCGGGGCGTTGCCACCCCGGATAAAGGCCATGCTCAGCCGATCGTCGTTGATCCGCCCACAGGACAGATCGATCGTGAACTTCGCATTCTTGAGGTCCACGTCCGCATCGGCTTCGGGTGCGGGCGGGTGCTTTCGCAGATCCCAGCAGTTCACGAGATACTCCGCGCCGCGGACGTACAACTTGCCGCCGGCGTACACGGGCGTCACGCAGTAGAGGTTCCCCGGGTAGACATAGCCCAAGTGCCTGGGATTCTCGGGATCGGCGTCAATCATCGCCAGGGAGTTGCCCTCCATGAACATCAGCCGTCCGTCGCCGGCAATGATCGACGAGCAGCCCAGCCCGCCGGCGTCAATCACCGACGAGAACTCGCCCGTTTCGACGTCCACCGCGGCGATCAGCCCGCGGGTGTTGTCCTTCCACCAATGCTCGAACCGTTTCTCCGTAAACACATCCGGAGCCACGCTTCGCAAGTACGCCTTGTCTTCGTCGTCAAGCCGCCTCGGCTCGCGCATCACAAACCACACGTGCCCTCGGTAGATCACCGGACTCTCATACACCGCCCGGGCGGTCTTGCCCAGCATCCAGAGGCGCTTGGGACCCTCCAGCGTCAGTCGGAAGCCCGCCCAGCCGGCGTTGGTCCGCTCGCGCGGGTCCTCGTCGGAGTTGTCCGCCCCCAGGGCGACAAGGATGTCGCCATCGATGGGCGGCGTGTATCCGGCATACGCCCGCCGGGTAGCGAGATCGCTCACCCAGACGATCTTGCCCGTCTCGGCCTCGATGCACGTCATGGCATGGTTGATGCCGATCACGTACGCCTTGCCCTCGTGCCACCACACCGCCGGGGCGCGCGTCACGGAGGTCACCCCCGCCAGGGCCCAGCGGACCTCGCCGCTGTTGGCATCGACCGCGACGAATTCTCCGTCGTTGGTATTGGTCACCACCACCGAGCCGGCCGGAATGACCGGGGAGTCCCACCCCCAGCCCCGGCTGCCCTGCAGGCCCTGCCTGCGACGGATGCTCGCCAGTTCCGTCTCGTTGGGGTCGTCGACCTGGCGATCGACCTGGGCCTTACGCCATCGGACCCGCTCGCCCTTGACGCCCGACAGATTGCGGTGCCACGCCTTCCTGCCCGTCCTGGCATCGACGCAGTACATCACGCCCTTCGTGCCCACCCAGTACACCTTGCCACGATAGACGCAGCAGACATAGTGGCCGCTACCTTCCCGGGAGACGTTCTTGCCATACGGAAATGACGCCTTCCACAACAGCTCACCCGTGTCCTCGCGCAGACAGAACAGCAGGTCGTTGGCGCTGCGGGCCCGGCGGATCTCCGAAACCGTCGGCTTGGTGGACGTATCGAACTTCTTGCCCGGGATATTCGGCTCGAACGCAGCAACGTAGACCCGCCCGCCCGATACGATCGGACAGCCGAACCCGCCGTTGCCCACCAGCTTCCGAGGACGCAGAGCGTTCTTGCGGAAGTTGTTGGGCATGGGTCCGCGCTGCTCGCTGGCCCAGACGAACGTGGCTTCTTCCCAGGACTCGACCAGCTCCGAGTTGCTGTCCAGCGATGCACCGCTGCCGACCGGGCCTCGCCACCAGGGGTATTCATCGGGCTCCACGTCCAGCCGCCCTGCCGCTGCGAGCGGCGACAGCGCACAGACCAGAACCATTGCGAGGGTGAGTTTCCGCATGCGTGACCTCTCGATCGATTGTCGCGATCCGGGCTGGCCGCCGGGGAGAAGGGTTCGTCCCTACTTGTATACCGGATGATGAGGACAGGTTTCTACGGAAAGCGCCGGAAGCGACCCATGCCTCGCCCCCCGTTTCCATTCCATCTTGGGAATGCCTATACTACTTAGGAAGGCTTACGATCCAAGGAGTAACTTCGATGGGTGTGCCCAAAGCGGAACTGGAGCGTCGAATCGAGCGGTTCGAGCAGGTCTGCAGACAAGCGGGACTACGGGCCACTCATCAGCGAATGGAGGTCTACCGGGAACTGGCTTCCACCGACGAGCACCCCGATGCCGAGTCCGTCTACCAGCGCGTCGCCCAGCGGGTGACGGGGATTTCCCGCGATACCGTTTACCGCACCCTCACCACCCTCGAAGAGCACGACCTGGTTCACCGAACGGGCGCCTTGGGTGGCCCGACCCGGTTCGACGCCAACACACGAAGCCATCATCATTTTGTATGCGCCCGGTGCGGGGCGATCACAGACTTTACCAGCGCGGCACTGGACGATCTCCCGATCCCACCGGCAGTCCGGCGGCTGGGGACCGTCGAATCCGCTCAACTCCAGGTCCGTGGAATCTGCTCCCGCTGCCAGTCCCGCAGTCAGCCCTGAGTCCTGTTTCCCCGGCAGCAATATTCTGCGATCGGCTCGTTTATAGGAATTCTTACTATCTCGTACCTATGCTTATATTGGCGGAGAGCCGGGATCTTGGTGCGTTGAGGACGACGCGGGTCCCGGGGACCGCCGAGAAATGAACCTGAGAGGAGCAAAACGATGAAACTCGTATCCAGGGAAATGGTCGAGAACAGCGGCGTCGACGTCGACAGGCTGCTGAAACTGCTCGTCGCCAATGCGGCAGCCGAACTGACGACGTTCTACTACTACACGATCCTGCGGGTGAACCTCATCGGCATGGACGGCGAGGGGCTCAAGGAGATCGCCGAGGATGCACGCATCGAAGACCGCAACCATTTCGAAGCCCTTGTGCCCAGGATCTACGAGCTTGGGGGCGAATTGCCCAACGACATGAACGCCTTCCACGACATGTCGGCATGTCCGCCGGCACGACTCCCGGACCAGGCGGATACCCAGTCGATCGTCCGGGTCTTGCTCAAGGCAGAGCAGTGCGCCGTCAAGGGGTACTCCGAGATCTGCGACCTGGTCGCCGGGAAGGATCACCGTACCTACGATCTGGCGTTGGCAATCCTCAACGAAGAAATCGAGCACGAGGCATGGTTCGCCGAATTCCTCGGCCAGGGCCCGTCCGGACACTTCCGTCGACGCCAGGTAGGCGAGTCGCCCTTCGTCTCAAAATTCCTGCACACCGAGTAGGACTCGCCCCGCGCGTAGTTGACGGTCTGGGATGAAATCGAGCAGCCAGGCACGAGTGACCTCTCAGCGGGCGCCGCGCGGCCGGGGAACCGCGACGCCCGAACAGGCACGCTTCGTTCGGTTCCCCGGCCGCCTATCATGTAAACAGGACATCACAGCCCAAAGGGAGGCATGCCATGAGACTTCATCTCCTCACGCTGCTGGTCGCTTTCGGGCTGGTCGGGTGCGCCCCGGCGGTGAATCCAGCTGCCCTTCGCACCGGTACGGTGGAATACCAGGTCGACGGCAACGCGTTCGAGGGCTACCTCGTTCGTGCCGAACAGGCCGGGCCCCTGGTGCTGCTGGTGCACGACTGGGACGGCCTGACCGAGTACGAAATGCGCCGCGCCCGCATGCTGGGCGAGTTGGGCTATACCGTCTTCGCCGCCGACCTGTACGGCAAGGGCGTTCGCCCGACCGCACTGGAAGACAAACGCAGATGCACGTCCATGCTCTACGAGGACCGCCCGCGCATGCGACGCTATCTCCGCGGCGCCCTGCAAGCCGCCCGTCGCCACGGCGCGGACACGGGCAATGCCGTCGCGATGGGATACTGCTTCGGCGGCACGGCCGTGCTGGAACTCGCCCGCTCCGGAGCCGACCTCAAGGGGTTCGCCTCCTTCCACGGCGGCCTCGATACGCCCAAGGGCCAGTCCTACGACAAGACCCGCGGCTACGTTCTGGTCTTCCATGGCACGGCTGACGACGGCATTCCCATGGAACAGTTCGCCGCACTCGCCGAACAGCTGGAGAAGGCCGGCGTATCGCACGAGATGATCACCTACGGCGGCGCACCTCACGCGTTCACGGTGTTCGGTTCCGACCGCTACCGTAAACAGGCCGACCGCCTGTCGTGGCAGCGGTTCACACAGTTCCTTGAGGACACGCTCAAGGAGTAAATTGCCCCTCCCCCCCCGGAGCGCACCCGCGACCGACGGCCAGTCTCAGTGCAACAGCCCGGCCAAGACATTCGCCAACATAGGCCGGGCGCTCTTGCAGCCCAGCGATCCGCGGACCCGCCATCCCTTCAGGCTCACGCCTGTCCGCGCCGGCTCTGCGCCGGCCTGCCCGCTTCTCGTCACCGTCCCCCCTCCTACCGGCCTCCTCGATTCCTACAGCCTGGTGCAAGATCCCAGCCCGGCCGACCGTTTGGGCGATCCTCGAAACCCTCCACCTTCCGCGGGACGTTCATGCACAGGATAGCCAGCGATCCGAAGCATCCGACGGACTGGCTTCGCATCGACCCGCAGCGCCGAGGCGAACCCCATCGCCCAACTCCCCGCGCGACAGACAACTCCCACGAACAGAACGCCATCGCCAACACCCCGAGATGTCGGTGAACCGGACACCCGGGATGCCGAGGTATCATGCAGATGGCCGTCGTACGGGTTGGGGCCTGGCCCGGACGGCGAATACTCCGCCAGATGTCTCCCGCGGCAAACCACTCTTTCTCGCATCCCTGAGACGCCAATTACAGGATACCCAGGAGGCCGAGGTATCCGGCAGACCGGCGTCGGACGAACAGGTTGTGCCGAAGCACGCCCTGTGAGCCCGCCCCCCTGCTGTGGCAGACGCTCTCCACGCGCTGATCGCTTTGGCTACCACACATGAGGAGCCGAGGTACATGATACCTAG
>CAZXSK010000037.1:25609-41554 GCA_964642855.1 uncultured Planctomycetaceae bacterium | reverse complement strand
CGAATGGAGAGAGGCACAGTGCGGGTCTCTCGTGGTTCGTCCATCGGAGCGAGGCACCAATGGTACGCCCGTCGGTGCCGACCGGGAATCAGGATCCCGGACAAGTCCTCATCGCTCTTTGACAACCGAATACCAGAGTCCGACGAGAAGAAGGGCGCCGAGCGATTGGAGTCGTCCCCGAGCAGGACTCTCCCACCGACAAAGTCGGTGGGCTTTGTTTCATGAAGTCGAATGGGTCGGGGCGGCGAACGAGTTTCAGGATGTCGAGCGCGTTGCCAGGACGCCGAACGAGTTTCAGGACATCGAGCGCGTGTCTGGGTATCCTGCACGGAACGGTACCGTTCTTGCCGGCGCTTGCCGGATCTTGCCGGCCCTTGCCGGCGTTTGCCGATTCCTGCCGGCTGGGTACCGCCACGGCCGGCTGTGGCCAATGCTTGCCAGCCCTGAACAGATTTCGCTCGGCGTATATGAATGCAAAGACATAATGCAAAGACACTTACATCCGTATTTATGTTCAGAGGCATTGGAAATGGCGACAGCGCGAGCTGGCCGGATTGGTCGGCGATCGCGGTTTTGCGCTTGGGGAACTGCCGGGCCTGTGGTAGGTTGGCGGTCGACAGATGCCCGCTGCAGATGGGGCCAGACGATGCAGCGGGAGAGTCTGGGAGGGCATTCCCTGATGGGTCCGACCCACTGGAAGGACAATCGTGCGTCTGGGGATTCCGCTTCGGGGGAGTATGCAGCCGACGCGGATACCGAAGGTGCGGCTATGTATCACGGCATGTTCGAGAGCATGCCCGTGGCGGCGGTGATTTCGCGCAGCGACGGTACGATCGTCGAGGTCAACGCAGCTGCATGCGAGCTGTACGGCATGGACCGATCGGAGTTGGTCGGGCGGAACGTGCTGGACCGCGTGGACCCCGAGTATCATCACTTCGCCGAATGTGCCCAGCGCAGCGTCGCGATGGGCGAACCGTTTCAGGTCGAGACGGTGCATCTGCGTGGCGACGGCGAGCCGGTTGCGATCGAGCAGACCGCTGCGGCGGTCCGGCAGGGCGAGCGGGTGCTGACGGCCTCGCTGTTGCGGGACATCACCACCCAGCGGACGCGCGAGGAGGATCTCGACGAAGCCCGCACGCAGTACCGAAGCCTGTTCGACAGCGCCCACGTGGGATACTTCCGATCGCGGACGGAGGATGGTTCGCTGATCGATGCCAACGACCAGCTGGCGCAGATGCTGGGCTACGACAGCGAGGCGGACATCGACAGCCATCGGGTGCCCTGGCTGCACTGCGTGGACCCGGCGATGAACGAGAAGGTGCTGGAGTCGGTGCAGACCGACGGCGAGATCGCCGGGTGGGACGTTGAGTATTTCCGGCGTGACGGGACGCTGGCGTGGGGCAGGTTGTGGGCCCGGGCGCAGGCGGACGAGTACGACGAATCGGTCGAGTGCGTGTTGGCCGACGTCACCGACGAGAAGCTCGCGCTGGAGGCGTTGCGTCGCGAGCGGGACTTCGCCAGCAAGCTGGTGGAGACAGCCCACGCGGTGGTCGCGGTGCTGGGCCTCAGCGGAAGAATCCTTCGGTTCAACCGCTTCGCACGCGAGCTGACCGGCTACGACGACAGCGAGGTGCTGGGCAAGGACTGGCTGGAGACGTTCATCGAATCGGACGAGCGGAAAAGCGTCCGCGAGGCGTTTGCGTCGGTCATCGAAGGCCGGCCGACCGTCGGGCTCGAAGGCCGGGTGATGTGCAAGTCGGGTCGGCAGGTGTCGATGCAGTGGTACGTCTCGTGCCTCAGCGACCTGGACGGCCGGGCTGTCGGGTTGCTGCTGATCGGCCACGACGTGACCGAGATGCGACGCAAGGCGGGGCAGATTCGCGACGAGGCGAAGATGGAAGCAATCGGCCGGCTTGCCGGTGGGATCGCCCACGACTTCAACAACCAGCTCACGATCGTCAAGGGCTACTGCGACCTGCTTTTGCGGGAGGTGCCCAACCGCCCGGAGCTGGAGCTGCCCATCCGGGAGATCCAGGCTGCGACGTCCCAGGCGGCGAGCCTGACGCGCGAGCTGCTGGTATTCAGTCGGCGGCAGGCGCTGCACCCCGAGAGCGTGAACGTCAGCCGGACGCTGGAGTCGATGGCCGACCCGCTGACGCGGATGCTCGGCGAGGACATCACGCTGACGATGGACCTGGCGGAAGATCTGCCGGCGGTGACCATCGACGAGACGCACCTGGAGCAGACGATCATCAATCTCGCAGCCAACGCGCGCGACGCGATGCCCCGCGGCGGGGAGATGACCATCGCCACCTCGGCGGCGCACCTGGACGTGCAGGCTGCGGCGCAGTTGCCCGAGGCGATGCCCGGCGATTACGTCCGCCTGCGGATTTCCGACACCGGCTGCGGGATGGACGAGGAGACGCTGCGGCAGATTTTCGAGCCGTTCTTCACGACCAAGCCGGTGGGCAAAGGTTCGGGGCTCGGGCTGTCGGCTGCGTATGGGTTTGTTCGCCAGAGCGGCGGGTACATTCGCGTGGCGAGCGAGCCCGGCCGGGGCGCGACGTTCGAGATTTTCCTGCCTGTGGTCACGGCTACCGAGGCTGGGGCGAGGCAGGAAACGCAGGCCCCTCCGGCAGAGCGGGAGGCGGGCCCGGCGTGGACGAAGGGCACGATCCTGGTGGCGGAAGACTCCCAGGCCGTGCGGCAGATCCTGGTGCGGATCCTGCGGGACGAGGGGTACGAGGTTCTGGAGGCCCCGGGCGGCCGGGAAGCGCTGCGGTTGGCTGACGATCGCGACGGCGAGATCGACCTGCTGGTGACCGATGTGGTCATGCCCGACGTCAGCGGCGTGGAGCTGGCCCACTATCTTCGCAAGGCCCGGCCGGGCACGGAGGTGCTGTACATCAGCGGCTACGTGGGCGACGCCCTCAGCAAGCGCGGGCTGGACGAGTCGATCGAGAACCTGCTGTCCAAGCCGTTCGATCCGTCGGACCTGATCGCCGCGGTCCGCAGGCTGCTCAAGCGTCGCGCGGAGACGGGCCGGTGAGGCCGCGTCAGCTTGGCGTGCGGCGGTCGATAACGCGGCTGGCCTTGCCCATGAACCGCTCCAGCGACTGGGGCGAGATGAGTTCGATGTCCATCCGCAGGCCGGTGACGGCCTGCACCTCGCGGTCGATGCGATCCCGTAGCGATTGCATCTGGCGCATTTCGTCGGAGAAGCTCTCGGGGCGGATCTCCACGCGGACGGTTACCTGGTCGAGAGCGCCCGGCCGGGAGACCTCGATTTGATAGTGAGGGGCGGTTTCCTCCACCCGCAGCAACGCCTCCTCGACCTGCGAGGGGAAGACGTTCACCCCGCGGATAATCAGCATGTCGTCGGTGCGTCCGAGCACGCGCGACATTCTCGCGGTGGTCCTGCCACAGGGGCAGGGGGTGCGGTCCAGCGAGGCGATATCCCGGGTGCGGTATCGGATGATCGGCATGGCCTGCTTGGTCAGCGAGGTGAACACCAGTTCGCCGGGCCGGCCTTCGTCGACGGGCTCGAGCGTGTCGGGGTCGACGCACTCGACCAGGAAATGATCCTCCTGGATGTGCATGCCCGTGCGGGCGACGCACTCGCCACTGACACCCGGGCCGATGACCTCGCTGAGCCCGTAGTTGTTGAACGCCAGAATCCCCAGGTCGCGCTCGATCTCGGCGCGCATGTCGTCGGTCCAGGGCTCGCCGCCGAAGTGGGCGAACTTCAGCCCCAGACGGTCGCGATCGATACCATTGCCCGCGATGACCTCCGCGATGTTGAGCGCATAGCTGGGCGTGCAGACCAACACGTCGGCCGCGAGATCCTCCAGCAGCATGATCTGTCGCGGCGTGTTGCCCGAAGCGGCCGGAACCACCGCCGCCCCCACGCGCTCCACGCCGTAATGCAGACCGAACCCGCCGGTGAACAGCCCGTAGCCAAAGGCGATCTGCACGGTGTGCTCGGGCCGAAGCCCGCCGGAAACGAGAAACCTGGCGCACAGGTCCGACCACGTCCGCACGTCGCCGGCCGTGTAGGCCACGAACGTCGGTTTGCCCGTGGTGCCCGACGACCCGTGAATGCGGGCGACCTTGCCCCGGTCCACGGCAAGGAACCCCAGCGGGTAGTGCCCGCGGAGATCTTCCTTGGTGGTCATCGGCAGGCGGCGGAGGTCGTCCAGCGAGCGGATATCCCCGGCCGAGATGCCCGCCTTGCCCAACGCCTCGCGATAGAACGGCACGTCCGAAACGCGCTGGACCGTCTCGCGAAGCCGCCGCAACTGCAGCTCCCGCCGGCCGGCGACTTCCTGCGTCTCCGCCTCGGGATCCCAGATCCGGTTCTCTGCTACGAAATCACTCATCGAGTTCTGCGTCTCTCCTGGGGATCAGCCGGGCGCTACTCGCCGGCTCGTTTGTACAGCTCGACACTGTCGACGACGTTGATGTCGTTGCTGCTGAGCACCTCGATCGCCGCGTCGGGGTCTTCGAACCGGAAGACCAGCACCGCGCGGTCCTCCAGGCGGAAGGTAAACGCGTACATGTACTCGATGTTGATTCCCGCCTTTTCGAGCACCGTCAGCACATGCGCCAACCCGCCGGGCTGGTCCTCGACCTCGGTGGCGACCACGTCGGTCGCCTTGACGACCGATCCAGCCTGCTCGAGGACGTCCTTGCCCTTCTCCCAGTCCTTGAGAATCAGCCGCATGATCCCGAACTGCTGGGTGTCGGCCAGCGAGAGCGTCAGGATGTTCACCCCCGCCTCGGCGAGGATACGACACGGCTCGCTCAGCCGGCCGGGCTTGTTCTCCAGGAACACCGAAAGCTGCTTGAGTTTCATGGTCATCCCTTTCCGTATGGCGCCACGACGCCGAGTCACTCTTCGTTTCGATTGTCCACGACGCGCTTGGCCTTGCCGATGCTGCGCTCGATGGTGTTGGGCTCCACCAGCCTGACGTTCACCCGCAGGCCCAGCGTGTTCTCGATCGACGCTTCCAGCTTGGCCTGGAGATTCTCCATCTCCCGGATGCGGTCGGAGAAGAATTCCGGGGTCACCTCCACCTCGACGGCCATCTGGTCGAGACCCTTCTGCCGGGTGAGGATGATCCGGTAGTGCGGCAGCGTGCCCTCGACGGCCAGCAGGGCCGTTTCCACCTGCGACGGGAAGACGTTCACGCCGCGGATGATGAACATGTCGTCGCTGCGACGCCCGATCCGCCGGATCCGCCGGACGGTCCTGCCGCATGGGCAGGGCTCGGCGTAGATCGTCGTGATGTCCCGCGTGCGATAGCGGATCATCGGCATGGCGTCCTTGCTGAGCGTGGTGAACACCAGCTCGCCTTCCTCGCCGTCGGGCAGGGGGTCGCCGGTCTCCGGGTCGATGATCTCCGGGTAGAAGTGATCCTCGAAAATATGCAGACCGTCCTGCTGCTGGCATTCGCTGGCCACGCCCGGGCCGATGATCTCGCTGAGCCCGTAAATATCGTACGCCTTGATGCCGCTGACGGCCTCCACGTGCTTCCGCATGCCTTCGGTCCAGGGCTCTGCCCCGAAGATGCCCGCACGCAGGGGCAACTCCTTGATGTCCACGCCCAGTTCCGCAGCCCGTTCGATGATGTAGCAGAAGTAGCTCGGCGTGCAGCAGATCGCCGTGACGCCGAAGTCCTTCATCACCATGATCTGGCGGTCGGTGTTGCCCCCGGAAATCGGGATCACCGTCGCGCCGAGAGCTTCCGCTCCGTAGTGGGCCCCCAGGCCGCCGGTGAACAGACCGTAGCCGTACGCATTCTGGATGATGCTGCCCCTGGAGCAGCCGCACGCAGCGAAGGTCCGGACCATCACCGACGACCAGACCGCGACATCCTCCTTGGTGTACGCCACCACGATGGGCTTGCCCGTGGTGCCCGACGAGGCGTGCAGGCGTACGATCTCGCCCATCGGGCTGGCGAACAGCCCGAACGGGTAGGTGTCCCGCAGGTCGGTCTTCACGGTGAACGGCAGCAGCCTGATGTCGTCGAGAGTCTTGATGTCGTCGGGCGTTACGCCTCGGTCGTCCATCCGGCTTCGGAAGAGCTTGACCTGCCCGTAGGCCCGCGCGACGATGCGTTTGAGCCGCTGAAGCTGGAGGTCCCGCAGACGCTCGACCGGAACGTAGTCCGGGGCGCTGGCGGGGTGGAACCGCTTGGCGCTTTCGTGGTCCTTGATGCTCATTCATTTCTCCCCGTTGATAGGAATCGATGTGTGCCCGTCTCAGCCGCCGGCCGCCTTGCGCCCGATCTCCAGCGCCTCGAAGTTCGGCGCGTGGAGCTTCTCGGGAAAGTTCTCTTCGACGGCGCGGCGGAGATGCTCAACGCCGATCGGCAGGCGGTTAGACAGCACGCCCAGCAAGGCCACGTTCAGGCTGCGCGCGTTGGGCAGCGCCGTCGCGTCGACCGCGTCGGGCCCGATCAGCGTGCCGTCTTCGGAAAGCACGTGGCGATTGTTGTCGATCTGGGTGCTCTCCAGCACGACGAGGTAATCCGCCTCGCCGACCGGAACCATCGGGCTCAGCACACCCTCGCCGAAGCGGACGTCGGTGGACACCGATCCGCCGCGCTGGCTCATGCCGTGGACCTCCGCCTTCTTGACGTCCAGCCCGGCCAGGAAGGCTGCGTCGGCGAGAATGTCCGAGGCGCGAAGCACGCCCTGGCCGCCCAGTCCGGCGATCACTACATTCGTAACGTCGTGGTTGGTCATCTCGTGGGGTTCCTTACTGGCGGCTGTGCCCGGCCAGTTGCTCGTATTCGCGGATTTTCTTCGCCGCCAGCAGGCACGGGCGGCGGGTGATGATCACCGACAGCTCCTTGCGATCGAGTCCCGCCTGGATCTCCTCGATGATCCGCTCGGGTTCCTTCGCCACGTCGATGACGGCGACGTGCTCGATGCCGATCGCCTCGGCGAGTTTCTCGATGTTCAGTTGCGGGGCAGGCTGATGATCCAGCGCACGACCCGTGGCGGGGTGTTCCTGCATGCCGGTCATGGCAGTCGTGCCGTTGTCGAGGATCATGACCACGTGGCCGGTCTTGGGGCGGTTGTAGGCCATCTCGACCAGGCCCGTGATGCCGCTGTGGACAAAGGTGCTGTCCCCGATAACGCTGACGACCTTGGCGGCCTGCCCGTCGGGCAGGACATGACGCATGCCGAGGCCCACGCCGATGCTCGCGCCCATACACACGCAGGTGTCCATGGCCGAGAAGGGCGGCAGGACGCCCAGGGTGTAGCAGCCGATGTCGCCGGTGACGATGCATCCGAGGTCGCGCAGGGCCTCGAAGACCTTCCGGTGAGGACAGCCCTGGCAGAGCTGCGGGGGCTTGCCCTTGGGCGCAGGTGGCTCGGGGGTGGTATCGCCGGCGAGAATGCGGCGAACGCGGGCGACGTTCAGTTCCCCGAAGCGGTACATCTCGTCCTTGCCCTCGACGTTGATTCCCTCCGCCCGGAGGGTTTCCACGAGGTAGGGGTCGCCTTCCTCAATCGCCACGAGGCGATCGACCTTCCCGGCGAAGCTGCGGATGCTCTCGATGGGCAGGGGGTGCGTGAGTCCGATCTTCAGGAAGCTGGCGTCGGGGGCGGCTTCCCGGGCGTGCACGGCTGCCACGCCGGAAGAGACGATCCCCAGCGACGTGTCGCCCTCGGTCTCGACGGTCGGTCCCTGCTTGAGGTTCCAGGCTGCGATGTCGGCGAGTTTTTTGCGCATCTTGCGATGGGCACCGCGGGCGAAGGCCGGGATCATCACCCGGGCGTGCGGGTCTTTCTCGAACGAGTGGGCCCTCTGGGGTCGGGGCAGGTCCAGGCGCCGGCGGACGACGGTCTTGGAGTGGCAGATCCGCGTGGTCAGCCGGAGGATCACCGGCATGCGGAACTGTTCGGACAGTTCGATCGCGAGGATGGTGAAGTCGTAGGCTTCCTGGCTGTCGGCCGGTTCAAGCAGGGGCACGCCCGCAGCCACGGCGTAGCGCCGGTTGTCCTGCTCGTTCTGGCTGGAGGCCATGCCCGGATCGTCGGCCGAGACGATCACCAGCGCGCCGTCGACGTCGGTGTAAGCGGCCGTGAAGAGCGGATCGGCGGCGACGTTGACGCCGACGTGCTTCATGGTTACCAGGGTGCGGGCACCGGCGAAGGCGGCGCCGATGCCGACTTCCAGGGCGACTTTCTCGTTGGGCGCCCACTGGGCCCGGCCTCCGAGTTCGGAGAAGTTTTCGAGGATCTCGGTGGAGGGCGTGCCCGGGTACCCCGTGCCCAGCGCGATGTGGGCGTCGAGGGCGGCCATCGCGACCGCGCGGTTTCCGATCAGAAGAAGACGGTTGTCCATGATGGTTGGTTACTCCGTGTCGGGTGTCAGCAGTTGGGTCAGCCAGGCGGGGGGACGAATGGCCTTGCCGTCGGGGTCGGTCACGGCGTGGACGGTCCATCCTTCCGCGACGGCCTGGCCGTCGTCGCGTTGGATGGCGACGTCGAATCGAACGCGGGCCCGACCTTGCATGGTCGGCGAGGCGGTCAGCTGCAGGAGATCGTCGTACTGCGCCCGACCGAGGTATTTGACATGGGCCTCGACGACCGGCAGCAGGGCGCCGCGGTCTTCCATGGTGCGGTAGGGCAGGCCCATCTGGCGAAGCGTTTCGTTGCGTGCGACCTCGAACCAATCCAGCGCGCGGGAGTTGTAGAACGTTCCCATCTGGTCGGTCTCGCCGTAGCGAACGCGCAACTGGGTTTTGTACGCGTGGGACATGCCCGTCGGTCCTGCCGCCTGGCGTGGTGCCTGGGTACCTCCTGACCGGCCGGACAGGCCAGGATCTGTCCGCGCCTCAGGTCGAGAGATCGTACCAGAAAGTGGGGAATTCATCAACCCGCCCGGCGGGGGGAGAGGGGGGGCAGGTCGGCGGCGCCCGGCAGGTCTGCGGTGAGGAGTGCGCAAACAAGCGGGCCGACCTTGCCGGCCGGCCCGCCTGGTGAGCGACGTACGTCTTGCGTCTAGAACTTGAACACGAGCTGATACCGGACGAAGTAGGCCGGATCGTTGCGTGCGTCGGTGTAGAAATCACCCGGGAAGAACGCTTCGCCGATCAGGTGACCGCTGAGCGACTCGGTGAACTGATAGGTCAGCAGGGCCTGGAGCATGTGCCCGCGAAGGCAGCCGCTCTTGCTGAGGCCCGTGGTCGCCAGGTTGTCGGTCTGGTTCTGGTCGGCAAAGAGGATGTGGTAGTCGAAGTGCAGTCCCATGCGAGGCATGGGGTTGCTCGACCAGCCGAGGTTGACGCGGTGCATGTTGTTGAACATGGCCGGTCGCCCCTCGAGCCTGTCGAGGTAGCCTTCGGCGATGTTGAAGCACTGCGGGCACCGGCCCCAGAGGATGTCGAAATCTTCATGCGGGTGGTCGCCGCCGGAGCGGTATTCGTAGCTCAGGCGGAAGTTGTTGTTCCACTCGTCCCGCAGGAAGTAGCTCAACCGGCCGTAGGCGCCCATCGCGCAGACGTTCTTGCCTTCCTTGTTGCCGATCTGTCCGGCGACGTTCAGGAAGTAGCTCCAGTTTTCGTCGAGGTCGCCCCCGATGCGTCCGCCGAAGGTCGACAGGTCGCTGTCCCAGCCGGAGGCGAAGACCTGGTTGGTCTTCTTCCAGATGTAGAATGCGTCGACCTGGTGGCCGGGCAGGAGGGACTTGTTCTTGGCGTACAGCACGGCGGCGAGTTCGTCGTGCTCGACCACGTCGCGCCGGCGATCATTGATCGGCGGGATGCGCTGGTCCTTATCGGACCGGTTGCAGATGAACACCGCGTCAATGGTGGTCTTGTACGCTTCGAGGTTGTAGGTGGTGCGGACCGCGTCGAAGTAGGCGCTGATCGAACCGTCCAGCGGGGTGCCTTCCAGGAACAGCCAGCTGTTGATGTCGGAAAGGTTCTGCCGGCCTGCCTTGACGGTCATGGGCAGCCCGAAGGCGTTGGCCCACTCGACGTTGAGGCGTTCGACGACGACCTCATCGAAGTTCGTCTCGCGGATTTCGTGGGATTCCTTGCCCGTCGGGCGGCAGAAGTTCTTGAACTCCCACGTCACGCCGAGGTTGACGTTGACGTCTTCGACGGGGGTAATGGTTGCCCACGCCCGGCCTCGGTAGCGCTGCCAGAAGCGTTCGTTGCCGGCTGCGCCGTCATCGAGGGACATGACATTCTTGTCCCAGATGCCGCGGACGCGGAAATCGGCGCCCCATTTGAGCCAGTTGACCGGCTCGAGGTGATCCCGCTTGAAATCGCAGACCGGGCAGCGGGGCAGCTCTTCTTTCTCCCCGGCGTCCTGGGCCTGTGCGGCCAGGGGCAGCGCGGCGACGACCGCCACAACGGCCACCATGGCCAGCTTCCATGTCCATTTACCACTCATGCATGTAACTCCTTCCTGGTACCTTTGGGCATCGCAAGAGCCCAGCGTGTTGTTGTTCCGGCGAGGCCAGGCAAGCCTGGACACACATACCGCGCCGGGGGTCTTCGTATTCCTTTAGTTGCCGTCGGCACTTACGCGGGATTGCTTGAAACATTTTGCCACGTGCGTCTCGTCGGGAGATTTCGTGATCAGGCTTACGACGATAAACGTCAGCAGGCTCAGCGGCAGGGCGACGACGATGGGGTCCACCACGTGCCAGCTGGAGGTGTACTCGGCCGGGGGGGTCGGGAACAGCAGCGAGTGCTTGCCCGTCAGCGCGTAGCAGATGCCCAGCGAGCGGGCTTCGGCGTCTTTGATGAACACCAGCCACGCCGCCGTTACGACGAACCCGACGATCATCGAGATGATCGCCGCCGGCTTGGTGACGCGCTTGAGAAATAGCCCGCCGACGAACGAAGGCAGAAATGCCGACGCGCACAGCCCGAAGAAAATCGACGTTGCCCGGGCGATGATGTACCCGCCCCGCGCGTAGTGGCTGATGATCACCGCGATGATAATCCCCACGACGATGCCGATCCGCGTGACGCCCACGCTCCGGCCGTGCCGGCCCGTAACCTGCTCGAACACGTCCCGCCCGATGCTGGTGCCCAGCGCGTGGAACTGGCTGGAGAGGGTGCTCATCGCGGCGGCAAGAAGCGTCAGCAGGAACACCAGCCCGAACCACTTGGGCATTGCCCGGGTGATGTACGTCGGAATGATCGTGCCCGTGTTGAACGACCAGATGCCACCCTTCTTGACCACCGCGCGGGTATAGGCCGTCGCCCGCGGATGGATGGTGACATCCTGCCCGACCAGGTCGAGCACGTTTCCGTTGGGGTCGAAGCCGTCGATCTCGGCGGCGGGCATGATGGGGCCGGCCTTGGGCCCGTAGCCCTTGAATACCAGGTGCGTGTCCGCCTCGCCGGTGTTGTCGGTGTCCACGTGCAGCAGGACGCACGGAACGGCCTTGATGTCCGGCCCGTGGAAGGGCACGATTTTCTGCCCGTTGGCGTCGGTGTTGATGCCCGGCGCGTGCTTGGCGGCTACCCAGTTCCACTCGGTGGGCTTGGCGCCGACGCCGCTGACCGATACCAGCTTGCCCGAGACCGTCTCGTGCTCGTGGAACCAGAGGTTGCTCAGCGAGCCGACGGTAAACGCCACGCCCGTCATGATCAGGATGAAGATCCCGCCGACCAGGACGGCGCGGTTCAGCTCGCGGCGGGAGCGGACGGTCATGAACCGCACGGCAAGCTGGGGCTGGGCCAGCACGCCGATACCCACGCCCAGCGTGATCGTCGGTACCACGATCCACCACAGCTCGTACTTGCGCTCGCCCCAGCCGAACTCGGGCATCGCGGTCCAGCCGGCGAACCCGATGCCGTCGAAGAGGTTCTTCTTCTCGCCGAGCTGCTGAAGCTGCTGGTGGGCCTCGGTGACCCCGCCCAGCGAAACGTATGTCCAGACCAGCAGGACCACCATGCCGATGAACATGATCGAGCCCTGCAGCGCGTCGGTGTACATCACGCCCTTCAGGCCGCCGATCACCACGTAGGCGGCGATCAACACGCTGAACACCAGCAGCGCGACCTGGTAGGGAATGCCGAACTGCGTGGAAATGAACTCGCACCCGCCGATGAGCACCGCCGCGGCATACAGCGGAATGAACAGGAAGATGATCAGCCCGGAGAAAACCTGCAGGAACCGGCTCTGATACCGCCGGCCGATCAACTCGGGGAACGTGTGGGCGTCCAGGCGGTGTCCCATCCGGCGGGTGGGACCGCCGAGGAACACGAACGCGATGAAAATGCCCACGAAGATGTTCAGGAACGTCAGCCACAGCAGGCTCATGCCGAACATGCCCGCCACGCCGCCGAACCCCACGATCGCGCTGGTCGAGATGAACGTCGCCCCGTAGCTCAGCGCCATCACGAACGGGTGAACCTTGCGACCTGCGACGAGGTAGTCGGTGGCGCTTTTGGTTCTGCGGAAACCCAGCCACCCCAGGTAGCCCACCACCATCAGGTAGACCACGACGATGATGATCTCCAGCGGTCCCACTGCTGCCAGCATGTGTCGTCTCCTTTTCCGGCCCGTGCCTCGAAACCCCGGCCAGCGACGTCAGAACCAGCCCCTCGGACACACAAACGGAGAACACATGCGGGGGAAGGTGCCCGGCTTACAGCTCCTGCTCGACCTTCTTCTCTTCCTCGGCCCAGGCGATGTCTTCCTGTTCGACCGCTTCCTGGCCCTTGTTCCACGTAAACAGGCCGTAGATCACACAGAGAAGCATGCTGGCCAGGCAGAGAACGTAAGCCGCCGACACGAATACGTCGTCGATTCCAAGCATCGCCTGCATGGAGGTGTCTCCTTTTCCCGGGCAGGGATCGCCCCGGTGCCCGATGTGCCCGACTGAGTCTGACGTGTCCCGCCGGCCGGTGCCTGCCGCCGACGGATCGGCCAACTTGTAGTGCAACCCATACCGCGATGCAAAGAGAAATGGAAAAATCCCTTACGCGCACATGGGAGATTTTCGGACACGGCGAAGGCCTCCTCGGTGGAACCGCCCCGGCCTGAATTGCTAGAATCGCCCCGCGAATCAGCAGCCCCCCGGAGCCCATCATGGACGCGCTGCAGGACATCCTCCGACGCATCGAAACCACGCTCGACGGCACGCTGCGCTATTTCGCCAGCGATCTGCACGGACGGGAGCACCTGCGCGAAGTCGCCCTCCTGGCCGGACGGATCGCACGCCGGTCGGGCGTCGACGCCGAAACGGCCATGGTCGCAGGGTACCTTCACGACTGCGGGCGAGTGGACGACGCAGCCGGCAACGCCCACGCCCACGAATCGGCTGCCATCGCCAGAAGGGTCCTGCCGGAGCGTTTTCCGCACCTTCCCGCCGAGGCCATCGCTGCAGCCATCGAGCGACACGCCGACGGCGAGGTGACCGACGACCCGCTGGCCGGTGCTCTGTGGGACGCCGACCGCCTGACGCTGCCCCGGGCGGGCTTCGTGGTCGACGAGAATCTTCTGTCCACCGACCCGGGCCGGCGGATGCTCCGGGAAGAAAGCCCGTGACCGCACGATATCCGCCTGGGCAGGTGGGGGGCATTCCCGTCCGGCCGGGGCAAGCGGAAGATGGTTTTCGCCCCGCCGAGAAGGGCTTCCTATTTTGTTGACACCGTCCCCGCGCTACCTATAATCGCAGGCGACAATTGGCCGCGGTCCACAGGCCCGGAAGCCTTCATCCCTGCCGCTGTTTTGATGATCGCCTTGGTCGCAGCGTGGTTCCAACGCAGTCCTTAGCTAGTTGGGAGATCGTATGTTGAGTAAGAGACTGGCAAGCTTGCTGGTGGTGCTGGCGGCACTGACGTGCCTGGCCTGCGCCTGGCCGGTATTGGCCCAGGAGGCCGACACCGAAGAGAAACCGAAGACCACCGCCCAGTTGTGGGATGACCTTCTGCATTACATCAAGATCGCCCAGCCTCCGGCTGCGCAGAGTTCCGCCAAGGCGATCCTTGAGTCCGAGGCCACGCCACGCGAACTTTACGGGCTGTCGGTGGAAACCCCCGGGGCGCTGCTGACGCTCAACCGCGGCGAGAATCTCGACGGCATGAAGGAGTATGTCGAGCGCATCCGCCTGATGATCCGCCAGGGATACGAGGCCGAACGCTCCGATCCCGAGAGCATCGCCGACGCCATCGGGCTGCTCGGCGAGGAACGCCTCAAGAGCGTGGAGGAAGCCCGCCGGAGGCTGAAGATCTCCGGCGAGTACGCGCTGCCCCAACTGGTCGGCCGGCTGACCGATCCCAACGCTTCCGGCCGCATGAAGGAGCGGATCGTCAACACGATTTTCCCCGCCATTGGCAAGGAAGGCGTGCGGGGACTGTCGGTGGTTCTCCAGTCGGAAGACGACAAGGTCATCGAGCAGGTCGCCTACGCCCTCGGACAGATCGGCTACCCCCACGCGGCCCCGAGGCTGAAGGAAGTTCTCGAACGCGACGGCGTGCTGGAACGCACCAAGAACATCGTCGAAGCCGCACTGATCAACTGTGCAGGTCGCGATGCCCTCAAAAAGACCGCCGCCGAACTGTTCTATGAGTGGTCCGAGAAGTATTACTATGAGGTCGACTCGATCCGACCCGATTCCCGTTACGACGAAGCACTGGTATGGTACTGGCAGAACGGCCTGCTGACCTACACCAAGGTTCCCAGCGAGATCTTCTGCGAGATCTACGCGATGCGCAACAGCCGGCTGACGCTCAAGCACGAGCCGAAGTTCTACCCGGCTGTTTCGTTGTGGCTCTCGGCGATCATCCGCAAGGAAGCCCAACTGCCCCAGGGCAAGGTCGATCCGACCCACGGCGAGGATCAGCCCGGCGCAGAGTACTACGCACTGGCTTCGAGCCCGAAGTACCTCCAGCAGGTGCTCGCCCGGGCGCTGAAAGACAAGAACTCCGCCGTGGCGACCGAGACCATCCGCGCCCTGGCCAAGACCGCCGGTGCCAAAAGCCTTTCCAGCAGCATCGAAGGAGGCGCCCAGCCTCTGGTCGCCGCCCTGAGCTATCCCGACCGCCGCGTGCGGTTCCTGGCCGCCTGGGCCCTGGGAAGCGCCTTGCCCGAGAAGGACTTCCAGGGCAGGCAACTGGTGCTGCCCGTCCTGAACGAAGCCATCCGCCAGACCGCGACCAAGACCGCCCTGGTGGTCATCGAAGGCGATCAGCTCAATGCCGTCAAGGCCGCCGTTCGCAGCGCCGGGTTCATCGCCGTCGACGAGGCGACTCCCGGAAAGGCGTTGAAGATGGCCCGGGAAGAGATCGGCGTGGACGTGGTGGTCCTGGCCAACAAGCCCGACCCGGTAGCCTTCATCCAGTCGATGCGGCAGTCGCCCACGCTGACGGGCATCCCCGTGGTGGTGGCAAGCAACGCCACCGCCTGTCGACGCCTTGCCGAGAAGGACGGCCGGGTGGTGATGATCCCCGTCAATCCGACGGCAGACGATATTTCCGGCGGGATCGAAGAGGCGATGGCGTTGGGCGTCGGCGAGCCGCTCTCCGACGACGAGCGGATCGACTGGGCCGTCCGGGCCTGCCAGACGATCCGTCAGCTGGGCATCACCAACAATGAGATCTACGACCTTTCCCGCAGCCAGCCGACGCTGATCGGCGTGCTGGACGGGCGGTCGGAGGACGTTCAGGTTGCCGCCTCGGGCGCCCTGGCGATGCTGGAATCCGCCAAGGCCCAGCGGGCCATTGTGTCCCTGGCGACCAACCCCGATGCCTCGCAGGCCGTCCGCATCGAAGCCTGCCGGGCCGGAGCCGAGTCCGTTCGCAGGCTGGGCAATCAGCTCACCGAGGATCTCGCATCGGCCGTCGTCGACATGGTCGTCTCCGACGGCGAGCAGGCGCTGAAGGTTGCTGCCGCCCAACTCCAGGGCGCACTGAACCTTCCCAGCGAGAAGGTCAAAGACCTGATCGTGACCACCGC
>CAZXSK010000037.1:0-25509 GCA_964642855.1 uncultured Planctomycetaceae bacterium | reverse complement strand
CGGCCGCCCAACTGGCTGCAGCGAACCTGCTGGAGGAGGTACCCACCGTCCATGGCCATGGGCACCGTTCCGTCGGCGAGACACTGGTACGTGCCGCGCACCAACTTGCGGTGTTCGGGGCAGGCGATCTGGATGGGATGGGTTGGACAGGACATAGTTCCGGAAACACTATCGGAGGCAGACGGCCCGGGGCGCAAGCCAACAGCCTCGATACGGCCTGAATCCCCCCGGATTTCGGTACCGTATCAAGGCTGTTGTGTGCTGCTGGCAACTCTTGCGATTCTTGCCGGCGAAGCAGGCAGGTTCCCCCCCACGTGCTCTCGCCGTAGTCAGTATCGGTAATCCAAGAAGGCTGCCTTTTCCAAAAAACAGAAGACTGCCATATATTTGCAGAATTCCGAGTACAATCGACGCGATTACCGGGTATTCGTGTGCGCAAGTCCATTAGAAGGCAGTCGCTTGCCCATCAAGGAACCAGAAAAGACGTGGATAACGCAAAAAGTATGCCCGGCAGGGCGACCCTGCCGGGCTCTATGAAAAATGCCCGCCGGGCCTTACATTTCCGGCGGAGCATGGAGCGGGTTTCCGAGGCCTAGATGACCACCCGGCCGGAGGAGTCGCGACGGATCCGGGTAATGCCCGGGTGAACGTGTTCCAGGCTTCGCAGGACCTGTCCCTGGTCGGTAGCCAGGTCGCGGTAGCGTTTGAGTTCGCAGCCAAGAAGGTCCCGGATGGAGACCATCCCGATCGGCCTGTTGTCCCGAACAATCGGGAGGTGGCGAATACTGAAACGGGCGAGGGTCTCCAGTGCCTGCTTGACCGAGGTATTCGGGGTGGCGGTAACCACCCGTGTGGTCATTACATCCGAGACCTTCGTCTTCGACGGCTCCAACCCACCGGCCACCACGCCGCGGACGATGTCCTGCTCGGAGAGGATCCCGACGATCCGCCCGGTCCGCTCGACGACCAGCACGCTGCCGACCGACTGGTCTTTCATGACCTTCGCAGCGGCGGCGATTGTGGCGTCGAGCTCCACGGTGTGCAGCGGTCTTCCTTCGGGCAGGATGTCTGCCACAGTCGTCGACCGGGCCATGGGCATTCTCCCTCTGCTTCGAGTGGCGATACGCGATCCCCTGCAGCGTTATCGACCGGTAGGGTCGTGGCTTGAGCAGGGGTTGGGTTTTTCCTTCGATTCCCGCTGTCGACGCGGTTGGCCGGCGGTGGCGGGTCGCCCGGGCGTTCGGTGCGCAGGTAGTGAAGGCAGACCGATTTCCGTCGATTTGTCCGCAGAGGAACTTCCTCTCGAATTGCAGGGATCACACTAATGGCCGGTGGTTTTCCAGCCGATACCGTCGGCGGGGGAGAGCGAATCGTAGACTGGATCTGTGCCGGGCAAGAGAGGGTAGCCGTGACGTTCCCTAGCAGCGAAATCGAATCGATGTCCGTTCAGGACTCGAATCAGCGTGCGCTGAGCCATTCCCTGAGACAGGTGGGCCTGTCGGTGGTCGCGATGGCGGTCGTGTCGATCGGCATGGCTGCCAAAGGCTGGCACGCCGCCAGCGTCGCCCTGGGGGGCATGTGCATGCTGATGGCCTTGCTGGTGCTGCTGCAGGTCTGGCGGGCCTTGCACGAGCTCCACAGCCGGGCCGTCGGGCTCGACCGCATCGCCACCGACGCCGAGAAACACTACCTCGCCGTGCTGCGGCGGGTGATGCGCGTCTGGGAAACGCGGGAGAAATACGGCCAGGGACGCGGCGAGCGCATCGGCAAGCTCGCCGAGCAGATTGCCCGGCGGCTGCAGTTGCCCGAGAGCAAGTGCCGCCTGATGAACCTCGCCGGCCAGCTCCATGACATCGGCCTGCTGGCAGTGCCCGAGGAGGTGCTGATGAAGACCTCCAGCCTGACCGTTCAGGAGTTCGGGCTCGTCAAGAAGCACAGCGAGATTTCCTACGAAGTACTCCGGCCTCTGGCGTCGATTTCTCCGATACTGCCCGCTGTCCGCTATCACCACGAGCGGATGAACGGCACGGGGTACCCCTCCGGGCTCATGGGCGAGGCGATTCCCTATGATGCCCGCGTGCTGGCCGTGGTGGACGCATACGACGCGATGACCCATGACCGTCCGCACCGGCCGGCGCTGACGCCTCTGCAGGCGATGGACGAACTCCGCCGCTGCTCGCCCGAAGGCTACGACAAGGACATCGTCGAACTGCTCTGCGACATCATGCACTACGATTCGCTGAAGAAAGCCTGCCAGGCTGCCGAGGATGCGCCCGAGGAATCGGAGTTGGGCTCGGTGAACCAGCCGGCCGGTTCGGCTTCCTGACCCCAGCCAACCGCAACCGCCAGTGGTCGCTCGCCCCAGCCTGCACACCAGCAATCCCAGGTCGGAGACTCGATCGGGCGCCCACTGCGCGCAGAGAACTCCTGGCGCAGAGCAATCAGGGGTCCGGCTGTGGGTTCAGAAGCAGGGGGTCAGTCGCGGCGGGACTTGCGCTTGGCGAGGGATTCGACCTTGCCCGATTCATTCTTGTCGGACTTGCCTCCGGATTCCATCTCGCGTTTGATCGCCTCGTAGACTTCCTTGCGGTGCACGGGTACGTGCGGCGGGGCGTTGATGCCCAGGCGGACCTTCTCACCGCGGATGTCGACCACCGTGATCTCGATGTCATCGCCGATCATGATGGTTTCGTCACGTTGTCGGGACAGTACCAGCATTGTCGGTTCCTTCCTCGGCCTGTCCGGCGGCGGCGGAAATGCCCGGGTGGCTCGCAGAATCCGTTGCCGACGCATAAAGCGTCAACCTTCAAGGTTATATATCGGCCGGTGCGCTCGTCAAGGTGAGTTTTGTTTTGCCCGGCCGGCCGGGTTTTCGAGATCCGCCGGCGAATCTCCCGCGCCGCGGAATGTTATCGGTCGTTGCGACCTTTGCATATCCGAGAGACGCACCACCAACCGGCGGGCCAGGTCGTTGAAATATGCCCCGCACCACCGGCCGAACACGTTCATGTCACGCGTCTCGTAGTCGCTGCGGGCGTACCTCTCGGTGGGCAGCAGGTAACCGATGTAGTCGCCGTTGAAGCTCGTGACAAGCGGCTGGGGTTTCGACCCGATCGACGCCTCCAACGCCATCGCCAGCTCGCCCGAGTAGTCCGCGGGCATCCCCAACAGTACCACATCGCCCACGCGGATCGCGTGGATGCTGGTCGAGCGGTCATGCAGCAGCCGGGTGATCACCGGTGAAAGCCGCAGCGACTCGCCCAGCGGGTACTGGTGGGGGGGCAGGTCGACCTCCAGCACCGCCGCTGCGATCGCGACGCGCCGCGACCCCTCCACGCCCTCTTCAATCGCGCCCGCTTGCTGCAGTTCCCGGACGATACTCTCGGCGACGCGTGTTGCGCGCTGCTCGCCCCGGCTGCCGTTGTCCGCCACGGCCATCGAACCCGGAGCCCCGATCGCGAACAGGCCCACGCCGCCCAGCCGCTGCTCGATCTCCGCGACGACGCGCGAGGGGTAGTCGCCCCGCGCCGTGCGGTTCCGTCGGCCAAAGCAGGTCGGGTGCCCACTGGCCACGACCATCGTCGCCAGCGCCTGGCCTCCCGCCGCGTCGCGGACGACCATCGCAGCCAGCGTGCCGTGGGCGTCTGCGGCGTCGTCCACGCGGTTTCGGACATACTTTCTCGCCCGCCCGCCCGGAGGGCGGACGATCTGCGTGTGCAGCGTCGCGGGAAGGAGACTCGCCCGGCTGCGCCGGATCGCCTCGGCGAACGCATCGGCAAGGCGCTCGGCGACGTCGGCGTCGTACCCGCCGAGTACGAACTGGTCGACCCAGCGGGTGGAGTACGCCCCGGGCCCGGAGTGGGTGTGGGTGGCGGTGAAGTAGATCTCGCGGCGGGGGAGGGGCAGTCTCTGGAGAATCGCGTCGCGGAGCTCGCGCATCACCAGCAGCAGGTCGCCGCCGACGATCGTGACCGTCGACCGGCCATTGGTCAGCGTGATCGCCCGCGCGTACATCGTCTCGGGCGTGCCCTCCGAGGCCTTGGGATCCCTGTGGCCGAACCCCGCCAGCGGCTCGCCCGTGCGGGGGGTGATGTCGACCTTGGCTGCCCCCGCCAGCAACGGTCCTGTCGGTGCGCCGCGGGGGATGGTCTCGATTCGCGCGATCGTCCGCCGGGCGTAATCCGAGTCCTCAAACGGCGTGTCAATCTGCGGCCAGGGGCCCACCAGCAACACGAACCCGCCGGCCAGCATGGCCAGTACGCCGGCGGCGGCAAGCAGCCTCCGTGTCCCGCAGCGAGTTATCGTGGTCCGGTCGCTCACGCCCTGCATTGTAGCGAGTGCGCGTCTTGCAGCGAGCGGACAAATGGGATAGGTTCCCGTCATGAACGAGATCGATCTTTCCACCGTCAAGCCACCGGCGGACGTCGCCCGGTGGGTCGGCGACGCTTCGACCGGCTATCTCCGCCTGCTCGATCAGACGCGCCTGCCCCTGGAGACCACCTACCTGGACTGTCGCGACGTTCCAGCCGTGTTCGACGCGATCAAGCGCCTGGTCGTCCGCGGCGCGCCGGCCATTGGTGTGGCTGCCGCGTACGGTATGGTCATCGCAGCCCAGGGCGCGCCGGACGGCGAGGCCTTCCTGGACGAACTCTCCCGCCAAGGCCAGTACCTCTGCACGTCGCGTCCGACGGCGGTGAACCTGTCCTGGGCGGTCGGTCGCATGTGCGATAGGTCCAAGGATGTCGCCCCGGCCGGTGGAACGCAAGGTCGTGAGGCCCTGCTCGCCGAAGCCAAAGCGATTCACGACGAGGACGTCGAACTCTGCCTGTCGATCGGGCGACATGCAGCGGGGATCATCCGCGAGCACACCGCGGTGCTGACGCACTGCAACGCGGGCGCGCTGGCGACGGGGGGCATCGGCACGGCGACGGCGGGCATGTACGTCGCCCACGCCCAGGGGCATCGCTTCGCGGTCTACTGCGACGAAACCCGCCCGTTACTGCAGGGCTCGCGACTGACCGCGTGGGAGCTCATGCAGGCGGGCATCGACGCGTCGGTGATTACCGACAATATGGCCGGGCAGGTGATGAAGGAGGGCAAGGTCTCGCTGGTGATCACCGGGGCCGACCGCATCGCCGCAAACGGCGACGCAGCCAACAAGATCGGCACCTACGGCGTGGCGGTGCTGGCCGCCCGTCACGAGATTCCGTTCTACGTCGCTGCCCCGTACAGCACCTTCGACCTGTCGCTTGCGTGCGGCGACGATATCCCCATCGAGCAGCGCGGGGCAGAGGAAATCACCGAAGGCTTCGGCCGGCGGACGGCCCCCGACGGCGTGCGAACCTACTCGCCGGCCTTCGACGTGACCCCGGCCGAGCTGATCGCCGGGATCATCACCGACCGCGGCGTGATCTCGCCGGTCAACGAGCGGAACGTGCGTGCGATGATCGAGGGCTGACAGCCGCTCTCGGGGGCTCGGGCGGCGTCTCCAGGGTCGCCTCTAGGGCTCAACGGGCTTGGTGTTGAGGTCCCATGCTTCCTGACAGGTCTTGGCGAGGGGGTGCTTCAACTCGCCGGTCATCAGGAACCGGCCGTCATGTTCTGCACCTTCCAGAACGAAACTGACCTCCAGCCCGGCCTGCCTGGCGGAGCTTCGCAGCAGGTCGCTGAGGATGACAGAAAGCTGCTGCTCGCGCCCGAGTTTGCGTGCGGCTTCGGTTCGCTGCTCGGGCGTGTCTCCCAGGGAAGGGAGAGCGTTCGGGTCCGCCTGGGCGACGTCGATGAACTGCTGCTGGGTCTTGTCGATGGCGCGGAGGTCTTCCTCGTCCGGGTCGAAGACGACAAAGGCCGAGAACTTCACGGTCGGACGCTGGCCGATCGGGGTCTTCTCCATGTCCGGGTGAATCGCGATCTGGCAGTCGCTGACGCGCGGGTCGCCGGAGAGTTTCCTCGCCCAGGTCTGCTGCTGGTCGCGCAGAAGCAGGGACTGTTTCTGCGCCCAGTGCAGCGTTTCGATCTCGTGGAGGCCGAAATTCACGCGGTCCTCGTCGGTGGGTATGTAGAAGCACCCTCCGGCTGTCAGCAGGCAGAGAAGCACGGAAGCGGGCGCGGCTTTCAGAACGCTCATGGAACTCTCCTTCGATCTGTCAGGTCATTGCCAGGGCGATACAGGCCAGGGCGATCATCGCGACCCCCGCGATGCGCAGGTACTTCCGCCGGCGGATCACCGTGCCCAGAGTCAGCAGGAACACCAGCAGGCCTGCTCGTCCGACGGCTGCGACATGTTGCCTGCGCGCCTCGGCCTTACCTACCTCGAAGCCCCCGTAGACCGGCTCCCAACCCGTCACGGGCACCAGCACGACGTCGCGGGACATCTGCTCGGGCGTGATGATCGTTCGCAGGCGGGTGAGGTGGATCGGATCCCCGATCCGGGAGAGTTCCGTAACAGCGGTGGATTTGCCCAGCGGTTTGGCGGGGGGGATCTTGGTGCCCATCATCCGGCCGTAGTCTGCCTGAAGAATGCTCTCGCGCCAGATGGTATCGGCGTACTCGGTGACCAGCGCCGGTTTCGGGTCGCCGTACTGCAGCGGGCCGGCGGTCGAGCGCTTTCGCCCGCACGCCTGGCGGAAGAGCGAGACGTAGTTGGTCGTCTCCGCGCCCTTGGGCATGAGCTTCACCCGGTCGGGGTCGACGGTCACGTTGGGCCAGTTGGCGGCGGCGTATCGGCTGGAGGCCAATACGTACAGGAGAATCTCGTTTTCCTTCGCAGCCGACGGCTGGGAGATGATCAGCGGGTACACCAGCCTGTTGCTTTCGTAGCGGTAGCTGATGGGGTGTGGCACCAGGTTCGGGTCGTCGGTGGCTTGGGGGCGGAGTTTCATCGCCAGCCAATGCCATCCCTCGTCCACGTAGGGTCGGGCGGCATGCCCGATGCCCTCGGGCACGGCGAAGCGGTTGTTCTTCAGCCAGTCGACCAGGTCGTCGGTCTTCCCGGCCGAGAGGGTGGTATAGGCGAAGATCCCTGCCACGCCGGATTCGTGAACGGTCACCGTGGAGTCCCGGACCACATTGCCTTGTGCCCCGGCCCCGCAGCCGCACTTCAGCCATTGGCTGGATCGCTGGACCTCGTAGAACTTCGGTGCGGTGATTGCGTCGAGCAGGGGCAGGAGGTTCGGGTCGCCCGGCTGGACGTCGACGGGCCTGGCCGGGACGGGCACCAGCCAGGCAACTTCCCGGGAATCGGTGCGCACGTGGGTCCGCAGGACCACGCGCACCTTGTTGCCGTCGGTGATCAGGGCGGCTTCCTGCCTGGGCGATTCGAGCATTGGCCCGGCTGCATTTCCGTGCTCGATGTACAACGGGGCCATCACTCCGTCTGCCCGCGCCGTTGCGGCGGTCAGCACGAGAATGGCCAGGAGGATCAAGGATGCTTCGGCGTTCCGGCGGGTTGGTTTCATTCGTCGTTCTCCTGTCTCCAAAGTCGTCCGTGCCCGGGAGATGTATCCATGGGGCATGATTTTGCGCGAAACCAGCCAATTTGCCCTGCTCGTTGACAGCAGGGCGGGCGATACCGCAGAATCTTCCGTGACGTGACTCCTTCTCCGCGCGGAACAGACCGGACCTCCCAGCTCGTTCGCCAGGTTGTCGAGGGCGACGAGTCGGCCTTTCGCGCCCTTTACGAACACCACGGCCGGCGGGTGAAAGCGTATTTCCTCCGCAGCGGCTTTCAGGCCTCCGACGCCGACGACCTGGTGCAGGAAACATTCCTTCGGGCATACAAGTCGATCCGGACATTCGACCCCCAGCGCGGGCGTTTCGGGACGTGGATTTCCACTATCGCCCGCAACGTAACCAGGCGCCGGTGGGGCAGCAGGGACGGCGCGGATTCGTACGATCCGGAGATAGCAGCCGAGGTCTTCGAAGCCGACCTGGACCGCCGGGGCGACCCCCAGTGGCGCGAGCGGATGGATGCGGTTTCCGACTGCGTTGGCGAGCTTCCCGACGAGCTGCACCGCGTGGTTCGCCTGCGCTACGTGGACGGCCTGACGACCCGCGCCATCGCCGCGGAGACCGGCCTGGCCGAGGCGACGGTTCGCCTGAGATTGAAGGAATCCCAAGCGCTGATCCAGAATTGCCTTAGAATCAAAGGGATCGTGGAATAGGAAAAATGCTGCGCCGGTGCCCTGAAAAACGATAAGAACTAGTGAGATGACCGACGAACAGGACAAACTGAATGCGTCGACCGAACGCCTGCTGAGGACCTGGGGGGCAGACCGCGCCGTTGAGGAAGCCGACCTTCCGGAGGCCCCGGCCATCGCCCCGACCGGGCGACTGGTACGGGTGGTCTGGCGGATCGTTCCGGTGGCTGCAGCGGCATCGGTCCTGGCGGGGCTGGTGGGCATGATCGCCATCGGCGTGATGGCCCGATCCCAGCCCGAGCGCCCGGCCGTGAGCGACAGCCGGCCCGCGTCGCGGGTGGCGGAGCTCGAAGCACGCGTGCAGGAGCTGCGGCGGCAGCGGGACGATGCGCTCGCTGCCCTGAGTCGCGTGGCGGAGTCAGCCGGATCGGGTAGCGCCCCGGCGATGCCCCAGCCTGACGTCAGCGACAGCCGCCCAGAGATGACCGATGGACACGCTCCCGGGACGGCAGCTGAGAAACCAGCCCGCGCGCCCGGCGAATCGGAATCGACCGACACGTACTATCAGAAGCTCAAGGAAACCCGCCGCGAGTTGCAGACCGTTCGTCAGCAACTTGCCGAGCTTACGGAACGGGACTCCCGCCTGGCCATGGGAGACGGGCAGGATGTGAATGGGAAATTCGAGAAGAAGCTGCTCGATTCGGAGACGGGCGGGAGCGGCGCGGCCTTGGCCGATGCCGGCGAGGATGACGACGGAGAGTGGTCCGACGTGGATTCGTTCCGCGACCAGCCGCGTTCGGCGCCCATTGCCCGCCGGCCTGAAAAGGCCAGTGAGCTTGACGACGACGTCGCGAGCCAGCAGGGGCAAGGCCAGGGACAGGACCAGGGCAAACGGAACGGCGAGCAGGTTGCTTCCAGGTTGTACGACAAAACCGAGACGGCTGTGACGAAGCGGGGTAAGGGCGTCGACACCGACGAGGCAGTGACGCTCGACCGCAAGGAGGCTGAAGCCCTCGCCGACGTGCGAACCCAGCTGGATCGCACCCGCGCCGAGCTGGCGAAGCTGCGCAAGGATCACGAGAAGACGCTCGGCGTCGTCGAGGGCCTGCGGGACGAACTCCAGCAGACCCTCCGGGAGCGGGAATCGGCTGAGCAGTCGTACAAGGCGAAGCTGGCAGCGGCTTCGGAAAAGCTTGCCGAGGCGAAGGAAAGTCACGAAACGGAGATCCGCCGGCTGCGAGGTGTGGAGTCCGACCGGATCGCGAAGCTGGAAAAGGCCCGGACGTCGCTGGAAGAGGACCTCCGGCGGATCTACCTGAATGTGTCCTCCAAGGGCAAGGAAGGGCTGGCTGCCCGTCAGCAGGCGGTGTGGTCGAACGGGATGCTGGACCGCTCGGCCGATCTGGCCGACGACGTTCGCACCGACCGGGCCCGGAAGTTGATCGACCAGTTGGAAGTGCTGCTGCTTCGGCTGGACCTGCTGAGGATCGGAGACGAGCAGGCGGAATCCTCGTTCGCCGCGGCAGTCTCGGACGTCGAGGTGGACCGGCAGGTGGAGTCGGTACTGGACCTTCGCAGGGATCCGCGCCCGGTGCAGCTTTGGCTGCTGGAGGCGAAGATGATCCTCTCGGGGGTGGACGATGAAGGCTGACCGCGTCATTCTGGTTGTGGCCGTCGGGGGGTTGGTTGCGCTGGCCGGTTGCAGCTCGGCAGGGCTTCCGGCTCCGCAGTACGAGAGCTCCGCCGAGATCGAAGAGGCCGAAGACAGCCTGCCCCCGGGCGTTGAGAGACGGGACCGTTCGACTTCGGGCAAGGCGATGAAACTCGGGGAAGGTTCCTCGCGGAGGACGATCGACGAGGCCATCAAGCTGATCTCCGGCCTGCAGTTCGCCAAGGCCGCGGCGAAGCTCGAACCGCTCGTGCCCGACCCGGGCGGATCCGGCGACGTCGGTGCCGCGGATGCCGGTCCCGGCGGGGCCCGCGAGTTCACCGAGGTCCAGGCCGAGGCCGCGTTCTGGCTGGCGTACTGTTACGAGAAGCTCGGCCAGGCGGAGAAGGCGGTCGCGTTGTACGCGCGGGCGGCGAAGGTGGATCCCGAGTCGCGGCTGGGCAATCGTGCGATGCAGCAGAATCTGCGTCTGAACCGCACGGTGCTGGACAAGCGTGCCACCGAAGCCGAGACCGGCGTCGAGCCTGGCGACGCCACGGATTGACTCTCTCTGCTGCTGTCGGAACGCCCCCGCTGGTTACCCCACGTCGTGAGGCCGGATCGTCAGCGGGAAGCACTGCATGTCCGGGAAGGTCTCGGTGATCTTCCGCATGGCCGCGTCGCGGTCCTGGGGGCTCTTGGCGATCAGCTGGGCGGTTCCGTCGCCTTGGCTTCCGACGCCCTTGCCGCCGTGGACGTTCTCCGCGATCTGGGGCAGGGAGAGGACCTTGTGCAGCAGGGGGCTTTCGAGCTGCTGGGGGCTGTGGGGCGCGACAAGGTCGTCGAAGATTCGCTGCGCTTCGCTGGCGAGCTGGCCGAGGGCTTCGGCGTCGCCATCGCCCAGCGCGCGGTGTGCGGCGCGGACGATGCGTTCGTTCTCCGGGCCCAGCGCCTGCTGGAGGCCTTGGGAGTTTTCGAAGTCTTCCCGAAGGTCGGCGAGGATGCGGACGGTGTCCTTCCTGCCGGCGAGGTCGACGAAGAACATGTAGATCGGCCTGGAGGGGAAGATCGGCTCGACGCGGACGTCGCACGACGGCCTGAAGTTCAGCAGCACCGGCGTGTTGCCGTAGATGCAGGCCTGGTCCATCCTGCCGCACTGGCTTCCCGTGAGGCGTTCACCCCGATAGGCGAGGTCCATCATTTCGTGGGGGAACAGGCCGAGCTGGTAGACGGCGTCGAACGCCTTGGCCACCAGGATGCACACCGCGGCGGAGCTTGAGACGCCCTTGCGTAGGGGCAGGTCCATGGCGGTGATTCGCAGCTCGATGCCGCCGTCGACCTGCGGGTGTTCGAAGATCTCGTGGGCGACGCCCGCGCAGTATCGGAAGAACTCCTGGCGGTCGCGGGCGGCTTCCAGCAGCACCTGGCGGTCCCACGGGCAGGACATCTGTCGGAATCGTCCGCTTGGCCGGCCGTTGGCATCGGGCAGTTGCGTCTCGACGCGGAATTCGTCGGAGGGCCTGGCCGTGGCCGAGAGGCCCTGGTCGGTGCCGATGACCAGGCAGTAGCCCGGGTGACGCTCGTATTCCGACGCCCAGTCGCTGTGCTCGCCGAACAGGCAGATGCGCCCGGGCACGAAGAGTTTCTCGACGGCGGGTGATCGGCTCATGAGTCCCTGTCTCCCCGGGTGGGGGCTGTTCGATGGCCGATGCCCCTGCGGACCAGCACGTTGTGAAGCTCCATGAACCGCCAGTTGACCGAGTGCAGGATCAGCCCGAGGAACACCGAGCCGGCCGAGAGGATCATCAGCCCGGTCGCGAGGATCGCCAGCGGGAAGTGGGGCACGGTACCGGTTTCGATGTAGTCGGTCACCGGCGGAATGCCGGCCAGGATTCCCAGCACGAACAGCACGATCCCGACCGATCCGAAGAACGTCAGCGGCTTGTACGCCCGCGAGAGGCTGAAGAGCTTCCACAGCACGCGGAACCCATCGCGGAAGGTGCGAAGCTTGGAGACGCTGCCTGCCGGGCGGCCTCGGTAGGGCACCTGTACTTCCTCGATGTGCAGCCGGTAGTGCAGCATGTGGATCGTCAGCTCGGTTTCGACCTCGAAACCTCCGGAGACCACGGGGATGCGCTCGATGACGTTGCGCGAGAACGCCCGGTAGCCGGACATAATGTCGGTGAGCTTCGTGCCGAAGATGCGGTTGATCAGCCCGCGGACCAGGCCGTTTCCCGCTACGTGCAGCGGCCGGAAGGACTGCTCGTCGAACGTCGAAAGCCTGGCGCCGACGGTCATGTCGGCGCGGCCTCTGCGGACGGGTTCGAGCAGGTCGTGAACACTATCGGCCGGGTAGGTGTCGTCTCCGTCGACCATGACGTACAGGTCGGCGTCGACGGTGGCGAACATCTTTTCGATGACGAACCCCTTGCCCTGGCGGGGCTCGTAAATCACCTCGGCGCCGTGGTCGCGAGCGATCCGGGCCGTGTCGTCCTGGCTGCGGTTGTCAAAGACGTAGACCGTCGCATGGGGCAGCTCGGCGCGGAAGTCCTCGATCACCTTGGCGACGGTGTTCGATTCGTTGTAGCAGGGGATCAGGATGGCCAGCTTCGGGGCGTCACTCATCAGGCCTGATATCCTAGTGACGCAACGGGATAATGCAAACGATTCCCCGCGGCCGGGAAGATCGCTCAGACCCATCGAGGGGCAATGGCAGGATGGGGGGTCCGGCCTAGCTGGCGTCGCGGATCTTCTCGGGCAGGTCGCTGACCTTGTACTGGGGGTTCTCCTTGAACGGGTTGTACAGCGGGTCGCCGATGAGTGTCATCCGCCAGCTGGCGAACGGGTTGGTCAGCCAGTAGCACTCAGCCAGCGTGTACTCGCCCGTCAGCAGCATGGGGAAGAACTCCTGGGGCAGGGGGAACGCCCCGAGATACGGCTCATTGACCGCGCCGACCGTCGCGGCGACGCCGTTGCGGATCATCTGCGGACACCACTGCCGGCTGCGGGGGTTGCGCAGGTCCATGGCCTCGAAGCTGGCGATATGCCAGCCCACCGCACCGGGTTGCCACCGGAACGCGGGAATGTACTTCTTGAGGCTGTACCAGCCGACGTACAATGCGGCATCGGGGCAGTCTCCTCGCTGGTAGAGCGACTTCTCCTTGTCCAGCGAGAGTCCGAGCTTGATCTTCTCTTTCCGCAGCAGCTGGTACAACGACAGCAGGTTCCGGTCGTACTCGGGCAACTTGCCGCCGGCGTCGATGTAGATATTTCCCTGCAGGCCCTTTTTCTCGACCGCGACCGATTCCTTGATGATGCGCTTGGCGTCGGCGACGGTGGGCCCGTCGATGCGGGCGGTCATCAGCGTGGGAACCGTGACCTTCTTCCCGCTTCGACGGATCGCCTGCTGCACGCCGGCGTTGAGCGGGTTGGGATGGAACTTCTCCAGCTTGTACTCCTTGTACCAGAGCAGCGCAAGCTCGCTGTCCACCGCGGCGTCCTTCTGCGGACCCTTGAACGGGTCCGGCGGGTCGATGGGCTTCTCGGAGATGCGGTCCAGCACGCCCCACTGGCCTTCCAGGAGCTCCACGAGCGACATCTCCAGCCGTGCTTTCTTGACGGTGTCGACTTCGTCGAGCTCGTCCAGGGCTTCCTTCACGCGGTCGATCTGCTTCTGGAGCGTCTCCACGTCCGGCGCGCCAACCGGATTGCGCGTCTTGATGAACGCGACCAGCCCCTCCAGGCCGAACGTGTCCAGCTGGATCGCCATCAGCTGCCGCCAGGCGATCTTCTTCTTGTCGTCGTCGGTGATCAGGTCCATCGTCCCTGCCTTGGAACGCAGCAGGGCGGCGATGTCCTTGCGGATGCTCACCGGCTTGGCGAGTTTCGACCCAACCGGCTCGTCGGATTTCTCGAACAGCTTGTGCAGCGGGGTCAGGCCGTCGGTCTCGGGCCTGGGGAAGTCCTTGCCCACCGTCACGAGATACTGCTGGGCAATGGCCATGCGGTGATGACTGGTGGTGCGGGCATTGCGGTAGACCTTCGCCTCCGGGCCGGGCAACTCCCCGCCGGCCACGCGGACCGGTATGCCCCACATCAGCGCGACCGCCTTGATCTTCGTGTGGATCCGCCGGCGGACGAGCTCCTTGCGCAGCACCTCCACAATCTGCTTGTCGTATTCGCTGCGGGACATCTCGTAGGCCGTGGAGACCTTGACCTTTACGAGGTTCTTCTCGGGGATATCCCGCTGCTTGATGTAGTACTCCGCCAGGTCGACCGATTCTTCGCTGGCTTCGTTGGCGACCACGAGCACCTCTTCGGGCTCCAGCGCCATCGCCCATCGCGGACAGACCGCCACGACGGCCAGGAAAACTGTCAGAGTCAGAAGCTTACGCATGTGTTGCCTGCACCGGTAGATGATCATGAGGAACCGTTTCTCCTCTCGTAAGACACGCAGGTCGACCAGAGAGTAGGATAAACCTTGCCACCGAAGGCTGCAAAAAGTTTTGCCTTCCGGGCCTCGGGGCCTGTCGTTACACTCGGACCGACGACCATGGAGATCAACATGATTCGCCTTTGCAGCATGCTGACCGTTGCGTTGGGGCTGACCTTCCTCGCCGGAGGTTGCATCGTCCAGCAGTCGCAGGACACCCCGGTGGACTACACGAAGGTAGTCGAGCCCAAGACCGACGAGCCATACTACCTGTACGTGCCGAGCTACTACACCAGTTCGCGCGATTGGCCGCTGGTGATCACCTTGCAGGGCACGGTCCCGTGGGATACGTACTCGAGGCAGATCCGCGAATGGCGGAAGCTCGCCGAAGACAAGGGGTTCATCGTCGCCGCCCCGAAGCTGCGCAGCAGCCAGGGCATCCTGCCGCTGATCGACTCGCTGTGGTTCAAGGATCTCGCCCACGACGAAGAGGTGATCCTGGGGGTGCTCGACCACGTTGCGCAGAAATATGCGATCGATCGCCAGGCCGTGCTGCTGACGGGCTTCAGCTCCGGGGGCCTGCCGATGTACTACACAGGCCTGCGAAACCCGGGCAGATTCGACATGCTCATTGCCCGGGCATGCAACGCGAACCTCAAGCTCTTCGAGCGGGTCGAGCTGACCGACGAGACCCGCAAGCTGCCCGTGGCGATCTTCTGGGGCAAGGACGATTTCAAGTCGATCCGCGACCAGTCCTGGCTGGCGTATCGCTGGCTGTACCAACGCGGCGTCAAGCCCACGCGCCAGGAGTTTGGCGGCGGGCACATCCGCCGGCCCGACGTGGCGTGGGAGATGTGGAAGAACCATCTGCCCAAAAAGTACCGGCGATAGCGGTTACGCGTTCCGTGGGGCGATCCCGGCTGTACATTCCGCTCCGCCGTCGGCAGCGCAGAGAAAAGGCGGACCGAGCGATGCTCGACCCGCCCGGGGAAGTCGCGAACCAGGACGATCAGCGGTTTCGGTTCCGCGCTTCGCGTCGTCGCCGCTCGGCCCGCTCGATGTCGGCGTTGTGCTGCAGGGCGCCGTCCACCGGGGGCTGACCTTCCTCAACCTTGCCGATCTGGGCCTTGGCGATTCGGCGGAACATCATGTAGGCGGGCTCTTCGCCCTCGGGCAGCCGGTAGACCCAGTCGATATGGAGGGTCTTGGGGCCGCCCTCGGTCTTCCACTCTCGCAGCACGATGAGGTTCGCCCGCCCCGGGCCGCCGCGGCCACCTTCGTCTTCGTCGTCTTCATCCCTGCGTCGCCGGCTTCGCCTGGTCTCCTCGCGGGCGGAGTCCTCGATGACCAGCCACTTCTTGACCTCGGGCTCGTTTCGCTTGAGTTCGCCGGCTCCGAAGGCCAGGTACGCCACCGGGTAGTACTTGTTACCGGTCTTGCTGACGAGCACGAAGTGCGTCGCGGGCAGGCGGAACCAGTGGTGGGTTTCGTCGCGGGCCTGTTCGTCGACCCCTGTGCGGACCACCAGCACCTGCGAGTTGAGATTCTGCCGTTCGGAAAGCAGGCTGTCTTCGGGCACGCCGGCGACCCACCTGGCCGACGTGGGGTCGGGCTTCCACGCGCCGCGGATGGTCAGCGCGTCGGGCGGAGTAGAGGTCCGCGCGTTGCGCAGGGCGGTATTGCGGAAGGCGAACATCGTTCGCCGGTAGTCTTTGTGTACGCGATCGAAGGCGGAATTCGGGCCGGCACTGAGCGAGCCCGTGGAGAAAACTCTCGCCATGCCCAGGACGAATCTGTCGGGGTAGAAGGGCGCGAGCTGCTGGTCGACCTGCAGCTTTTCGTCGTGGGTCCGCCAGCTCAGCACGGTCTGTCCGAAGGGCAGCATCTGCAGTGACAGCGCCAGGATGCCCGCGAGGATGGTCCCGTAAAACAGACCGAGGATGCCCCCACCGATGCGGTCGGCCCAGGGCCCGAACACCACGTTCCCGGGCACGAGGAAGTGGTCGTACAGGAAGCGAAGGACCAGCAGGGGAACCGCGAACAGCAGCACCAGCGAAGCCGCGTCGCCGTAGTGGGCGTATCCACTGCCATAGAACAGCGCTTCGGCGAGGGGCTCGTAGTAGCTCAGCGCGAAGGCCGCGCATAGGACGGCCAGGATCGCGTTGATCAGTGCGGTGTACAGGCCCTGGACGACCTGGAAAAACGCGATGCCCAGAACCAGTGCGGCGATGATAATAACGATGATCATGCGGCCCACTCCTCGGGTCGGTTACTTGCTCTTGGATTCCTGCTGAACGCGAAGCACTTCCTGGATGCTCGTTTCGCCCTGGATGACTTTTCGCAGGGCCTGTTCCTGGAGATAGAGCATCTTGTTCTTGCGGGCGGCGGCTTTGATCTGCGAAAGCGATGCACCCGACTGGATCAACTGGCTGAGCTCGTCGGTGACTTCGAGCATCTCGAACACCGCGGTCCGCCCGACGTACCCGCTGCCCTGGCAGGTCATGCAGGTGATGGGGTTGCCCTTCTCGTCGGTCATGGGCGTGGTGCGAGGCCGGTAGAACTGCGAGACCTTCTGGGCGGGAATGTTCGCCTTGGCGAGCATCTGCGGATCGGGCCGGTAGGCTTCCTTGCAGTCGGGGCAGAGCTTGCGGACGAGCATCTGGCAGGTTACCGCCCGCAGGGGCTTGACGGCTTCGGTTCCGCCGGAGACTTTCACCCACTTGGCCAGGGCGGAGAAGGTGTCACTGGCGGGCATACCGACCAGGAAGAACTTCTCCTCGGCGCCTTCGAGGATGGTCTGCGCGGCCTTTTCGTCCCGCGGTCGGTCGACCATCACCACGTCGGGGTCGCGCCGGATCATGGACGCGAGTTTTCCCGCCTGCTCGCCCGCCTGGGCGTAGGTGTTCTGGGTAACGTTTTCGAGGTCGACTTCCTTCTTCGCCTCCAGTGTGACCAGTTGCTTGATGAACGCGTCCTGGGCACGAAGAAGCGAGTAGAGCGTCGAGGTTACGCCCGAGCCGGGTCTTCCCGAGCAGATGATCACCCCGCTGCCGGCCTCGGACAGTTCGGCCAGGCGGTTTCGGACGTCGTCGGCCATCCCCAGTTCGTCGAGGCGTGTCTGGACGACCTCTCCGGCGACACGGAGTTTCATTCGCTGGCCGCTGGTTGTGCCCGCCGAGGAGGTGTCGATCTCCAGGTGTTCGTTCTGGTAGTCGACGGCGATCTTGCCTTCCTGGGGTCGGCGCCGGTCCTCGGGATCCATTCCGGCGATGGTCTTGATGAACTGGATCAGGCCTTCTCCCTCGCCGGGCGAAATCGAGCCGTGCTCATTGACGACCCCGTCGATGGTGAGTCGCATGCGGGTATCGCTGCCGGTGGGCAGCAGTTCGGCCTGCGATGCCCGCCGCCACGCGATGTTGAACAGGAAGTCCTGCGCGAGGTTGTAGGCACTGACGGCTGGGTCGTCGGGGGGTACGTCCTGCGGGGGGTGTACGGGATGGCCGGTGGAACTGTAGAGGCGAACGTAGCTGGTGACCTCCGGCTGGCGGGCCTGCTTGCCCTTGCTTCCGCCGGAGAAGATCGAGGAGAGATGTTCGCCCGTGAGGACGCGCTCCTCGGCGGGGACTTTGGCGTTACGATGCAGCGCGTAGGCCATCAGCCCGCCGGCGGCCAGCAGAACGTAGGCGAGCATGCCCACCACGTAGATCGGGATCAGCAGCCACATGAGCACGCCCAGCGCCCCGAGGCCGACCACCATCGCCGACCACATTGTTTTGGGCGAGCGGACGTATTCGGCGTCCTTGGGGACCCACGGGCAGATCGCCAGCCAGGGCGTGATGAATATCAGCATGACGACGATTTTCCACGCGGCCATGTAGCCGCCCGGCTCGGGGATCTGTCCCACGAGCCCGGCTGCGGACAGCTCTGCCAATGCCTCCAGCATTCGTTACTCCCAGTTGGTGGTCGCGGCTTTGCTCCGCTGTGGGCGGATGGTTTACCTGCCCCCGCCGATGAACCCGGCATGTCCGGAGGAGATGCCCTTCATGCGCATCTTGAGTTCCTCGGCGTTGGGTGCGTTGTCATAGCCGACCTTCGGGTCGATATACTCGTTCTCGATGAGCTTCAGCAGGCTGGACGTGAACGTCTGCATGCCGTTACGCTCGTTGGAGCGGATGACGTCGACCAGCTCGTGGTCCCGGCCGTCTTCGAGGAGCTGGCGGACCGACGGGTTGGTCAGCAGGACCTCGACCGCCGGAATGCGGGGGATATCCTCGACGATCGACGGCAGGAGTCGCTGGCAGACGATCGCACGCAGGTTGAACGCCAGCGATTGGCGGATGAGGTTCCGCGACCTCTCCGGGAACAACGCCAGGACGCGCTCGATGGTCTGCGGGGCACTGGAGGCGTGAACCGTGCCGAACACCAGGTGCCCGGTTTCCGAGGCCTGCAGGGCGGCTTCGAACGTCTCGCGGTCGCGCATTTCGCCGATGAGCACGACGTCGGGGTCCTCACGCATGAGGTATTTCAGAGCGGCATCGAAGCTCTCGACGTCGATGCCGATTTCGCGCTGGTTGACCAGTGCCTTCTTGTCCTCGTAGAGGTACTCGATGGGGTCCTCGATGGTCACGATATGACACGGCCTGGTGCGGTTGATGATCTCCAGCAGCGAGGCGATCGTCGTGCTCTTTCCGCTGCCGGTCGGGCCCGAGAGCAGCACGAGTCCCTGGTGTTCCTTGGCGATTTCGGCGATCGACTCGGGCAGGTGGAGCTCGTCGAATTTCGGGATGTCGCGCGTCACGCGCCGGGCGGCAAGGGACACCTCGCCGCGCTGCCGGAAGATGTTGATCCGGAACCGGTCCGAGCCTTCCAGGTCGTGGGCGAGGTCGATATTGCCGTGCTCCAGGAAGTACGCCCGCTGCTTGTCGGTCATCAGCTCCAGCGACATCTCCAGGATCTCGTCGCCCGAGAGAGAAGGCTGGTTGCTCTTGCGGAGCGAGGATTGGGTGCGGAAGTGCGGCACGCAGTCGGCTTTGAGGTGCAGGTCCGAGGCGTCGAGTTTCTGCATCGCCAGGAAGAATCGCTCGATCTTCATCTGCGACCCGTGCCTCGAAGAGTGCTGATCGTGTTCGTCGATGGGTTGTCTGTCAGTCGGTGGGGTCATGGACGGCTCCTTGGTCTTACGCCGGCGTCGCGCCGGTCAGGCGGACCGGGATCCCTCGATCGGCCAGGTACTGCTTGGTCTGTTCGATGCTGTAGGTCCCGAAGTGGAAGATGCTCGCGGCCAGTGCGGCATCGGCGCGACCTTCCGAGAGGACCTCGTACATGTGCTGGGGCGAGCCCGCGCCGCCCGAGGCGATCACGGGAATATCGACCGCTTCGGCGACCGCGCGGGTGATCTCCAGGTCGTACCCGTCCTGCGTGCCGTCGGCATCCATGACGGTCAGCAGGATCTCCCCGGCCCCGCGCTGCTCGACTTCCTTCGCCCACGGGACGGCCTCGAGGCCCGTCGGAACCCGGCCGCCGTTGATGTGGACTTCCCAGACCTCGCGACCTTCTTTGCGGACGCGCTTGGGGTCGATCGCCACCACCACGCACTGGGCGCCGAAACGGCGGGACGCCTCGGTAAGCAGGCTGGGGTTTTTCACCGCGGTGGAGTTGACGCCGACCTTGTCGGCTCCGGCGGCGAGGAGGTTGGAGAAGTCCTCGATCGTCCGGACGCCGCCGCCGACCGTCAGGGGCATGTAGACCTGGTCGGCGGTCCGGGCGACGATGTCGAGGATGATGTCACGCCCCTCGTGGGAGGCGCAGATGTCCAGGAACACCAGTTCGTCGGCGCCCTCCTGCTCGTACCGGGCGGCGACCTCGACCGGATCGCCAGCGTCACGAAGGTTCAGGAAGTTTACGCCCTTGACCACGCGTCCCTGGTCAACGTCGAGGCAGGGGATGATTCTCTTGGCAAGCATACGTCTGCTCCAGTCAGAATGAACGGGCATTGTACCGCTGCGGGAGATCGGTCGCAACGGGATTGCCGGGTCTGTATCTCCGGCCGGCCGATGCTATAATGCCCGTCTTGGAACCCAAAGCCGACCGACACGCAAAAAGGACCGACCCCCAGATGAGTGCAGCACCAGAAGCAGAAGACATCGTGATCTTCGGAGGGACATTCGACCCGATCCACCACGGACACCTGATCGCTGCGCGGACCATCGCGGAGAGGCGGGACCTTCGGCGGATCACGCTGATGCCCGCCTCCAGGCCTCCGCACAAGAGCGAGGCCCGTGCGGCGAGCCATCATCGCCTGGCGATGTTGCGGGAGGTCTGCATGCAGGATGAGAGGTTGGCTGTCAGCGATATCGAACTGGGCAGGGAAGGCCCGAGCTATTCCATCGATACCGTGCAACGTCTTCTGGCTCGGGACAACGTGGCGAGCGTGACGCTGATTATCGGCGCGGACATGCTGGAGGACCTCCCGGATTGGCATCGGGCGGACGAGCTGGCCAGGATGGCGGAGTTCCTCGTCGCCTGCAGGCCGCCCTGGGATACGCGCATGGTGGACATCCTGTCGACGATTACCGGCAGGATGGGTGGCGACGTCGGGGAACGCCTGGCGAGGTCGGTCGTCGAGACTCCGCGAATCGACATCTCATCTTCCGATATCCGTCGGCGGCTTGCATCCGGGCGATCGGTCCGGTATCTCGTGCCCGAAGTTGTCAGGGCTTACATCCGCAGCAACGGCCTGTACCGCGAACCGTGAAAGCCCAGCCTTGGGGTTGCCGACCTGAAATTCCCGCAAAAAAAAGAGCTTCGGGTTGACATATGCCCCGCAAGGGGCAATGATAAGGACTGAGAGGCTCCTCGGTCAAAACTCCCTCCTTTGGCCGAGTTATCCGGCGTCGGGCTCCCCTCCCCCGGCGCCGACTTTTTTTGCGCTGTGCTCGGCCTGGCGTGTGGGCCAGCCGATGCCTCAGACCTTTCCCGTATGGCGGCGGATCCGCTCCAAAGCCGCCTGGGGCACCATCGCCGAAATGTCTCCCCCCATCTGGGCGATCTGCCGGATCAGGCTCGATGACGTGAACGCGTGCTCCGGTGAGGTGACCAGGAACACGGTCTCCACTCCTGCTACCATGCGGTTGGTCAGTGCGACCTGCACCTCGAAGTGAAGATCGCTGGAATTGCGGATGCCCCGCACGATGGCCGTCGCATCGACGCGGCGGGCGAAATCCGCCGTCAGGCCCGTGAAGGTCTCGACGCGCACAGCGGGAAGGTCGGCCACCACCTGCCGAATGATCTCCGCCCGTTCCTGCTGGTCGAGGAAGGGCTCTTTCTCCGGGTTCTCCCCGACGGCGACGATTAACTCGTCGAACAACTCCGCGCCGCGATGGATGACGTCCACGTGTCCGTGTGTGATCGGATCGAACGAGCCAGGGAATACGGCGACGGTCTTGGCATGATCGCTCATGGATGGGTGTCCTTACGCAGCGGCATCTCGCTTGCGGGCAACATTATACGGGCTCGGGGCCCGGGTGGAAACCCCGCTGGTGGGGTCAGCGGGGCAGTTCGCTCGGCTTGCTGGGCGGGGTCCTGCTGCTGAGGGCAAATCCCGCCGCTGCGATCATCTGCACGATCACCCCGACGAGGATGACCTCCCGGCCGATCCATGGCTGGTCCAGCAGCCAGACACCCAGAAATGGCAGCGTCAGGCCTCGCAGGCCCTGCAGCGTGAGGTGGAGGCTCATGTAGACCTGGCTCTGACCGGGTTTGGAGAAGCGCGTGTGCCCGATGCCGAAGGCGAACCCGCCGACCGATCGCCCCAGGCCCTGGATCGCGAAGCCCAGCAGCATCCACCACCAGCTTGTCGCCACCACCCCCAGGTACAGCACGCCCCGCCCGGCTGCCCACATGAAGGCGCCAACCCCACGATACATGCTGATGTGGATGCGGTCGAACAGTGCGCCCGCAAGCGGAGCGGCCAGCAGGGCTACCATGAACGGAACCAGTGTCATCGCCAGTGACGCGCGGGAATACGACTCGCCCATGTCACGCACGAGGATGATCGACCACAGGGAGTTGATCAGCAACACCGTCGAGCCCGAGAGCATCTGCCAGAGCATGAATCGTCCGTATTCGCGGTCGCGCCAGAACAGCTTGACCCCGGCAAGCAGGGGCATGGACTCGTGGCTGGCGTGATGTTCGCGGAGCATCATCGGCTCGCTGCGGACACGCACCTTCGCAAACAGCCAGGCGCTGGCGAACATCGAAGCCCCGGCCAGGGGGTACAGCAGGTGGTGCGCCCCGCCCCAGACGTCCAGCACCAGGCTGGCAAGCTGGACCGATCCGGCGATCACCGCGAGGTTGACGATCTGGAAGCGGCTGTAGATCCGCCCGCGGGAGGCGTCGGGGTAGTTGGCATGGCGGATGCTGGTCTGCACGCTGAGGTTGACCGCAGCCAGCAGGGCAGGCAGGATCAGGATCAGCGCGTAGGGCACGGCCATCTCGGGCGTGGCGGGCAGCAGGCCCAGGCCCAGCAGCACCGCGCCGATCCCCAGCCTCGCCGCGACCACCAGCGGGACGCGCCGACGACCCTGCAGGTGGTGGGCCAGGAAGGAGCCCACGAAATTGCCCCCCGCCATTTCGGCCATCAGCATCGCGACGATCCATGTGGGCGCGCTGAGTTCGCGAAGCGCGAAAATCCGGGTCAGATCGGGCACGACCATGCCCATGCCCAGCGAAAGGAAGATCTGGCTGACGAAATCCTTGCGGAATGTGCCCCTGGCCATGTAGGGCACGCCCCGGTACCCCAGCAGCCAGAGGACCCAACCGGCCAGGCGGCCCAGAGGCGCGGGCAGGGCGTCGGCGCGACGGGCCAGGGAGTTATCGTTCAGAGACATCGGATTTCAGGTTCGCTTGCGGGAATTCTGGGCGCAACAGAAAGCCTCCGGCACCCGGCCGGAGGCTTTGGATTGTCGATCATGTCAGGCCGGTTCAGAAGCCGACGGCGGTCTTCCACTCCGAGAGCTTGGTCGAGCGTTCCATCAGGATGAAGTAATCCCAGTCGTCGACGAACATGCGCTTCTCGAGCTCGGTGATGTCACGGTATCGGGTCTCGCGTTCCAGTGGGGAATCCACCACACCCGGCCCGCATCCGGTAAGGAGTGGGCAGAGCACCACGGCCAGGAGCACGGCAATCACGATCTTTTTCATGGTCTTACCTCGTTACGTCACGTCCACGAAGCGCCTCGGGCTGGGCCCGGGCGTGACATCGGGCATCATGCTATTTTCCTGGCCTGCGTGTGTCAACGCAAAAAAAACGCCCCCGCGGTCTGTTTGAGGGGCTCACCTCAACCGGTCGGGCAGGCACTCGCCGCGTCTTCTCGTCCTCATCCGGTCGACAAGCCTGCGAAGCGACAGGGAAACCGCATACGCCGCCACGCAAAGCAGAATGATCGCCGCCCCGGAGGGCACGTTCGGGCCGTAACTCGCAGCCAGCCCGCCGAGCGTCAATAACACGCTCAGTCCCGCCGCTACGATCATCATCTGCCAGAGCTTCTTGGTCCAGTGACCTGCGACCGCAGCCGGCAGCGTCAGCAGGGCGATGAGCATTACGATACCCACGATCGTCACCAGCAGAACGACCGTCATCGCCGTCATCGCCAGCAACAGCAGGTAGTAACCCTCCGCCCAGAGGCCACGCGACCGCGCGTGCTCTTCGTCGAAACACACCGCCAAAAAAGGCCCGTAGAACAGCAGCGTCGCCAGCACCACCACCGCGTCCAGCCCCGCCACCAGCCAGAGATTCTCCTGCGTGATCATCAGGATGTTGCCGAACAGGTACGCCACCAGGTCCTGCTTGTAGCCGGGCGTGGCCGCCATGAACAGCACCCCGATGGCCATCCCTGCTGCCCAGAGAGCACTGATGAGGGTGTCCTCCCGCTGGCGGAATCGCAGGGTGACCAGGCCGATGAGCACCGCAGCGACCAGCGCCGCGAGGACCGCGCCGTGCATCGGCGTCAGCCAGGCCCAGCCCCGGGTCTCGCGCAGGTACATCGCAGCCCCCATGCCCCCCAGCACGCAGTGGGCGATTCCGCCGGCGACGTAGGTGATCCGTCGGGTGACGACATACGTGCCCACCACGCCGCACGCCACGCCGGCCAGCACGCCCGCCGCCACGGCCAGTTGCAGGAACCGATACTCGCCCAAGGCATGGAAGAACTCCATCAGCGCGATCCCTCCTGGCAGGATACGTCGTGGCGGATCGCCCGCGTCCCGCGGCCATAGAGTTCGTCGATGACCTGTCCGGTGAGGTGCTGGGTGGGGTGAACCGTGACCTGGCGATTGACGCAGATGACCGTGTGGACCATCTCGCAGACAAAGCCCACGTCGTGGGAGACCATCACCAGGGTCATTCGCTCGTTGAGGTCGTGCAGCAACCGGTGCAGTTCGTTCTCGGTGTGTGGGTCGAGGCTGGCGGTGGGCTCGTCGAGGAGGATCACATCCGGCTGGGATGCCAGCGCCCGTGCGATGAGCACGCGCTGTCGCTGCCCGCCCGAGAGGCTGGAGAAAGGCCTGTTTGCCAGTTCGGCGAGGTCCACTTCCTCCAGGGCGTCGCGAGCAGCCTGGCGGTCCTTCCTGCTGTACCGCAGGTGCATCCCGCCGGTGAGTCTTCCCATCAGCGTCACGTCCATCGCGGTGACGGGGAAGTCCGGGTCGAACAGCAGGTGCTGGGGCGTGTACGCCATTGTGGCTCTCGCCTCGCCGGGAGGCCTGCCGAAGATGCGCACCTCGCCACGGTCGGGCGTCAGCAGCCCGAGCATCAGCCGAAGCAGCGTGGTCTTCCCGCCGCCGTTGGGCCCGACGATGCATGCGAAGTCGCCCGGGGCGATCTCCAGAGACACCTCCCGCAGCACCTCGGTCCGGCCGAAGGAGAAGTCCAGGTTCCGGATGGCTACGGCGGGTTGGTCCATGGTTACGTCCTCGTTGGGGTATTACATCGTATTCCCACGCACCCGGAGATGAAAGCTCAACCCTGCATGGCTCGCCTCGGGTTCAGCCGCCGGCGCGTCGCTGAGATGCTCCTCGAGACAGCCCCGCAGGTGCAGGTAGCCGTTGCCCAGCGTAAAGAGGCCTTCGGTTCCGCGATTGTCCGCGAGGTCGAACTCGCGCCGGAGGATCCATGGTTCGTTCATGGCGACAGGCTCTCACAGGTCGCCGGGCGGATCAAGCGTGGGGTTGGCTTGCCCTCCGTCAACGCCGGGATCGGTACCACGGGCAATCGCTTCCACGCGGGCCGCGTC
>CAZXSK010000036.1:0-42730 GCA_964642855.1 uncultured Planctomycetaceae bacterium | reverse complement strand
TCCGCCTACGTGCTCTTTAAGCCCAGTGATTCCGAACAACGCTCGCCACCTTCGTATTACCGCGGCTGCTGGCACGAAGTTAGCCGTGACTTCCTCTGGGACGCCTCAACGCAGGAGGGTATTAGCCTCCATTGCTTGGTAATCCCTGACAGTGGTTTACACCCCGAAGGGCTTCCTCCCACACGCGGCGTCGCTCCGTCAGGCTTTCGCCCATTGCGGAATATTCGTTACTGCAGCCTCCCGTAGGAGTCCGGGCAGTGTCTCAGTCCCGATGCGCCGGGTCAACCTCTCAGTCCCGGTACCCGTCGTCGCCTTGGTGAGCCATTACCTCACCAACAAGCTGATAGGACATGGACCGCTCTATGGCCGATAGGTCCCGAAGGAGCCCCATCTTTGACCCCTGTGCCCGAAAGCACTGTGGTCTCATTGGGTATTACCTGAAGTTTCCCTCAGCTGTCCCCATGCCAAAGGCACGTTATCCATGTATTCCTCGCCCTTTCGCCACTTGAGTACAGCTTCGTCACCCGAAGGGTCAGAAGCCGCCTTTCCGTGCGACTTGCATGTTTTAGCCACGCCGCCAGCGTTCGATCTGAGCCAGGATCAAACTCTTCACTTTTGTATCTCTCCTTCCCGCCGAAGCGGGATCGGTTCGATGGAAGACATTCAATCCGGGTCAGGACGACCTTTTTTATCAGGCCGCCCGGTCCGTAAAACTCAAAATCCTTACTGGGGCCTCAAACCTTTTACGGTTTGGGCACTTCATCACGAGGATCTTGAGCGGACGGGCTCGTCGCAAGATGAGCCTCGCCCTGTTCATCAAGTTTCCCGACACCGAACTGGCCGTGATATGCCAGACCGGCGACGGACACGTCCTCGTGACGACAACACTGTTCACTTGTCAAATAGCGACTGCTTCAAAACCCCCGCCGCCTCAAGCCAGCCTTTCGCTTGGCTCCTGAGCGACGAGAAGGCAGATTGTATCGTGACTCCGATTCCAATCAAGCCCTTTTTTAAAATTTCTTCACATTCCGTAACCACCCAGAACATCAGGCGATACGAATCCCAGAAATGGCCCTCAGCGGCCGTCTCTTCTCGGGATTCGGCAGATCGGAAACCCGAGTCGCCATGCTTCCTCAACCCGGCGACCCGGGACAGGCACACACGCCTCGAGCGACGCTCCAACGTGCCTGCCAATCAACTGGTGCAACCTTGCAATATATCCACCTCAAGCAGGCCGGTCAAGCGCCCCGAAAGGTTTTTCCGGAGAAATTCCAATACCACCCCCCACAGAAACCCTTTTACGCTGGAAACCTCGTCGCAACAAGAAGTACCATTCATCCAGCAAACGCAGGCCCAACCGCCCGAAATTCACGCGGAGAACGCTATGCCACGCCTCAGCGCCAGTACCCTCGCCGTCATCTATCGGAACCTCGCCATGATGCTCAGCGCCGGCGTCGACACCGTTCGCTCCTTCCGGACCGCCGCCGAACACCTCGACCGCCGCGCACGGCGAGTCTTCGACCAACTCGCAGACGCCACCGCCCGCGGCGACAGCCTCGCCGTAGGCTTTCGCGACCAACGCACCTACCTGGGCCACGTCGACGTCGAAATGATTACTGCCGCTGAACAGGCCGGAAGCGTCGCCGAAGTCCTCGACCAGCTCGCAGCCTTCCACCAGTTCCGCGCCGAAACCATCCGCACCATGACCCACGCCTTCGCCCTGCCCGCACTGCTCCTGCACGCCGGAGCGGTCCTGGCACCCCTGCCGCTGCTGATCCTGGGCCGCGTCGACATGCCCGGGTACCTCCTCCAGGCCGCCGCCTTCCTCGCACCCTTCTACACCCTCGCCCTGCTGGTCGTGCTCGTCCGCACACTCTCGGGCACACGGGGCCTCGCCCGCCGCACCCTCGATGCCGTCACACTCCACATCCCACTGCTCGGAAAGGCCGTCCGAGACCTCGCCTACTGGCGGTTCTTCCGGGCCGTCAACGCCCTCTACTCCGCCGGCGTGCAGATCGACCGGGCGCTGGAAATCGCTGCCGACGCCGGGGGAAACCAGGCCGCCATCGCCCGCCTGCGCGGCGGCGCACAGGCCGCCCGGCAGGGACGCCCCGCCTCCGAAGGCTTCTCGCCACACCTGCCCCGCGAAATCCGCGCCGCCTGGGAAGTCGGCGAACAGTCCGGAAAGCTCGACGAGGTCACCCGAAGACTCGCAGCCACCGCCGGCGAATCCGCCCTGCTGCGCTTCAGCACCCTCGCCACCTGGCTGCCACGAATCGTCTACTTCCTCGTCGCCCTCCGCCTGGCCGTCGCCGTCCTCCAAGGCTACGGCGCCCTCTACAGCCAACTCGGCAACACCATGGGACGATAGCCCGGCTACCAGCGAACGCCCGAAGGGCTGTGGATCCGGGTTGTCAAATCGCCGAATCCCAGGATGACCGTGCTGCGTAGGCAACTGGAGCGCTGCCGGTTCGTCTTATCCCAATGGTGGTTGTCCCATGAAGATTCGCACCCCCGCCACATGACCGCCCGCGCACGAGCTTGCCGTCGTCGGCGAACAACTCGACGAAGGGCGGCCGGCTCGGATTGCGCATGTGCCCTTGGTCATCTCAAATCGTTGACTCGTGCAGGCGATGGGGATACTCTCGCCATGAAATGGGAGGCAAGACCATGAGGACGAGACCTGTATTGATCGCCTTCTGCCTGATGCTTGCGGGCTGCTCTGGTTGCCGGAATGGCTCTGAATTGCGTGTGGTAAGTCGGGGTCGTCAGGCCGATACCGTGGTGTTGTGGGTGTCGAATGAGAGCATGCACAGTGAAGGCAAGCGCCCAAGAATTGTGAACGCGACGGTGTCCTTTGACGGTGTTGCCTCTGACACCGCGCCGAAGATCGAAGTGTTCAACTCCAAATATGGTTGGACAGAACATGCAACATTCTCAGCCCCCGAGACTGCCACGACCGCTCAGATTGTGGCAATCGTCGAGAGTGGTGGCAGAGCCTATACCGTGACACAGGACTGGAGCAGGACGCAGCAATCCGAATCCACTGATCGCGACTGGGTTCCGGGCCCTCACTCCATCACCGCACGGGAGCAAGAGAGTAAAGGCAAGTAGGTTCACTGCTATTGCTCCCTATGCAGCGGCAGGGCGTACCAGCTCTCGGGCAGGTCCATCTTGGCCGCGCGACGGGCTGGCCATCGCCGTCCTCCAAGGCTACGGCGCCCTCTACAGCCAACTCGGCAACACCATGGGACGATAGCCCCACCGCCGACGCCCCTGGCAACCCTTGCCGCGAAGGCCCTACTGCCTGCCTTCGCCTTTTCTATCCGCGGCCATCTGCTTGCCTGCCCCCCATGTCGCTGATCTACCCATACTCAATATTGATTCTACATATCTTATATATACACGTGCGCTTATTATATCGTTGCGCCTGTCAACGCAATCGCGGGATCCTTTGCTCCGCCTCCACCGGACCCTGTCCGTCCTCCAATCTCAATCCAGACTGTTCAGACGTCGAACGGCCCCCTTTCCCGTGCCCGGCCGCCTACGATGGGCCGACCTGTCTCCCTGGCCGTCGCGGCGCCCCGGCGGCGTTCGCCCCGGGGGAAGGGTCAGGGCGAGGTGGTCCGCGAACGAAGGACCTTCCCCGAAACGCAGCCCGCGGCGGGAGGCAAGGGTCAATTCTCCGCCAAACGACCCCTGCCGCCCTTACCTGTCGATGCGCACTTGCACCCACGAATGTGTGCCTTTGCGGATGACATTCGACCGTTTCGGGACGTGGCGGAGGGTCAGAACGGGTCGCAGCCGTACCTGGACGGCCACAAGTGGGCCCAGCCGGCAGCGGCCGGCAGCGGCCGGGCAGCCTCGGCAAGAAACGGCAAGAAATGGCAAGGTTTCGGCAGGTTGGCGGGGGCAGAATCTCCTCCGGCGGGGAGTCCCTCACGGAATCGCCAGCGGATCCTCGTCGCCGGGCGCCCGGAGCCCCTCCAGCCAGCGCTGCAGATCGCCGGCATCGGGGGTGCTGGCCCGCATCGCCCCCGGCTGGAAGGTCCGCACGACGCGGATGTCGGGGAAATCGGCGGCAAATCGCTTGAGGGGAACCACCTGCAGGTTGTCAAGCCCGTCGGGCATCGGAGCGGCTGACGCTGGACCCAGAAGAATCACGTCAACGTAAGGCCTTTTATGGTCTATGATTGCGTAGCCGGATCCGAGAGCTTCCAGGAGGGTCTTCGCAGCGGCGACCAGCGCCGCCTGCCCCTCCGGCCCGGCCTGGCTTCGGATGGCAACGATTCCGCCGGGTGCAAGTCGTTCGCGACACGCCACCAGCACCCGCAGGTTGTATACACGCCACGCGAGCGGATGATCTAACCTCATGCCCTGCAGAAGGATGCCGTCGTAGCCAGCGCGCGCCACCAACTCGCCATGCAGCGATGTCGCCCCGGCCAGGCCGGCTTCGGGGTCCAGGTAGGAGCGGTCCACCTCCCGGGCTGGGCTTCCTTGGCCGGCGTTGGAGCGCTCGCCGACGACCCACCATCGCCCGGGTTTGCCGCGTCTGATCTCGAATTCGGCGCGATTCACCGATGCTGTCTGGCCCCGGCGAGCACCTTTTCCTCCCACAATTTCTGGATATGTAAGCCATGATCTTACAGATGTTTGTGGATGCTTCTTCCGGGCCATTGAGATGGTGGTAAGCAGCATGGCCGTCAGGCCGCAGAGCACCACCGTGCCGGACCCCGCCCAACGCAGTTGCTCGCTTGAATCGCTATTCCTGGCGATGGCAACGATGATCGCCCCAGCCAGCGTGCCAAGCCCCACAGCCAGCATCACGGCTCCGCCAAGCCTGGCAGATGCGGCGAGGGCGAAGAAGGCAAGGCCTGCTGCGAGCCCGGCCGAGGTGTGCGCAAGATAGCTTCGCGCCCTGCCCCCGCTGGCGGCGAAGATGCGTCTGGCACGAGATAGGACCGATGCAAACATTGCCATCATAGGTAGTTGAGCCACACCTGCCAGGACCAGCGGAGCCCATGGGGCACGGTCGGAACTGACGGCTGCCAAGGCTGCAATGACCTGCAGAAAGGCTACGCAGACCACGCCGATGACGGCTCCGAGGTTGCGTCGTCGGCTGGGCGGACGGGATCTGCTGTCGACCTTCTCGAGGCGCCAACCGAGGAACCCGAGCGAGCCTGCGATCCACGCAAGCCTATATTCCATTGTTAGTTCCGTCGTGTCTGCGATCAGTCGCCATTGCAGCGAGAGCACCAGGGCGAGCATCGCCGGGCCGGCGACGATCGCCCAGCGCTGGCTGAGATGCGGGACCTCGACGGGCCTCGGCAGCCAGGCCGGTTCCGCTTCGGGGTTCCGGGCCAGGATGAGCATTGAGATGCCCACCATGGCCACCGGTGCGACCAGCGTGACGCCCAGGAGGTTCGCCCGGACGGCCAGCCCCCCGGCCAGGCAGGCCAGACCGACGGCCGCTCCGTATATAAGATCTTGTGCTGCAGGTGCATAGGCGTCTGGCCCCTGCCGGCCCCTTGCGACCGATGCAGCCAGGAACACCAACGCCGCTCCGACGGCCAGCGGGATCGAACCGGCGATCTGCAGCGCGACCTTCACCGCCCGCCAGACGCCGGGGGTCCAAAGGAACTCCCCGGCCAGCCACCACGCCCATCGCTGGGTCAGCACGACCGCCCCGCTGGTCAGAAGGCCACCGACAACGGCAAGCAGCGCCGTCATGGCGACCAGGCGCATTGCCGCCCGCCGAACGCGCGGGCCTTCGCGCTCCACGCCGACGGTTTCGAGTTCCGATGTGGCTGGATCCTCAACGTGTAACCACCACAACAGCCGTTGGATAGCTCGTGCGGCCCGGCCTGGAACGCCGGCCGAGATCGCCACGGCTGCCAGAATCGACACGACCGTGAGCATGGAGGCGAGCCCGGAGGTGTCGGCCGCGATGGCCCAGATGAGACACAGGCATCCCGCCCAGGTCACCATCGCCGCGACGATGGCTACGATCACCGCCCTGTCCCATGCGTGTCGTTTCATCCGTGACGTACGTGCCCGGGCCTCTCCGCGATCATCCGGCCCCGGGCCGGCTCACAAGTCCCTTTTCATCCATGATCTATCGCAGCACGGTCGAGCCCTCAGCGGGCAGATGCACCCTCGTGCCGTCGTCGCAGACCAGCGACAGTCCCTGTATCGGGTCAACGTCGATTACGCGTCCAACATACCTTGCGCCGCCGGAGACAACCGTCGCGCGAAGGTTGATCATTCCGCATCGCTCAACCCATTTACTATGAAGCATTTCCCGCTGCTGCAAACCGTCGCCCGCCAGCCAGTAGTCCATCCGCCGGAGGATTGCCCGGGCGACGTCGATGCGTTCCACCGGCCCGCCGAGATGCTCCGCCAGAGAGGTCGCCGCGATGCGGGTCTCCCCGCCCGGGGCGCCGTTGACATTGACGCCCGCACCGACGACCAGCGCCCGCCGGCGCCCCAGCCATTTTACTTCCACCAGCACGCCGGCGAGCTTCCTGCCGTCGAGCAGCACGTCATTGGGCCATTTCAGCGTGGTCCGCACGCGGGCCACTTCGTCGATGCCTTCGGCCACCGCGAGGCCTGCTCCAAGCGTAACGGTTTCCTGAGCAATGGCCTCCGTCGCCGGTCCGGTGCGGACGACACTCATCAGCAGCCCGTCGCCCGGGGCGCTGTGCCACGATCTTCCGTGCCTGCCCCGCCCTCGTCGCTGGTGCTCGGCCGTCACGACCAGTCCGTCGGCCTGGCTGGAGCGGACGGAATCGACAGCCACGTCGTTGGTGGAGTCCACCTGGTCGAAGCAGATGACGTTCCGCCCGATGCACCGGACGGGCAAGTCGCGTTCGATCAGGTGGGCACAAAGCCTCGCCGGACGCTGGAGACGTGCTCCCTCAGCCGGGCGTATCTCCAGATCATGCCCACGATTACAAAGGTCCTCCAGCGCAGAGGAAACGCTACGAGTATCCAGGCCGCTGCGGCGCGACAGCTCGCTGAGGGACAGGTACCCCTGGCCGTCATAGAGCACTTCGAGGACCGTCAGGGACGGGTCCATCTCGCTGGGAGACCATGGCTTCATGCTGCCGGGAGTATACCCGGCCGGCCGGTTGGTACAACAGGATCCTGTCCGCAGCGCAGCGAATTCACCCCATGGCCGGGCGGAGGGCTGCACTTCCATCTGCCGGGCGGGCCTGTGGTTGTCGCAGCGGTAGCCTACGGCAGGGTCACGCGCTGGCCGGCCTGCTGGCCGCTGGCACGCAGTTGCTCGTACAGGTGGATCTCCAGCACCGACAGGATGTACGCCAGCGTGGACTCGGCGCCCTGGTTGGTGTTGACGCCGGTGATCTCCAGGCCGTCCTGCCCGCCGCCGGTTTCGGGGTTGTACAGCGGAATGCCCAGGTCGTTCCGGCCGGTGAACCACTCGAAGCATCGCCCGACCTGGCGTGCCCAGTAGCGGTCGCCGGTGATCTCGGCGGCTGTCAGGCAGGCCTGCACAAGGCTTTTGGCTTCGATGGGCTGCTGGGCGTACCCGGCCCGCTTTCCGCCCTTGGGATACCAGCCCTGGTTTCCGATGATCGAGAGCTGTCCATTCTCGCCGGTCTGCACCTCCAGCAGCCAGCGCAGGGAGTTCAGTGCGGCGTGGACCATCTCGTCTCTGCCCTCCCCGTGGCCGGCGACCATCATCGCATGGGGCAGCTTGGCATTGCCCCAGGTCAGCTCATCCTCCCACCACGGCCAGTCGTCGGTGGCATTGGCCTGGTAGGCGTCCCACAGCTCGCCCGCCAGGGTCCGGCGGAGTTGTTCCAGCAGGTGCGCGTCCTTGCCGCTGCGAAGGTACTCGTCGATGCCCAGCAGCGAATACGCCCGAGGCCGGAGATACGTGAACTGCTCGACAGCTGGAACGGCCTTGAGCATCAGGCGGTCGGCCAGGTCGCGGATGTCCTCGTTGGGTGCCAGCCGGACGGTCTTGCCCAGACCCCAGAGGGTTCGCGCGTGGGAATCCTCGGACCCGACCTCCTCCAGCCAGGATCGGTCGTACTGCATGAAGTTGCGAAATCGCCCGTGCTCGGGATTGAACGCGTAGGCCAGGAACGCCAGGTACCGCTGGGTGAGGATGATCATGTGGTCGGGATCGGTGGCGACGGTGTCTCCCTGGGTCCAGGTTTCCAGGGGCAGCGCAAAGAGTTTGACGGTCGCAATCAGCGACCGCGCGTTGTCGTCGGTGCAATACCCGTGATGCAGATCGGGGGTGGCGTTGGTCGCGTGCTGCAGAATGCCCGTGTCATCGCTGAGAACACAGAGGTGTCGCAGGTCGATCTTCGGCAGCGGGTCGATATCCAAGGGGGGCAATGAACTCAACGTCTTCTCCTTGCAGGTCCGGTCCGTTTCAAGCGCAGCGATGGAACCGCAGAGCCCCCTTCTGCGCTTACGGAGGATTATATCGGCCGGTTTGCCGTGAAAAGCAAATGCATGTTTCCCGATCCGCGCAGATTCTGCCCGGAATCGATGTCAGACGTTCGCTTGCTCAGCCACACGGAACTTCTTGCGATACCGCGTGGGAGGCATGCCGAAACGCTTGGAGAACAGCGAGGAGAATCGCGAATGGTCAGGGAATCCGCACCGATCGGCGACCTCGGTGATTCGCAGACCCGTCTCCAGCAGCAGCCGCCGGCCGGTCTCGAACCGAACCCGCTCGATTTCGTCGTGCACGGTCCGGCCGAGGTACTGGCGGAACCGCTTCTCGATCGTCCGCCGGGACACGCCGAGGCCCTGGACCATGTCGCCTACACTGATCGGGTCGCAGGCATGTTCGCTGATGAACGCAAGCGCCTGGCGAAGGTCGGGGTCGGGGAACGCGAACCGTTCGGTGGATTCCCGGTCCACCACGCCCTTGGGGGGGACCAGCACGAGTTCCTCGGGAACCGAGCGGTCGTTGATCTGCATCCAGAGCATCTCGGCAGCCAGCCAGCCGATGCGCTCCGGGTTCGGATCGATACTGGAGAGCGGCACTTCGGCCAGGTCGCAGGCCATGTCGTCGTTGTCGACGCTGAGAACCGCGATCTGCCCCGGGATCTCGATGCCCGCGGCATGACACACCTCCACGAGGCGCAGGCCCGAGTGATCGGTCGCAGCCAGCACGGCCGTATCGGGAAGCAGATGCTCCGTGAGTTCGGGCGTGAGATCACCGCCCCATCGCACGCGGATGGCTTCGTCGCCTTCCCGGGCAAGGCAATCGCGAAACCCGTTGTACCGCTCGTCCCAGGTATGTCCGGCGGAATAGCTCAGGAAGAGATACCGGCTGAAACCGCGCTGGAGGAAATGCTCGGCGGCGAGCCGTCCGATCTGGTAATGATCGGGCTGAACGCTGGGAACCTCGTTGGCGTACTGCTTGGCGATATTTGCGCAGGGCACGCCCAACTGCCTGATCCGTTCGACGTCGCCCGCGCTGAAGAACCCAACCACCCCCTGCACGCCGGCATTGGTGGCACGGCCTTCCCACCGGGATCCCGACCGCAGGCTCAGGACGTGCACGTCCTCATCCAGGCTGCGAAAGAAAGCCTTCGCGCCCAGAGCCGCCCGGCGGGAATAGTGGTGTTCCATCGCCACCAACAGACTTACGCTGCTAGGCCCTTCCTGCATCACTTCATCTCCCCAGCGAAACCCACGTTCTCCTGTATCCCGCTCAGTCTAACGCAATTACGGATAGTATACCATCCCATTTGCGAATATACCGCACAAATATTGCGCAAATCACACTTGTAGTATTCAGACGTACGACATCGGGCGATCTTCTGCCCGAACTCGAAGAAAATCCTGACCCGCTACCGGCTGGAGGTCTCGTCGGGCATGGACAGCAGCACGATGTGCCCGTCGTAGGCGCCACCGAAATCTTTCTGAATGGCCTGGCGGGTGGGGGATTTGCCCATCCTGCCGCCGTCCTGCTCGCTCCTGCTGACCACGGCCAGTCCGCTGCCCACCGGCGCGATCGCCAGCTCCTTGCAGCCGGGCAGATAGCTGGAAAACAACAGGTGCGTGAGGTCCTTGTTGAAGACGGTCACGTACCAGCCGCCATGCTTCTCGCCGTCTTTGGGGTACTTGAAAAAGGCGTTGGGTGTCTGGATCAGCCCGGTGCCCGACGTGCCGGTGAAGGCGATCGCATCGTCGGAGAGGCACTCGATCTGCCGGAGGTTCGCTCCGTTGGGGGCATTGCGATACCGGGGGGCGTTGAAATCCTGGGGCACGTACGAAACCCACAGCGCCCAGGCCTTCTGCTCGCGGGTCTTCGGATCCAGCCTCAGGAGATAGCCCAGGGAGTTGGCGTTCTTCATTCCCCAACTGCTCGTGCCGTAACGGCTGCCACCTGACGATTTGTCCAGATCATGGGGCTGGCGCGTGAAGACGCTGTTTCCCCCGTCCGACCAGCCGCCAATGATCACGTCGCCGTTGGGGGCGATCGTTCCGCAGCGGGCGGCGGAGTCGGACACCAGGCGATACTTGTCCGACCCGACGCGGCGGGAGTTCCACTCCCACGCGGTCCATACTTTCTCGCCCTTGAGGTTGTACTTGTACAGGAAGGGCTGGCGCCACGGCTCGCGGCCGGTGTTGGTGTTCCGGTCGCCACCGAGATAGTAGTGGCCGCCCTCCGGGTCCACAGCCCGCACGCCGACGCGTCCGCCCGAGCCCCTCTCGCGGAGTTTCTGGAGCTTCGAGCCGTTGGGAGCGACGCGCGTGAACCCGTTGAGTTCGAAGTAGACCGTCCCCTGCTTGTCCTGCCAGAGCTTCGACGGCGGCGTGCGATGGCCCTTGAGAATCCACGCCCACTCGATCTTTCCGTCCGGCGAGAGGCGGGCGAGATACACGTCGCCGGGCACCGTGACGCCGTCGTACCTGTACGGGCCGTACTTCGGACCACGACGCCGCTTCGAGCCTTCCGGCTGGTCGACGGTGTGGAACTCGTCGCACTTGCGGGCGAGGTCGACAAACGCCGGCGTGCACCGGCCGGTGATCAGCAGGCCCTTGCCGTCGGTCGCCACGACGCCGGTTTCGATGGACGCAACGCCCCAGTCGAATTTCAGGATCTTCTCGATGCCCGCCAGCCCGGACTTGTAGAATACGGCGAACCCTGCGACGTCGGGGTTCTCCCGCGGGAGGGTCTTCCTGCCCTTGCGATCCTTGCCGTAGGTCTCCAGCCCGCGATGCCGGCCATCTCCGATGACCACCGGCTTGGGGTCGGAGGGAAACGACGGCCCCCAGGCATTGCCGAAGGCGACGATGTGCTTGCCGATCCGGTCGACGGCGACGAACTCCTCGGGATCGTCGCTGCCGAAGAACGTCGCAGCCTCGACGGTCATGTGCGGGCCCTTGGAGGCCTTTTCGGTGAACTGCTCGTACCGGCCCGCAAAGGCGGCCTGCGCCAAGGCCATGGCGGTCAACGCGACGACGACAACGAAAGCAAGCGTTCGTGAACGGGTCATGGACGGCTCCCTTGTATCGGTCTGTAGCCAGAGGTTACGCAGAAAACCCGTGTGGGCTTCCGGAAATAGAAACCGCAAATCAGTCCACGGTTACGGAGAGATGCGCAGAATCAGCGCTTGGTTACGGGAATCTTCCCCCAGTTGCTCTCGGTCAGCTCCCGGGCGCTGAGGCACCAGATCACGACTTTCTTGCGTGGCAGGTAGTTCTCGTCGGCCCGGCCCTTCTTGTAGAGATTGATGCGTGCGGGGCGCGCGCCCGAGCCCATCACGCCGATGACGTCGATGGGCATGCCCAGTTCGAAGGCGAGCTGGTCGGCCAGGCCGGCTCCGCGGGTGTGCATCTCCCCGCCCATATGGAACACCAGCGTGTGGCTGTCGCCCAGGAGAATCACGGGGCTCTCGTCGCTGGTTTCCACGGGGGTCAGCGTATCGTCCTCGGCGGGGGTGCCGACGAAGCGGAGACTCAGCTCCTCGCGGCCGATCTTTTCGTCGTCGCCGAGATGCTTGTTGGCCGACTCGGTGAGATCGCCGGTGATCGCGACGTTCTGGGCGCGGGTCTTGAGCTTGCCTTCCAGGGGCTTGTCGGCCTGCTTGAACCAGTCGCGGTCCTTGAGTTGCTCGTGGATCATCTTCGCGGCCAGCACGCACGTCTGGCCGGACCAGTGCGTGTCGGTCCGGCAGCAGCTCCGGGTCGCTTTCGGGGACAGTTGCGGAAAGCTGCTTTGCTGCTCTTCGGGCAGGGCGTCCTTGCCCAGCCGGGCCAGGCGCATCGCGTCGGTGAGGTCGAGAACTTCGACACCCTTCTCGGCCAGGTGCTCGTAGAACTGCTGGTGGAACGGGTCGACACGCACGGGCAGCTCGTGGCTGCCGACGTCCTCGGTGGGGACGTTGGTGGTCAGCTTGTCTGGATAAACCGCAGCCTTGGGGGGCACGGGCACGAGAATCAGCTCGATGCCCGCAGCCTCGAGCTGCTGATGATAGTCCACGATCGCCGGCAGCGGGTCGGCGAATTTCTCGCGCGTCGCCCGGGAGACCTTCGTCGCCTTCTCGCCCCAGAATTCGCCGACCGACAGGTGACGCAGCTCGTTGGCCAGAAACAGCCAGTCGTCCCGGCCAATGGCAGTCATGGCACCCTTTTCGCGGGTCTCCCCGGCCATCTTCCCGCAGGTGGCGCGGAACTTGGCCTGGAAGCTGCGAATCTCGGCGTCGGCGTCGGAGTTCTCTGCGGCCGTCAGCGTCAGCCATCCGCCAGCCAATGCCAGGGCTGCCAGAACGATCGTAGCGGTCGTGCGCATGGTGATTACCTCAATCGATTGAACGTCGGGAAAGGTCTATTGTATCGCATCGACCTGCCCGACGGGCGTGGATTCGCCCGGGTCAGTCCTCGATGATCTCGCCCCACCAGGGTTCCTCGAGTTCGAGATCGAAGTTGTCCGGGATTTCCTTCCGGCGGGCCGAGCGGACCTCGCGCGGCGTGTCCTGCAGCGACTGCAGCTCGACGGTCACCTGCCGACCGATGCGATACCGGGCCGCGGGCGTCCACGCATTGTCCCTCATGCCCCAGACCATTACCTTGGCCTGCTTGCCGGGCGCGGGCTTCCCGTCGATGGTCAGGTCCTCCAGCAGCATCATGACGGCCATGTTCTTGTAGGGCTGGGGCGGCCTCGGCGGGCGGGCGATGGCTGCGATCGTGCCCGTAACCGTGATCTCCCTGCCCTGCTCGGGGGGGATCAGGTCGCTGTCAGCCGGCTGGCCGACGGTCATCTCCAGCAGCTTCCAGTCGCCGACGGCCAGCTCGCGCGCGGCGAACTCCCAGACGACCACCTTCTTGCCATCCAGCCGGTCGCGCCCCCTCGCCAGCTCACGGGAGAGTGCCTCGCGCGTGGCGAACGCGCCGTTGTCGTTGCGGACGATCGCGTCGAGGGGTCGCTGCAGCTCGGCTGAAACCTGCTCGGCCAGCCCCGCTGCGAAACCCCAGTTCATGTCGGCCAGGGAGTAGATGTTCGTGAACGAGTCGCCCAGCAGCAGCACGTCGGCGTCGGGCGATTCCTGCCACGCGGTGCCCGCAGGGGTTACCACCTGCCCGATGGTCACCGTTTCGGGCTCGAAAAGCCGTTGGCCTTCGGGCAGCTCGATCATGCCCGCGATGTCGCCGACGGCGGTCACTTCCTGGGCGATGCGCCGGTAGGCGATCGTCCGCGGGGGCTGGCCGAGGGCTGCCTGGTCCTTGAGGAACCCGGCCAGACCGGCTGCGACGGCCTGCATGGCGTCGGGGCGCCAGTGGGTGTCTGTCCTGAGGTACTGTGGGGCGGGCGGGTCGCCGGAGGCCCATTTGCGCTGCATCAGCAGCGGCGCCGGGTCGTACATCAACACGCCGGCCGACTCCAGCCGGGCGGCCAGCCGCTCGAACGACGGGCTCTGGACGATCTCCCTGCCGTCGTACCGTCGGGTGAGGCCCTCGGGGTGGATCATCGGCTTGACGGGCGCGGGGACGACCACCAGCGTGATGCCGCGCTCGGCGAGCTGGTCGCGGAACTGCACGATCGCCTTGACCGGATCCGGCTGGGGCGGCGCCTGCCACTCGCTGCCGCTCATCCGGCGGGCGCGCAGGCGGTCTGCGTCCAGGAAGCCCGGGCCGGTGAGGTACTCCACGCCCGGGCGGTAGTACAGCCAGCCGTCGCGGCCTACATAGGCCTTCTCGTTGCCCACGCCGCCGTAGCGCGTCAGCAGCGACTGGGCCGGCGGCAGCAGCCAGCGTTGCAGCAGCGAATCGTCCTCGAGATTGTCCTCGTAGCGATTGATATCGCGCAGCAGGTCGGCGTTGGTGTCGAACACCCGGCCGAGGAAGTTCCCCTCGCTCGTGGCGAAGGCGCTTTCGAAGGCGTCGCCCACGTCGCCGAAGATCGACAGGAACTGCGGAACGGCCGAGAGGTCCTCGCTGGCCTGGCCGCGACGGATCTCCCAGGTGGTCTGCACGATCGGAACCGAGACGATCGTGCCCAGGAACACCAGCACCAGCGCCCAGGACAGCGGGCGCGAGATTTCGGTGTGGCCGATCTCGATCTTGGCGATCTCCTCGCGCGTCAGGCGGGCGGGCTTGCTGGCCTTGGGCTGGTCGGTCGGTTCGGTCATGGTCAGAAGATGAAGTAGATGAACGGGTTGAACGCCTGGGTTGTCAGCACGATGATGGACACCCACAGCAGGCCGAGGATGGCGGCTGCCTTGACGGGCGTGATCCGGCGGGTGAAGTCCCATGTCTGCGGGGCGCCCCACGCGACGACCGCCGCCGCGAGGAAGCTCACGAGGTAGTAGGGCTTGTAGATCACCCCGGCAATCAGCTCGGCGCCCGGCTGGGCGTCGACGAGCCCCAGCATGCTGCCGATGTACTCGATCGACGAGCTCAGATCCGGCGCGCGGAAGAAGACCCACGTGAACAGCACGATCACGAACGTGATGGCCACCTTCGCCACGCGCGGCAGGCGGCTGTAGAGGCTCTCCTTGCCCTGGAGGCGCTCGAAGGCGAGCATGCCCCCGTGGATGCCCCCCCAGATCACGAAATTCCAGCTCGCACCGTGCCACAGCCCGCCCAGCAGCATGACCATCGCGAGGTTGGCGTACGTCCGCGTGGTGCCCAGCCGGTTGCCGCCCAGCGGAATGTACAGGTAGTCGCGAAGCCACGTCGACAGCGAGATATGCCACCGCCGCCAGAACTCGGTGATCGACCGCGAGTGGTACGGCGAGTCGAAGTTCTTGGGGAACACGAAGCCCAGCATCAGTCCCAGGCCGATGGCCATGTCGGAATATGCGCTGAAGTCGAAGTAGATCTGGAAGGCGTAGCCGGTGACGCCGTACCACGCGTCGAGCGTGCCCACGCTGCCGGCATCGAAGGCCAGGTCCGCGATCTTCCCGCACGGGTTGGCCAGCAGGATCTTCTTGGCCAACCCCAGCGAAATGAACGCCACGCCGCGGGCGAACTTCTCGGCCGAGTAGGTGCGGTTCTTGAGCTGGTCGTCGACCTCCTGGAACCGGATGATCGGCCCGGCGACCAGTTGGGGGAACATCGAGACATAGCAGGCGAAATCGGTGAAGTTGCGAATCGCGCGGGCGTCGCCGCGGTAGACGTCGATGCTGTAGCTCATCGACTGGAACGTGTAGAAGCTGATGCCCAGCGGCAGCGTGATCCGCAGGAAATTCCGCCAGGCGTACTCGTCGCCGCCCATCGCGGTGACCACGGCGTTGTAGCTCTCGATGCCGAAATTGAAGTACTTGAACACCCCCAGCAGCGAGAGATTGCACGCAATCGAGACGAACAGCGCCACCTTCTGTCGCCGGCTGCGACCGCCGCCGGGCTCCAGCAGCGGGATCGGTTGTTTCCACGCCTCCCGCGACAGCTGCCCCGACATCACCAGCCCGCAGATGTAGTCGATGATCGTCGACGTCCACATCAGCACCATGAACAGCGGGTTCGCCCAGCCATAGAAAATGTAGCTCAGCAGCGTGAGCGTGATGTGCTTGGCCCGTCGCGGCATGACGTAATACAGCAGCAGACCGGCCGGCAGGAAGTAAAACAGGAACAGGTGCGAGCTGAAAACCATCCGCTACGTCTCTCCGTCAGGCCCTTCGCCACCGGCCGGGCCCGCGGGCTCCGGCGAGGCAACGTCGTAATACAGCTCCAGGTCGAATACGTCCGGGTCCACCAGCAGCAGCGCCTCCTGAAGCTGGGGATACGCACCGAAACGGTCCAGCCGCAGGCGGTACACCTCGCCGGTGGCCAGGTCCGCAAAGCCCGCCACAGGGCGCCCGTCGCGAACCGCCCAGTGCGCCACCATGATCCGCCCCGCCTCGGCGCGTCCCGAGATCACCCGCGTGACCTCGTACACGTTCACGCCCAGAGCATAACGGTACGGGCGAATCGCCCCGGGCGTCGGCGGCAGCGTTCTCGACGTCAGCCGGGCCTCGACAACCCGCGTCGCCCGGGCATGGGGCGTTTCGATCGCCCCGCCGCGCCCCGCCGGGCCGCAACCAGCCGACAGAACCCCCACACCCGCCCAGAGGCAGGCGATGGCTGGCCCGCGCACCGATTGCGCCGCGATGGAGCGTCTCACGGAAGATCCAACCGCCGCCCGACGGAAAAGTTCCGCCGCGTCACGCGCCAAACGACCCGGCAGCTGACCCATCGAGTCACTCCGACACCTCGATCATCACCTTCACCGCGCCGTCGTCGTAGTCGGCTACGATATCGAACGCCCGCTGGGTGTCTTCCAGCGGGAAGTGATGCGTCACCATCGGGTCGAGGTCCACCTTGCCGGTGCGAACCAGCTCGATCGCCTCGTCGGTGCACTCGTTCTGCCTGCGCACCGGCTGGACGGTCAGTTCGTGTCGCCTCAGCGTGTCCATCCGGAAACTGATCCGGTCCACCTCGGGAATGCCCGCCACCAGGAGCTTGCCCCCCGGCTTGAGCACATCCACGGCCTGGTCGATCGTCTCCTGCTCGCCCGCGCACTCGAAGGCGAAATCCACGCCCGTCGGCTCGCGAGACAGAATGCCTTCCACCACGTCTTCGGTGTTCGGGTTGCCCACCCAAGCCGGGCCGAACTCGCCGGCCTTCTCCACGCGGTAATCGCGAATCTCGGTCATGTACGCCTTGTCGATCCCGCCGGCCTTGAGGGCCTCCAGCACGCACAGGCCGATCGGGCCCGCGCCGAAGATCGCAGCCGTCTTGCCCTGCACGTCGCCGGCGAGCTTCGCAGCCCACAGGCCGATCGCGAACGGCTCGACGAGCACCGCCTGATCGTTGGTCACTTCGTCAGGGACGGGGTAGCAGCTGGCCTCGGGCATGACCACGTAGTCGCCCAGGCACCCGCTGGACTGTCCGGGACAGCCCAGGAAGGACTGCCGGCGGCAGGTGTGGATCCGCCCGGCTTTGCACTGGTCGCACTCGCCGCACCAGCGAAGCGGGTCCACCGCCACGCGCTGGCCGACATGCAACGACTTCACGCCCTCGCCAACGTTTTCCACCACGCCGCAGCACTCGTGCCCGACCGTGAAGGGAAACTGCACGACCTGGTCGCCGATCCGCCCGGTGCGGTAATAGTGCATGTCGCTGCCGCAGACGCCGACGGTCTGCACGCGAATGAGGACTTCTTCGGGAAGGTCGATCGCCGGGGCCGGCGCCTGACCGATCGATACGTCTCGGATGCCGTCGAGGTAGGCCGCTCTCACGGAATTCTCCTTTGCCTGGTGCGGGAAGAGTCGATTCGCGAGTATACGAAAACGCCCGCCCGGGAGAAAGACTCTCCCCGGCGGGCGCGGCATTCCAGACCCCCGGCCGGCTTCCAGGAGTCGCCGGCGGGGTTCGGTTGTATCGGACGTGCCCTAGATCCCCAGCTTGTCCATCGCCCTTTTCAGCTTATCTTCGGTGTCCTTGCGGGCCCTGTCCTTCTCAGCCCGGGCAGCCTTCTCCGCGTCGGAGGGTTCGTCCTTGTCCTCGCCCGGTTTCTTGCCGTCTTCCATCTTCCGGAGGATTTCTTCGAGCTCGGCGTAGGAAGCGGCGAACCCGTCGAGCTGCCGGGCGGGCTCGTAATCATCGAACCAGATCTTCGGGAACACGTTGCTGTAGCTCGTTGCCGCTTCGATCCGCTCAGCCAGGGCGATCTGCGAGGGCGACAGCAGATCGTCGACCTTCCTGTTCCTCTTGCAGAGTCGCGAGTTCAGCCGGGCCGCCTGGGCCTCGGTCATCGGCAGCAGCTTGTATCGCGGGTACCGCGACGACATGAGCTCTTTCTGGCGGGTCTTGGAGGTGTTGACCTTGTCGTCCGTCCGCTTGACGGGCATCTTGAGTTCCTTGGCGACCTTTGCCTGCTCGTCGGATCGGGCATAGACGCCCACGCTCCGCCCGCAGCTTTTCCCGGCGATCCGGGCGAGCTGCTCGAACGAGATCACGTTCGGATCGAAGGTCACCTCGATGACTTCCCTGCGCTTCAGCCAGCCGATGCGGGTGGCGAGTACCCCGTCGACCGCGCCAAGATTCCGTTCGCCCGACCAGTAGCACGCCATCCAGAAACACGCCTTCTCCGGCGAATCGGCCGACAGTTCCCGGTTCACCACCGCCAGGAAGCCGGGTACCTCTTTTTCCTGGGCCTCCAGCGCAGCGGCCATGCGTTTGAGCAGGCCCGGGGTGGTCCAGTCGTGCTTGGCTCGCGGGACAAGATCCTCTCCGTTGGCGTCGACAAAGCGCACCTCCGGGTTCGCCCACGCGGGCTGCTTGAATCTCTTGAGGATCTTCACATCGTGGCCGCCCTTGGCGTTGTTGCGGATCGCGAGGGTCACAAAGCTCCTGGCGGCGTCGATCACCACGGGGTTGCTGAGCGTGCCCTTGCCGTACCGCTTGCAGCCTCCGCAGCCGGGCACTTCGTCGAAGAGGATCATCAGGGGCTTGTCCTCCTTGCGTGCGCGGGCGACGGCGTCATCGTAGTTGCGCAGCCAGGCGATTTTTCCGTACTCCACGGCCTGATCGTCGGGATCGGTGCAGACGGGGGTGTTCTTCTCGCCGGCCGACGCAATCGACGCGCACAACAGAACCAGCAGACACGCGGTAACCTTCCTGCGTTCCATGCAACATGCTCCTTGGTAGATTGGTGGCCTCAGCGGAGATTCCTTCTTCAGACGCCCCGGACTGCTGCAGGTTCCGCGGGGGCCGGGCTTTTCTCGGGCGGGTGTCGGTGGTAGGCTGTCTCCGGCCGAAGCAGCCAGGAGGTAGGACCATGGCAGGTAAGAAACCCGACTTCTCGCCCTCGATCGTTCATCGAAGGCTGGTCGGCAGTACCCCCCGCAAGTTGGCCTATAACGGCGGGGACGTCGTCGCATGGCAGCGGAAGGCCCGCAGGAAGCTGCGAAGCCTGCTGGGGGTTCCGAGCAACGAGGGCATTCCGCTCCGGCCGCGCAGGCTGTGGAAGCGGGACACGGACCTGGGTACGATCGAGAAGGTCGTCTTCACCTCCGAGCCAGGTGCTGACGTGCCTGCCTACTGGTGCGTGCCCGCAGGCGCCGAGCCCCCCTACCGCACGTTCATCTGCCTGCAGGGCCACTCCAGCGGCATGCACAACTCGATCGGCGTCTCAGCCGACGACGAGAAGACCGCCATCGACGTGCCCGGCGACCGGGACTTCGCGATCGGCGCGATGCGTCACGGGCTGGCGGCGCTGTGCATCGAGCAGCGAGCCTTTGGCCTGCGGGAGGAGCGCGACCTGCCCGGACGCGGCGAAGACCGCTGCCACGACGCAGCCATGCACGCGATCATGCTTGGCCGAACGCTCGTGGGCGAGCGCGTGCTGGACGTCGACCGGGCGATCGATTACCTCGCATCTCGCGGCGACGTGGACATGAAACGCCTCGGCCTGATGGGCAATTCCGGCGGCGGAACGGTGACGATCTACGCATCGGCCCTGCTGCCTCGCGTGAAGCTGGCGATGCCCTCCTGCTCGCTGGCGACGTACGAAAGCTCGATCCTGTCGATGTACCACTGCAGCTGCAATTACGTGCCCGGCATCCTGGAATGGCTGGACATGGGCGACGTGATGGGCTGTTTCGCGCCCAGGCCGGCCATCGTGGTGGCCGGACTGACCGACGAGATCTTCCCGATCGCCGGCGTGCGGCGGGCCGTCCGCGACGCCCGGGAAGTGTACAAGGCCGCCGGGGCGGAGAAGAACATCACGCTGCTGGTCGGGCCCGAGGGCCACCGTTTTTATGGTGATCTCGCCTGGCCGGCTGCGACGAGCGCCATGGAACTGATGTAGAACAAACCCGCCGGGGAGAAACAGACATGAAACCGATGACGTGGGTGAAGATCGTGATCGCCGTACTCGCCGTGGCCGGGCTTGGCGTGCTGTGGGTGACCGTCGGCCAGGGGCGGGACGCAATCAACGAGCACAACCGGATCATCGTCGAACTCTACAACAACCAGCAGTACGCCGAAGCATACGAGGCCTTCGAGGAGCTCCGGCCTCGCGCGGACGATGAACTGCGGGCGGAGATCACCGACACCATGCTCCGATGCTGCATGAACATCGCCCGCGACCCGAACAGCAGTTATGAAACCACGTGCGTCTGGCTGTCGAAGGCGGCGGAGATCGATCCCGACGCCCTCGACGAGCAGCAGAAGCGCATCGTACAGACGTGGCGCGAACGACAGAAGAAAGACGCAGCACCCGCCGGGGCAAACTGACCCCGCGCGGGGAGCGCCCGACCGGCTCAGTCGCCGACCAGACGGAATTTGCCGTCGTTCTGGCTGGCCAGGTTCTTCATGAACTTCACGGCCTCTTTGATCTGGTCGCCCACCAGAACGGTGCAGATCGAAACTCCGCGATTGGCGGCCTTGATCTGCTTGAGAACGGCGTCGGGCTTCTCGACGACCCCGTCGCTGACGAAGAACACCACGCCACCCCGGCCGGCTGACTTCACCGCCGCCCGCAGCGCGGCCTCCATGTCGGATCTCCCCTCGGGTCTGATGCCCTGAAGTTGCTTCGCCAGCTTCCTCTTGTTCTCAGCCGAGGCCGGGACGGGCCGCTTGGCGGGACAGGGAATCAACGCGTTGTTGGTCGCGACGAGAACCTGGAACTCCTGCTTCTCGTCCAGTGCAGCTGCTGCGCGCAACACTTCCCGCTGCATCCATCCGAAAGCTCCACCCGCGACCATCGACCCGGAACCGTCCAGCACGACGACTACACGATCGGCCTTGGCCTCGACGCCCATGAGCTTCACCGCTTTGCCGCCGGAAGTCGATCCATCGGTCTCCGTGTCGCCGGTCTTGCGCGTCATGCGAACCGTCTCCCGGATGGTCCTCGGGCGGAGCGTCATCACGACGTCCCCGCCGCCCTCTGCAAAAGCGGAGTGGCTTGCGAGGACCAGCGAGGACAGCTCGCCGCTGATGACCCAGGCGGTCTTGTCGTCGACTTCGGACATTTCCAGCCCCTTCCGCGGCGGGACCGACAGGCGCACCTCGCAGGTTGCCTCCGAATCGCCCAGCGCCCCGCCGGTGGCCTTCATTGTCGCAGCGAGGGTCACCAACATGGAGGACCGATCGTACTCGCCGAGCACGTCGAGATCGTACAGGATCCATTCCACCTTCCGCCCGGCCAGCTTGCGTGCCTTCCGGATCCACACCTGACGCTCTGCGTTCCAGGCAGCCATCCGATCGGCTTGCTGCTTCTCGCTCAGCTTGCCCCAGTTTTCGACCGCTTCGGGGGCCGTGGGCACGCCCAGGGCAGCTACAAGGATGGCCGGTTCGGGCAGCGGACCCTCAGCCGGAATGTTGAGCTCCTTCGCTGTATCGGATGGATTCAGTCTGCCGCCTGGATCGCTGGCGTCCTTTCCGGAGGGATCTTTCGTATCGTCCTTCTTCGCGGCAGAATCATCGCGCTGCCACTGCCGATCCGGCTTCGTTTCCGACTTGAGCTTGCGGGCACGGGCGGCGCGGGCCTTGGCGAGGTCCCCAAGCCACGGCCTGGCCTTGGTGGCAGAGACCTTCCCGTACGCCTTGATCGCCTTGTCCCACTGTTTCCCGCTGAGGGCGCGCTCCGCGCCGTTGAACGCATCGGCACCGTCGAGGGAAATGCGCGTAATGGCGGCGACGGACTTGGTCAGCATCCGTCCGGTGGAGATCTTGAATGTCAGTTTGCCGTCGGCGAAATCCGTGACCGTCACATCGCTGTACGGAAGCCCGCCGGAAACCACGGTGTCGGCGTGGATCCGTCCTGCAGGGAGGACAATCAGCCCGAGAAGAAGCAGCGACAGCACAATACGCGGATGGTTCATGTGTGACCCCTTTGTCATAGCCAGACCCGCTGGACAACTGTTGATTCTAGACCAGAAATCCCCCGGCGCCAACGGTACACTCACGCCCATCGGCGGCGGAGCAGCGAGGCCAGCAGCTTCGCCCGATTCGCAAGGCCCCACGTGCGGTACTCGCACATGACGTAGTGCATCAGCGCCGGGATCCGCCCGGTGAACGCCCTGCCCAGGATCCGGCCTGCGCCGCGGAAGTTCGCCATCGGCACCACGTAGCCCAGATCCACCGGACGGAATGCTTTCAGCGGCTTGCGGCCAATGGAGCGCAGGATATTCTCCCCCGCCCGCCAGCCTTCGGAGATCGAGAACTGCACGCTCATCCGCAGCAGGTCCCCGTCTTTCCGGAAGGCGGCCGCGTCGCCGGCGGCGAAGACGTTGTCCCCTCTAGCGCGGAGGAACTCATCGACCTCCAGGCGTCCCTGGCGAGTCTGGGGCAGGTCCAGGGCGTGGATGAACTCCGGGGCCGTGACGCCCGCCGACCAGACCACCTTCGCGCCGCTGAGCGTCTGGCCGCTCCTGAGCGTCACCCGGCCGGCGTCGATCGTCTCGACGGTGTCCTCCAGGTGAACCTCGATGTCGAGGTCGGCAACCACGCCGGCGACGTAGTCGGCGAACTCCTCGGCTACGTTCGCGCAGAGCTTGTCGGCCAGGTCGACCAGCACGATCCGCCGGCGGGTGTGCTGCCGGTCGAGGGCCCGCCAGAAATTCGTCGCGACCTCCACGCCGGTGTACCCGCCTCCGACCACCACCAGCGTCTCCGGGGCGCGGGCGGCGTCGGCGACAAGTCGATGGATGGCTACGCCGTCGGCGACGGAATCGAGCTTCAGGCACCGCCGGGCAAGTTCGTCCTGGCCGTAGAAATTCGTCCGCGTGCCGGTGGCGATCAGCAGGTAGTCATAGCCGAGCCTGCCCCCGCCGGAAAGGTGAACCCGCCGGGCGTTGAAGTCCAAGCCGGTCGCGGCGTCGCGAACGTGGCGGAAGTTCCAGCGCGAGCGGGCGTCGACGAGGGGGTACTGCAGCGTCGTGGGGTCCAGCGCACGCCCGATGAGGTCGGGCAGCATCGGCAGGAACTCACTGGCCTTGCGGGGGTCGACGAGCGTCACGCGAACATCTCCGCCGGCGATCGAAAGCCGGCGGGCTGCGAACAACCCCGCGAACCCCCCGCCCAGGATCACCACGCGTCTGCTCATGGTGCAGCCCCCGCAGCGGCTCCGAGTGTGGCGAGTGTCTGGGCGAGGATCACCAGTTTCGCCGAGGTCTTGTAGTCGGATTTGCTTTCGTGAGGGCGACGCAGGACGACCGCCGCCCCGGCTGCGGGAATCAGCGCAGCGAGCCCCAGCAGCGACCGCAGGTGCAGCCAGCCCCCTGCGACCATGCACGCCAGCAGCACCATCGCCGCCACGACGAGCAGCCCGTAGGCCAGCCAGCCGTGGTCCCGCCCGAGAAGCCCCACCAGCGTTCGCTTGCCCGCCAGGGCGTCGACGCGGGCATCGGGCACTTCGTTGGCCACCAGGATGCCTGCTGTCATCAGCCCGGGCACCATCGACACCGCCCACACGGGCAGGTCGGGCAGGGTTCCCGAGGCGGCGAATGCCCCGGCGACCACGCAGGCCGGACCGAACAGCACCGCCACCGTCGCCTCGCCCAACCCGCGGTAGACCAGGCGCATCGGGGCGTGGGTGTAAGCCCAGGCGAGAGTCACCGCGACGGCCCAGCCGGCGATCGGCCAGGCGCTGTCATGCGCGCCTGCCAGTCCGACGGCTGCGGCCGCTCCGGCAGCCGTGAACGCAAGCCCCGCCGCTCGATAGGCCTTGGCGGGCACGAGACCTTGCTGGATGAGTTTCGACCCCCCGAAGAACCCGTAGTGCTCGCCGTCGGCGCGGTCGGCGCCGGAGAGGTCGTCGGCGTAGTCGTTAACCACGTTGCCCGCCAGGTGCGTCAGGGCGACCGTCGCGAGACCAAGCAACAGCCCCGGCATCGATCGCGGCCCGCCGGCCATCACTGCCCCCAGCAGGAACGGCAGGACGCTGGCGGTCAGAAACGGCAGACGCAGGGCGCGGACGACGTCCGCGGGGCCCAGTTGCCCCAGCCAGCGTTTCGAACTCTCGGCCCGTGTGGCCATGGGTTGCCCGCCCGATCAGGCGAACCACTTGTCCTTGAAGGGCCCGATCCGCCCGATTGCCATCCGTCCGCCGCCGCTGACCAGCATGCCCAGCCAGATCACCAGGTAGACCAGGGGCGAGGAGAAGCCGGTGCCCGGCGGGTCGCCGTAGAAGTTCGCGCCGCCGGAGATCTTCAGGACCATCGCCACGAACATCGTGAATGCCATGAGGAAGGCGAAAGGCCGGACGAAAATGCCGAAAACCTGGAAGATGCCTCCCACGAACTCCGACACCGCAGCCATGAACCCCCAGAACGCCGGGAGGAAGGTGATCCCGAGCAGGCCCATCGCCCCGCCGAGTTTCTGCCACAGTTCGGGGCCGGCTGTAATCTTCGGCCAGCCGTAGGCAATGAACATTGCCCCCGCTCCCGCCCGAATGACAGCCAGGCCCAGGTCGTTCCATCTGCTTCCTGCCGTTGCCATCTCGTGTCTCCTGTCGGTAGGTGTTGCGTTGACAGGTCATTGTAGGCGTGCGGCAGGCCGGCGGACGAGGCCGGATGGAATCAGTGGCCGTCGGGGCCTGCGCCATCGGCGTCGCCCTTGCGCTGCTCGAGGCGCGCATCGGCCTGTTCCCAGCCGGTGCGGATGTCATCCGTGCGGTGATGCTTCCACCACAGGAAGAAACTCTCGTCGCGGTCGACCTTGGCGTAGTACGTGTCGGCCGCCACGAAACGTCCGCCCTCGTGCACGAAGATCAGCAGCTTCATGATGCCCGTCTGCTCGATGGTCTTGTAGATCGGCATCTCGGGCAGCGGAATGTCCGCCTTGGGCACCGGGAGAGCCGGCAGGCCGACCAGCCCGCTCTTGTACTCCAGCGCCAGCGCCCCGGAGGCCACCTCAGCGGTAAGCTCCGCTGCATCGGCAGACTCCACCAGCACGGCGCCCTGTCGGGCCAGCGTCGCCCGCACCGCGACCTTCACATATTCCACGTCGTAGGCCTTGAGCTGGCTGAAGTCGACAAAGACCTTCCTGCCATCGAGCATCGGCATGTGGACCTTCTCCATCGCCTTGTCGACCGCCCCGGAGATCAGCATCTGCTCGATCGCCGTCCGCGGCGTGGTGCTGAACTGGCGGGACGAACACCCTGATCCGGCCAGAAACGACAGACAGCAGGCCGTCGCAAACACACGTCCTGCATATCGAAGGGGCGAAGCCATGACCATCCTCCATTGGATTTCTCATCGAGTACACCGATTCCGCGGCTACCTTACGGCAGGGCATTTCTCCCATCAACTCTTCTGGCAGGATTCCACTTCGAATGTAGGGTAATGACCTGCTCAAGGTGGTACGGAAACCGGCCGATATGCCATCTGAGTTACGTTGCGGGGTCGCTCCGGGAGACAGCGGGAACCGGTCTGCAATCCCCGGGGGCAGAGAAGCGGGGTACTCCATGTATGTGCAAAAGACGGATCCGGACTCTCCGATCCGAAGCCAACCCAAGGGACGACTGGAGCGGATCCTCGCCAATCCGCGCCGCCTTCGGCTGCTGGTCCAGATTCCGGTCATGAGTGTGGTCCTGGCGCTGGTCGGCGTGGGGGGATGGCATGTCTATCAGAACCAGCGGCGGGAAATGCTGGCCCAATCCACCCAGGCCTTCAACCGCGTCCCCGGGGCTTTGGAGTCGGAGCTGGAGGGCGAAGCGGGGATGATGGCCGCTACGCTGGAGGCACTGGCCGACAACGACGAACTCGCCGGCCTGATGCGTTCCGGCGACCGCGAGAAGCTCTTTAAGCGCGTCGAGGCGATGTACGCAAACCTGCGGTCCAACCACCGGATGACGCACTTCTACTTCCACGGCCCGGACCGCGTGTGCTTCCTGCGGGTGCACTCGCCAAAGCGGCACGGTGACCTGATCAACCGCAATACCGCCAAGGGAGCTGAGGAAACCCAGGAGATCTGCTGGGGCCTGGAACTCGGGCCCCTGGGCACGTTCACCCTCCGCGTGGTCCGGCCGTGGATGCACGAAGGCGAGCTGATCGGCTATCTTGAGCTGGGCGAAGAGATCGATCACGTCCTGAACTCCATTCACGAGAACCAGGGCGTGGAGTTCTACGCCGTCATCGACAAGCACTTCGTAGATCGCAAGCGTTGGGAAGAAGGCATGCGGATGCTGGGCAGGGAGCTCAACTGGGATCTTCTGCCCTCGGCCGTGCTGATCCAGGACAGCCTGAACCGGATTCCGCCCCGCCTGATGGCGATGCTCAAGGCGGGGATGGAGAACCATCCCGACCCCGACGAAGTCGTCCGCCTCGACGGCAGGGAGTATCGCCTGCGCTTCCAGGAACTGCGAGACATGGCCGGGAAAGACGTCGGCGAGCTGGTGCTGCTGCGCGACGAGACACAGCAACTGGCGATGCTGCGAAATACCGCCATTTCGGCTGCGCTGGTCAGCGTGGTTCTCGCCGGCCTGCTGGGAGCGATGTTCCATCTGCTGCTGGGCAAGGTGGCCTCCACGCTGGGTGAGCAGTTCGACCGCATCGAGCAGGCCAACGCCCGACTCCGCGAGGAGGTGGACCAGCGCATCGCGGCGGAAGAGCAGTTGACCGTGCTCAACCAGACGCTCGAGACGCAGGTCGAGATGCGGACGTTCGAAGTCCGCCAACTGCTCAGGCAGAAGGACCAGTTCGTCAACCAGCTCGGGCACGATCTCAAGACCCCGCTGACGCCGATGGTCGGTCTGTTGCCGATGGTCGACAGCCGGTGTAGCGATCCCGAGGCCCGGCGGATGCTGTCGCTGGTGACCGAGAACGTTGAATACATGCGGGAACTGGTGGAGCGAACGCTGGTTCTGGCGAGGCTGAACTCGCCCAGTTTCCGTCTGCAGTGCAAGCCGGTGAACCTGGTTCACCTCACCCGAAGTTGCGTCGCGGCGATGGGAGACCGCTTCAGCCGACAAGGAATCACGGTCAGCAACGATGTCGTCGAGCCGATCGTCTTCGAGGCGGACCCGTTGCGGATGAAAGAGGTCCTGCTGAACGTCCTGAGCAACGCCGTGCAGGCCATGCCAGACGGCGGAACACTGACGATTCAGGCCAGCCAGGACACCGAGAGCGTCACCCTGTCGATCTACGACACGGGGGTGGGCATGACACCGGAGCACGCAGCCCGTGCGTTCGAGGAGTTCTTCAAGGTCGACTCCTCCCGCCACGACCGCTCGTCAACGGGTCTGGGCCTGAGCATCTGCAGACAGGTGATCGACAAGCACCACGGAACAATCTGGCTGGAGAGTCTCGGTCTCGGGGAGGGCGCGTCGGTGCACATAGTCCTGCCCAATGCTCAGCCGGAATGTGTTGATGAATCCGTCGAGGACGGCCTGACCGCCGAAAACACCGCGTGACTCTTGGCGAGGTGGCCGGGGATGCGGACTCACGCCTTCAGTGCAGCGACCTCGGTCAAACAGCCGATCGCTCCCGAGGCGATGCGAACGCCCAGACCGCGCCCGGCCAGTGGCTTGAGCTTCCCGCCGAACCCGATTCGCGGTGACGGAGCGGTGAGATCCCGCTTCAGCAGCAACCGCCCGTAGTTACCCTCCACGAAGCGCGGCTGGGGGCCGACCTGGAGAAGTCTCCGCTGGGCGGCGGAGAGAATCCCGCTTTCGCCCACCATGCACCCGAGCGTCCAGGGGATCCGGTGTTCCTCGGCCAGACGTGCCATCGCGAGCGTGCTGGAGAGGCCTCCGTTCTTGCTGATCCGCAGGTTCCACCACACCGATCGGCAGCGGCAGAGGATCCTGGCGTCATCCGGAGTCAGCAGCGACTCGTCGGCCATCAGGGGCAGCGTGCATCGCTCCGCGACCTCTGCGAGCGTCTCCGCCGGCCCGAAGAACGGCTGCTCGACCGCGCAGACGCCACACTGCTTCAGTTCGCTCGCCCGATCCGGTGTCTCTTCGGGCGACCAGCCCCCGTTGACGTCGACGCGGAGAGTGAACCTGCCTCGCCGCAGGCCCCGCCCCAGTCGCCGAGAAACCACTCGCAGGTTCGCCTGGTCAATGTCGGCATCGAAGCCGAGCTTGAGTTTGAAGTCCCTGAGGCCCAACAGGCGGAAGGCGATCAGCCGCCGGAGGGTTTTCGACGGATTTGCCGAGCCCAGCACCCCGGAGACGCGCGGAGCGATCGTCCGTCGTAACGGACCGAACGCCTGGAAGGAGTCCTGTGCGTCGACGATCGCCAGTTCCAGCGCGCAGGCGGCAGCGTTGATGCACCGGCCGCTGGGGTCCCGTCGCGGAGGGGTTTCCTGCAGGTTCTCAGCCGCGAGAGCCCGGCCTGCGACCGCCGGCCAGCAGATGGCCTGCAGGTCGTCGCAGACGCTTTCGATGCTTTCGCCGGTAACGTAGGTGCGGGGGAGGGTTTCGCCCCAGCCCTCCCGGCCGTCGCGCAGGCGGACGCGGCAGAGAACGGCCTGGGCCTGGGCCCGGCGAGCGGCTGCGTGCTCGAACGACCGCATCGGAAGGCGGGAACGATAGATTGTCAACTCCACCGGTCTGGCGGCTAGCATGCGGGGCTCCGGTCGGACATCGCGAGCGGAGGGGAGTTTACCGGCGCGGAAGGGCGCAGTCAAAGACCCCGCCGTTCCCGACGGGGTCTTTCGAAAGCGTTCTGCCAGAAGGGCTCATCGAGCGGGGGCAGAAGTCCTCCCTCCGACGGCGCCCTGCTGCCTCAATCTACGGATCAGTGCTTCCGGCGGATCAGGAGCCCCACGCCGCCGGCGGCCATAATCGACAGCGTCATCGGCTCGGGGATTTCGCCGGTTTCGGCCATTTCGATCAGATCGAACGAAGCCTGGCCGCCGGACGTATCGACGTCGATCACCAGTGCACCGGACAGGCTGCCCGGGGCGAAATCATCGCCGACCGAAACGACCCCGCCGTCCGAGAGCATCAGGGATTCGTTGCCTCCGCCGTTCGTGCCGAACACCGCGGTCGTGAACGGGTCGAGATAGAAGTCGTTTCCGCCGCCGGGGAAGGTCTGCGCTTCGTTGAACTCGACGACGTTGTCGGGATCGCCCAGCGAGAACTCGAAGCCGGTCCACTCCAGCGTGGTGAAGTTGGTCACCGATTCGTCGTTGATGACGATCTTGGAAGCTGCGTCGGCCTCGACCTGCTGGAAGCTGAGTACCAGCGGCTCGGTCATCGTGAAGGGATCGGGATCGCCCTTGAAGACCTTGAAGATCTCCAGAAGCAGGATCTCGTCGGGGTTGGGTGCAATGACGGGATCCTCTGTTACCGAGGCGCCCGACGTCGAACCCGCCCAGTCGGGCATGGTAATCTGCCATCCTTTGCTGACGAAGACGATCTCCGCCGATGCGGTCGAAACCCCCATGGCCAATACGAGCACGAGCAATGCGAGCCGTTTGCCGTTCATGGCACTCCTCACTTTTGAGCAAATGATTGGTGCTCCCGTAATTCCTCAGAGAAGAACGCGCGGAAGCGTTCGGTTCTTCTCCTCCCTCTTACAGCAAGCTGGGGCGCAATGAGCTTGCGCCTTGAGCATCTAACCTAATCATAACGGCCCGCCGGGCGATGTCAAGGATATGTCGAATTCTGATCTGCCTCGCGGGGGTTCTTAGCGCAACAGTAACGGCCCCGCCGCTGCGCAACGGGGCCGCCATTTGCTCGTTCCTACTACCGGCTCGCTGAATCTGTGGGTCGGAAGATTCAGCCCCGACGCTTCTTACGGAGAAGCGTGCCGAAAGCACCGGCTGCCAGGATCGACAGCGTCATCGGCTCGGGGATTGTCGGATATTCTTTCAGTTTGAAGATGACCTGGCTCTGACCGTCGAGGGCGGCCTGATCGACGTCAATGACGATCGCGCCCGACAAGCTGCCCGGCGTGAAGTCGTCGCCAGTGGCAACCGTGCCGTCAAAGAAGTTGAGCTTCTCATTGCCGGCGCCGTCGGTAGTCCAGCTGTAGCTGCTGAACTGGGCGAGGTCGAGGTCGTTCCCGCCGCCGGGGAAGGTTTCGGCCTTGTTGAACACGGCCTGGTCTTCGACGGAGACGAGCGTCATGTGGAAATCCACCCAGGCGACCGAGGTGTTGTTGGTCACCGATTCGTCATTGATGACGATCTTGTTGACCGCATCCGGGTCGATCTGGGTGAAGGTCATCACCACCGACGGCATGTCGCCGAACAGGCCTGGCTGACCCTGGAAGACCTTGAAGATCTCCAGGAGCAGCACGTCGTCGGGGGCACCTTCATCTTCAGTGATGGTGACGCCGGACTGGTTCGTCGCCCAGGAAGGCATGGCGACCTGCCAGCCTTTGTGCTGATATACGATTTCCGCGGATGCGGTGGAAACCCCCACAAGCAGAACGAGCACGAGAATTGCGAGCCTTTTGCCTTTCATGGCACTCCTCACTTTGAGCAAATGATTGGCGCTCCCTGTTTCCTCATGGAGAAGGACCGTGGAAGCCGACGATCTTCTCCTCCCTCAGCAACAGTACACACCGGGGCGCCCGAGCAGGACGCTCCCTTTGAGCACTCTTTATATTATTCATTTCGGGGAAAACGTCAAGCAAAATCAGGTCCGGGGAGTCAAATACTTTGCGTCCACAACCCGGCATCGGCGCGAAAAATCCCCGCTCCTCCCCGCCAACCCTCTCCAAAGACCCCCTCCGGCTGCCCTATCCCGCTGGAATCGCCCGTCCTGCCCGAAGCCGGATCGCAGAGGCAAATTGTCCTTGACGGCTGGGGGGCAAGTCCGTACGATTCGTCATCCTTCAGGAGCCCCGCGACCGTGCGGGCTAGGCCGATGCAGTAGAGCAGAATCAGCAGGAAATACGCCCCTATCGTCTAGTGGCCTAGGATATCAGGTTCTCATCCTGGAGACCGGGGTTCGAGTCCCCGTAGGGGTATCGCTTGCAAGTGCCTGTCAGGGCATGCACTTGCAAATGCAGGCAAAGCCCTGAAACTGCGCCTCGGAGCCGCCGTGTTCCGAGGCGCTGTCTTTGCGCTGCAGGTCCGGTTCAGGGCGGCCTCCTGCACCGGAGATTGCACCGCACCGGCCTCTGGGGCGGGGGAAATCGCCCATCCGATGCCTGGTACCAGCGGACCGGCTGGCGTATCCGGAGGGCATGCTAGCCAGCGATGGCAGTGGGGACTGTCGCACCTGGTCACTTCTGCCGATAGGGAGGAAAAAGGAGCATCCGATGAAGATCGCAGCCTGTTTTGGCAGATCCGCCTCGCCGGACCCCTTCGAGATAGCTCGCCGAATGGCCGAAACGATGGTCACCTCGCCGCTGCACACCGTCGAGTGTGTCCGCACTGGCGGCGGCGCGATCGGCTGCGTCCGCACGAGCGACCGGCTGGGCGCGGTCCCTGCGCTGCATCAGTCCGAGTGCGGAAATGTGCTGGCGATTCACGGCGTACCGATTGCGAGAGAGGGATCTGTTGCCGCCCTGCTGTCTCGGGCGGCCGAGGCCGGGGCATCCGAGGCGGCCGGTATTCTCAGTGAGCTTGAGGGTGCCTTTGCAGCTCTGCACTGGGATGCAGCCACGCGGCGGCTGACCGTCGTGGAGGACCTTCTCGGAATCCAGCCGCTCTATCTCCACCACCACGAGGGAGTGTTGCTGGTCAGCTGCGAGCTCAAGGCCATGCCTGCAAGCGGTCTGGTGGAGGTGGCCCCCGACCCGGGCGGCTGGGGCGGCTTCGTGACTTTGGGCTACGCGGTGGGTGCCGACACCATGCTCGCCGGCGTCCGTCGGGTGCGTGGAGCGACGATCACCACCTACGACGTCGACGACGACCGCTTGGACTCTCGTGAGTACTGGCACATGCCCGATGTCCGCGAAGGCATGACCCTCGCCGAGGCGGATACAGCCACGCTGGTCGACGCGATGAAGGTCGAGATGCAGGCATACGACCAGTACGGCCAGGACGGCGTGTGCTTCGTCAGCGGCGGGTTCGACTCGCGCCTGCTGCTGCTGCTTCTTCGAAGTCTCGGCCGCCAGCCTCGGACCCTGGTCGTGATGAAGCCGGGCCACTTCGGCAATGCCGACGGGCTGTACGGCGTGCGGGTGGCCAGGAGATTCAGCAGCGGACAGTGCGAGGTCGTCTGGCCGGGCGTGGGGGACAACAGCTTCGGCGAATACCTACGATTCCTTCTGCTCAATGAAGTAGCCACCCCTGCGCTGAGCCTGTTCATCCCCAAAGTCGCTGCCTGCGTCAGCGAAGGACACGGGGCCGTATGGGACGCTTTGGGACCCGACTACTCGCTGAAGAGCATCGTTCATCCACACGAGCGGACGGTATTCCTGGAGGGACAGATGCCTTCGAGAGCTACTCCTCGCTGGAAGCCCGCGTGCAGGATCTTCGATTCCGACCGCATCGACGCGATGATCGAGGGGGTCGTCGCTGCGCTGCAGGAAGAGCGGGAGGCCCTGCCGGCTACCCGTGCGGGTTTGGCTCGGTTCTCGATCCGCAACCGCTGGCCAAACCGGACCGCCACCACCCCGCTGAAGGTGTACGCCAACCACGCCCTGCCGCTGCTTCCGGCCACCAGCAGGTCGTTCTGGAACACCGTCTGCATGATTCCCTCTGCCCTCAAGAAGAACAATGCCGTGTACGCCGAGCTATTCCGTCGCCACCTGCCCGAGGCGCTTGAGTTGCCGTTCTGCGGTGAGAAGGGCATCCGATCGTTCCGGCGGTTTGCCCCGTCGGTCTGGCTGCGGAACGCATGGGGAGAGGCCTGCTATTACGCCCGCCGAAGCCGGATGCTGCCCGGTATCCGGCAAGTGCGAAAGTGGTTGGCCTCGGCAGGCCGGGAGGAACTGCCCGATCCGCTGGCCGGGATCATTGAGGCCATCGACCCTGACCAGCCCGGCTTGGATGCCGACGGCGTGCGATCCGTCCAGCAGGCTGAGAAGCCCTACGACCGGCAGACTTCCGATGCGAGAAAGTTGCTGTTCTACTGGCAGCTTTGGCACTGGACGATGCGGGGAGACCTGACCCCCGCGAACCTGGGCGAAGTCCTGGCCACCGGATCGCCATGAGCGCGACACAGCCCCCCGTGCCGCGTGTTTCCCGCGAGGACTGCCGGCCGTCGTCAATGTCGCGCCGCGGGACAAAGCAACAGGGAAAGTGCCCAGGGAGATCTTTTCGCGAATACGCAGCTATCTCCTGCATTTTTGCGTAGAGCCCGGGCGCATTTCGGCTATAATCTCGTCAAGCCAGCCCTCAACATCTCAATTCCAATTCGGTGGAGAGGTCGCGCTATGGACGGTTCCAGTAAGACCGCCCGGGGGTTCACGCTCATTGAGCTGCTGGTGGTGATCGCCATCATCGCCATGTTGGTTTCCATTCTCCTGCCGTCGCTCTCGTCGGCGAAACACCTTGCGAAGCTGGTCACCTGTCAGGGGAATTTCACGGGCCTGGGGCGGGGGCTGCAGATGTACGTCAACCAGGGACGGTACTGCTTCCCGGGCAGTGGAGAGGGCAAGTACCGCGATGGCGACTGGCTTTACAGCGAGCACACCGGCTACGAGGACATCGCCGAACCGATGAAGGGGTCGCTATGGGAGTTCACCGGCGACCTGAACTTCTACTACTGCCCGTCCGATGACCGCCGGCCTCCGACGTACAAGAGCTACTCGATGAACCGCGGGTCCCGAGGCGACTACATTTGGCCCACCGAGGGCATCCGTAGTAAGAAGTACATTGGCGGCCAGCCTGTCTCCGCCGTCGAGCGACCGGAGTCGGAGTTCGGAGTTTTCTACGAAGAGATGTGGGGCAACAACGGCTGCGGCTGGTATTACCACCAGGCCGACCGCCCGTCGGACCGTCACATCCGGGGGCAGGACCGCGGATCCAACGTCGCATTTCTCGACGGACACGTTGAGTACTTCCGGCAGTGGGAGATCTATGACGGCCACCACGGGCACGCGGGCGACAAGGTCTTCTACCCCCTGCGGGATCTGCCCGAAATCGACTGACTGCCCCGCAAGGACGTGCGGAACCTGCCACGACCAGGCGGTATCTATAAGCAGGGCCACCCTGCACCTCGTGCATCCCGACGATGAGGAAGGAGTCGCCGTGTCTATCCGACGCCACGCCGTGCAGTTCGCCATGGGGATCGCCTGCCTTGCAGTTCCCCTGCCCTGGGTCTCCCCTGCTGCCGGCCAGACGCCGGACCCGAACTCCATGACCGGCATGCTCCGCGTACGTCTGGAGAAAGGCCTGACCGGCCGGAGCAAGTTCTACAAGACCGGTCCGAAGGAGATGGTCCTGGACCTGATCGTGCGAGACGGCAAGTGGGAGCCCACCGTATGGGGATACGCCCCGGCCTATCGCACGGGTGACCACGACGGTCGGCTTGCGGAACTGGACGCCGACGGCGATTCGCTTGGGTTACAGGTCAAGCTGTTCGTCAACCACGACGGATGGAATTACAGGCGCGGGCTGGCGACGTACGACATCGAACTGAAAGCGGACGGCAACAGTTGGCGGGGCGCGTACAAAGGCCGGTTCCTCAACGAAAAGCTCGGGGGCAGCGCGTCGGCTTCGCTGGAACGCATCTGGCCGAAGGTCGTGAAGTACGATCCGCCCAAGTCCGGGGAGCATCCCCGGCTTCTGTTTCGCAAGAAGCACCTGGAGGAGCTCAGGAAGCAGGCGGCCACGGAAGAGGGACGCAAAATCATCCGCAACCTTCGGTCCAGATTGTACCGGCGGATCAAAGGGGGCGACTATACCAGCGGGTACAACGCCGCCGGCCATGCCCTGCACTTCCTGCTGACCGGCGACCCCAACAGCAAGGAACTGTCGCAGAAGTGGGCCCATCTCACATTGGACGCCAATCCGGCTGAGCACGAGATGTACGGGTTTCTGGACTACTTCGCCGGCCTGTCGCTGGCGTACGACCTGGGTTACCACTTCTGGGACGAGGACCTCAAGAAGACCACGGTCGCCTACCTGGCCGGGTGGTCGGAGTTGTTCACCTCGTTGCGGGTGAAGATCTACATCGCGAACATCTGGCTGTGTCGCGACCTACACCCGTCGAGCAAGGGGCTTGCCCAGTTCCGGGCCGGCGCGGGACTGATGCAGCTTGCGATCATGGGGGACAAGGGGCCGCTGACGATTCCCCCTCCCCGCAAGCCGGTTCCGTTCATCGAGATTCCAGCCACGGCATACAAGCCCGCCGAGGGCACGCCGGTGTCGAAGTACCGGTCCGAGAAGATGCTGGACGATTGGCTGTTCAACGGGCCGTTCCCGTCATCGCGCGATGCCAACGACCTGCTTGAGGATCTCGGCGGATGGCTACAAGCCACGCCTGCCGAGGGGACGAAGGTGAAGTTCAAGGGGGTAGACTTCACGTTCCGGGCCTTGCCCGAGAAGGCAATCGAGAAGAGCAAATGGACGCGAAACCAGCGCGTGGTCAGTCCGCCCGGAGCGAGAGACGGCACGGTGCACTTCCTGTTCTGTGCGCTCCGCAATGACCGCAAGCGACTGGCCTACGTCACTGCAGGCAATCCGTCGGCGACAATGTCCATCGCGGGGCAGGTGGTAGCCAACGGTTCGGCTGTGGAGTTGCCCGAGGGCACGCTGCCGGTGATGATCCGCTTCGTCGGCGACGCCAACCGGCTGAACTGGCTGATGCCCATGCTCGTGGACGTTCCCAGAAGCGACGAATACGCCGTCCGACACGGCAGGGAGATGCATCAGCGACAGCTCAAGCGGTACCGGCGATTCGTGGAGGAATACAAGCAGGCCGACGGGCGCATCCAGGCGGATTACCACCTCAAGATCCTCGAGCGATCTGCGAAGCGGTACATGAGCTATCCGGCGAAGGAGCGGACCGCGAGACTGGGCGACGAGCGTTCGGCAACCCTGCGCAGCGACCATCTCTTCCGGCTGTATCTCAAGTCGTACCGCGACCTGTGTGGGCGCGACCTGAACGGGTCGGCTCCCGAGACCTGGAAACCGGTCGATTTGCCCGGCGACGACCTGGAAACCGTCTGCCGCATCGTCAGGCCGTAGATGGGCCGAATTGGCAGGCAGGTCGCATCAGTCCCGACCTGTCCACCGCTCCCGGAGACGGGCGAGTTCCTCGTCTGCGTAGAAGTGTCTGGCGTACTTCGAGTCGAGCATACGATCGACATACTCCCGTGGAAGTCGAATCGTGCGCAGTACCTCCTGATACAGCGAGGCATAGGCCTTTGCGGTGCTGACATTGTGCCGTCGAAGATCGAAGGGCTCGATGTCGAGGAACTGGGAAACGACCTCAGCCTTCCGCCCATCGTCGAGGTCATGGCGCATCACGAGCAGTTTGTGCGGACCGTTGCAGTACGTGGCGAATCCCTGCTGTCTGGGGAACGGCGTGGCGTACACATCAATTCCCAGTGTCTGTCTGGGCTCCACGTCAAACCATTCCAGGGGTACATGGTGGTCGTAGTCCCGGAGGAAGGCGGCGACCAGCGAGTCGGAATCCAACTGCTCGTGTGCCTCTGCCTGGCCTTGGAACACATCCAGGTTCTGGAAATACGCCGAGACATTCCGGCCGATCGGCTCGCGAACCAGCGAAATCGCTTTCACTGGAAGGCCTCTCGTGATGATTGTGCGGTGCAGAGTGGTCCCGGGGACATCTTCCATGAGCGTTCTCGGCCTGCCGGACAACTCGGCATTCCTGCGGAGTTCCTTGATTCGACACTGCGAGAGCACGTGCGTATGGAAGACAGCAAGGCCGGCCTTGCTGTACAGCGTCCGCTCAAGGGACCGGGACCCCACCTTCCCCATCTGGTAGATCAGGACAAGCTGATCTCCTCGGCGAGTGGCCTGCGTGATCTGCTTCCGTATTCGCCATCCCAGCAGGAGAGCATTCAGTTTGCTGCGCAGGTCGGCCATGGATGAACACTTGTAGCGTAACCGACGGGGAGTTTCCACTTCCCTTCGGGAAACGAGGGGTCCGGTCAGATCCGCGTAATACCAGAAGTCGTTGTCGTCAAGATATTGACGGCGCTATAGTAACAGAGACGGGCAAAGGAACGTGGATGCCCGTCGCCTTCCGAGAAGAGACAACACGAAGTAGTGAGGCATTAGGAAAGGAGCCTGAGATGCCACTGGAGTCTCATGAGCCAAGAGACCAGCTGCCCCCGCACGTCGTTGACCAACGTCGGGCGATGGCCAGCCTGATCGAGGAGATTGAAGCCGTCGCGTGGTACAACGAACGCGCATCGGTCACCGAGAACGCCGAACTCAAATCCGTTCTCGAACACAACCGCAACGAGGAAATCGAGCACGCCATGATGAACCTCGAATGGCTGCGGCGCAATTTCCCCGAGTTCGACGAATACATGCGAACGTACCTGTTCACCGAGTTGCCCATCACCGAGGTCGAAGAAGCGGCCGAGGAAGGCGATGACGGCGGCGAAGAGAACCAGGACTCCAGCGTGAACTCCGACGGAAGCCTGAAGATCGGCTCCCTGCGAAAGGAACAGTAGACATGCCATCGATACTCAAACGCGAATTCGCACCCATCAGCGACCAGGCTTGGTCCGAACTGGACACTGAGGCATCGCGCGTGATCCGACAGACCCTTGCCGGCAGGAAAGTCGTGGATTTCGTGGGCCCGCACGGTTGGGAACTGGCCGCGGTGAATCTTGGCCGGCTGAAGATCGCATCCAAAGCGGGACCGGGCGGGATCGACTGGGGCACGCGAGAAGTCCTCCCCCTCATCGAGGTCCGCGTGCCGTTCAAGCTCAAGCAGATTGAAATCGACAACGTTACCCGCGGCTCGGAAGACGCCGACATCGACCCGATGCTCGACGTGGCTGCCAACGTCGCGAAGTTCGAAGACACAGCGATCTTCCAGGGCTTCAAGGAGGCAAACATCCCCGGCGTGCTGGCGTCGTCGGAGCACAAGGCCAGGAAGCTGCCCAAGGACCCGGAGGGCTACCCGGCTGTGATCGCAGATGCGGTCAAGGCGATGGCCGGTTCCGGCATCGAAGGCCCCTACGCCACCGTGCTCGGGCCCGACGCCTATTACTCGCTGATGCAGTCAGCCAAGACAGGCTATCCCCCCAGCAAGATCGTCCAGGAGATCACGGGCGGAGACATTCTGCTCTCGCCGGTGCTCAAGGGCGGCGTGATAATGAGCACCCGCGGCGGGGACTTCGAGTTGACCGTCGGCAAGGATTTCTCGATCGGCTACGCCAGCCACGACCGCGAAACCGTGGAGTTCTTCCTTACCGAGAGCTTCACATTCCGCACGCTGGAACCCAAGGCTGCCGTCGCGTTGAACGTGGCGACGCGGTAATACGCCGGCAGAAGGACAACCGGCATGGCGTAAGTGAACGGGCGGCCCCGCGATGGGGTCGCCCGCTTTGTTTACCCAGTCACGACTTCTGTCGCCAGGGATTCCCACCATCCCCCGGTCGATCAGTCTTCGCCTTCCAGCACGGCCAGGAACGCCTTCTGGGGAATCTCCACGTTGCCCACCATCTTCATGCGCCGCTTGCCGGCTTTCTGTTTCTCCAGCAGCTTGCGCTTGCGCGTCACATCGCCGCCGTAGCATTTGGCCGTCACGTTCTTGCGCATCGCCTTGATCGTTTCGCGGGCCACGATCTTCCCGCCGATCGCCGCTTGGAGGGGCACCTCGAACATATGACGGCTGATTTCCTTGCGGAGCTTCTGCAGCACCGCTCGCCCCCGCGGCTCGGCCTTGGAGCGGTGTACGATGAACGACAGCGCATCGACCTTTTGGCCATTGACGAGAATGTCGACCTTCACGAGATCGTTGGGGAAGTAGCCCAGCATCTCGTAGTCCATCGTCCCGTAGCCGCGCGTGGAACTCTTGAGCTTGTCGTAGAAGTCGTAAATCATCTCGGCCAGCGGGAACTCGTAGGTCAGGATCACCCGGTCGCTGGACAGATACTCGGTGTGCTTGTAGGTCGCCCGGCGGTCTTCGGACAGTTGCATCACCGGGCCGACGGATTCCGACGGGATGATCAGGTCGAGCTTCACGACCGGCTCGCGGATTTCCTCGATGTAGGTCACCTCGGGCAGATCCCCAGCCGAGTCGACCTCCACCACCGACCCATCGGTCTTGAGCACCTCGTAGGGCACGGTCGGGGCGGTCTGCACGACCTCCACGTCGTGTTCCCGCTCCAGGCGTTCCTGGACGATCTCCATGTGCAGCATGCCCAGGAATCCGCAGCGGAAGCCGAACCCCAGTGCGTCGGAGCTGATCGGCACGAAGGTCAGCGACGAGTCGTTGAGCTGGAGCTTCTCGATTGCCTCGCGAAGGTGCGGCACCTGGGTGCTGGGACCGGGGTAGAAGTCGCAGAAGACCATCTGCTGGGGCTGGTGGTAGCCGGGCAACTGCTCCTCGGCCGGGTCGGACGCAAGCGTAACGGTGTCGCCCACGTGCACCGCGGCGACCGACCGGATCGCAGCGACGATGTAACCGACCTCCCCGGCTGCGACGCTCTCGACCCGCGTGGGTTTGGGCATGAACTTGCCGATCTCGCTGATTGCGTACTCGTCCTCGGTGCCCATCATCAGGATTGAATCGCCCACGCTGAGCTTGCCGTCGAACACGCGGACGTAGACCACCACACCCCGGTATTCGTCGTACTGGGTGTCGAAAACCAGCGCCTTGGTCTTGCCCTCTCTGTCCCCTCGCGGCGACGGAAGACGGGTCACCACGGCTTTCATCAGCTCGTCGATGCCTTCGCCCGTTTTGGCGGAGGTGAACACGCAGTCCTCGGCTGGAATGCAGATGAGGTTCTCGACCTCCATCGCGACATCCTCAGGCCTTGCCGCGGGCAGATCGATCTTGTTGACCACGGGCACCATCGTCAGGTCGCTCTGGACAGACAGGTGCGCGTTGGCAACGGTCTGCGCCTCGACGCCCTGGGCCGCGTCGACAACGATCAGCGCCCCCTCGCACGCAGCCAGGGCCCGCGACACCTCGTAATGAAAGTCCACGTGCCCGGGCGTGTCGATGAGGTTGAGCATGTAGGTCTGGCCCTGGTGCTCGTACTCGATCGTCACGGCCGAGGCCTTGATCGTGATGCCCCGCTCCCGCTCAAGATCCATGTCATCGAGCAACTGCTCGCGGAACTCGCGCTGGGTAATCGCCCCGGCCACGAGGAGCATGCGGTCGGCCAGCGTGCTCTTGCCGTGGTCGATGTGAGCGATGATGCTGAAATTGCGGATGTACTTCTGGTCCATTGGAAGAATTGTACTGGATGCAGGCCTGCACACAAGGGGGCTTGACCTCCGGCGTGCCTGCAAAACTCCACCGGCCTCGTATCGGTCAATCGCCAACCGCCCGTCCCGGCCCATTTTCCGGAAAATCTCGGAAAAATCTGCCGGGCCGCACACACATGGAGGAATTTTCGGGCATTCTGGAACCTATCGGTTTGCAGTCGGTTAGGCAGGTTGCAGATCGGCCCGTGGGCGATCGATGGCAGACCCGAGGCAGACGAGACAGGGTCCTGCCCGGTTGAGGTGTTGATTCGTCCCTCGTCTGGTCGATATGTTCGATGTTGTCAGGCAGAGCAACACCCCCCTGCCTGGCCGCGAGGTCGCGACGTCAAGGCGGCGCGCCTCGTCGACGGGCCTCGGAGACGTCCGAGGATTGGAAGCCCGGCGGCCCGCCAAGGGCGACGGCTGGGCAAGGCCCAACAGAGGAAGGAGGTGGTCCATGAACTCGTACTGCATAGGTGGCCTGCGTTAGGCAGGTGACGGCCTGCTTACACGCAGGACACACAAGCCCGGAGCCCCGGCGGAACACCCGCCCGCGTTCCGGGCTCTTTTTTGCGCTGTCGCTACGCCAGACCGCTGCGATTTTCACTGAACGTTCCGCCCTGCCCGCACGTCTGATATAATAGGAATCGTGCACTGAACCGCCAGGCCGGGGAGGCAACATGACATTCCGACGTACTCTGCTATCGATCCTGCTCGCGTTGGCATCGGTCGCGCCACTTAGTGCAACCGCGAGCGGCGAGGACAACACCGACGCCAACGCCCAACTCACCCGCCGGGAACGGGTGCTGCTCAAACTCCGTGCCGATGCCAACGATTACTACAACCAGCTGCTCGACCTCTATCTCGTCAAAGGCGATCTCGACGGCCTGAAAGACCGCCTCCGGTCCTCTCGCAAGCACGTGTACCGACTCTCGAAAGAGCGTAAGGAGAACGTTCGCTATCTCCGCCAGGCCGTCCTGCAGCACCGCCCGAGGTGGTGGAAGGAAATCTCCAGCCGCAAGCCCAACACCTTTACCGCCGAAATCTGGGACCGAAAGTTCAAGGCCAACTACTACCCCTCCCGCATGCTGGGCGTGCAGAAGACCGTCGGCGTCCGCAACGGCCGGCTGCTGTTCGTCGTCTCCTGGCGGCCGGACAAGCTCGACAGCAACGAGCCCGTCGAAGGTGGCCTCGCCGAGAAGCACAACATCACCGAAGCGGATCTGGCCGAGTGCATCGCGTGGCACGAGCTGGGGCACAATTTCATCTCCGAGTTCCTGCCCACAGAAGACGTCCTTGAGCTCTTCAACAATCATCTGCTGCGGTTCCACCAGCTCCAGGAGTTCTACGCGGACATGACCAGCATCTACCACTCCGCGCCCAAGGCGCGGAAGACGCAACTGCTGATCCGTCTGCCGGGAATCCTCGCCAACAACAACCGCGATCCGCACGTCCGGGCCGCCCGCGCGATCGGCTCACTGCTGCTGGCCGACGTGCTCAGCGACCCCAACAGCGTCAAGCAGCGCTGGCCGTCGATCCGCCTGCCGTCGAAGGTTCCTCCCCGCGACGCCGAGCGCATTACCCACGCCTACATGCTCTACTTTCTCAAGCCCGAGTGGACGCTGGAAGAAGACCGCAAGCTCCGCGACCTCGTGAAGGACTTCCTCACCGCCCCGGTCCGCGGGAAGCGCTACCGTCGCGGCGAGGCGGTGCTGCGCAAGAAAGGAACGGTCGACCTGCCCAACGGGCTGACGTGCAAGCTCATGCCCTCCGAGGACATCGAGCATCAGGCCAAGCGCGACCAGTGGGTCGCAGAGCAGCTCCAGAAGGCCATCGACGCCGAGCAGACCGACACCAAGCCCGAGAAGGTCTCCGCCGAGCAGATCAAGAAGGCGATGATCAAGCTGAAATGAATTCGCATCCGCCGGGCGGTTCAGCCCCCGCGCCTCTGGCGGGTCCGATCAGTCCTCGAACGTCTCGCCGAACGTCGCGTAGACCGCGAAATGCGTGCCCTCGATCTCGCGCGGCTCGCCGGCGTACTTGCCCC